>CAZVVN010000006.1:0-77406 GCA_964630665.1 uncultured Acidiferrobacteraceae bacterium | reverse complement strand
AGGTATCCATGGTTACTTCAATTCCGGTTTCGGCGGTGAACTTATCCAACAGCTCCTGTGGTATATACTCAAACCAGTGATAAATCGAAAGCTTGTCTTGTGCCTGAGCGACTCCAGACGCCAATGTCAGTACGAGTGCTGCAGCGAGTGCTCTCAATAGAATTATCATAATCTAATATCCTCCGAATTGTTGATTGAATTTACATCTTGGTGTTGCCTTACCAAAAGTTGTTAACGCCTCGATTTACTGCCAGTCTTCCCCACGAGAAAAGAAGCTGTTACCAACAAAATTGAGACCAACAACATTAACGTAGACAGCGCCATGATATTGGGTTTAATGCCTTGTTTAACTGATCCAAAAATTGCAGTCGGTAATGTTTCTATTCCCGCTCCTTTGACGAAGTTTGTAATTATAAAATCATCTAAAGAAATAATGAAAGCGAGCAAAAACCCAGAAAGAATGCCCGGCGCCATCAGCGGTAACAGAATTCTCCAAAAGGCTTGCGCCTTGCTTGCATAGAGATCGAGTGCGGCTTGTTCATAAAAACTCTCAATACCATCCAGCCTCGCTGCAATGGGCAAATATGCGAATGGGATACAGAATACGATATGTGCGACTAGGATTGACGCATAACCTCGTGTAAATCCTATGGTGCTAAAAAAAATCAAGGTTGCAACCGCTGTAACGATTTCAGGAACCATGAGGGGCAAACTGATCAGTGCGAAACTCGCAGCTTTCCCGCGGAAAGAACCGCCGCGAATCATGCCGACTGCTGCACAGGTCGCAAGTACGGTTGATGTGATCGCCGCCATAGACGCAATGGATAATGAATTCCAAGCTGCGGTCTTAAACTTTGAGGCCTCAATGCCAAAAAACACATCCTCATACCACCGTAGACTAAAACCACCCCAGATCGTAATAGACCTCGAATCATTGAAACTGTAGACCATAACTATAACTAACGGTGCATAGAGCATCACGAGGCAAAGGGTCGTGATCGGCAGGAAGCCTGGGAACTTACGAATGTCCGAACTAGGTTGTGCCATCTCAACTATATTTTGATTCGGTGCGCGATTGTTGACGCGCATACACTATCAGTACAATCAACACTAAGGTAAGCAGAATTATTGATGCCGCCGCACCAAACGGCCAGTTACCGGCATTTCCCTTGAACTGTTCTTCAATAAGGGAGCCGATCATGAAATTCTTCGCACCACCAAGTAGATCAGGAGCCAGAAAAGCACCAAGGCTGGGAACAAATACTAGTATGCAGCCAGCAATGATTCCGGGCTTAACCGACGGTAGCAAGATATACCGTAAAGTCGTCCAACGATTGGCGTAAAGATCCCACGCGGCCTCTGACAATACGAAGTTGTATCGCTCCACAGAAGCATAAATTGGCAGTACCATGAAGGGTAAGTAGGAATAGAAGAGCCCTAGTTGGATCGCGACATTTGTGTTTATTAGATGAATTGGGCTGTCTAGGATTCCAAAAGAGATAAGCCATTGATTAAGGGGGCCTGAATCCCGAATCAGGAATTTTAGCGACACCGTACGAATTAACAGATTTACCCAATAAGGTATCGTTACTAGGAACAGCCAAATAGATCGGGTCTGGACTGGTCGCGTCGCGATGAAATACGCAGTCGGAAAGCCGATGAGCAAGCAAAGAACTGTGGCTAAAAAGGCCTGCCAGATCGAGCGAAAAAATATCGAAATGTAGGTCCATTCAAGTTTTGGTGGATCGTCTCCGAACAAGCCGCGATCGAAGATGAACTGGTCATAAGCTGCGAGAGAAAATTCCCAAATTACGCCACCCCGAAATTCCTTGGTCAGGAACGAGTAGATAAGCATGATGGCGACAGGAGCGACTAGAAAAAATCCTATCACGAGCCAGGATGGGGTTAACAACCAATAACGGTGTGATCCGAAGACACTAGAAGAGGCCCCTCCACTTTCTTTTTTTACACCGGTAGCCATTAGTTCATAAGAAGGCGTATTCCACCTTTTTCTAATTTAAGACCGATTCGTTCGCCGGGTCGCACGTTTACGACAGATTCGTGAGCGTTCTGCGATCGCACCGTAATCATTGTTCCATCATCAAGCTGAACAAGGTATTGCGTATCTGTGCCGAGATAGGTTAATCGCTCGACAACGCCAGTAATGTGACCACCTTCCGGCGAACTCGCAAACGATAGACGTTCCGGTCGAATTGATATTTGTCTTGTGCTGCCTTTTACCGCTGATCCTGTGACACTGCATGAGATTGATGTGTCTCCAATTCGACATATCGCCTGATCTTCTTGGATGTCCTCGATAATGACGTCGAATAGATTTGTTTCACCAATAAAGCCCGCAACAAACTGATTTCGCGGCTGCTCATAGATTTCCTGTGCTGATCCGATTTGCTGTAATTCCCCGTTCGACATCACTGCGATACGATCGGACATAGTTAAGGCTTCTTCTTGGTCATGAGTTACAAAGACAAAAGTGATGCCAGTCTCTTCCTGAATCTGTTTGAGTTCGACACGCATTGCCTGCCGCAGTTTCAAATCCAGGGCAGACAAAGGTTCATCCAGCAAGAGCACCTTAGGTGAAGGCGCAAGTGCACGTGCAAGAGCCACTCTTTGCTGCTGGCCACCCGACAGTTGCGATGGGCGTCTATCACCAAATTGGGTCAACTGAACCAATTCCAGCATTTTCTTTGAACGGTCTATGATTTCGGATTTGCTTTTGCCCATCATTTTTAGACCAAAACCAATGTTTTGTAGGACTGTCATATGAGGAAAGAGTGCGTATTGTTGAAATACAGTATTTATTGGTCGCTTGTTAGCGGATAAGTCTTTGATCTCCTGGCCATACAGGAAAATTGTCCCAGCTGTAACAGATTCAAGACCCGCAATCATTCTCAACAATGTCGTCTTTCCACAGCCAGATGGTCCTAATAGAGTAAAAAATTCGTTGTCGAAGATATCAATCGTTATGTCAGTAAGGGCAGTGACAGTATTCTCACCAATCCCAAACTGCTTCTTTACCTTTTCAATCTTAATGGCGCTGGTTTGAATGTTACCTCCCACCTGTGGATTTTCCTTTTTGTAGTTATAGGTTGGTAATTTTTGTTTTGAACTACGTAATTATTGTTGTCTTTGCCTGCCTAGCAATCATGTCAATTCAAATATTCTTCTACTATTGCCGATCGTTTTCATAGAATGATGTACCCCGAATTCACCTAAGGCATTTGGAGAGTCAGCGTCTCAATATCTCGCCACATGTAATGGAGTTTTGGTTTTCAATCGGCAGCACCTACTCCTATCTTTCTGTAGCCCGTCTGCCGGCAATTGGCTGCTAGGAATCCCTATCCCCCCTGAATTCGAGGCAACAGAAAAATCTCTGCACCTTCCGGGATCTCTTCTGACCAGCTGTCCCGAAAGATCTCACCATTGATCGATACAGCGATGCCATGGTCGAGTTGACGCTGCATGTCCGGATACTGTGTAACCAGCTTGCGCAGCAGCTCCCGGATTGTTGATGCGTCAATCGAGACCGAAGCAGCACCATCTGCTGCCCCCTTGAGCGGGCCCGATAAGCGGACCTTCAGCATAGGCACATCGTTCAGGTCTGTTTTCCCCTGATGGCCTTTCGTATTCTGGACGGCGACATCGGCGTATGGGTCATGCGGACACCGGCGACATTGGAGAGCGCGTTACCGATCGCGGCCAGTGGCGGTACGATGGATGTTTCCCCAACACCACGAATTCCGTAAGGATGATTGGGGTTTGGGATCTCCAGAATCTGAGTGTCGATGAACGGCAGATCCGAGCAGACCGGCACGCGGTAATCCAGAAAGCTGGGGTTCTGTAGTCGGCCATTTTCGTCGTAGACGTATTCCTCATTTAGCGCCCAGCCAATACCTTGTGCCGCCGCACCCTGAAATTGGCCTTCAACGTAGTCAGGATGAACCGCTTTTCCGGCATCCTGAATCACGGTATAACGTACGACTTTCGTGGCGCTGGTATCGGGATCCACCTCGATATCGCAGATATGACTCGCAAATGAAACACCAGCGCCATCGGCGACGATCTGGCTGTGACCGGCGATCGGCCCACCACTGTTCGGTGATGCTGCTGCCAGCTCATTCAGGCTGAGAGGTTTAAGTTTCTTGTGTTTCTTGCCCGTCGCAATCGCTTGCCCATCTTCCCAGGTGACGTCTTTGATCGGAATTTCCCAGGTATCCGCCGCACGTTGGCGCAGGATTTCAATAGCCTTGCGCGCGGCGAAGATTGTCGACATCCCTGACGAGAAGGTGCCCCGGCTGCCATCGGTCATATCGTTGTGTCCGAGAGAGCCGGTATCGGTGATATTGCACTTGACTCGCTCATACGGAATGCCGAGTTCTTCAGCTGCGATCAGCGATAGTGAAGCCCGGGCACCGCCTACGTCGATCGTGCCGACTGTCAGCGTGACGGTACCATCGTTGCCAATGTTGAGATCAGTGCACGTCTCGCCTCCAAAATTAAACCAGAAGCCACAAGCCACACCCCGGCCTTGGTTCTTTCCAAGCCGGGCACGCATGTGCGGATGTTTCTTCGCAGCGGCCAGAGTTGGACCGATGCCGATGGGACCGTAAGTCGGACCATAGGATGACTGGGTGCCTTCCTTCGCGGCGTTCTTGATCCGGAAGTCGATCGGATCCATGCCGATTTCAGTGGCCAATTCATCCACTGCGCTTTCCACTGCAAAAGCAGCCATCGGTGCCGAAGGAGCGCGATAGGCGGCAACTTTGGGTCGATTTACCAGAACATCGTAGCCTGTGGTTTTCACATTTTTCAGGTCGTAACAGGCGTAGGATGTCATCGCGCCGAGCATGGCCCAGATGCCTGGGAATGCACCATCCTGGTAGCGTAAGACCGCAGTTGCGGCGGTGATCCTACCGTCTTTTTTTGCACCGATTTTGATGTCTATGGAAGTCGACGCTGTTGGACCGGTACTCCGGAACACTTCGTCCCGGCTCATTTCCACTTTCACCGGACGATTGGCTTTGCGGGATAACGCCAGTGCAACCGGTTCCATCCAGATATGGGTCTTGCCGCCAAATCCACCACCGATCTCCGACGAGGTCACTTTTAGTTTAGCGACCTCCATACCGAGTAGAGCCGCGCAAGTGTTGCGAAAAATGAAATGTCCCTGGGTGGTCACCCAGAGTTCGCCGTGGCCATCGGGCCCGACACTCGCAAGGCATGCGTGTGGTTCGATGTAGCCCTGGTGAGTCTGCTCGGTTTTGTAACTCCTTTCCACAATGACATCAGCCGCTTTGAATCCAGCTTTGACATCACCGTGGCCAAACTCACTCACCTTTGCGACGTTTGAAGGAGATTTCGGTTTTGGCGACACACCGCTGGTGAATACGCGCGGTTGTACCAAGGGTGCATCGGGCTTCATCGCTTCATCGACATCAGTCACGTGTGGTAGGATCTTATACGTCACACTAATCAGTTTGAGTGCCTTCCTGGCTGTTGGGGCATCGATGGCCGCGACAGCGGCAACGGCATGGCCATCATAGAGCGCTCGACCGCGTGCCATGGAGTTCTCGAGAATATCGTACAGGTCACTGTCACCATCGGTCAGATCAGGTAAGTCTCGACTGGTGATAACGGCCTTGACGCCTCTGAGTTTCTCGGCTTTCGACGTGTCGATGCGCTTGATCTGGGCGTGCGCGTGAGGGGAGCGCAGAATCAGGCCAACGAGTTGGCCCGGTGCAAAGGTGTCTGCACCATACTTGGCCCGACCGGTGACCTTGTCGAGCCCGTCCGGACGCGGCGGCCGGGTACCAACAGCTTTGAATTTTCGGTTTCTGAACTTGGTGTCGTTAGCCATCTCAGGCATCTCCTGCAGATTCTGGTTGTTCTAGTCTGGTTGGTGTTCGTCGGTCTCAGGCACTCGGGCTATTTTTTCCTGAGTTCTTTTGCTGCCGCTTTTACAGCGCGGACAATCTTGTCGTAGCCCGTACAGCGGCAGAGATTGCCGGCCAGAGCAAATCGGATTTCCTCATCGGTCGGGTTCGGATTTCGCTCGAGCAACGCTTGACTTGCCATCAAGAATCCGGGTGTGCAAATACCACACTGCAGCGCAGCATGATCAATGAAGTTTGACTGCAGTGGGTGAAGTACATCGCCATCTGCCAGACCCTCTACCGTGTTTACCTCACGGTCCTGGGCTTCGACGCCCAGCACGAGACAGGAACAGACCAACCGGCCATCAAGGGTCACGCTGCAGGCACCGCAGTCCCCGGTGCCGCAGCCTTCTTTAGAGCCAGTAAGCCCAAGCCTGTTACGCAGCACTTCGAGCAGGGTCTCGTTCGGTTGACAGACAAACTCAGTCTGATCGCCATTGACGACGGTAGATACAAGTGTTCCTGACATCACTGCCCCCCTGCCCGCTGATAGGCGATTCTGGCGGCGCGTTGTGCAAGGACGCCCGCGACTTCGGTTCTGAATTCAACAGTGCCACGCATGTCGTCGATTGGATCGCAAGCGGCGCTGCAAGCATCTGTCAGTTTTGCCAGTGCAGCCTTGTTCAGTTGTGTGCCGACAATGGCCCTGGCCGCCGCCGGCACGAGCAAAGCTGTTGGTGCAACTGCCCCCAGGACGATCCGTGCGCTCTTGATCACCAGGTTCCTGTCCAGAGTCAAGTTGACTGCTGCTCCAACTACAGCGATGTCCATCTCCGAGCGGGGGACAAAACGAAGGTAGGCATCACCTGACTTTGACGGGCGTTTGGGCAGTGTAATGGCCTCGACAACCTCGCCTCTCGCCAGTGATGTGGTGCCAGGGCCGGTGATAATCTTTTCAACCGCCACTGTTCTTCGGCGCTCGGGCCCAACGATGGAGACCTTTGCGCCCGCTGCAATCAGGGCTGGAACAGAATCAGCGGCAGGGGATGCATTGCAGAGATTACCGACAACTGTGCATCGGTTCTGAATCTGATCAGAACCGATCAGATTGGCTGCTTCCACGACGCCGGGCCAGGCCTTTTTCAAAGCTGCGTTTTCACCCATTTCGGCAGCGGAGACTGCTGCCCCAAGTCGAAAACCAGTCGAGGATTTCGTGATCGACTGCATTTTCGCAATGTGTTTGATATCCACGACTAGATCGGGCTCGATCAGGTCACATTTCATGCGGACCATAAGATCGGTTCCACCTGCGAGCAGAAAAGCATTACCCTTTCCACGCAGCATGAGTGCTGCAGCCTCTTTGGTTGTCCTAGGAGTTTGGTATTTCATCGAAAAATCTTCTTTGTTAAAGAAATATAGTTGTAACGATTCAGAGTATCTGACATTTCCGGCCCACCTGCCGGTGCCTGGATAGCTAGTCTATACCCTGGCGGCTGATTTGATAACGACGGCTGGCTCCTGAGGTATATCCTTAACCCAGGGGTTAGGCACAGCTGAATGGGTGTTTATACCACCGCCACCGAGTCGGATGCTGAGAATTGGTTAGACTCACCTCGTGAGTTCCATGACAAGAGGCCTGTCGTGGGTCGCCGGTGCCGGTGTTCTGTTCGTGGTGTTTATCGCCCTAGTCCGCTACGTTGGCAATGAGTTGCACCCCATTCAGGCTGCATTTATCCGTTATTTGTTCGGTTTGCTGGTGTTGCTGCCGCTGTTACTGCGCAGCGGCATGGGCCTTTTTCGCTCACGGCACATCCGGATTCACGGTTTTCGCGGCTGTATTCACGCCGTCGCGGTGATGCTGTGGTTCTTCGCAGCCAGCCAGTTGCCGATTGCTGAGGTCACAGCACTCAGCTTTATCGCTCCGATCTTTGTGGTGATTGGTGCTGCCGTATTCCTTGGTGAGCGCATGACCCGCCCGAGGATCGTGGCGGTCATTCTGGGTTTGATCGGGGTCTTGACGATTCTCCGGCCGGGCAGCGCGGTGATTCAGTGGGGGGCTGTTGCGATGCTGTTTGCGGCGCCGCTTTTTGCCGCATCCAAAGTGTTGACCAAATTTTTGGTCCGCGATGATTCGAGCGGCACCCTGGTGGCTTATCTCTCTATTTTCGCCACTCTCACCATGCTGCTGCCAGCACTGTGGGTCTGGCAGTCGCCATCGTCATCAGACCTGATGTTTCTCGCCGGAACGGCCGTCTTTGCGACCAGTAGTCACCTGTGTATGGCCCGCGGGCTGGCGCTGGTCGATGTGACGGTGTCACAACCGGTTGATTTTCTCCAACTGGTGTGGTCCACACTGATCGGACTGGCTTTCTTCGGTGAGAAGCCGGAGATCTGGATCTGGCTCGGCGCCGGGATCGTGGTCTTTAGTGCGACCTACATTGCCCGGTTGGAAACAAAGTCTGCAGCAACCAAATAGGCCGGGCGGGCGCGGTGGCGAAAATACAAGGTAAATGATAAATCCTCAAAGTCTGCCACGCTGGTTGCAGCCGCGACTGCCGTTTTTCTATGGCTGGATCGTGCTTGCCTGTGTCTGCTGTGCAGGATTTGCCCGACAGGGCCCGGCAGTGGCGACGCTCTCAATCTTTATCGAGCCTATGACCGCTGAGTTTGGCTGGTCACGGACGGCAATGTCGGTGGCTGTCTCCATCGGTGGCATTCTCGCTGCTTTGGTATCTCCTGTTCTGGGTCCCATTCAGGATCGCTATGGCGCCCGCAGGATGTTATGCGTCGCCGTGCTGGTGACGGGGGTGGCCGCTATGTTGCTGTCCCTGACCCAGTCATTGCTGGTCTTTGTACTGCTGTTTTGTGTTGCGCGGATGACCTTTGCCGGTCCATTCGACCTCGGAATTTACGGCGCTGTCAACAGTTGGTTCAGACGCGATCGCGGCCTGGCCACCTCGATCACGACGTTTATGCAGATGGCAGGCCTCATGGCGATGCCGCTGATCGCACAATTGGCCATTGTTGGCAGTGGCTGGCGGGTGGGTTGGCTGGCCATCGGCGCGACCGTGTTGATCATCGGCTTCATTCCCGTGTGGGCCCTTGTTGTGCGGCAACCCGAGGATATGGGTCTCACACCGGATGGTCCGCAGTCACCGTCGGCCGAAGGTGTGCTCGGCCAGGCGTCGCCGGCGGCCGCTGCTGTTGCAGAACCCGCTTTTAGCCGTGCCGAAGCGCTGCGTACGCCAGCGTTTTGGTTGTTGTCGCTGTACACGTTGCTGGTCTATCCGGTGCAGGCCGGGGTCTCTCTTCACCAGGCACCGCACCTGATCGAACGCGGACTGGACCCGACCATCGCCGCCACAGTTATCAGCACATTCTCCCTGGCGTCGGCTGTCTCAGGGCTTATGTTTGGCATGGCAGTGCGCCGGGTTGGTGTCCGCATGTCGCTGGCGGCTGCCGCGGTCACGCTGGGATTCAGCACCGTGACCATGATCTGGATCACGATGACGTGGCAGGGTTATCTGGCGGCGGCATTTTTCGGGATCAGCATCGGCGGTGTGCTGACGATTCTGCCGATTGCCTGGGCCGATTACTTTGGGCGGAAAAGTTTTGGTGCTATCCGTGGCGTGGCGCTGTCCATCCAGGTCGTGGCGCAGGCGACGGGGCCTTTGGTCTCTGGAATTCTTCGTGACCAGACGGGGGATTATGTCCTGTCACTGTGGACGTTCACCGGCCTGTCACTGGCCGCGGTATTCGCTGCATTATTGACTCGAGCACCGCGCCCTTCAGGCAACAGAACGTATACTGCTTTTCCTGACCCTTGAAAACGAATCGATCGATGGAGGCATGGTTTGCATTCAGACAACACTAACCCATACGCTGTGCTTTTCGAGCCGGTAGAGATCGGCCCGGTGACTGCCCGTAACCGTTTCTACCAGGTGCCCCACTGTACTGGCGCCGGGCGGAACTATCCGACCGTCGGCGCACATATTCGGGCGGTCAATGCGGAAGGTGGTTGGGCGGTGGTGAGTACCGAGCAGTGCGACATCCATCACACCGCCGATATGCGTGCCCAGGTCAGGCTCTGGGGCGAGGACGATGTTCCGTTTCATGCCCGGATGACCGAACTGGTACACCAGCATGGGGCACTGGCAGCCTGCGAGCTGGTTCACAACGGCAGCTACTCGCCCAACCACATCGGCCGGGAGATCCCGCTGGCGCCGATCAGCACACCGGTACAGGGACCTTACCCGGTACACGCCCGGGCGATGAACAAGGTCGATATTGCAAATTTTCGCCAGTGGCATCGACGTGCGGCACGGCTGGCAAAGCAGGCCGGTTTCGACATCGTCTACGTCTATGCCGGGCATGACATCACCCTGCTTCTGGAGTTTCTATCACCCAGGATCAATACCCGCAGTGATGAATACGGCGGCAGCGTGGAGAACCGGGTGCGGCTGTTCCGTGAGTGTATCGAGGAGGTGCGCGACGAAGTCGGAGAGACCTGCGCGGTGGCTGTGCGGCTGGCAGTTGATGAATTACTGGGAGAGAAGGGCATCACCAGCAGTGGTGATGGTCGCGAGATCGTGGAAATTCTGGCCGAATTGCCCGATCTGTGGGACGTCAATGTGAGTGACTGGAACAATGACTCGATGACCTCCCGTTTCGCAGAGGAAGGCTACCAGGAGCCCTACGTTGCCTTTGTCAAGTCGCTGACCAGCAAACCGGTGGTCGGGGTCGGGCGGTTTACCTCTCCGGACACGATGGTCTCGCAGGTCAAACGCGGCGTACTGGATTTCATCGGTGCAGCGCGTCCCGCGATCGCTGACCCGTTTCTGCCAAATAAGATCGAGCAGGGTCGCCAGGAAGATATCCGCGAGTGTATCGGCTGCAACATCTGCGTGTCCGGCAACAACCTGTACACACCGATGCGCTGCACCCAGAACCCTACCCGCAGCGAGGAGTGGCGCCGCGGCTGGCATCCGGAACGGATACCGCCCAGGGAGACCGATGACCGTGTGCTGGTAGTAGGGGCTGGCCCGGCCGGACTCGAGGCGGCCCGGGCCTTTGGTCAGCGTGGGTGTGAAGTGGTGCTTGCCGAGCGCTCCCGCGAACTCGGTGGCCGTGTCTCGCGCGAGACTACGTTGCCGGGGCTTGCCACCTGGGCTCGTGTCCGGGATTGGCGGATCGGGCAGATCGACCGGATGAGCAACGTTACGCTATATCGCGATAGCGACATGACAGCAGAAGCAGTAATCGAGACAGGCTGCGGCATCGTGGCCCTGGCAACCGGGGCGACCTGGCGCCGCGATGGGTTCGGTCGCACTGACCGTGCTGTTATTCCGGGCGCTGAACGCCCCTCGGTGTACACGCCGGATGACATCATGGATGGGGTCGAGCCCGACGGTCCTGTCGTACTGTTCGACGATGATCACTACTATATGGGCGGTGTGATCGCCGAGCGACTGCGTGCACTGGGCAGCGACGTGATCCTGGTGACGCCGGAACCGGTCGTCTCTGCTTTTACCAACTACACGCTCGAGCAGACCCGGATTCAGGCCCGTCTGATGGAAGCGGGCATCCGGATTGTGGCATCACACACCCTGACCGGGGTCGAGGAGAAAATGGTGCAGATAAAATGTATCTACACCGGCCAGACCTCTACTGTCGAATGTAGATCGGTGGTACTGGTGACCGCGCTCATAGCAAACGATGATCTTTACGCGGATCTTGCTCAGGGTGACCATGCGCGGCGCATCGTGAGAATAGGGGACTGTTATGCCCCAGGCACCATCGCAGCGGCGGTCTGGTCGGGTCACCGCTTTGCCCGTGCCCCCTTTGCTGAGATCGAGGATCAAGCCCCCTTTGCGATCGAGCGGGTGGCACTGTCCGCAGAAGCCGGGGTCTGATGGCGACTGTCTCGGCCATCATTCCCGCCTTCAATCGGGTACACCTGCTGGAAAGGGCGCTGCGTTCGGTATTCGATCAGAGCGTACCGTTACTGGAGGTCATTGTCGTCGACGACGGTTCTACCGACGGCACCTCAGAGTGGGTTAGACGGGCGTTTCCCGAAGCGGTGCTGATGATCCAGTCGAATCTTGGGGTCAGTCAGGCGCGAAACCGCGGGATCGAGGTGGCCAAAGGCGAGTGGATCACGTTTCTGGATTCAGATGACGAATGGTGTGAGACCAAGATCGAGGAGCAACTCGCCGCGCTCTTGGCTGATCCCAGCCGGCGAATCTGCCATACCGATGAGACCTGGATCCGCAACGGTGTTCGCGTCAATCCGATGCACAAGCATCGCAAGAGCGGCGGCGAGATCTTCAGCCAGTGCCTGCCGCGCTGCGTGATCTCACCCTCTTCGGTCATGCTGCATCGGTCGGTGTTTGAGGTCCATGGGGTGTTCGATGAGCAACTGCCGGCCTGCGAGGACTACGATCTGTGGCTTCGCCTGTGTGCAAAACTACAGGTGACCTATCTGGCGAGGCCGCTGGTCATCAAACACGGAGGTCATGCCGATCAACTTTCGCGGCGCTACTGGGGCATGGACCGGTTCCGTATCACGGCACTCGAAAAACTCCTTGATGGTGGAGGCCTGACGCCGGAACAGGAACGGCAGACCCTTGAAGAACTGTTGAAAAAGATCGCTGTGTACCTTCAGGGAGTCCAGCGTCGCGGACGCGACAGCGAAGCCGATCTGTACGCCGCCAAGTCAGCCCAGGCTCGAGTGAGACTTGAGACTTTTAAGCGGATTTCACCGGCAGCAGCCCAAGTCGATGAGGTTGCCAGCCTGTGAACCTGGTGGTGGCGCTGCGTGCCGAAGCGAAGCCGCTCATCGAACACTTCCAGCTTGAGACGGGGAGTGCCGATGGCCTTTTCACCATCTATCGTGGTGAGTCCGTCTGCTTGGTGATCTCCGGCGTCGGACGAGTTCTGGCTGGGGCCGCTGTTGCTCATCTGCACCTTGTCAGTGGTGGTAAGGCCGATGTGCCCTGGTTGAATGTCGGTATTGCCGGACATCGCCAGCTTTCAATCGGCGATCTGTTGCTGGCGAGCCGCATCGTGGAACCGGCCACCGGGCGAAGCTGGTATCCGCCGTACACTCTGGATTCCGCGGTGCAACGCTCAGAGCTGATCACGGTGGACCAGCCGGAGCGGGATTTCCCGCGTTGCAGCGCATACGACATGGAGGCCGCTGGGTTTTATGCCATGGCCAGCCGCTGCAGCACCAGCGAACTCGTGCAGAGTCTCAAGGTCGTGTCGGACAACCCTGGGACAACACTTGATCTGAGCCACCAGCAGATCTCGCAGCTGATCGCAGACCAGCTGGAGTCGATCGCGAGCGTAGCCGGGGAACTCACGGAAATCGGCAGGCGGCATGAAAAGAACAGGCTCACAACACCGTCGCTCGATCGGTATCTTGGCCAGTGGCATTTCACGGTCACCCAGCGTCGTCGGCTGACCGGACTGTTGCGGCGCTGGGCTGTTCTCAATAACGATGACCCGTGGGCCGGGCTCACAAAATGCCGAGGTTCAGTGGATGTCTTGCAACACCTGGAATGGCATCTGGAGCAACAGCCGATACATTTTCTGCAGGACCAAGACGGCACCCTGCTGGATGAACCTGCTGTGCAGAACCCATGATCAATACGATCTACGTTGAACAGGCGCTCGAGGACGATGCGCGTGCGCAAAGAATCTTGGCGCACTTTCCAGACGTCACCCAGGTGATTTGCGAGCGCTACGGCGAGGTCTTCAATCCCAAAGCGCAGAACTTCCGGCTGCAGAAATCTCGCCCGTCCCTGATATTGGCAGAAAAATTTGGTGAAACAATGTTGTTGACTCCCCCGGGTTACGGCATCGGCGGAGCACACAATTACTACTTCTCCCACATGATGAACTGTATCTACGACTGTCGCTACTGTTTCCTGCAGGGGATGTACCGTTCCGCCCACTACGTCGTCTTTGTGAACTACGAGCGGTTCTTTACCGGTATGGCCGACAAACTCGAGGCGCATCCGGGCGAGGACGTCTGGTTTTTCTCAGGCTATGACTGTGATAGCCTGGCGTTGGAACCGGTTACGGGGTTTGTGAGCGAGTTGCTGGTCTGGCTGAACAGTCACCCACGGGCCCACATCGAGTTACGGACCAAGAGCACCCAGGTCCGGCCGCTGCTAGTGGCAGAACCCCGGCAAAATGTGGTGGTCGCTTTCAGCCTCACCCCGACTGATACCGCGGCGGCGCTGGAACACAAGGCTCCCCCCGTGAGTAAACGCCTCGACGCGATGGCCAAATTGGCAAGGCGCGGCTGGCAGGTCGGGTTGCGTTTCGATCCGATCCTGTTTGAGTCCACTTATCAGGCGCGTTATCGGGCGCTCTTTACAGAGGTGTTCAGCAGCCTTTCCGTACAAAGCATCCACTCGGTAACGCTTGGTCCGTTCCGTATGCCGAAGACATTCTTTCGCAACGTTGCCCGTCTTTACCCGGAGGAACCACTGTTCGCCAGCCCATTTTCTGACCGCGGTACAATGATTTCCTATGCCGAATCGCGTGAATACGAGATGATCGAGTTCTGTGCCAACGAACTGTCCCGCTATCTGCCGCCGAGCAAGTTGTTTTCCTGTTCACCGGAATCCCGGCCCAACGTAACGGGAAATCGTAGTGATAGAGACGTCTCGCCCTGTCCGGCACCTGGTGATGACTGAACCCCGCACGCTGCTCGTGACCGGAGCCAGTGCCGGTATCGGCCATGCCATCAGCACGCGCCTTCTTGCAGACGGTGAGCGTGTGATCGGCGTCGCCCGGGATCTCAGAGGAATCTCAACCGCCGACACGTGCTTCGAACCGGTTTCGATAGACCTTGCAGACCTTGAGCGACTTCCCGATCGGTTGACCGCACTGGCCCGCAGCCATCCCCAGATCAGCGCTGTGATCTGCTGTGCGGGCAGCGGATGGTTTGGTTCCCTGGAGCAGATGTCCTACGCAGACATCAGATCGCTCATCGACCTCAACTTCACTAGCCAGGTCTGTGTGGTACGAGCGTTTCTGCCCCTGATAAAACGCAATGGCGGTGGCGACATCGTGCTGATGGGATCGGAGGCGGCCCTGTCCGGAGGGCGATACGGTGCCGTCTACTCTGCAACCAAGTTTGCTTTACGAGGGCTGGCCCAGTCGCTCCGGGAAGAGTGTGCAGCCGCGGGTGTGAGAATCACCATCGTCAATCCCGGCATGGTTCAAACTCGGTTTTTTGATCAGCTTGACTTCGAGCCCGGCCCGGATCCTGCCAATGTCATTGAGCCGGAAGACGTGGCCGAAGCCGTGTCCGTTGCGCTGAATGTCCGTACGGGGACCGTTTTTGACGAGATCAACCTGACGCCGCTCAAGCGGGTGGTGAGGAAAAAGAAAATCTAGCCGGCAGGAGAGAACTGGGCGACTATCTGCCGCGGAGCTCGGCCGAAAGCGCGCTGATGTGCGCCGGGCCGATGCCGCAGCAGCCGCCGACGATTTTCGCGCCGGCGTCGATCCAGTCCCCGGCGGCTTTAAGGTAGTCATCGGGAGTGATCTGGTCGACAAAGGCCCAGTCGGGACGTTGCCAGTAGCCGGCATTGGGGTAAGCACCCAGAACCCCCGAATAATTCTCGCTCATCACTTCAAGGCCAGGCCTGCAGACATTAACGGGGGAGTGCATGAGCAGCAGTGCCGAGCCGCCTTCGACCATGATCTTCTGGATCGCATCGGCGAAGGGCTCGTGGGTAGTGACCGAATCGCTATGGGCAGGGCTTTCTTCTACGCCCAAATAAAGTGCACCTGAGTTTCGGTCCTGAACGCCGCTGATAGCGACCCACACGGGCAGGTCGAAATCAGCCAGCGCATTCAGGGCGGTGACAATCGTTGACACCCGGGATGAAAGCGTCTCGAGGATGACTAGATCGACGCCGTTCTCAACTAGGATCTCGGCCTGCTCATGGAAATAGGGTTCCAGCTCAGCGTCGCTGAACCGGTTGAAATTTCCAAAGGTCGAAACCGACCCGGCAATCAGGATATCTCGTTCAGGCGCCGATTCCTCCAGCGTCTCCCTGGCAATCTGAACTGCGCGGATGTTCCAGCGGGTAAACTGTTCTTCCATGCCAGCACTCTTGAGCGCCTGGCGGGTTGTCGCGTAGGTGTTGACCGTAATGATGTCGGCACCGGACTCGATATAGGAGCGGTGAACCTGTCGGACCAGGTCAGGATGGGTCTCCAGTGCAACAGCGCACCACGCTTCGTGGTCCATCGGTGCGCCCAGGCGTTGCAATTCGGTACCGATACCCCCGTCCAAAAAGACTGGATGATTGCTCTGAAGAAGATCGTCAACTGCCAAGCTCATGTTCTTGCCTGCGATTGTGAAACCGCCGGTAGCGTATCAGGGATGGTGTGTCGTGGGGTAGCTGATTCTTGTCTTCCGCCGAGATCGGGCTACGGCGCTCGGACGCTTTGAGCGAGCTGACGATACCTCGGATTGTTGCACTAGATTAAGACTATCCCTGGGCGACGCGGGCTTGTTGAGTTCAGATGTCATTCGTAATTGTTACCCAGAAATATATTGACTTACAGGCTTCACCTCATCTACTGTGCGAGATTCCACCAAAAGGTGCCGCCAGCTGATCTGAACGGCATAGGATGACTATCGGCCGGAGAAGCCACGGCGCCCGGTCGATGATAAAAACGAGGAGGCCAACGGCTTATGTACTGGGTCTGGTTGATCGTACTGATTGTTGCCCTTGTGGTGATCATCATTCTGCTGAACCGCTTCTACCGGAAAGCATCTCGCGAAATTGCGCTGATCCGAACCGGTCTGGGGGGTCAGAAAATCATAACGGACGGGGGGTTTCTGGCGCTTCCGTTCCTTCACCGTGTATCGGAAGTCAACATGAAAACGACCCGGCTCGAGGTCGTTCGCAACGCTGAGAAATCTGTGATCACTGTAGACCGTTTGCGAGTCGATGCCACGGTCGAGTTCTACGTTCGGGTGGACCCCAGCGATTCGGGTGTCGCGACCGCAGCTCAGGCCTTGGCCGGGAAGACCTTTCGTTCGGAAGACCTTGCCGAGACCCTTGAAGGCAAACTGGTCGATGCGATTCTATCCGTGGCCGCTAACTATACGATGGATGAACTGCAGAACGAGCGGGGCAGGTATGTCGGACAGATCACAGAGATCCTCAAACCCAATCTTTTACAGAACGGTCTGTTACTGGAATCGGTTTCGCTGACCCGACTGGACCAGGCGCCTTTCCACACACTTGACGAAAACAACGCATTCAATGCAATCGGCCTGCGGCGCCTGGCGGAAATCGTTGCAAACAGCAAGAAAGAACGCGCCGTGATCGAGGCCGATGCGGATGTAGCAGTTCGGATGAGCAAGCTAGACGCGACCAAGAAGCGTTTGAATATTGATCAGGAGGAGGAAGAAGCGCAGATTCGGCAGCAGTTGAACATCGAGCGTGAGCGCACTGCGAGCGATGCTGCGATTGCCGAGGAACAGTCCGAATCCGAGCAACGGCGTGAATTCGCCCGAATCGAAAAAGACAAGGAGGTCAAGGCCAAGGAAATACAGACCGGGCGGGAAGTCCGTAAGGCCGAGCTCGAGGCGACCCAGTCCTCTGAACTGCGCCGCTTGGAACGGGACATCGTGATTGCCGCGCAGGAAGCGGAAGTCGCCAGAGCCCAAGTTGCTGTCGAGCAGGCCCGTTCCGAAGAGATCAAGGCAAAAGAAGATCTTGAGACGACCCGCGAGGTAGCCGCTGCCGAGCGCGAGCGAGCGTTGGCGATGATCCGGGCTCGCGAGCAGGCCGAAGTCGATGAAACGCGTGTTGGCAGTGAGACCGGAACCCTCATGGCGATGGCAAAAGCAGAGGCGGAAGCCACAAAGACCCGGGCTGATGCTCAGCGTTCGGAACTGCTGGCCCGAGCAGAAGGAGAAGCTGCGCTGATCGCTTCCGAAAACAGTCAAAGTGATGATCTGATCGAGATGAAGCTGCATATGCGCAAGCTGGAGATTCTGCCGGACGTGGTCGACAGCATGGTGAAACCGGCAGAGAAAATCGACAGCATACGGATCAATCATGTCACCGGGTTTGGCAACTCAGGTGGTGGAGGAGGGCAGGACAGTAGTGCCGACAAGGCAGTGGTGAATCAGGTCGTCGACGGTGTTCTGTCGATGGCACTGCAGCTGCCTGCCGTGAAAAAACTGGGTGAGGAAATTGGAGTCAACATAGGTGATGGCATCAAAGGTATTTCTGATCAGGTGTCTGAATCATCGGATGATCAGGCTTCTGGGGAACCCAGCGAGGAGTAATTCGGGCGTTACGCCGGATGGAGTGATTAGTAGAAGGCAAACAAGGGTCGGTTGGCCGATCCGACATAATTTTCTAGACCAAAAGGAGAAATAGAATGTCAATCAATCGCAGAAACTTTCTCAAAAGTACGTCGGCTGCCGCCGCGGCTGTCGCTGCACCGGCTTTTATTGGCCGCGCCCAAGCTGCCGACGAACTGAAGATGGCAGTGATACTGGACCAGACCGGTGGGCTTGATATCTATGGCCGGCCGATGGTGGATGCGAGTCACCTGGCAGTAGAGGAAATCAACGCAGCGGGCGGCCTGCTCGGCAAGCAGGTAGATCTTACGGTCTACGATCCTCAGTCGACCATCCAGTTTTACACGCAGTACGCGACCAAGGCAGCGACCAGCGATCGTGTGGACGTGGTCCAGGCAGGTATCACATCGGCTTCAAGAGAATCGATCAGGCCGTTACTGAGCCGCTACCAGACTCTCTATTTCTACAACACGCTATACGAAGGCGGTGTCTGTGACACCAACAACTACTGTACAGGTTCGACCCCGGGCCAGACCGTCGAAAAACTGGTGCCGTACACCATGAACAAGTGGGGCAAGAAGGTCTACATCATTGCGGCCGACTACAACTATGGCCACATCACAGCGGATTGGGTACAGAAGTATGTTCGTGACAATGGCGGCGATCCAGTGGAGACAGAGTTCTTCCCCCTCGATGTCACCAACTTCGGGCCGACCATCAAGAAGATCCAGGCGGCAAAACCGGACATGGTGATGTCCGCTCTGGTCGGCGGCGCGCACGTCTCGTTTTACCGGCAGTATGCTGCCGCCGGCATGAGCAAGAGTGTTCCCATTGCTTCCACCACTTTTGGTGTGGGCAATGAGCATCTGATGATTTCTGCCGAGGAAGGTGACGGCATGATCGTCGCGTACAGTTACTTCGAGGAGATCCAGTCGGCCGACAACAAGGCGTTCGTGGAACGGTTTAAGGCCCGATTTGGCGCCGACGCGCCGTACCTAAACGAACTGGCCGCCCGGCAGTACGAAGGAATCTATCTGTGGGCCGAGGCCGTCAAAGCTGCTGGCACCGCCGAGCGGATGAAGGTGATCGAAGCGCTGGATGCCCCGACGAGTTTTGCCGGCCCGAGTGGCAACATCTCGATCGACCCGCAGACGCATCATGCGGTTCAGAACGTGTATCTCGCGGAGCTGCAGAACCAGAAGTTCAACATTATCCAGACCTACGAACAGCAGCAGCCGACCGACACTCAGCTGGTTTGTGATCTGATCAGCACGCCGAACCAGTCGACCTTCTACTTTGAAAACGGTTTGAAGGCAGCAGGCATCGACTAGTTCGGACAGCGTCTCGACATCAGCCGGGAAGCCAACAGTGGATCTTGTAGCCGCTCTGGCGCTTCAAATCGTCTACGGCATCGCCAACCTGGTGCTGATCAGCATCGGGTTGGCGGTTATTTTCGGGATGATGCGGGTGATCAACCTTGCCCATGGGGAGTTCCTAATGCTGGGCGGGTACACGGTCATTGTGGCCACCAACGGTGGCGTCAATATTTGGATTGCGATGTTCATCCTGGCGCCGCTGATCGTCGGGATCATTGGACTGATTGTTGAGTGGGTTCTGATCCGTTTTCTGTACGGCCGGATGGTCGATACCCTGCTGGCCACCTGGGGGTTGAGCTTGTTCTTTATCGGCTTGATCACGACAATCTTTGGAGCGCAAACGGCCACAACAATTGCGCCACCGTTCGGTCCGATTACCATCGGGGAATTCAGCTCGAGTGGGTATGAGTTGTTTCTCATCCTGGTGGCGATTCTCCTGGTCGTCCTGCTGTACTTTCTGCTGCGCTACACCAAGCTGGGCCTGGTGGCCCGCGGCACCATGCAGGCTGCAGACATGGCTGCAGCGCTGGGAGTCAGCACCCAGCGCGTGTACTCGACAACCTTCGGGATCGGTGCTGCCCTATCAGGCCTCGCTGGAGGCCTGCTGGCACCAATCACTGGTATTCTGCCAACCATCGGAGCGATCTACATCGGTAAGGCCTTCATCACCGTTATCTCCGGTGGCACTGCAATTCTTGCCGGAACAGCCTCGGCATCTATCCTACTGGGGGGTATCAACGGTATCGTCAGCTTCGTGATTGGCCCGACCATGGGTGAGGTGGCACTGCTCCTGTTGGCCATCGTCTTGCTGCGTTTGATGCCACAGGGCATCACTGGTCGTTTCTTTAAGCGAAGCCTGTGAAACGAACCAGAGAGACCAACGCTCTCGTGTCGATTGGGATCGTCGGCTTGGTCGTGTTGTTCGCTGCGCCCCAGAGCCTCGATCTCTTTGCGGTGATCAGCCTGACCACCGCGGTCAGCCTGGCAATACTTGCCTTGAGCCTGGGCTTGATCTGGGGTTACGGCGGCATTCTGTGTTTTGGCCAGACGGCGTTTTTTGGGATTGGTGGTTATGCCTACGCGATTGCAGCACTGAATTTCGGCGGCAGCAGCGGCGCAATACTTATTGCAATTCTGGTGGCGGCGGCCGTGGCGGCGATCCTGGGCTATTTCATGTTCTACGGCCGCCTGAGCGATGTTTACTTGGCCGTGATCACCCTGACCTTGACACTCATTCTGTACAGCGTGATTCGTCGGACATCAGGTCCCGAATACAAGATTGGTATTGCCAAGCTGGGAGGATTCAACGGAATCAATGTGCCGCCGATTAACATTCCCTGGGACGCCAACCAGTTCCTGTTCCCAGAACAGGTGTTCTATGTCGCAATGGTGGCCCTTCTGGGATCGTATTTTCTCTGCGTATGGCTGACGAAATCGCATTTCGGGCGGGTGTCGGTGTCGATCCGGGAAAATGAAGTGCGCACAGAACTACTGGGCTATGACGTTCGCCTGTACAAACTTTGCATGTTCACTGTCGGTGGTGCCATCGCCGGCCTCGGGGGAATAATGTTCGCCAACTCGATTGGACGAATTACCCCGGATGTATTCAACCTCTACAACGCGGCACTTGCGATTATCTGGGTGATCATCGGCGGTCGCGGCACATTGATCGGGCCGATTTTCGGGGCCCTGGTCTTGTTTTACCTGACATCATTCCTTGGCCAGCAGTCTGTCGTGAACATCAACTTGTTCCTTGGGTTGGTTCTGATCATTTTTGTCCTGGTGGTGCCCAGGGGGATCGTGCCGTCGGTGGTGCAGATGTGGGACAGAAGACGATCACGACGGATGACGGCGCGCTCAGCCCGCAAATTTAGGCGACGCGGTCGAACAAGGGTAAAGGAGGGTGGCCTTGAGGAGTAACGTGGTGCTCGAAACCCGAGGGCTGTCGATGCATTTCGGCGGTGTCGTGGCTGTTGATCGGGTCGATTTTTCCCTGAGAGAGAATGAGTTACGTTGTCTAATTGGGCCCAACGGCGCCGGCAAGAGCACTTTTTTCAAATGCCTGACCGCCCAGTTGCGCCCGACGGCCGGTGATGTTGTGATACGAGATTTCAATGTCACCGGCAGCGAATCCCACCAGGTTGCGAGAATGGGGGTCGGGATCAAGACCCAGGTGCCGAATGTATTCGACGGTCTGGATGTCGAAGAGAACATCTGGCTCTCGGCCAGCCAGTCCGCCAGTGTCAAGCGGGCACGGGTGATCACGACGGAAGTTATCGACCGACTGGAACTGGGGAAGGTACGGAAAATTCAGCTGGGATCACTCGCTCACGGGCAGCGGCAACTGGTGGAACTGGGAATGGTGCTGGCGGGCGAACCCTGGTTGGTGATACTCGATGAACCGACCGCTGGAATGACTCAGGATGAGGTTGTTCGGACTGCAGAAATCATCCAGGAAATAAATCGAAGTGCAACGATGATTGTTGTCGAGCACGACATGCAGTTCATCCGCATGATTGCGCGCAAGGTCACGGTGTTTCACCAGGGCCGAATCCTGACTGAAGGTGCTATGGACGAGGTGTCGTCGGACGAGCGCGTCCGGGAGGTCTACCTTGGCCAGCGGAAAAGTGCATGAGTGACTCGCCGATGCTGAATGTTCGGGACCTGCACGCGGGTTATGGGCGAGTGCCAATACTTCACGGCATAGATCTGTCTGTGGCTGAAGGTCAGATCGTCGGTGTGCTGGGGCACAATGGTATGGGTAAGACTACTCTGCTGAAGACGCTAATGGGGATCGTGCCGGCGACCTCGGGTCGAATCGAATTCGACGGAATGGATATTTCCGATGAGCCGGCTTATGAGCGCTCCCGCCTGGGGTTGGGGTATGTGCCCCAGGGGAGAGGCATCTTTCCCCAGCTCTCGGTCTACGATAACCTAAGGATGGGAGTCGTGGAGCATGGTGAGGAAGAGCATGAGGCCATTGAAGCCATCGTGCAGACTTTCCCTCAGCTTCAACCGTTGCTCGATCGGTCGGGGGCTGCCCTAAGCGGCGGGGAACAGCAGATACTGGCGATCGCTCGCTGCCTAATCAGCAAGCCGGACCTGGTACTCTTGGATGAGCCGACAGAAGGGATTCAACCGTCCATTGTCGAGGGTATTATTGACCTGCTTAAACGCCTGAATACCGAGCACGGATTGAGTATCGTGCTCGTTGAACAGAATCTTGAGTTCATCACGGCGCTGTCGGACCGGGTCCTGCTGTTGCAGAAAGGCGATATCACCGGTGAAATAGGTGACGGGCATACAACGGATTCTTCACTGATTGAGGAGTTTGTCGGTTTTGGGTCCAGCAATGCAATGCCCAAGCACGTAACTGAACTGATACCTAAGAACGAAACCACAGCAACTGCAGGCCAGCCCATAGCGACTGCGTTGGCCAGCCACAAGAGGTTTGACTATATGACTGTCAAGAGACCGACCCACGAACAACTCAAGGAAATTACCCTGGATCTGGGGATGCACTTGTCGGACGAACGGATAGCAGAGTTCCTGGAGGTCATGGAGGACACGATTAAGGTCTATGACCTGATCGATGGGATGCCCGATTACCTGCCTACGGTGGATTATCCCAGAACACCGGGATACCGGCCTTCCGCGGAAGAAAACCCCCTCAATGCGTGGTACGTCAAGTGTGAGGTCAAAGGTGCACCACGCGGACCCCTTGCCGGAAAAACAGTGGCGCTTAAAGACAACATCAGTCTGGCCGGTGTGCCCATGATGAATGGTGCGTCTACGCTGGAGGGCTACATTCCGGATGTGGACGCGACCGTAGTAACACGAATTCTCGACGCCGGTGGTACGATTGTCGGTAAAGCCCACTGCGAGTACTTCTGTCTCTCAGGTGGTAGCCACACGAATGCGACCGGTCCCTGCCACAATCCGCACAGGATGGGGTATTCAGCCGGGGGCTCGTCCTCGGGCTCGGGTGCCCTGGTTGCTTCTGGGCAGGTCGACATGGCCATGGGAGGGGATCAGGGCGGGTCAATCCGCATGCCCGCGTCGTACTGCGGTTGCTACGGCTTGAAGCCGACGCATGGGCTGGTTCCCTACACGGGTGTGATGCCGATCGAGACCACGATCGATCACACTGGTCCTATGACACAGAACGTTGCCGATAATGCGCTGCTCTTGGAAGTGATCGCAGGTGAAGATGGATTGGACCCGAGACAATATGCGCCCAGAGTCGATCATTACACCTCGGCGCTTGGTCGCGGTGTGCGGGGGCTGAAGATCGGGGTGGTACAGGAAGGCTTTGGTCGGCCCGAGTCTGAGACGGATGTAGACGCGAAAGTGCGATCGGCCGCGGACCGGCTGCGTGAACTCGGTGCTGATGTCCAGGACATCTCCATCCCGATGCATAATGAAGGCGCCGCCATCTGGACACCTATCGCGCTCGAAGGCCTGACCAACCAGATGATGAAGGGCAACGGTTTCGGCACCGGCTGGAAGGGCCTCTATACGACCAGTCTGCTCGATCATCATTCAAACTGGCTTAATCGGGCCGACGAGTTGTCCGATACCCTCAAGGTCAGCATGTTTCTCGGAGAGTATTTCCTCCGGCATTACCGCGGGCATTTCTATGCTAAGGCCCAGAACCTAGGTCGTAAACTGAAAGAGACCTACAATGCGACACTGGAGCAGTGCGACCTACTGATGATGCCAACGTTGCCGATGAAGGCCACCCCCCTGCCGCCGCCCGATGCCCCCCTGGCGCTGTACTGCCAGAGAGCTTTCGAGATGCTTGCAAATACCAGCCCGTTCGACGTCACTGGCCATCCGGCCATGTCTGTTCCGTGTGGCATGGGAGAGGGGTTGCCGGTCGGGATGATGTTGATCAGCCGGCATTACGGTGAGTCCACTATCTACCAGGCCGCTCATGCGTTTGAGCAGCTGGGTGACTGGAGGCAGATGTGACAACGCGTCCGACTCAGAGTTGTCCCGGATGTGTCCGACCAGATTCATGTCTAGCAGAGAACCTCTGATGGCAGGCTTAGTCCACTCGCATGTCAAGGGTCCGGAGACGCCCACACTGGAGGCCGTGACGATCCCGGATTTTCTTGCCCGGACCGTGGCTCAACACGGTAGCCGTGACGCCTGTGTTTTCTCCGAATCCGGAGAGCGCTGGACTTGGGATCAGCTCTCGAAAAAGGTCGATGAGCTTGCTGCTGGCCTGCTGGCTATAGGTGTCTACAAAGGAGACAGGGTTGGTATCTGGGCCCCCAATCGGCCAGAGTGGGTCCTTGCCCAGTTTGCCACTGCGCGGATTGGCACCATACTGGTCAACATCAACCCGGCCTATCGGCGGGCAGAGCTGCAATACGCACTGGCCAAGGCCGGCGTCAAGGCGCTGATCAGCGCTGTTTCCTTCAAGACCAGTCAGTACCTGGAAATGCTGCAGGATATTGCGCCGGAACTTGGCCGCTGTCAGCCCGGTCAGCTGGAATCCAAGAATCTTCCGTCGCTGAAGAGCGTGATCCAGGTCGGTGATGCTCCAGTAGCGGGCATGCTCTGCTTCAGTGACGTGATGACACGAGGCGGGCCCGGACAGCGTGCGCGGCTGGATGCGATCGGTGCTACGCTGGTTCCGGATGACGCGATCAACCTGCAGTTCACCTCCGGTACGACCGGTTCGCCCAAGGCCGCCACACTGACCCACCGGAATATCGTCAACAATGCCAGGTTCGTCGCAGACTGCATGCGGCTGACTCACCAGGATCGATTGTGCATACCGGTGCCACTTTATCACTGCTTCGGCATGGTGCTGGGTAACCTCGCCTGTGTGACAGCTGGAAGTACCATGGTGTTTCCCGGAGAGGGGTTTGATGCTTTGCAGACGCTTCAGACCCTGAGTCAGGAACGTTGTACCGGCGTGCATGGTGTTCCCACAATGTTCAGTGCGATGGTCAATTTGCCCGATTTCAGCCAGTTCGACCTGCGCACTCTTCGTACCGGTATTATGGCTGGCGCACCCTGTCCGATCGAACTGATGAAGCGGGTGGTTTCCGAGATGCACCTGGAGGAAATGACCATCGCTTACGGCATGACCGAGACCAGTCCGGTATCTTTCCAGAGTGCCGTCGACGATCCTATCGAGCGGCGCGTCTCAACGGTTGGACGGATTCACCCGCATGTCGAAGCCAAGGTGGTGAATGAATCGGGTGAGACCGTGGCATCCGGGCAACAAGGGGAACTTCATACCCGTGGTTATCTGGTCATGCGGGAATATTGGGAGGACCCGGAACAAACCGCTAAATCCATCGACAGTGATGGTTGGATGCACACTGGTGATCTCGCGACGATTGATTCGGAGGGCTACTGCAACATCGTCGGGCGGGTCAAAGACATGTTGATCCGCGGTGGGGAGAACGTCTACCCCCGCGAAATCGAGGAGTTTCTACTCGGTCATCCCGGAATCCAGGACGTTCAGGTTTTTGGAATTCCGGATGAGAAATACGGTGAAGAGATCTGTGCCTGGATTGTTCCAGCTCAGGGCGCGCAGGTGTCGCTCGAAGATGTCCGTACCCACTGCGAAGGCCAGATCGCGCATTTCAAGGTTCCCCGATATGTCCGCACGGTTACGGAATTTCCAATGACGGTGACGGGTAAGCCGCAGAAGTTTCTCATGCGCGAGAAGATGGTCTCAGAACTCGACCTGGAAGAGACGAGTACAGCCTAGCCGCTATCGCCCAGTTGATCCGCGAGCCGGGTGACCGCATCGGCCATGACCTGAACACCGGCAACCAGGTGTTCTCTTTCGGTGTCCTCTTCGAAGGCGTGGCTGACGCCACCGATCGAAGGCACGAACATCATCCCTGTCGGGATTCGCGGCGCAAGGTTCATGGCGTCGTGCAGCGCACCGGAGGGCATAAGCCGCCAGGCACCAGGTGCATTTGATCCGGCAGCATCACAGAAGGCCTCGATGATCTGGTCATCCATGTCAACCGGGTCGACAGCTTTTGTCTCTAACAGCGAAATGTTGAGGTTTCTTTCTGCTGCTGTCTGGGCGGCCACCTTCTGAGTTATCTCGCACATGGCATCCAGTTGCGAGAGGGAGCCGTCGCGCATCTGCACGGAGCAGTTCAGCGCTCCCGGAACGATGGAAGGCGCATTGGGGCGTACGTCCACCCGGCCGATGGTCCAGACCGAACGTGGTGTTGCAATTTCTGTGAACCGTTCTTCCAGCTTGGTTATGAAAGCGGCAAAGCCAGTGACTGCGTCCTGTCGCAGGGCCATTGGCGTCGTCCCAGCGTGGTTCTGCTGGCCTGTGATCGTGACTTCAAACTGGCGACTGCCGACAATGGTCTCAACCACCCCGATGATCTCACCCGCCTGGTCCAGAACCGGGCCCTGTTCGATGTGGGCTTCCAGGAAAGCACTGAACAAGCCGGGATCCAGTGACTCAGGTTGCTCGAGTTCCGGCAGAGCACTGGCGAGGTCACCGTAACGTTGTCCGGCAGCGTTGCTCAGGTCATACAGTGTGTCGCGGGACAAGTTACCACTGAAGAAGCAGCTGCCAGTCATGGGCATGAAGGCACTTTCTTCATCCTGAAATGAGACCACGGCGACCGGTGGTCCACCGGCTTCCTGACAAGTTCGCGCCACTTCGAGGGCTAGAATGACCCCATAAGCGCCATCGAGCCAGCCGCCCTCGGGCTGGGTGTCGGAGTGTGATCCGATCAGGATCGGTTTGCCGGACTGCGGGGGCATTCCGAACAGGTTGGCCGCTGGGTCCCACCGGGGCCTCAACCCACAGGCTTCAAATTTGCCGGTAAGCCAACGCCGCGAATCGATATCAGGAGGTGAGAACGCGGGCCGGACCACTCCGCTGCCTTGTTTGCCGAATTCCCGCAGAGCGTCGAGATCAGCGAGAAAGCGATCGCCGTTGGTTGTCAGATTCTGGCTCATGAAAAGAGACCTCGTACTGACGGGCCTGAGTATCTCCACCCGTCATAGCTAGGGTCATAATAGTCCAGTATAGTATTCTATTCAGTAGGAATCAGGTGTCGATCTGACGTCAGCGCCCCGCGCCCGGACTGAACAATCGTTAAAAATCAGAAGCTTATCCATGGATGCCGTCAAGCAGGAGATATTTGAACAAGCCAAGGCGCAGGGCCTGGAAGCCGGGATCGTCCCGGTATCGAACCCGCCAGATGAAGAACAACGGCTTGACGAGCTCAAACGACTAGGTCTTGTGGAAAAGGATTTCGAAAGCGATCGACGTTTCAACAACGTGACTCAGATCGCCAGTTACCTCACCGAGTGCCCAGTCAGCGTCATCAATATCTTGAGTAATGACAGCCAGTTCTGCAAGTTGAGCAGCGGGATTGATGTCGAGACCAAAGAGCGCTTGAAACAGACACCGCGGGATACCAGCATCTGCCAGTATGTGCTTGCCACTCCAGGGGAACAGTTGATCATTGAGGATATCGACGAGGACGAGCGCACCCGGAATTTTCAGAACATGCCATCTGCTTCGGGAATCCGATTCTATGCCGGGACCCCTCTGGTCAGCAGTCGGGGGTACGCGCTAGGTACGTTGTGTGTGGTCGACTTCGAGCCTGCGAAGCTGGTTCACGGCCAGAAGGAAGGATTGAGACTATTATCGGACCAGGTGGTCACCCTGCTCGAGCAAGGCGATGGGACTGCACGACGCGTTGCCGGTGAGAACGACTCAGAGGCTGATACTGGCACTGATGCCAAAGGGGAGTACTTCTCCTCGGCAAGTATCATGTTTACTGATTTTGTCGGCTTCACTCGTCTGGTCGAACAGATCCAGCCCGGTGAATTACTCGACACCTTGAATACTTTCTTTAAGGGTTTTGATCAGATCACGGCAAAACACCGTCTCAAGAAGGTGAAAACCATCGGTGATGCCTACATGTGTGTCGGCGGGGTACCGGAAGGGCGCCCGACACACATTCGAGATACATGCGCGGCGGCGCTTGATCTGGTGCAGTTCGTTGAAGGAAGCAATATACAGCACAGGACACTGGGCAAGCCGGAATGGCCGATTCGGGTTGGGATACACACCGGGCCGGTGATCGCGGGCTATTCCGGTGGGACTTTCGATGTGTGGGGCGATGCGGTCAATATTGCGGCTCGTATGGAAGCGAGCGGCGAGGCTGGCAAGGTGCACATCTCCGAGGCAAGTCGGGCGTTTCTGGATCGGTCCGCGGAGGTTGTCGAGCGAGGTTGGACCGACCTCAAGAACAAAGGTGCCATGACCACTTTCTTCCTGGAGAAGCTGACCTGAACTGCAGGTAAACTGCCGTTGACCAAGGAGGTGGCATTAGCGGGTCAGCCCAGTGTAAGGGCGTCTCCATGTCACATTAAAGTCGCTTCACATGAGGCGGTTCAGGCAGCCAGTTCGGACAGGCAGTCATCGGCCAGTGGCGTGATTGGCCTGAAATCGCGGTGGGCGATGTATTCGGGTCGCTTGTAGCGCCGGATGTGGTTGGAAATGGCACAAAGGCTGAGGTAGACGATCGTGCGTCCAAAGGGGCTGATGTTGGGTGGGCTTGCGTGGACCAGGTTGCCGTGAAACAGCACAACTGAACCCGCTTTGCCGACCGGCGCTTCGATTCCACCTGCGGTTGCCAGTCGAGTGACTGTGGCCCGGTCCAGGGTCCACAGCGGGTAGGACGTCGTCTCGATGTCGTGTCCTGCGGGCAGGGTCCCGTCCATATGGCTGCCGGGAATGAACAGCAGTGGCCCATTGGCGGCCGTCACATCGTCGAGGTAAACCGCGATGTTCATGGCCCGCGGTTCCGGCATTTCGTCGTCTCTGTGCCAGGTGCCGAAGTCCTGGTGCCACTGCCAGACTTCTCCGTCAAAGGCGGCTTTGGCATTGACCTTGTACTGGTGCATGTAGACCTCTTCACCCAGAATTTGGACTACCGGTTCAATTAAACGAGGGTGGGCACCGAGCCTGCCAAAAGCGTCGTTGTAGGTGTGGGCTGCAAACGCCGTTCGCGCCACGCCACTGGCTTCTTGCACGACCTCGGGTCGGTCCAGTTGATAGACTTTGTGTGCCTCGTCCAGCAGAGCGTTTGATTCGGCCATAGAGAAGCATTCGGGCAGGAACAGAAAACCTTCTGTGTGAAATTGTTCCAGCTGGTCCTTGTCAAGTTTCATAACGTATTGTCTCTGCAGCAATGGTAGCGCAGTCGACGGTGAATTCAAGAGCTTTGCCTATGTCGATACGGTCGAATAACCCGTGAGCCATGGAGAACGATACAGCATTATTACATAGGATCAGCGGAGATCTTCTTGAAAGAGATAAGGTAGATTGATCCTTATTGAAAAGTGATTTGCAAGGTCCATTGTGTTCATCCGATCCCAGCAAACTCTACTTCTGCGAGTGCGGCACTGAAACGAATACTAATCCCGTTCTAAGAGATATGAATGTAGTCTTGAGTTAGCCGTCTTCCAGAAATGTGATTGTCGGTTGAGATGTGATAATGCCGCTGTTCTGAATCTTCATCCGTTCCGGGGAAGTGATAAATGCTGTGAAGGCTTCTTTGGAAGGCGCGCTGCCAATGACATAGGCCGCATTCGGGTCGCCGGGTTTCCGGTAAGGCTTAGCATGGATACCTGCCGCAACACGCTGCTTCTCGATTTCGTTGAACATGGTTTTCCACTCGTCGAAATCGCTCACCTCCACAGAAATAATAACGGTAACGGTCATTGTTTTGTTTCTCCTGGTCAGGCTGAGTAGCGGCCTATGGTAACAAAGGCGGGGTCGAGTGACACATTCTTTCCCGGTGTATCTGGCGCGCGGTACAATCTTCTATCGCCAACTTACCAGTCAAGGAGCAGTCATGGGCAAAAAAGAAGGTTGGACATACGTGCACAGCGAAGCCAAGGACGCGGTGTGGGAAGAAGGGCTGCGGAAGATTCTATCCTACCGTTACCTTGGAATAGACGGCGGCACCAAAGGGGACTATGTGGCACAGGTCATCCGAAACAACGGCAAGCAGCAAAAGGACAGTGTCCAGCAGTGGCACGTGCATGACTGTACCTTCCAGATGACCTTTGTCCTGAACGGCTGGGCGACTTTTGAATGGGAGGGCCAGGGCGTGAGAACGATCCGCAAAGGTGACTGCATCAACCAGATCCCGATGATTAAACACCGGGAGATCGAGATGTCAGAAGACTTCGAGGTTCTGGAAATCGTTGCGCCGGCGGACTTCAAAACACATACCGTCGATGGGCCGGACTAGCGGCGGGCAACAAAGCCAGGCTTTACAGCGATCTTCTGTGGTGACAGCCGGTGTCCGGTTTGTCGTAGAGTCAACGGACCTTTGTCGCTGCGGGAATTTTCCCAGCGTCAGGCGGTTCTGCCCGCGTAGATCATGACGATGCCCGTGATGGTGATCACGACGCCGCCGATCTGAACGATGGATAGGGCCTCATTGAACAGAAATCGTGACGCCAGCAGTGCCACAATGACCGTGCCGCAGACGACTGTTGGAATCACGATGCTTGCAGGGATCGACTTTCCTGCACTGAAATTGCCAAACAGGTAGAAATACCCGATCTCGGCTGCGCCGATACAAAGGCCTGCTGCCGCAGCCCAGCCATAGGCGGGCGGGCCGAGTGCCAGGACCTGCCCACCCTTTCTGAGCAGGTAGATCGCGAACAGGGTCGAGACCAGCAGGGCGGTGAACTGCAGGCAGATGGTCGCGAGCACGGTACTGGTGACCTTCTCTGCAACATGTCCACTCGACACCTTGACGAACAGGTTGTAACCCGCATAAAGCAGGGTAACTGAGACGAGCAGGATCAGGCCTTGCATGTATTCACTGGGGCTGTAGACAGCTGAGTCCGGTTCCCGATGTTCGACCGGCGGTGTATGGGCCAGCGGCTTCGCTTTTCCGGGCGATACGAATTTGTATTGTAAATGAGATTGCGAATTGTAGAATCGTGCTTTTGGTCAGGGGGAAAAGGCATGCTTCGTCTGGGAATGATCGGTACCGGAAACATCAGTCGTGATGCGTTGACGCCCGCGATTGCCGAAGTTGAAGACGCGGTGCTCTGGAGTGTCCTGAGTCGAGAGAAAAACCGGGCCACTGAGTTTGCCCGGCAGAACAGCGCCCAGGCGCCAATGCCTGGGTTCGATGATCTGAGGGCCTTCCTGGCCGACCCTGATCTTGATGCGGTGGTGATCGCAACACCGGACAAGCTCCACGCCGAACAGGCCATCGCAGCTGCTGCCGCAGGGAAGCACGTGCTGGTCGAGAAACCCATGGCGACCACGGTTGCGGATGCCGAGGCGATAGTCGCAGCTTGTCGAAGTGCCGATGTGCGCCTCGGCGTGGCTTACCACATGCGTTGGCACCAGGGGCACCGGGCGCTGGCCGAACGGGTTCACCGGGGGGACTTCGGAGAGATTCGCTATGCACGGGCTCAGTGGACCTTCCAGGCGCCGGATTTCGGCAACTGGCGGGCTCACGATGAGGTCGGACGTTGGTGGAGTCTTGCCGGTGTCGGAACCCACAGCCTCGACTGGCTTCGCTGGATGCTGACCCCTGGTTGTGGCGAAGTGGTTGAAGTCACCAGTACCATCACGCGAAACATACTGGGCAGCCAGCACGACGAGTCGGCAGCGGTCGGTTTGCAGTTCGAGTCCGGAGCTGTCGCGCAGTTTGTCTCATCAGCGCTTTTCGCAGCGCCGAACCGGGGAGAGATCTGTGGCAGCAAGGGATACGCTTACTGTGACCAGACACTCGGTCGCGGGGGTGGCGGGCGCATCGACACCCACGAAGGAGAGATCGGATTTACCGAGGTGAATCCTTATGCCGGCGAGATTGCCGACTTCGTTACCTCGATTCGGGAAGGTCGCGATCCTGAAGTCTCCGGCGAAGAAGGCCTGCGGAACGTCGAACTACTCTGCCGGATCTGCCAATAATCCATGAAACTGTACTCTGATCAAGCGGTCTACGACGCTTTTCCGGTTGTCATCGAACTCCCTGTCGTCTGGGGTGAAATGGATTCCATGCGGCATGTCAACAACACCGCATACATCCGCTGGATGGAGACTTCCCGGTTTGCATACTTCGACCAGATCCAGCTTCGTGAGTCAGGGGAGACCTCGGGCAGGAGTGGCATACTCAAATCTGTAGAATGTAATTTCCGCTTGCCCCTGACGGCTCCTGACCGAATTCTGGTCGGGGGTAAAGTAATAGACTTGGGGTCAGATTACTTCGTGATGCAGCATGTCGTCTTCAGTATCAATCACCAGAAGGTCGCCGCCCACGGCAGGTCGGAGATTGTCGGATTCGACTATAAGAGCCAGAAAAAAAGTGATTTTCCGGCCAGACTGACCAACAGCATCAGGTCACTGGAAGAAATGACCTGAGTGGCGTGCTGGCAGTCGGTTCGCCCTGCTGCTAGTAAAGGCGTGTCCTGCTGCTTTTCTCTATGGCCAGTTCGGCGCGCACCACTTCGTCCTGTTCGACGCTTTGTCCTGCAGGTGTCGCCTGTTCGATGATGATCTGTCCAAGCGAGGGCATTTCCTTTCGGTTCTGCCGGCTTTCCGGTTCCCACAGCTTCGAGCGTTTGAACGCTTTTGCGCAATGCAGGAAAGCAGTCTCTACCGACACCTGGATACCGACTTTTGGTGTTCTGCCGTTGATCGACGATTGTTGGTTAAGGGTATCGTCTTGAACGATCACGGCCTGACCGTTGACCCGCAGGGTTTCATTGAATCCCGGAATCAGAAACAACAATGCAATGGCGGGGTTCATGACCAGGTTGGACATCGAATCGAGCCGGTTGTTACCAGGTCGGTCCGGTATGAACAGCGTTTGATCGTCCAGTACCTGAACAAATCCGGGTGGGTCACCCTTGGGACTGACGTCGGCTTTGCCCTTGCCGTTGGAGGTGCCGATACACACGAACGGTGAACGACGGATGAATTCGCGGCAGTGTTTGTCGAGTCTGGTGATGCTCTTGCGAACAGCCAGTTCCGATGGGTCGCCCATCATGTCACGAAGAGTACTGAATTTGGTGTGTACACTGTTCGGATCAGGTTTCATTGCGCTCAATCTCGAAAGGTTGGTAAGGCCGTGAGTCAGGCTATTTACGCTCGACCTCGATGAAGACAAATTCGTAGTCGTTGTTGTTGATCACGTTGTGTTCGATGCCGGCATTTCGGGTATAGGATTGCCCGGTAACGAGTTCGGCGGTCCCTTCGCCGTCAGGCGTCTCCAGCAGTAACTGCCCGGTGACCAGCGGGACCACCACGTAATCGTACTGATGGACGTGCCAGCCGGTCTCACCGTGGGGCGGAAAGCGCCACTCCGTTACGATCATCCAGTCGTTTTCGATTTGGACCGTGGGTGTTGCGCGGGGTCTTGCCTGGGTCATCGCTGTGTCCTGTTTTTCGCGTTCATGGGGCTAAAGATCGAGAAACCGGGCGAAGTTGTCAACTGGCTCGCGTTCCGTGATCAGACTGTTCTCGATCGCGTCCGGGTCAGCATAGCCGAGCGACATACCGCACACCAGCACCTGGGTCTCCGGAATATCCAGATGCTCACGGATGACCTTGTGATGACCAGTAAAAGCGACCTGCGGGCAGGTGTGAAGCCCGATCTCTCGCGCTGCCAGCATCACGTTCTGAATAAACATGCCGTAGTCCAGCCAGCTGCCGATTTCCAGGTCCCGATCGATGGCGAAGATCAGTCCCACAGGAGCATCAAAGAAAAGGAAATTTCGCCCGTGCTGGCGGTGCATTTTGTCTTTCTCTCCGCGTTCAATCTTGAGCAGGCCGTAGAGATCCCAGCCGACCTTTCTTCTGCGGGACCGATAAGGTTCCTTGAATTCCTTCGGGTAGTAGCGGTGCTCCGGTTGCCAGGTAGAAGGGTCCTGGTCGTGGGCGACGCTCAGTGCCGACGACAGGGCACGTTTTCGCTCGCCGGCGAGTACCCAAACGTGCCAGGGCTGCATGTTGGTGCCACTGGGGGAGCGGCAGGCGAGCGCCAGGATCTGTTCCACCTGGGTACGGCTGACAGGAGTAGATAAGAAGCGGCGGATCGAGTGTCGTGTGGTAATGGCGGCGGACACGCTGGCCGCTGCTTTCCAAGTCAAGTCATGGTCTTTCATACGGAGAGTTCCTGGGTTCGTCTGTAGTCGGGCCTAGCAAGCAGCCGGCTCACCAGCGCGGTTCTTGATCCATGATTGAGACGTGGGCCGACACCACTTTCCAACCAAGTTCGGGAAACCGGACCCAGGTCTGGCTCTGACGACCGATGTCCTCGGATCCTCTGACCTGAAACTCGAGGTTGACGGTCGCCAACGAATCACCCAACGTCAGGATCTCGAGGCGTCGTCTTCGTTCCTTGATCCCCGGTCCTTTCTTCCGCGACACGCGGTGTTGGTGGATCTCGTCGAATCCATAACCGTTCTCATGCATGGCGTAGCGGATCGTGTGTGGACTGTCCCAGAACGAGCTATCCAGGACTTCGACATCTTTGCTGATCAGAGCAGACTCATAGCGTTCGAACAATTCGCGGATCTCTTCCACCACGTCCCTTCGATTGATTTCCGGTGATTCGGTCATGAGGTGGCCTCCAGTGCCGCCGCAACAGCAAGCAGTTCGGTATCCCGATTGTGACCGGCAACGACTGACAGGCCAACGGGGGCCTGGTCTGGGCCTGTTGTGGTCCCTGGAATGGAGACCTGGGGAACACCGGTCAGGCCGCCGTGACAGCAGAGCACCGAGATCCGCATCCGCAGTTCATCGGTCTGCTGCACCGGCAGCCCGGTCGGCGGTGCACAGAACGGTGTAGTTGGCAGGCACAGTATGGTTCCCGGTTGGAGAAGAGTTTTCATCCTTGCTTTGGCTTGCCTGCGGATCAGCCTCGCCCAGCTCAGATCGTCCTGTGATGTCTGCGAGGCGAGAAAGAGGTTTCGGGCGACCGTGTACGACAGGCGGGGGTTATGCGTATCGATCCAGCCTGCAAAGCTCTGCCAGCCTTCTACCGGCTGGATCGTGCGTTGTGCCCTGGACCAGCATACCAGGCCTTCGACCGCCATGTTGACCTCATTGACATCGTCGAACAACGAGCTGAGCCGATCGAGTAAAGGTTGCAGGTCGATCTGGGCGGACTGATCGGCAAAAGAGAACGCATCGCGCGCGATGAGCAGCGTGCTCGGTGGACTGTCCGGAATGTTTTCATTCAGCAATACCCTGCCGACCTCGCTCAGGACGCGGGCTTCTCTGGCGAACCAGCCGACCGTATCGGAGGAGGGTGCTTGGGGCAGCATGCCGTCGACGGCCACTCGCCCGTGGGTCGGCCGCATTCCGTATATGCCGCAGAAGCTCGCAGGTACGCGCACCGAGCCGCCGGTGTCGCTTCCAAGGGCAAAGTCACAATAATTCCCCGCCACTGCAGCAGCGGAGCCGGCCGATGAGCCACCAGGCACCCGGCCCGGACAAGCCGGGTTCTGCGGCGTACCGTCAAAGACGTTCTCTCCAAGGATCCCCAGAGAGATCTCGTCGGTGATAGTTTTGCCGATCAGCTGTGCGCCGGCGTCGAGAAGCGTCTCAACTGCTGCCGCGTGACGGCCAGGGTTCGGTTGTCCCCGGTTCCAGTCGGGGCTGCCCGCAGCTGTAGGGATACCGGCGACATCGAAAAGGTCCTTGACCACGAAGCGCCGGCCAGCGAGGAGACCTTCTGGCTGCCCGCTGATACGGATCTCCGGTCCCTTGACCATCGCCTGACGGGGGTCTTCCAGATGCAGTTGTCGCGCTGTCATGTCATCGTAGGCGTTCATGGGTGCAGCGCAAGCCTCGCAGGGCAGCTGCTGCGGTGTCAAGCTATCCACCGAGCCTAGGCAGGCCAGAGGAGCAGTAAGGAGATTGAACAATTGCTTCCTGAATAGTGAATGCCACTCCAGGTAATGACGGGTGTTTTGTTAAGATACACCTGGTATCACATACTCGGGATGATCTGGTATGACGCTGCCACTCGCCGAAGGTCTGACGTTCGGAATTCAAACCATCTACAGACGGACCGAGCCCGTTGACACACCCTGGGTACCGAACCAGCAGGACGGGCGTGACGTAGTGGAGCGGGTTGAGCAGCTGGGCTTCGATTCCATCTGGGTGGGTGACCACCTGGCATTTGCAATTCCGATACTCGATCCAGTCGTTCAGCTGGCTCAGGCCGCTGTCTTCAGTACCCGGCTGAAGATCGGCACGGCGGTGTTCCTGCAGCCACTGCGCCATCCTGGCCCGACCGCAAAACAGATCGCGACCCTCGATCTGTTGTCCGACGGGCGGCTGATTTTTGGCATGGGTGTGGGAGGAGAGTTCGACAGCGATTTCAATGTCGCCGGGACGCCCCGTGATGAACGCGGCAGCCGGCTGAGCGAATCCATCGAGGTCATCCGAAAATTGTGGAGCGGACAGCGGGTCAGTCATTCGGGCCAGCATTTCAGTTTCCAGGATATTCTCATGGAACCAGCACCTTGCCAGGCAGGCGGTCCGCCGATCTGGCTGGGTGGGCGGTCTGACGCGGCATTGCGCCGCGCGGGTCAGATGGCCGACGGCTGGATGAGCTACGTGGTCACGCCGCCCATGTACCGTGCTGCTCTGGACACGATAGGAGCCGCCTACCGGAAGGAGGGCCGTACCAGCCCGTACTTTGCTACAGCACACTTGCTTTACACCCGCCTCGACACGGATTACGAAACGGCTCTGGATGTTGCAAGCCACAGCCTGAGCGTGCGCTACAACATGGACTTCCGGCGGGCCGCCGAGCGCTACTGCGCATTGGGCACTGCCGAGCAGATTGCCGAGAATCTGCGGGCGTTCTATGATGCCGGCGTTCGCTATATTATTCTCGACCTGGTCGGTCCTTACGAGGAGCGCCTCGATCACATGGAGCGATTTGCACAGGAGGTTCTGCCTAAGTTAAGCCAGATCAACGGCTAAATCCAAGGTCGGTTGAATATCGCCGTGCGCGATTGTTGCAAAGGGGTAGAAGACGTGATCCGCAGCCCTGCTACCCGGCCGACGCCGGATGGGGTGATGTATACTGATCTGGACACTGTCCAGACTGCCGGTGTACAGCGTTGGCTTTGTGGATGACGATTCCGATCAACAGGAGTGAACGCCTGTTATGGTGACCGGCGTTTCAGGAAATTGAGCAAATGTCAGACGAGATTCAGGATGCATTAGACAAGATCTTCGCCATTGATTCGGCGCTGTACAAGGAGCGGGGATTCCAGCGGCGGATCGGATTCGGCAAGCGTCCGGCACTTTTGAATATCGACCTTGCCAATGCCTGGACCCGCCCCGGCAATGTCTTTTTCTGCGACAACATGGATGTCATCATCCCTTCTACCCAGGCTTTGCTCAAAGCGTCCCGCGCCGCTGGTATTCCGATCGTGTTCACGACCACCGCCTACAATGTCACCCAAGGCGATCCCACGGACATGGGTCTGTGGCACAAGAAGATTCCGGCGGAGTTACTGCAGGCCGGCAGTGAAACTTGTGCTATCGATGACCGAATTGCGCCGCTCGACAACGAGATGGTGATAGAGAAGAAACGTGCCAGTGGATTTCACGGAACCTATCTGGCAGGTTTCCTGCGGGCACAGGACGTGGATACAGTAATCATTACCGGCGTCACGATGGCCGGTTGTGTGAGACACACCACAGAAGACGCGATTGCCGAGGGGTTTCGGCCGATCGTGGTCCGAGAGGCCGTAGGAGACCGCGTACCGGCAGTGACTGAATGGAATCTGTTCGATATAGACGCCAAGTTCGGCGATGTCGAGCCACTGAGCCGGGTGCTGGACTACCTTGCCACGGTCGAATCGGGCTCGCAACATGAGGTCGCATGACACCAGACCATGAGATCGGGGAAACTGAACGTCAGATGCGACCGGCCAATGGACCGCGATCATGGCTAGAGTAGGCGTTGATGTCGGAGGTACGAACACCGATCTGGTGCTCGAAGCCGACCACGGGGTCTACTTTCACAAGGTCGCGAGCACCCCGCAGGATCAGTCTGAAGGTGTTCTCAAGGGGCTTTCCGAGTTGTGTGAGCAGGCCCAGGTCAAGCCTGACGAGATCGAGTTGATTGTCCATGGCACAACGGTCGCGACGAACATCACGCTCGAGCATAACGGAGCCGAGGTCGGGATGATCACGACCCGGAATTTCCGGGACATTCTTCATATCGGGCGGCACAAGCGGCCACATAATTTCTCCCTGCATTTCGACGTACCCTGGCAGAGCCGGGCACTGGTCAAGCGGCGCAATCGGATCCCGGTGACAGAAAGGATCATGCCACCCACCGGAGAAGTCGAGACCCCGCTGAATGAAAACGAAGTGCTTGAAGCGGTGGCGTTGTTCAAGAAACGGGGGATACAGTCTGTCGTCATCGGGTTTCTTTTTTCCTTTCTCAACGACAGCCACGAACGCCAGGCCCGGGCGATCGTCGAACAGGAGATGCCAGGCGTGTTTGTCTGTACATCCTCCGATGTCGCCAACGTGCTGCGTGAATACGAGCGTTTTTCGACTGCCGCAATGAACGCATTTGTCGGTCCAAGCACCTCCTTCTACCTGAGCAACCTGCAGGGAAAACTGAGCAGTGAAGGTTTCAGGGCGAATCTTCGGGTCATGCAGTCGAACGGCAGTATTTCAACCATCGAGGCGAGTTCACGTCGAGCGGTCAACATGCTGATGTCCGGGCCCGCCGGGGGTGTGATCGGCGGAAAGTCAGAAGGGCTCTGGTCCGGCAGTGAGAACATGATCACTGTCGACATTGGTGGAACTTCTGCAGATATCAGTACCATACCCGGCGGCCAGATAAAGATCATGAATGCCCGGGATTCCTACATCAGCGGTCACCCGATACTGGTCCCGATGATCGATCTGGTAACCATCGGTGCCGGCGGTGGCTCGATTGCTTATGTCGATTCTGCCGGTGGTTTCCATGTCGGACCCCGTTCGGCAGGGGCTGACCCGGGCCCCGCCTGTTACGGGCTTGGCGGCGAGGAACCGACGGTAACCGATGCCCAAGTGGTTCTTGGCCGTCTGGATGCAGACAAGATGCTGGGCGGTGACCTTCTTCTTGATGAGGAACTTGCCAGGCGCGCAGTTGAGAACAAAATTGCCCGGCCGCTCGGGGTCTCTGTGACTGATGCGGCCCTCGGGGTTATCAAGGTAATCAACTCGAACATGGCTCTGGCGATCCGTTCGAACTCGGTGGCCCGCGGTGTCGATCCACGGGAATTCTCCCTGATGCCGTTCGGCGGAGCCGGGCCTCTGCACGGCGTTGCCTTGGCCGAGGCGGTGTCGGCAAAGAACGTCATCGTCCCTGTGGCTCCGGGGATCACGGCCGCGATGGGCCTGCTGCAGACCGACATGCAGTACGAGCATGCACGTTCCCTGATCAGTTCACTGTCGGAGGTTTCCGCCGACACGATAGAGAGAATGAACACCCTGGTCAGCGATCTGGTAGCCGAGTGCCGGAAAGACCTTGAGAACGACGGTGTTCCGGCCGCCCGTCAGCAGTTTCAGCGCATTGCCGAGTGCCGGTATCACGGGCAGGGCTTTGAGTTGAGAGCGGACATACCCGAAGGTGAAGTGACCCAGGACAACGTGCCGAACATCGTCGCCGGTTTTCACGCGCAGCACCGTCTGGACTATGGCTATGCGTTCGAGGACGGGGAGGTGGAGTTGATCACCATTCGGGTAATTGGTATGGAGCGGGTGACGCCTTTGAAGGTTTCGAGTCTGGAAGAGGCCGGTGGCAGCACGGTGGAGGAAGCGCTTCTCTATCATCGCGAAACGGTTTTTGACGACGGACGGGCCGTACAGACGCCTCGATATGATCGGGGCCGATTGCGGGCGGGCCATATCCTCACCGGTCCGTCGATCGTCATACAGCATAACTCCACCATACTGATCCCGCCCGGTTACGTAGCGCATACCGGTGTGTTCGGCAATCTGACGATTGAGCGCAGCAACTAAATACCCGTCATGGGCATATAAGTGATGGCAGCTGACGAACTAGATCCGATCACTTTACAGGTCATCAGCGGCGCGCTGGATACCATCGCCGAGGAGATGGGCCATATCCTTTACCGGATGTCCTTCTCGTCGATCATTCGCGAATCGCAGGATCTCGGTGCCGGCCTGTTTGATACTGATTTCAACACTTTGTGTGAATCGGAGTCGACACCGTTGCACATTGGTTCTCTGCCTGGTTACCTGTACGGCATCCAGGAGTCACTGCAAGGTGGTGTCTGGAACGAGGGCGACGTGGTGCTTCACAACCACCCCTACTTCGGAGCCAGTCACTCGCCTGACCTTGCCATTGTGATTCCCTGTTTTTATCAGGACCAGCTGGTCGGTTTTGCAGCTAACACCGCGCATCATCTAGATATCGGAGCGGCCACCCCGGGGTTGATCATCGATATACCGGATGTCTATGCCGAGGGCATGCTGTTTGCCGGTACCAAGCTCTATGAAAGGGGTGTCCGCAATGACGCCCTGTGGGAGTTTCTGGGACGAAACAGCCGCGCTGCCAAACAGTTGCAAAGTGATATAGAGGCTCAGATCGCCTCTGCCAAGCTGGGTGTGCGGCGCTTTGTCGAACTCATGGAGCGTTATGGGAAGGACACGATCCTGGCAGCCACCGGCCAGCTGATGGACTACACCGAGCGGATACTGAGGCAGAAGATCGACAAGATTCCGGATGGTGAATACCGTGCGGAAGGTTATCTGGATGATGACGGCAAAAACCGCGACGTACGCTTGCCCATCAAGGTCTGCGTGCGGGTTCAAGGCGATTCGATTGAGATCGACCTGACCGGTTCATCAGACCAGGTCGAGACCGGATTTAACGTGCCATTTGAAGGTTCGACTAAAGTCGCATGTTTCTGCGCGATCCGCTCTTTGCTGCTGGATGCCGAAACCTCGGAGATCCAGGTGCCGTCCAACGAAGGTTCGTTCCGACCGATCAAGGTGATCGCGCCCAAAGGTTCGATCTACAACCCTGAGTTTCCTGCTGCCGCAGAAGCAAGGTTTACCCAGGTCAACCGGGTGATCGACCTCATTTATAAGGCTCTGGCGCCGGTTCTACCCGATCAGATCATCGCTGGCAGTTCCGCGTCGCTGTCTTTTGTCTCTTATTCGGGAGTCAGGCCATCGGGTGATTACTGGGTCTTTCTGGAAGTCAACGAGGGCGCCTATGGAGGTCGGCCGCTCTCCGATGGCCCGGACAGCATAGATAACCTGATGGCCAATACGCGTAACAATCCGCTGGAAGACCTCGCGATGCACTTGCCGATGATCTGTGACCGTTATGAGCTTCGCGACGATGTGCTGCCCGGAGCCGGGCGCTTTCGCGGTGGTATCGGTGTGGTCAAGTCCCAGCGCGTGCTCACCGACGGTTTCATCACCCACGAAAACGAACGGCACCATGACGTGCCTTGGGGCATATTCGGCGGTTGGCCGGGAACAACCGGCAAGGTCGAGATCTACAACGTCGATGATCCGGATGACATTCAACAGATGCCGGCCAAGTTCTCCGGCCTGAAGATCAAAGCCGGTGAGGTTCACGCGTTCTACGCACCGTGTGGCGGCGGATACGGCGACCCACTGGAACGTCCAGCGTCGCAGGTTCTAGAAGATGTACTGGACGATTTCTGTACGGTGGAACACGCTAAGGCGGCCTATGGTGTGGTTGTTGATCTGGCTGCAGAAAGGGTCAATGACACTGCCACCGAATCGCTCCGCGCCCAGATGCGCAGTCAGCCGGCTGGGACCCTGAGTGAAAGCCGGGATCGCAGCCCCGAAGAGGTTGCGCTCAGAGAATCACGGCTTGCGACCTCTGAAACAGCCCAGCGGACTGCACCCGGCCGAAGGTCGACCGCCGTTGAAACAGCGGTTTCTGGTGTAAGCCAGAGCCGTGATTCAACGATCGAATCCCTGCGCGAGGCGTTTGGTGAGGCCTGGAGTTTTGACGTCGTTTATTACTCCTCTCGCCGAGGTTTTGCCGAAGTGCGTGGTGAGTTGCGGGCCAACGGCACCTATGCCAGCGAAACCGGTACCGATGAGAACCCCAGCGCATCATCGATCGGCGCACGCCTTCAGGCTGCCGCCGACCAGAGCCTGTTCAAATGTGCGCAGAAAGTTCTGCGAGATAACTGACTGCGGGGATCGAAGGGTTTCAGACTACCTGCCTGTCGTGAAATCTTGAGTTCCTGAGTCGGAGGCAAACGTTTGGAAACACAATCCCTGATATTTATCCTGGTCATGGCCGCGATCGCGGCTGCAGCGCTTGTTGCGTTCTGTGTCCACCTGGTCGTACGGCGGGTCGCAAGCGGTGCGCGGGCTACCGCTCCAGGATCTGCCCGTGCCGGGGCCCGGTGGTTCGAATATCTGCTGGCAGTTCTCGCCCTGGTAGCGGTCGTCGTTGCAGTGATTGTGATTATTGTCTTCCTCTATCCCGGTGGAATGGAGGGTGGCGATTCCTGGCGGGGAGATACACGTTCCCTGGTATTTCTGGTTGCGATGCTGGTCATCGGCACGGTCGCACTGATTGCTTTCCTGGTCGGCATGATCGTCCGAGGGCGATCCACAACCCGTGACGCCGGCGCGGTAGCGGATACGACCGATCCGGAACTATCGCAGACACCGGGCGGAACCCGGCTTCTGGGCCTGGCGGCACTTGTTCTCGCGTTTCTGGTGTTGAACTGGACCTTTGTCGACAAGGTCGATCAGTACCGGCTTGTGGTCTACCTGCTTTATCCCGCAGTTCTCGGAGTGTCGCTGGTACTGCTGTTCGACAAAGCGACACGCTCTTGGTCGATCAAGGGTAAAGGAGAACCATTCAGGGAGTGGGTGTTCTGCGATGCGGCGACCTTTCTGCTGTTTCTGGGGTTCCTAAACCTGGTCAGACACGGCGGCAATGAAAACTACAACGTTCTGTTTTGGGATTTACTCAATCTTGTCTTGTTCTTTTTTACCTTCTGGCTACTCGATCGAAAGGTGACCCGCTACCGGTTCCTGGTGGCCTATGGTTACTTCACGATCATCCCGTTGTTGCTTCAAATTTGGCGGATGCACCGTGGACTGGAAGTATCGGAGGACGTGTCCTGGTGGTCCAGCGTATGGCCGTTCGCCGTACTTGCGCTGATATTCCTGATTATCGAGATCATTGCACTGATCGCGACCCGGGGTACTGATCGTCACGGTGGTGGACCGGCACGGGACAGTATTTTTGTCATTCTTTTTGCTGTGTTGCTGTTGAGGGCTATTCCTTGAGGGCACTTGCTGGAGTGGGCATGGGTCTGACAGCCCGCCGGGCGGTGTTTGCTTGAATTCGAGCACGATTTGGTTCAGATTACATGGGCTCGAGCGCACTTACCCTGGGTAATAACTAGCGTTTAGTAAGGCACGATCGGGATAGGATTTCCGATTGGCCACAGATTTTTGGGTGCAGTGAATATGACAGGATGGCAGTGGTTCTGGACGCTGGTAGGATTTCTCCTGCTCATTCTCGTCCTGGTGTTCCTTTATTTCTTCCAGCCATTTGAGGACCTCTTTACTCTGGTCCTCAATGGGGTGACCTACAGCAATGCGATTTTCTGGGCTGCTCTGATAATCGGCATCATCGGATTCTGCACATTTCACTGGCACGCCTATAAGGTACATATCGTCCAGCAGCGCAGCATCGAATCGATGGTTCTGACCTCTTTGAGAGGATCGACTTTCACGGCGATTCTGTTGAGCGGTGGTGCGACCCTGCAGGCGGTCCAGAACGTCTGTACTTATCTGTTGCAGAGCGGCCATGGGTTTGACGCGGATTTCGGCAGGCGTATTGCAGCGACGATCGCCCTGGTGATCATCACGGGTATATTCTGTGTTATTTTCTGGCTGCTGAAGCTGATTCGACCGGTCAGGGCATAAGTCTTGATTCTTGAAAGGTAACACCTGGAGCCTGAATCGAAAATGTGGAAATTTTTCACTGCTGGCCTGACTGCACAGGTGTCAAGGAGGTATTTGTCCCGTTGAAGATATTTGGTATCGTGGATGACCAGGAGCTCGTTCAACTTAGTAAACACTCGTTCAACTTAGTAAACCAAGGAGGACACTGAAAAATGACAGACACCACGAAGAAACGGAGCGCCGCCAAAGGGCGCACTGATGTTACCCGCCGTGAGTTCATGGGAACCACGGCAAAAGCTGTTGCGGCCGGCACGGTGGCCGCCAGTTTCCCTTACATCTCGACGGGAAATGAACCGCTGCGCACCATTGGTCTGGGTGTCAGTATCATCAACGAGATCCAGGCTCAGGCCTCTAAGGACCTGGGATTCGAGATCCGTGGTCAGGCACTGGGTTATGGCGCCATGTTCGGCAAGATGCTCAACCAGAATGACCAGTACGACATCGCCGAAGGGTACTACAACGACTTTGACGTCTTCATTCCAGCCAAAGTCTGGCACCCGACAGACACTACTCGGGTCAAGGAGTGGGACTCTATCTCTGACCTGAGCAAGAAAGGCAAGCTCACACCTGACTCCAAGGAAGGTGACGGCGACGCACCTTTCCGGAAGTTGTGGCTGAACGAAAGCGGTGATCTGGTGGATGGCCCGACACGCTGGGTCTCAGCCGTACCGACTTGGCACAACGCTGACACGCTGGGATACAACCCGGAAGAGACCGGTGGCAAGCTGGAGAGTTGGGGTGAGCTGTTTGATGAGAAGTACCGGGGCAGAACTGCACTTTTGAACGTGCCGCAGATCGGTGTTATGGACGCGGCCATGGCAGCAGAGGCTATTGGGCTGATCGATTTCAAGGACAAGGGGGATATGACTCGTGAGGAAATCGATGTTTTGATCGACTTCCTGATCGAGAAAAAGCAGGAAGGTCATTTCCGCGCGTTCTGGGAGACATTCGGTCAGTCCGTCAACCTCATGGTCTCAGGTGAAGTCGCGGTCGAGAGCATGTGGTCGCCTGCAGTGACTGCAATCAGGTCGGAAGGTGTGCCGTGTATCTATGCTGACCTCAAAGAAGGTTATCGTGGCTGGCACGGTGGACTGTCGATTTCGAACAAGGTGTCCGGTAAGAAACTCGATCAGGCCTACGAGTATATCAACTGGTGGTTGAGCGGTTGGGGTGGCGCGTTTGTGGCCCGACAGGGGTACTACATGTCCCAGACCGAGAACGTCAAGAAGCATCTTGAGCCGGAAGAGTGGGACTACTGGTACCTGGGCAAGCCTGCGGCCAAGGAACTGATGGACCCGTTCGGTAATCCGCTGGTACCTAAAGGTGAGGTCCGGGATGGTGGGTCGTACTGGGATCGTTTCTCTAATATCGGTGTGTGGAACTCGCTGATGAAAGAGAACGACTACCTGGTCAAGCGCTGGACCGAGTTCCTGACGGCCTGATCAGAGGTCTGCCCGCGGCATGGGTGGGCTTGAACCGGGACCGGCCAGGGATAGCCTGGCTGGGTGTGGATGCCCGGGTGACACCTGCGCTCGGGAGAATGAGCAAGCGGCGACTCTTTCAGCCTGGTTGGTATCGGCTGTAGAGGCGCCGCTTTTCTTTGCCGGCCTGCGGCACAGGCCCGGCTGCCGTGCTGTAAACCGCTCTCGAGGACAATCATGGAGTCGTTGACGCCATCGAGTCATCCGGGCCTGGTCGGAGACCAGCCTGTGGCGCCCGAGCGCCCTGGGGTCGAAGCCAGTGTGAAGCGCCGCCATCGAGAAGGTGGGTTCCCGGTTGGCTGGCTGATCGCCCCCAGTGCGGTCTGGCTGCTTGTCTTTCTGGTGATTCCGCTGGTCAGTATTGTTGTGTTCAGCCTGTGGACTTCTACAGGTCATGGATTGGAGCCCGATCTTAACTTCGGTAACTACGCTGAGTATTTTCTGGCGGAAGGATTTTTTGACCCCGACCACAGGAATTTTCTGAGACTCAGCGTGTTTCTCAGGACTCTCGGCAGCACTTTTGCCTACACCCTTGAAGTGATGGTCTTGTGCCTCCTGCTCGGTTACCCGATCGCCTATTTTCTGGCCATGCGGGTCAGCAGCTTCAAGTGGCAGATGGCGTTATTCCTGGTTTGCATGGTGCCGTTCTGGACCAGCTACCTGATCCGGGCCGTGGCCTGGCTGCCCATGCTCGGCCGGCGGGGACTGCTCAATTCATTGTTGCTATCACTGGGTATTATCGATAAACCGGCCCGGTTCCTGCTTTACTCAGAATTTGGCTATACCACTGCGCTGGCGCAGCTCTATGTGGTCCTGTGTGTGGGCCCGATCTTCTTCTCACTGGCCAAGATCGACAACGATATTCTGGAAGCTGCCCGGGATATGGGTGCCACGGCATTCCAGATTTTTCGCGAGATCATCCTGCCTTTGTCGCTGCCCGGGGTGGCCATTGGCATGATCTTCATATTCGTCATGCTGATGGGTGAATTTGCAACGGCCGTGGTCGTCTACGGGGGCAAAGCCAGTACAGTCGGTACTGTCATTCTGAATTATTACGCGATCGCAAACTATCCGTTCGCTGCTGTCAACGCAATCATGCTGATGCTGGCAATGATGATCGGCGTGGTGATTATCTTGCGCCTGGTGAACATCCGAAAGGAGTTGTAACCATGGCGCGCTGGACCAGGCAAAGAAAAAAACGGGCATGGATCACCACGTTGTTCAGCAGCTACTACGGTTTGTTTCTGGTTTTTATTTACGGCCCGATGATCGCTATGTTTATTCTGTCGTTCCAGGGACGCCGTGGCGGTACCAGTTTTCCGATGCGTGGTACGAGTTTTTACTGGTGGCAGAAACTTGTTGAGCCTTCGACCGTAGGTGATATGCAGGGGGCACTGTTGCGCTCTTTGATCCTGGCTTTGATCGTGATGGTGATCACGGCGCTTTTCTCAACCATGTTGGCAATGGCATTCCGGAAACGATTTGTAGGTTCTAATCTGCTGTTCTATACGGTCATGGCTGGCCTGATGGTGCCAGGCATTCTGCTGAGTTTGGGACTGGCGACTCTTATGAGGCAGATCGGTATTCCAGCAGCATGGTGGTCTTCGGGCCTTGGCGTCCATGTGGTCTGGACTCTGCCGTTCGGTTTCCTGGTCATGATGGCGGTCTTCAATCGTTTCGACACCAGCTTGGAGGAGGCAGCCCGAGACATGGGTGCTGACGAGTGGACGGTGTTCAAGGAGGTTACTTTCCCTCTGATCCTGCCCGGAATCGTTGCCGCCGGATTGTTCGGCTTCACGCTGTCTTATGATGAATTTGCCCGCACAACCCTGCTGGCCGGAGAGTTCAACACACTGCCCCTGGATATCAATGCATCGATGACTCAGCGGATTCGACCGACACTGTTCGCACTTGGTACGGCGTCGACACTGTTTTCACTGGTGATGATTGGTCTTTTTCTGGTGGTCTACAGCCTGCTGTATCGCAGGACGCACTAGCGACTGGCAGGCGGTTAACGCAGCACCGCAGTCGCTGTTTTCCGTGGCCCTGACTGGGCTGGGACGTGTTATTGGAGCAGTACCCCGGCGTTTGTTGGCCAGCTGATCTCGACCGGCTCACCGACCTGGTAATCGCGCTGTATTGAATCACGATGTTGTTCCACATGGATGAAGTGGTTGGGTGCGATCTCAAAGACATCAGTCTCAAGTGACCCCAGGTATTCGGTGGCCAGGTAATTGCCGGTTACGTGATTCGCCATCTCATTCTGGTGGCCAGTATGCATCTTGTCTGCTCGGACCGACAGATAGGCTTCGGCACCAATCGGTATGCTGTCTGCTGAGTCATCGGCTGTAACGTAAAAGAGTTGATCATTCTGCTCAAGGATCACGATGGAACCACTTTGGGAGCGGACCACACCGGAAAACAGGTTATTGGTGCCGATGAACTCAGCAACAAACCGGGTCTTGGGCGCCTCGTAGATTTCCCGGGAGGTGCCGATCTGCTGAATGACGGCGTCACTCATCACAATGACCTGATCAGCCATGGACAACGCTTCCTGCTGGGAATGCGTCACCATGATGAAGGTGATGCCCAGTTCCCGCTGAATTTTCTTCAATTCAACCATCATCGCCTGACGCAGGCTGTAATCCAGAGAGCCGAGTGGTTCATCGAGGAGTAGAACGGTGGGATGACTGATCAAGGCCCTGCCGAGGGCCACACGCTGCTGCTGGCCGCCACTGAGATCCCTGGGATAGCGTTGGGCCAGTTCACTGAGCCCGATCAGTTCCAGCATTTCCCAGGTCTGGCGCAGGCGGACTTCGGGTGACACGCCCCGCATCTTCAACGAAAACTCGACGTTTTGCAGTACCGTACGGTGCGGGAACAGGGCAAAGCTTTGAAACATCATCGAGGTGTCACGCTCCGAGGGCGGCAGGTCGGTCACATCGGTGCCGGACAGGTAAATCTTTCCCGATGTGACTTCCTCGAGCCCTCCGATCATGCGAAGCGTCGTGGTTTTGCCGCAACCGCTTGGCCCGAGCATCGCGACGAATGCACCATGTTCGATCTTGGCATTGAAATCGATCACGGCCCGGGTATCACCGGAGAAGGTCTTGCAGACGTCGCTCAGAACGACGTCGTACTCTGGCATGACGGCGAAATCGCTTCTGGCTGGTTAGTTGACGCTTTTCGAGGTTGCCAGCAATAGGCTCCAGACGGTCTCGAACGACACTTCATCGAACACCCCGGCCTGGTTGAAATCAGTCAGCAGCGAAACTGCTTCTAACTTGGACTTATCCGATCCCGCGGCCTCTTCGAGCTGCAGCATGGCGTCCCTGAAATCTGTTTCTTCCCGGCTTTTCTTTGTTTTCAAAGTCTGCGTCAGAAGCTCTCCAATTTCGGTCACCGCGTGCTGGAAGCGCCCGGCACCTCCGGGGGCACCGAACAGGCCACGGATACCGTTTTCTGCAAAGCGTTGCCGCAGGCCCTCCGGCATCGACTGGGCAAGACCTTCTAGGGCCTCACCGACGCCGAAGCCCGAGGTAAACAGGCTCCGAATGTTGTCTATGGTCCCATCGTCGCTGCCGCCGTACATGCGGATCTGGGCACCCTGCAGGGCATTGCCCATGGCTTTGGCCTGATCGCTGCGCACATCACGTTCGGCCTCGATATGCAGCTTGGAAAGCTCCAGGAAAGTCGCCGCCAGGTTGTACTTCTTGAGCGCGTCGGCTTTGGCCTCGATACCACTGGCCTCCGCCTCGAGCATGCGCTGGGTGTTGTCAACCCGCAGTTGCTCGATCTCCATCTCGGCGCGGCCTTTGGCGGCAGCTTCTTTTTCAATACCGAGCGCATTGATTTGCTGCGCCTCACTGGAGGCCCTGGCTCTCGTCAGGGTGGCATCCGCCTCACGCTGTGCTGATTCTTTGCGGGCTTCGGCCTGGGCGAGCATATGCATTCTAGAGATCTGCGCCTTGTTTTCTTCCTCCACCCGCCGGGTCTCGGCGCTGTTCTCTGCCTCTATCAGGTCAATGATACGTTGCCGCTCAGCATCCGCGACGTGCCGCACCGATTCGGCCTCGTGCTCGGCTTTCTGCCGGGCCGCGGTGGCCTCAAGGCGACGCGCCTCGGCCTGCTCGAGCTCCATTTCCTTGGCCGCCAGGGCGATTTCCCGATTGCGTTCCTCGGATTGTCGGGCCAGTGAGCGTTGCACTTCGGCCGTTTCTTTTTTCTGTGATTCCAGCAGGACCTGTGCTTCCTTGTCTATCTGCGCCTGTTCGACAGAGAGTTCCTTGTGGATTTCTTCCTGCTCCACCTGCCACTTCTGCTCGAGCAAAAACAACTGCTTCTGGGTCAGGATCCTAGCCTGCTCTTCGGCAATTTCTTTTTCCTGGGTCGCTGTTGCAAAAGCGTCATTCTTGTCCACATCCAGCAGGGACAGACGGCTCGCAAGTTTCTGCTGTTGAATCGCGACTTCGGCAATTTCACTGGCCTTGACCCTTTCTTCACGGGCCTGTTCCTCGCTGGTCGTGATCGCAGTCTGTCGGAGAATTTCAGCCTCCTGACGTTGCCGGTCGTTTGCGATGGACTGGATTTGCTTGTCCTTCTCTGCAATCTCCAGTGCCTGTTCACGCTGGATCTGGGCGAGTTGTTCTTCTTTTGATTTTACGTGAAGTTCGATTTGCCGATCCTTCTCGGCTTTTTCCAGATCCAGGTTCCGCTGGATATTGGCGAGTTCCTCCTCCTTGGCCTTGGAGATTAGATGGATCTCCCGGTCCCGCCTTTGTTGTTCGGTGATCCGGGTTTTCTCAATCTCGGCGATTTCACGCTTACGAGCCTCTTCGATGATCGCGACATCCCGGTCGGTCCGAAGTTGCTCCAGCGTCTGTTCGTTCTCGATTTCTTTCTGTTCGACCGCCATTTTCTGCTCAAGGACGTAACGCTGTTTTTCACCAACCCGCAGGGCCTGCTCATTGGACACTGCTTTATCCTGATTGGCCTTGGCAAAGGCCTCCTGGCGTTCGATCTCGAGCAGCTCGAGTTGGGTATCGAGTTCTTTCTGACGAATAGCGACACTGGCTTTCTTCTCGGTGTCGTGAACTTCGCGTTTGGCCTTGGAGGTGATCGCCGTGATGATCTTGAGCCCTTCGGCATCGAACACGTTATCGGTCTTGAAATACTCCTTGCCGGTTTGCTCCATTGTCACGATGGTGACCTCTTCGAGGTTCAGGCCATTGGCCTGGAAACTGTCGCGGACCTGGCTCTTGATGTCTTTTGCGAAGGTGTCTCGGTTTTCGTGCAACTCGTTCAGTGTCTTGGTCGCTGCATAGCTGCGCAAGGCGCTGATGATCTTTGCCTCCAGAAGGTTCCGGACGTTGTCGGCGTCGAAGGTCTTCTCTCCGAGGCTACGGCTGGCGGTCAATAAGTCCTCTTCCGTGTGTCCGACATGGGTGTAGAGTTCGGCTACCACGTCGACACGGATCTTGTCTGAGGTCAGTATCGCCTGGTCACGGGAGCGGCTGACAATCAGCTTTATGGTCTCCAGTGATACCCAGCTGACTTCATGGAAGACCGGCAGCACCATCGCCCCCTGGCCCAGGCAGACCTTGGTTCCGCCGAACCCCGTCCGTATAAAACCCATGTTGGCCGGGGCCCTTTTGTAGACCCAGACAGAGATGATGTAGAAGATCGCGACCGCAATGACGGCCAGGATCACCAGTGTGATCAACGTTTCAATTGACATGGGTGAAATCCCCGTTCTCAAAGCCAGTGTTTATGGATTCGACTCCTAGATTCAAACCGGGGCCTGCTCACCAGATTCGACCCCATTCCTGTGGGAAACCCCGACAATCCTGCTGCCAAAGTCAAAGACAGCCAGCGGGGATCGGTTGTTCCTCATTCTCTGCCTCAACTCCTCGGTCTGCCTGACATCAGCCTCGAGGGTGTTTTCGTTGATGATGACACCGTACGCCTGTCGCGCGGTATCGACACCGACCAGATTGCGCGCGACGTCGTTCCTGACTGCGCCCACCTCCCGTTCCAGGGGGTCACCCCAGCCGCCGGCGCCGGCGGTCCTGAAAATGATTCTATCACCAGGATAGACCTGCACATTGTCGACTTTTGAGGACAGTGCTTTACGCCCTGCCTCTTTCTGGATGATCCATTTCTCTGAACAGGCACCGGGTTTGCCTCCGAGAATACCCCAGGGCTGGCTTTGGTGCCGGTCGTCATGGATCGAGATCTCCCCAGGCTCCAGAATGTGGTAGATCTTTTCGACACCGTTGCCCCCGCGGTGCTGGCCAGCGCCGCCGGAGTCGCGGATGCTGGCGTAGCTTTCGACCACCAGAGGGAAATAAATCTCAAGGTATTCGGTCGGAATGTTTTCAAAAAGCGGCCACCACGAATGCCCATCCAGGCCGTCGCCAACAGGTCTGCCGGGAATACCGCCATACAGGATCTCCATCAACTGAAACGGGGTACCCTGCCGGTCAATGCCAGAGTAGAGAAAATGCGGGCTGGAGCCGTAGCCCGCTGCAGTGGCCAGCTCAGGGGCTTTGTGACTCAGTGCACCGCCCAGGACATCGAATTGGCGTGCCAGGGCGTGGGTCCTGCAGCCCAGTGCTGCAGGAAACTCGGGCTGCAGTACGGATCCTGTGGGCATGGTGACATGGACCAGATCATAGAACCCGTCATTGAAGAGGATCTGTGGGTCGAAGACCATGATCATGTAGACCCCGATAAACATCTTGAACATACCTTCGTGCAGGTAGAAGTTGATGGGGCCGGGTGCCTGGTCAGAGGTACCGGTCCAGTCGAAGAAAGCGTGCTCACCCTCCCGCCAGAGTGTGAGTTTCATTTTGAACGGGCCGTTGCCACAGCCGTCATCGTCGACATAATCTTCGAATGACTGGGGTTCCGTGGGCAGGTTTTGGACGATCAGTCGTTTCATGGCCTGTTGGGTACGGTCAAGGAGGGCCTCGCAGGCCTGAAAATAAGTCTCTCGCCCAAACCGGTCACAGATTTCCACCACCCGTTTCTCACCTGCACGGCTTCCAGCGATGATTGCCATCAGGTCGCTGTAGTTCATCTGAGGTGTTCGGGTATTGTTGAGGATCAGATCCAGCGCTGCCTGGTTGACTTTGCCTTTCTCAAAGATCTTGATGGGCGGGATTCGGATGCCTTCCCCATAGATTGTGGTTGCGCCAGTAGGCATACTGCCGGCGACTGGTCCGCCAACATCCATCATGTGTCCGAACATGGAACTGAAGCCGACCAGAGCCTCCTGGTGGAACACCGGAACGAGGACCAGCCAGTCGTTGATGTGACTGATCGCACCGCCGCACTGGTAGGGATCACTTTGAAGAATCACGTCTCCCGGTGAGAGGTCGAACTTCTTCTCACGGAGCATCTGGGCGACGTAGGAACCGAACTGACCGACAATCATTCGCCCCCGTCGATCGGTGATCATCGGGAATTCGTCGTGCTGTTCGCGTATGACTGGGGACATGGCAGAGCGGAACAGTACCGCGTCCATTTCATGGCGCGCGTTCCTGAGAGCGTTTTCGATCAGATCCAGGGTGACTGTATCGATCTGCTGCCCCGGTCGTTGTCGCTGGCTGGCCGCTAAACGGACAGCAGCGGTAGGCAGGAGATCCTGGGGCAGGGAAGATGTTGAAGCCGCAGGCGCCTTAAATGAGTCAGTTGCTCGGGTGCCGTCTGGGTCCAGTTCACGGTAACAGCGGGCCAGAGCATTGTCGCTGGCACGCTGCAGAGCGATCCCGACGTTGCCGCTGTTCCTGGCGTTGCCATGCTGCGTACTGGCCAATCCATCGGCTTCGAGTCTGCACACGACCCGGACCTCGTCACCGTCGATACTGTGCTCGACAATCTCCTGCGACCAGCCGTCGCCGTAACGTTCGGTCAGGACCTTTCTGATACTGCTGTCCAGGGGAGCCTGACCGTCTTCTGCCACTGAAGCCGGGGTTTCAGACGGTTCGGCAGTGTCACCCGGTTGTGCATCCGGCGTTCCCATCTGTGTCGAAAAGATCCGGTCGAACTGCGCCTTGTTGGCCCTGACCAGTTCTTCCAGTGATGCTGATTTGCTACTCACCGATCTCTCCTCGCTAGTGTCTGGTCTCGGTAGCCGGGATCCTGGGCTGGATAAGAATATTCAGGTGCTCATCGACTGTAGCAACGTGATCCGGGTGGATCATGGTAGTCGCATCGGTCTGGCTGATGATGGCCGGGCCGGTGATCTCATTACCCGCTGTCAACCCGTTTCTTTCGTAGATATTTGTAGCAAATGATGCGCCATCGAAGAAAACCTGTCGCTCCCCAGCCAAGGCAGCCGCTGGATCAGCACTGCCAGGCCGTGCTTTTGGCGAATTCATCTCGGCAACCTTACCCAAGCCGATCACGCGCAGGTTGACGATCTCCACGACCGAGTTCACCTTGAACCCGTAGTGTTGCTCGTGCAGGGTATTGAAGCGCTCACCCAGATCCTGCAGTGTTGCCTGGGTGATTTTCTCTGGCTGAAATGGCAGCGACAGTTCATAGCCCTGTCGGAGGTAGCGCATGTCGATCTCGTGCTGCAAGGACTGGTCGTTGACAGCAATGCCTTCTCCAGAGAGCCAGTTTCTGATGTTATCAGTCAGGCGGGATGCGATGTTGCCCAACTCCTCCGGGGCGACATCGGAGAGGTTCCGGATGATGCTCTGGTTGGCTTCGTTCCGGACACTGGCTTGGAGAAAACCGAGCGCTGACAACACCCCTGGCGTAGGGGGCACAATGACGGGATAGCACCGCCCGAGAATCGCCAGGGCATTGGCATGCAACGGGCCAGCGCCACCGAACGCCACCAAGCCGAAGTTCCGCGGGTCCAGTCCTTTTTGAACCGTGGTCAGGCGCAGGGCGCCGAACATGTTCTCATTGACAATGTCGATGATGCCCTGGGCGGCTTCGAAAACGTCCAGATCGAGTTGTCGTGCGACTGCCCCGACAGCATCTTCTGCTGCCTTGATATCGAGCGGCATTTTCCCGCCGAGCAGGTACTCCGGCAGGCGGCCGAGAACTACGTTGGCATCGGTCACCGTGGCTGCCGTACCACCGTTGCCGTAGCAGGCAGGCCCCGGGACGGCACCGGCACTTTCAGGTCCTACCCGTAAAGCTCCGGTCATCGGGACGTGGGCAATCGAGCCACCGCCCGCACCTACGCTGTGGACTTCGACCGATGGGATCTTGATCGGGTAACTCCCGAGTGACGTCTGCCGGGATGCGGTGGGCTGCCCGTTTCGAATCAGGGAGATGTCGGTCGATGTGCCGCCCATATCGAAGCCGACCGTATCCGGGTGTCCCGTCAGTCTGGACAGGTAGGCTGCCCCGCCGACACCGCCGGCGGGGCCTGACAGCAGCGTGTAGACCGGGGACTCCATCGCATGTTCGATACCCATCAGTCCGCTGTCCGAGCGGACAATGTGCAGCTTGGGGGTGGAATTCAGGGCTTCGAGCTTCTGCTTGAAACCTGCCAGGTATCCGCGCATGTCTGGGCGTATATACGCGTTCATGACAGTCACGAGGGTGCGTTCGTATTCGCGAAACTCGGGGAGGATGTCCGAGGATATCGAGACGGGCAGATCAGGATAGGTGACCGCTATGATGTCACGAAGTTTCCGCTCATGGGTTGGGTTTGTGTAGCCATGCAGCAGCGAAATCGTGATCGATTCGGCGCCTTTGTTCACCAACTCATCGATCAGTTGTCGGGCATGGGCCTCGTCCATTGGCTGGATAATTTGCCCGCGGGCGTTGATCCGTTCGGGTATTCCCCGGGTGAATTCAAGATCAGCCAGGGGATCGGGTTTCTGCATGGTGATCCAGCCAGCCAGTGGCCCGGGTGTCTGCGATCTGGCCAGATGCAGTACTTGCTCAAAGTTTTCGGTGACCAGCAGGCCGACTCTGGCCCCTTTCCCCTCGAGAACGATGTTGGTTCCAACTGTCGTACCATGCAGGAGCGACTGGACCTGGTCGGCAGATACCCCGGACTGGTCGAGAAGATCGCCAACGCCCTGCAGGATAGCCAGCGACTGGTCATCGGGTGTCGACGGGGTCTTGTGAAGATGAAACACTTCGTTGACCTCGTCAAAAAGCAACAGGTCTGTGAAGGTCCCTCCAACGTCGATGCCGAGGCGGATAGACATGCGGGTCCGATCTCTCCTTTGTTATTCCAGCAATTGCCGGCGCTGGTCCATGTCCGTATGGCCTGCCGCTGTTTAGTGTTGAAACCGGACAAATCTACAACAGAACACTACCCTCGGGAAGACCCGACACGCCACTGAACGGTTCTACAGCCGGGTCCGCAAGCGTCTTATCTCCGGGGCTGGCGCAGACTCTGGCATCAGTTGAGTTTGGCATTGCCCACTGGCTGCACTATCATTAGTGTCTGACGTGACGTGATTCAAGGTCTGCCATGAGCGTTCTGCGTTCCTGGCACCGCAAGAGGCCCCTATACCTGATGGAAGAGCCTAGCAGTCGGTGGCACAGCCCAGGCCGGTGGATTGGGCTGATTGTGATCGTGATTCTGATCATTTTCTTGCTTTTCTACCAGCCTTTCGTACAGTACTTGATCGACAATATCCCGAGAATTCACTTCTCCAACATATTGTTCTGGTTTGCCTCGCTGGTCGCCGTGATCAGTTTCGTCGTCTCTCACTGGCAGTCATTTCGAAAAAGTATTTTCCAGGGGGTAACTGAATCGAACGCTCAGGATCTGATTTTCGATACGCTGCAGATCGCGGTTCTAGCTGCCGTCATCCTGTGTGCCGGTGCGACCATACAGGCCGTCGAGATGCTGAGTGGACACCTGATGAACGACGGCTCTGTGATTGATGCTGCATTCGGCCGCCGGTTGCTGTCAGTGTTCGTGCTGGTAGTGCTGGCTGTGCTCTTCTACCTGCTGCACCGCGTTGTCCGGTCATTCCGGCTGGGGTGGCGCCATCGCTGGACACCGCCCAGGTCATCATCCGGGCCTGGTTGACGTGTGCAGGATTTCTCTGATTGTCAGGCAGCCCTCTTTACAGCATGAATGACTGGCAGGACAGCACCCGCGAGTCGTACCTCGCCAAGGGGCTCGCCAGTCGCTCGGGCTATGGGCAAAATCCTGCGCTCCTGATCATCGATTTCAGCAATGGCTTCACGGACCCGGACTCACCGCTGGGTGGGGACTTCACACGGCAACTGGACACCACATCCCGCCTGCTGGCCGAGTTCCGCCGGGGCCGTCTACCGGTTGTTTACACCACGGTGGCCTATGACCCCGACTTTCGCGATGCTGGTGTGTTCATCAAGAAGGTACCTTCGCTCTCGATTCTGGTCAACGGGTCGCCGCTGGTGGAGATCGACGAGCGGATCGCACCGGTTGAGGGCGAGCAGGTCATTGTCAAGAAATTCGCCAGCGCTTTTTTTGGCACGGAGTTGGATGTCTACTTCCACGGACTCGACGTGGACACCGTGATCATCACAGGCTGTACGACCAGCGGCTGTGTCCGGGCCTCTGCGGTTGATTCTCTGCAGCATGGCTTTCAGACTGTGGTCGTACGTGAAGGGGTCGGTGACCGTGCCGATGGACCACACCAGGCGAACTTGTTTGACATGGACGCCAAGTATTGTGATGTCGAGTCAGAGCGGGACGTATTGGAGTATCTCGGAGCGCTGGTCGACGCCGGTGGGTTGGCGGCAGTGGCGGATAATGACTTTCGCCAGTGGTGGCAGGATAGGCTGCCGACGGCTGTCAGGTCTTAAGAGAAGATCAAGTGGGTTCTAACTCCGGGCCAAGCTTCGGTCAATCGTTCGATACCCTGCTCGAAGGGAATCGGCGCCAACTGGAATCGCTCTACGATGGATCGGGTATCGGCAGCGCCGGGTCTGCCCGTAACCGGCAACCGGCGCCCGGCGTACCACCGGTTGCGGATATGCAGCAGGTCAGGCCGGAAAAGAATGATCTCGACAGTCTTGGTCCGTCGGCCTGGCTTGACCGGCATTTCCCGGACCAGTGGCGCTGCCAGGTCCGGGACCGTCGACGCGAGGGAGATGAAATCGTTGTGCTGTGCTGTCTTGAGTTGTCCGGGCAGGATTCACGCAAGGCGCAGTTTGGGTCGGCCCGGATTGAGCCCCCGGTGCCTGGCGTTTACCGAAACGAGCGGGAAACCGAAGAAGCGGCCTACCAAGAAGCTGTAGACGATGCCTTGAGGCGTTGCGTCCAACTGCTCTGATTTAGTTGCGAGCCGAGTCCCGCGGGATGTTCTCCAATCAAGGCTCCTCGCCTGTAGCGACTGGCGGGTTGCCCAACCAGCAGGGCGTGTTGACGGATCTCAGCGATTACCGCGGCCACCATGTGTTGCTGCTGAGGACCGATCATTTCCCCGTAGCAGGTCTCTCGGACGACTGGCATTGGTTACGCGATCACTATCCGGAATTCACTTCGCGTAACACGCTGATAATCGGTCTTAATGGCCATCATGCAGCGACCAACAGAAGGTTTATTGAGCAGTACCAACTGCCGTTCGACATGGTCAGTGACCCTGGCGGGTCGTTTACGGCGAATCTTGATCGCAGTCTTCCACCGGTGGTTTCTGCAGGTCTTTGCCTGGTAAATCCAACTGGCCAGCTCGTCAAATGGTCATCCAGAGGGCAGTTGCGTGATGAGATGAAAGCGCTGCTGGGTTATCTTGACGCCCGGTTTGCTATCGGTGATCCCGTTCCGAGCGCGAAGGTCTACCAGCTTATAAGTGACACAGCGCAGGCGGTGGACGTCAAAGCGCTCTTTTCGCAGCGCAGGATAGTTCTGTTCGCAGTACCCGGCGCCTATACACCGGCCTGTTCTGCAGAGCACTTGCCGGGCTATGTGCGGCAGGCCGATCAGATCCGCGACCGGGGTATCGACGACATCATCTGTCTGGCTGTCAATGATCCTTTTGTCATGCAAGCCTGGGGCCGAAGCCAGAACGTCGAGGGTCGGGTCAGTATGGTTGCAGATGGAGACGGCGAATTCACCCGGGCAATGGGAATGGTCGAAGACTTGAGGTTTCTGGGTCTTAACCTGCGTTCCAGGCGCTATGCCATGATCGTCAACGACGGTGTCATCAAGGACCTTATCGTCGAGGCCGGTCACCAGGTCGACAGCAGTGGGGCCGACGCTATGCTCAAGCTGCTCTAGTCTGCAGGCAGATTCCTGCGCAGGGGTTGGTCTGCTACTCCAGTCCTGCAGGGATCCGGCTGTTTTCACCCAGTCCCTGTTCGAGTGCCGAGCCGATCCTTAGGATCGTGGCTTCGGCAAAAGAGTGCCCGTGCAGGCACAGCGATACCGGCAACCCTTCGCCTGACTGACCGATGGGTAGAGCAAGCGCACACAGACCAAGGACGTTTGTTGCCCGCGTGTAGTAGGCGGGCAGTATCTTTTCGTCAACTTCCTCGACCGGAATGGCCGGGACCATCGCAGTCGGGGTCAGTAGCGCATCAATCCCGCGCATGTGTTCTTCGTATTCTGTCCGCCAGCGCTCAATCTGGTTCATGGCGTCCAGGTAGTCCTTCGCCGAGCAGGTCTTTCCGGGTAGCATTCGCGCACGCGTCGCATCGCCGATCGGCAGGTCTTGCTGGTCGATCAATTCATGACAATGCGCATAGCCTTCCGCACTCGCGATCACGGAAGAGAGGTTACGGTAAGTCTCGAAGGAATGGGGAAGCCCCCGAATGACGATCTCTGCGCCCAGTTTTCCGGCGCATTCCAGCGCCCTTTCATAGGCCAGGTTGACCGGCTCGGTCGATTCTTTTCTTTGTTCGTCCGGTAATGCAGCGAGGCACATGCCCTTGATTCCATCGCGAATTCCAGCCATTGGCTCATCCGCGGGCAGATACAGTGTTGTCCGATCTCTGGAATCTGGGCCCTGCAATACCTGGTAGATCAGAGCGACATCCTGGACACAGCGTGCCATGGGACCGACTGTATCCAGTGAGTGTGAGAGTGGCATCACGCCATGGTTCGACACCCGGCCGAAGGTCGGCTTCAGCCCTGTCAGTCCGCAGAAGGCCGACGGCAGGCGGACTGAGCCGCCGGTGTCGGTGCCCAGTGCGGCCGAAGTGAGACCGGCCGCAACAGCAACGCCAGAACCGCTGCTCGAGCCTCCGGGTACGCGGTGAGTCTTAAGGTCCCACGGGTTCCACGGGGTGCCGCAGTGCTGGTTGGTGCCCCAGCCACCCAACGCAAATTCCACGGACTGGGTTTTACCCAGGATGATCGCACCTTCGCTTGTGAGGCGATCCACCACGGTAGCCGAGACTGGCGACACTCGGCCATCCAGGGCACGACAGCCCCACGCGGCCGGTTGACCTTGGACCTCAATGATGTCCTTGAGTCCGAAGGGTATCCCATGTAGAGCGCCGAGCGGTTTTCCGGCCGCACGTTGCCGGTCTGCGTTCTCGGCCGCTTGCAGTGCCTCATCCCGGAATACAGTGACGTAGGCATTCAGCTGGGGATCAAAACGGTCAATCCGGTCCAGATAGGCAGCAGTCAGTTCACGGGCCGAACACTCGCCCCGGTTAAGGGTCGTGAGCTGGCGATGTAGGGGCTGAAAGACGATGGGTTGGGACACGGGATATGTTCGAGTGGGGAAAGAGGCTCACATTGAGTCGCAGCACGATAGCACAATTGGGTGAGAGCTGGCTTGAGGTCGCGGTATCTGCCGGGAAAGTGCCGCTGGGCTACCAGATCAAAGTACCAGGCCGTTCTGCTGGAACCGCTCCCGGGTCGTATAGAATGGCCGGCAATTCATCACTACCCGGGGATTTCACCGTGCCGCTTGCCGAGATCAACAATCACCAGATGTATTACGAGATCCACGGTGAAGGAGATCCCGCCGTGTGCATGGGAGGCTGGGGAACCTACTGCCACCGCGATGGCCGGGGCCTGGCTCGGGGTCTGACCGACCGCTACAAGGTGCTGGTCTTCGACTACCGGGGCATTGCCGAATCCAGCGATGAACCGGGTAGACCGGCATCGATGAGACTTTATGCCGATGATCTGATCGGCTTGCTCGATTCTCTGGGCTGGCGTGATGTCCACCTTATCGGCCTGGTTGGAATGGGCTGTGGTGTGGCCCAGGAAATTGCTCTTAATCGTCCTGACCTCGTCCGTAGTATGGTGAATATGGGGGCCTGGGCTTTCTGCGATGACTATCTTCGAGATCAGCTGAATTTATTCAGGACTGTCCATAAGGACTCGGGGTTTTACACGTTTCAGGAATTTGTGTGCATCTGTTCGTTCCTTCCCGAGTTCTACAATCAGAACCGGCACCGTTTGCTGGGTCCTGGCGGTGAGTGGCCAGAGCTGAGAGACAACTATGTGACCCACGAACGTCTGGTCGATGCCTGTCTTACGCATGACACCAGAGATCGCCTCGCTTTGATCAGTGCCCCAACGCTCGTCATCCATGCGGCCATGGACATGATCACAAGTCCCCGGACTACATTGCCGATCGAACAGGCGATACCCGGCGCCGAAGGGGTCACCATGAAAAATACAGCTCACGTCGTGGCTGGCAAAGCACAGAAGGCCGAGTTCTGTGAACTCCTCTTTTCGTTTCTTGGCCGCCACTAGCGTTGAAGCGTCGTGGCGGGAGTCGAAGTGAAAACTCGGGTCAGGGATCGGGAACCGTGTTCTTGTATAGAATCCGGGCTGACAATCAAGTCTGACGAGGTGGCGTAATGCCTGAGCGCACGAAAACCGATGAACGGCTCAAAGGCCCCCTGGCCGGTGTGCGGGTGATCGAGATGGGTCAGCTGGTTGCCGGTCCTTTTGTGGGTTCGCGGATGGCGGATTTCGGGGCCGAAGTGATCAAGGTCGAAACACCGGGCAACGGAGACGCGATGCGGGCCTGGGGACATCACCGGTACAAGGATCGGGGACTCTGGTGGCCGGTCCTGGCGCGCAACAAAAAGTCGGTCTCGGCGAATCTCCGCGAATCTCGAGGGCAGGATCTGGTCCGTCGCCTGATCGAGACAGCAGATGTACTGGTTGAGAACTTCAAGCCGGGTACTCTGGAGAAATGGGGTCTCGCGCCCAGTGCTCTGCACGAGATCAACCCCGGCCTGGTCATTGCCCGTGTTTCTGGATATGGCCAGACCGGCCCCTACGCAGATCGCCCAGGGTTCGCCAGTGTCGGTGAAGCGATGGGCGGTCTCCGATACATCAATGGGTTCCCGGATCAGCCCCCGCCACGAATGGGGATCTCGCTGGGAGACACACTGGCCGGAATGTTTGCCGCCCAGGGGGTGCTGATGGCACTTTACTGGCGAGACACGGTTGGCAAGGGCAGGGGCCAGGTGATCGATGCATCGATCACGGAATCGTGCTTCGCGATGATGGAAAGTGCACTGTCAGAGTATGACAAGGTGGGATTTGTGAGGGAGCCGAGCGGCACCGGCCTGGCAAACGTCTCGCCGTCCAATATCTTTCCGACCAGCGATGGCAAGTGGGTAGTGATCGCGGCGAATCTCAACCCGATGTTCAAACGCCTGTGCGATGCTATGGAGCAGCCGGAACTCGCCGATGACCCACGTTACAGTACGCATCAGGCCCGCGGGCAGAACGGCGACGAACTGGATAGCCTGATTGCAGACTGGACCCGGGAGTTGAGCGCTGCCGAACTGGATGAGCGACTGGATAAACATGGCGTGGTGTCAGGGCCCATCTACTCGATCGAGGATATCGTCAACGACCCGCACTACCAGGCGCGGGATATGATTTGCCGGTTTCAGGATAAAGAACTCGGTGAAATTGCAGTGCCGGGATTTGTGCCGAAACTGAGCGAGACCCACAGTGAGATCGCCTGGCTTGGCCCATCCGAGGTGGGTGTCCACAATGAGGAGGTTTACTGTGGCATGCTGGGTCTATCTGAGGACGATCTGAAGGAGCTTGAAAATGACGGGATCATCTGACCGCGCCAGGTCTATCGAGATCTGTGACGTTGCCGCCCGTGACGGACTGCAGAGTGAAAAACGGATCTGGAGTGTTGCCGAGCGTGTCGAGTTGATCGATCGCCTGGCGCAGACGGGTATCCGACGGATTGAAGCGGTCAGTTTCGTCAACCCCAAACGGGTCCCGCAGATGGCCGACGCGGAATTGGTCATGGGTGAGGTCGATCGATCGACCGGGGTCCGGTTCTCAGGTCTGGCTTTGAATATGAAGGGTGTTGAGCGAGCTCTTGATGCTCAAGTCGACGAGGTGCGCTACGTGGTCGTGGCCAGCGAGACCTTCAATCAGAAGAACCAGGGCGCCAGCATTGCCGAGACACTTGGCGGTCTGGAATCCATCGCTCAGCGAGTTCACCAGTCCGGTAAAGTCTTCTCAGCTGTGATTGCAGCTTCGTTCGGCTGTCCATTTGAGGGCGAAGTCAGCATTGGCGCTGTTGTCGACATTGCCCGTCGTCTGGATCAGATGGGCGTGAACGAGATCCTGCTTGCCGATAGTATCGGCTGTGCCGTTCCGAGCCAGGTGCGCGAGCGTTTGACAGCGGTTCAGGAGATTCTCGATGGTTCGGTCGCCATAGGCTGTCACTTCCACAACACCCGCAACACCGGGATCGCCAACGCCGTTGCGGCGGTTGAATCAGGGGTGCGTATCCTGGACGCTTCGGTCGGGGGCATAGGCGGTTGCCCGTTTGCCCCTCGTGCAACCGGTAACATTTCCACCGAGGACCTTTGTTATGTATTGCGCAATATGGACTATGAAACCGGTGTCGATCTCTCCGGCTTGATAGAGGTCGCCAACTGGGTGGAAGGTCATTTTGACGATCCCCTGCCTGGTCAGTTGATGAAAGCCGGGATATTCCCCGACGACGTACTCGCCCACCAGGCCGCCCAGTGAGAGCCGATGGGCCGTCAATAGTGACCACTCTGACGGATGCGATACAGTGAATGGCGAGCAGGACGTTTACAGCCAACGCTCCTACGGCAGCGAGGCGATCGGTTTTGGTAGCAAGCCCGGGATCGCCGTAGTTGATTTCCAGCTCGGCTTTACCGATCCCGTTTTTTCCCTAGGTGGTGCACCCCTGGTTCAGCGGGCGATCGAGAATACTGCTCGCTTACTCGAAGTTGCCAGGTCCTGCGGTGTGCCCGTGGCGACCTGTTATACGGGTTACAACTCCCGGCGGGATATGCCTTACTGGAAGATCTCAGCGGTGCTCGAAGATCTGATCGAAGGTGAGACGCCCACTCAACTTGATCCCCGGACCTATGACCCTGATTACGACGTTGCGATGCGCAAATCGGGGGCCTCGATGTTCTTTCAGACACCAGCCGCCGCCTTTTTCAACAAGGAGTCAGTGGATACAATCTTTGTGGTGGGCTGCACGACATCGGGCTGTGTCCGTGCGTCGATCGTGGACTGTTTCCAGTGGGGGTTCCGGACGCTGGTGCCCGAGGACTGTGTGGGAGATCAGGATGAAGGCCCGCACCATGACAACCTGCGGGATGTTGAGCGCCGTTATTGTGATCTGACCGATGCCGATGAGGCAATTGGTCAGATCAGAGCGTGGCGGCAGGCGCTGGACTGATGGGCCGCGGTCTGCGTTAGGTATTGGATGATGAACAAGCAGATGGAAATTCGTTAAAGGATGACGAAAGATTCGCGTAAATCGACGGGCTGGTTCGATGCCGAACTGAAAAAGGCAAAGGATGACTTTGCTGCACTGGCCCGGGGTGACCGGACCCGGGCGGGAGAACCTGCCCAGGTCAAGCCTCCTGCCCCGCCGCGGACGACTCGTTCTGACGATCCACCGGCGGAGCGTTCACCCGAGGTGGCCCGGAAAAGGCCTGAAGACGATCCACCGCCTGACCTGCCGGCAACGAGAAGCAGGCCTGCCAGTACCCAGGCGGCTTCGACACCCGCTCCGACGGAAGGGCCCACTGCGGCGCCCAGGCGCGTTGCCGGTCAAGCCGGCTACCGACTGGGGGCTGATGTTGGTGGAACTTTTACCGACATCCTGCTGATCGAGGAGTCCAGCGGGCGTAGTTTTACCGCCAAGGTGCCCTCTACCCCGAAAGACTCTTCGATCGGGGTACTGAGTGGCATCGAGCGGGTCTGTCAGCAGGCCGGTGTTTCTCTCGCTGATATCAGTCATGTCATGCACGGCACGACAGTGGCCACCAACACCGTTTTGACAGCCAGTGGTGCCCGGGTTGGGCTGGTGACGACCAAAGGCTACAAGCAGGTTCTGCAGATCGCCCGGTCCTATGTACCGGGTGGCCTGGGTGGCTGGGTGATCTTTAATAAGAGCGATCCCCTGGCGCCACTGGAGTTGACCATTGAAGCAGACGAGCGGATCGGCGCAAAAGGGGAGGTCGTCCGGCCCCTTGATGAGGATGCCCTGGCTGAGGCACTGAAAGCGTTGTCCGGCGCCGGGATCGAGGCGCTGACCGTGTCGCTGATGAACGCTTACGCCAACGGTGTACACGAGCAGCGGGTTCGACAGGTGGCCGAGGGTATTTTGCCTGGCATCCCGATCTCGATTTCATCGGAAGTGGTTCCGGAGATGTACGAGTATGAACGAACCGAGACAACGGTCGTGAATTCGTACATCAGGCCGGTGGTCTCGAACTACATTGAGAACCTTGAGTCGGAGCTCAATCGGCGAATGAGCGGGATGCAGTTGCATATTCTGCGTTCCGATGGTGGCCTGGCGTCGGCCGAGGCGGCCAAGGCAACCCCGGTCAACCTGCTGATGAGCGGGCCGGCCGGTGGCGTGTCGGGTGCAGTGTGGATGGCCAGGCAGGCCGGTTACAGCGATCTTCTAACCTTCGATATGGGTGGCACGTCGACAGACGTTGCCCTGATTCAAAACGGTGTAGCTCAGACAAGACGCGAGACCCGGGTTGCGGACGTGACCGTGCGCTCGTCTTCCATTGATGTGCGGACTGTGGGTGCGGGGGGAGGATCGATTGCTTACGTTCCGGAATTGACGAGGGCCCTGCGCGTCGGACCACAGAGTGCCGGTGCTGAGCCGGGGCCGGCTGCCTATGCCATGGGTGGAACCGAGCCCACCGTGACCGATGCCAACGTGGTCCTGGGCTACCTGCCGTCGAGTGCCAAGCTCGGCGGCGACATGGAGCTCGATCGCGATCAGGCGGAACAGGCAGTCGCTGCTGTCGGCAAGGCCATGGGTTTGTCGGTTCAGGACGCAGCGGAAGGGATCGTCAACATCGTCAACGAGAACATGTTTGGCGCACTGCGGCTGGTGTCAGTGGAACAGGGCTTTGATCCCAGGGATTTTGCACTGGTCGCCTTTGGTGGGGCCGGCCCGCTGCATGCCAATGCCCTGGGCAGTCTGATGAATTCCTGGCCGGTGATTATTCCGCCAGGACCCGGGGTGTTGTGCGCTTACGGTGACGCCACGACCCGGGTCCGCGACGAGGCTTCTCGGACCTTCGTCCGACGATTCTCTGAAACTGATGACACGCAGGTACTGGGAATCCTGACTGAACTGGCGGGTTCGGCTGCCGCAACTCTGGATGCTGAAGGCGTTCCGCGAAGCGATCAGTCGACAGCCTACCAGGTCGATCTTCGTTATGCCGGGCAGGGTATGCGTTTGACTATCGAGATGACGCCGGCCGAATTTGAATCCGGTGGCCTTGCTGAGCTCGGGAAACGTTTTGATGCGATGCACGAGCAACTGTTCACTTTTGCCCTGGAGACCGAGCGGGAACTCTACACGCTTCGGGCACTGGTTCAGGGCAGGGAAAGCGCAGCAGAAGCCGAAGCGCTAGCCGGCGGAAACGGCGATGCCTCCGGGGCGGTCTATGCCCGTTCCAAGATCTACTTTGAAGGTCGCGAGCACGACGCTGACATTCTTGACCGGGCCGTGCTTAGGGCCGGAGACAGGATTGCGGGTCCCGCGATCGTAACCGAAATGGACTCCACGACCCTGGTCTTACCCGGCCATGCTGGAGAAGTGGATTCCGTTGGAAATCTGCTGATCAGGCCAGCCTGAAGGCCACCATCTCGAGAGCAATCCGATGCCTGCACAAGTCATTCAGAGCAACACCACACCATTCCAGGATGTAACGGTCGACCCGGTCACGCTCGACATTATCGAGAACGCCCTGCGTAATGCCAGGACGGAAATGGACGCAGTTCTGTTCAGAACAGCCATGTCTCCCGGGATCCGCGAACAGCACGATGCCTTCCCGATGATTGCCAACCACGAAGGCAAGATGGTCGTCGGACAGTTCGGCTCTTTTTTCTGGGGCTTCCAGCAGGGTTACGACGGGACGATCGAAGAAGGTGACGTTTTTCTGACCAATGATCCCTATACCTGCAATGGCGCGATCAGTCATTTGAATGACTGGCTCATGATGATGCCGATCTATATCGACGGGCGGCTGGTTTCCTGGGCCGCTATGTTCGGTCACATGACGGATATCGGTGGCAAGGTTCCAGGGAGTCTGCCGACCGATGCTGCCCAGGTATTTGAAGAAGGTATTCAGGTTCCGCCGGTCAAGATCATCCGCAAGGGCGAGCTCAATAAGGAAATCCTCGAGTTGATCCTGCGGAACTGCCGGTTACCGGATTGGAACCGCTCGGATTTCAATGCCATTGTCGCGGCTCTGAGACTGGCTGAGCGGCGCGTGCTGGAGATGGCCGAACGGTTTGGTGTCGAGGAGTTCGTCGCCGCCATGGTCGAAATGCTGGATCGCAACAAGCGGGCGATGAGCTCGATACTGAATATGGTGGTACCGGAGACGAAGCAGCACTTTGTCGATTACATCGATGATGACGGGATGGGCATGGGCCCTTACAAGGTCAGCTGCGCGATGTGGCGCGAGGGTGAAAAGGTGTTCTTTGATTTTGAAGGAACCGATCCTCAGTCGATCAGTTCGGTCAACTTCCTGTTGAACGAAGAGATGTTCAAGATGTTTCTGGGTGCATTCTTTATCAATCTGTTTGATCCCCAGATCCTTTTCAACGATGGTTTCTATGATCTGGTCGAAGTGCGGATCCCGCGTGGCTCGATTCTCAAGCCCATACGCCCGGCCGCGTTGAGTTCACGCACCCATATGCTTGGACGGATCTTTGACATCATGAGCGGTCTGCTGGGGCAGGGATCTCCAGATGCGCTCTGCGCTGCGGGTTTCTCGGACAGCCCGCACTTCATGTACTCGGGTTATGATCAAAACGGCGAGTGGTATCAGCTTTATCAGATCGGGTTCGGCGGGATACCCGGCCGGCCAGCCGGGGACGGCCCAGATGGCCACTCATTGTGGCCGGCATTTACTAATGTACCGAACGAATTTCTCGAGGCCTATTTCCCGCTGCGGATCGTTAAATACGAGACTATTGCTGACAGCGGCGGGCCCGGCCTGCATCGCGGTGGAAACGGCCTCTCGATGGGCTATCAATTCCTTGAACCTGGCGAGATCTCCATCCATGATGACCGCTGGCTGACACATCCCTGGGGCGTCAATGGCGGACTGCCGGGTCAGCGCAGCAATAAGCTGATGGTCCGGTCCGACGGCAAGACGGAGTGGATGCACTCCAAGTGCGACAGAGTCAGGGTCGCAGCTGGAGATACCCTGTACTTCAACACCTGGGGAGGCGGCGGTTGGGGCGACCCGCTGGAGCGGGAGCCTGCCAAGGTTGCCCTCGACACTCAGCGAGGGCTGGTAACGACAGACGGTGCCCGGCGATACGGTGTGGTCCTGACGGGTGAGCTTTTGGTCGATGAATCCGCCACAAAGGATCTGAGACGCAAGATGGCGGCCCAGCGGGGCAGCGTCGAACTGTTTGATTTCGGCGGAACAGTCGAGGAACTCAAAGCCCGCTGCCAGGCTGACACCACGCTGCAGCCGCCCAAGACCCCGGTTTTCCAGAAGTGGGTGACACGCTCAGCAGGAGAGTCCATCGGCTGACTCCGAAGCGCTTCGGCGACTGGGAACTAAAATCTGATCAGCTGTTCGCTTCATTGGCAGGACGGCACGCTGTGAGGTCACTGGCGAGTTCGTCCGCTGGCCGCAATTGATCCTGCGGTGACTCGCGGTGCGGGCAGTCAGGCCCGTGTATCTTTGTTGACGAGCTCGCTGTAGAGGCCCTGCAGGTGTTTGACCATCGGCCCGTGCCGCCGTTCACCGATCGACCTCCCGTCGACTTCAATGACCGGTACCAGGCCGCCGAAGGTGCCGGTTACGAAGGCTTCCTGTGCACCGTAGACCTGGCTCAGACTGAATTTCTTCTCGAACACCGGGATAGCGTTATTGCGACACAAATTGATGACATTAGCGCGGGTAATCCCTGTCAGGCAATAGTCTCCGGTCGACGTCCAGACTTCGTCACTGCGGACAATAAAGAAGTGTGTCGAGTTGCAGGTCGCAACGAAGCCGTGCGGGTCCAGCATCAATGCCTCGTCGAACCCGGCTTTGGTGGCCTGGATGCAGGCGGTGATGCAATTTAGTTTGGAATGGGTATTCAGTCTCGGATCCTGTACATCGGGATGACCCCGCCGGACGTGAACGGTGAAGATCCGAAGCCCGCGGACAAGCATCTCCGGATCGGGTTCTTTGAATTCTGCAATGATGACGATGGTGGGACCGCCGATGGTGACTCTGGGATCCTGGTTCGGTGTGGACTTGACGCCGCGGGAGACCATCAGGCGGATACTGACCCCGTCGTGCATCCCGTTTGCGGCGAGTAGCCGGTCGATGCGTTCGGACAGTTGAGCGCGGGTCAGGCCCAGTTCGAAGTCGAGTGCCTTGGCGCCTTCAAAGAGTCGGTCCATGTGTTCATCGAAGAAGGCCACTCGTCCATTGAAGACACGCAGTCCCTCCCAGATTCCATCGCCCAGGACGAAGCCTGAGTCAAATACGGAGATCATAGCCTGGTTACGGTGAAACAACTGCCCATTGATATCGATCTGGATGCCTGCATTGCGGGCATCGTCCTGGAAATGATAGAACCCTGTGGTCATTTTTTTGTCTCTCGAAAATTGTGATTGTGGGTCTTTGAATCGCCCAGATGACGGGTTTCTGAACTGTACCGCTACCAATGGTCGAACCCGTGGCATGATCGTTACGGGTAATATTAGACCGAACCTATACCCTATGGCTAAATGTTACCGGGTACTTACCTTGAGATTGGGTAACGCTCAAATCATGGTCAGATATCCGTTTGATCCAGACATGCAAAAGCAATGAAAAATATGCTTTGATTTCCGTGCTGGCTGATCTTTACTTCATCGCACTGTTGCTGCCGCCGAGTGCCGCGCACCAGGTCGAGCGCTACCAGGTGTGGGCACGTGACACCTTCGACAGCCAGGCGGCATTGCGATTACCACCGCACGTCACGCTGCAATCGCCTTTCAAGCTGGGAGATGATGAGAACAAGGTGTTGAAATCGGTCTTGACCGTGTGTGCTGGACAAACCCCGGCGATTGATGTGACGCTTTCCGGATTTGGCGCATTCCCCCCTCGGGTGGTCTATATCGACGTCGTACAGACGCCGGAGCTGATGACTGTGCAGTCGATACTTTCCAGGCGCCTGAAGGTGACTTTCGGGATCGGTTGTGATCTGTCGGTAGACCGGCCATTTTGTCCCCACGTGAGCGTGGCATTCCGTGATCTCAAGCGTAGCCAGTTTCGGAAACTCTGGGCCGAGGTTCGCGATAAGTCATTCACTGAGTGTTTCCAGGTGACAGGGATGGCGCTTTTGCGTCACGATGGTCGTCGCTGGCAGGTCGATTCAGAGTACCGGTTCGGGGCCTAGGCGAGGTTCGGTTGGTACCGGGCTTTAAGATCACGACCCAGTGCAGGACAGGTCAGGCAGTGGAACTGCTTGCGGGTCATTGCGAATCAGCAGGTTCCGAGCCGACCATTCCGTTCCAGCGTCGGGTTCCGCCAGCCACTGAAAATGGCCACCGATAAGATTGGCGACACTTACTCCGTTCCGGTAGAGCAGGCGGTTGCCCTCTGTCATCGGGACTTTCTCACCCGGCGTGATGATGCCTTGAATATTGAGTGGGTCAGCAGCAGACACAATGACCGGTTTGTTGTGTTCCGGGTGGAGCGCTGAATCGCGGTAGTATCGGATTTGTTCGACGGTTTCGGGCCAGGCGAACTGCTCACCACTGAAACCACTGACGAAGCGCCCGCCGCGAATCTCACCTCGGGCTTCCATACGCCTGTACCAGCGTACCAGTTCGCGCCACTGTGGTAGCGATCGGTGCTCGCGGGCGAGCAGACTGCGGAAAACGATGCCGTAACGGTCCAGCAGTGCGACCGCGGCCTGTTCGATTCCTGTCACCGAATCGGAAAGTCGGGTCTCGTTGGAGTTGTTCGGTGTTGTCTCCGTGGCCCGGGGAAACAACACCTGCTCAACTAGCGACCAGCGACCGCTACTTTCTATAGCGACAGATCTCCTGCGGCCTGCCCGCGAGAACCTTGGTCTTCTAGCCGACGGTGTTGTCAGGGTCCGCAATCCGGAAAAACTGTCAGAGGTAACGATCCCCCAGGCCACCAGCTCAGATAAGGCATCCTCGACCTGGCTGCGTAGCAGGTCGGTCCGGGCCACGAGGTCGCTGAAGAACGACGCGCCGCCGGAAAGCAGAGCATCCCTTACCCGGGTTGCCGGGGCAGACAGCGAAGCCCAGCCCGACAACGTACCCGCCTGCAGGCCGGTATGGGCGACCCGTACCAGCCAGTGACTGATCTGACTGCGTTCGATGAACATGATGGGCGTGTTTTTCACCGGACCGTTGCGGCGGACGTTCTTAACCGGGGTCAGAGGCCGCAGCCAGAGGAACTCCCCGGCCAGTAGCAGTTGATCCAGGTGATCCGGGTTGTAGTCAGGAACCCGGTGAGGAAGTAGTGACGATTCCCAGGCCAGCGCCGGTGCAGCAAAGCCCTGCAGCCGCAGCAGCGCCTGGCGGACAGCCTCGGGACCTTCTGTTCGCTCGCCTGTGAGGCCTTGCCAGTGAATGAGAAAACGCACGAAAGCTGTACCCGTAACCGGCTGAACCTGCTTGCGAAGGGTCTTGATCGTGTATCGGCCGATTCGAGCCAGCAGCCGACGATCACACCATTCCTCTCGAGTACCAAAGCGTTTTTCGCAACTGTCTGCCGAATCTGTCCGGAACAATCCGCGTATCGCGAAGCCCTCGGTTTCCAGCGCGAGCAGCGCCTGGTCGATGGCCCCACGGGCAAGGCCCATCGGTGCCGCCAGGGCTGGTGCGGTCACCGGCCCCAGCGCTTCCAGCCGGCTGCGCACGATCTCGACCAGTGCCTCTTGAGTGGTTGTCTGGGCACTGCTGGAATTGTCACCGAGCCGCACCGGTTCGATCTCCGGCTGCATTGGCACGTCATCACCGAGTACCTGCAGCACTTGCCCAAGCCGCTCGGCACTGACCCACAGCACCCCGCCTCCCGGGGGCGACAGCTGGGTGGCTCTCCGGTCTGCTGTGAGTGCCAGAAAGAACGACGACCATTGCCTCAGGTCCGACCCCGTCTCGTCGGGGCTGATGAAACCGGCCAGAACCAGGGCGTCGTGAAGCTCATCGGCAGTGCGTGCATCGGGCCACGCCTCGCTACACACGGTCTTGATCGCCAAGGGATCGAGGGTGGCCAGTTTTGCGGCTTCCTCTATGTCGAACAGATAGCGGCTGCGTATCGCCTGCGTGCGACGCTCCTCTGCCGGGGCGTCGTCCAAAAAAGCATAAGGCCTCGCCGTGATGATCTCCTGGGCCAGGGGTGAGGGAGTGGCAAGTTCACAGGTCGTAACCTGTATGGTGTCCGGGCCGGATATCGTGCTGCACAGCTTGCCGATGATCGATTCAAGGCCCTCCACATCCATCACTTCGTGGAGGCAGTCGGCGAGGACTTGATCGACCAGCGGGTGGTCCGGAATCTCGCGGTTCCCCTCGATGTTCTCGGCACAGGCCAGCTGATCGGGAAATACCACGGCCAGCAGATCCTCGGCATCGCTGCGCTGGAACTGGGGTGGTGTTTTCTTGCCGTTTCGATTACGCCTGACAGCGAGTGCGGTCGTGGCAACCCAGCGAAAGCGGATCGGAAACATCGGTGCGGCAAGTAGAGCCTGGATCAGAACGTCCCTGACACTCTTGGGACGCAGGTAGCCTACGACCTCAATCAGCGGGAAGCTGTGGGTGGGCCCCAGGGATAGGATGACACTGTCCTCCAGGGCAGCTGCCTGAAGTTCAAAATTGAATTTCCGGCAGAACTTCTTTCTGATCGCAAGTCCCCAGGCGCGGTTCACTCGCGAGCCGAATGGAGAATGGATGACCAGGTGGGTGTCGCCGACCTCGTCAAAGAACCGCTCAAGGATGATGTTTGACTGGGTGGGCAGGTTGCCAAGGGCGGCTTTTGACAGGCCGGCATATTCGGCAAGCTGTTCAGCCGCTGGCGGCGACAGGCCAATCTCAGTCTGCAGCCAGGTACGGGCTGCTTGAATGCCGGTGCTGTCGACTCCAAGGTGCAGGTTTAACTGCTCTCGCAACCGGGAGACGGCAAAAGAAAGCTCGTCGCTGCGGCCGGGCGCTTCACCGACCCAGAATGGAATGCTGGGCGGCTGGCCTTTGGCATCCTCGACGTAGACTTTGCCGGTCTCGACCCGGGCGATTCGGTAAGAGGTGTTGCCCAGCTGGAATATATCTCCCGGCAGGCTCTCGAAGGCAAAATCCTCGTTGAGGGTGCCGATCGGGCAGTCCTCCGGCATCAGAACGACGTCATAGTCGAACTGGTCAGGGATCGCACCGCCGTTGGTCATCGCGACCAGGCCCGCGCCCCGCCGGCCGCGTAGTCGGCCGTTGACGGCATCCAGATGCAGGTAGGCACTTCGCCGGCCGCGGCGGGTCGTATAGCCGTCTGCCAGCATCCGTATGACCTGGTCAAACCGCTGCCGGGGCATCTCACGGTAGGGCCACGCACGGCGGAGCATCTCGAAAAGCGCGTCAGTGTCCCATTCAGCTGCGGAGATCTCAGCGACGATCTGCTGGGCCAGCACGTCCCAGGCCGGCCGTACCAGTTGGATGGCGTCGAGTTCCTGTCGCTGTACGGCATCGAGCAGCGCAGTGCACTCCATCAATTCATCTCGTGACAGCGGGAAGAGCCGGCCTTTTGGCAGGGCATCGACGCCGTGCCCGGAACGCCCGACCCGCTGCAGAAACGTAGCGATTCCACGCGGCGAGCCCAGCTGACAGGTGAGATCGACATCACCGATATCGATGCCGAGCTCCAATGATGCCGTTGCTACCAGTGCCTTGAGCTGACCGTTCTTGAGCCGCTGTTCGGCGTCCAGCCGGTGTTCGCGGGCAAGGCTGCCGTGGTGGGCAGTGACTTCGGACTCGGGGAGTCCTCTGTCCTCCATCCGCTCGGCAAGGTGCTTGGCAACACGCTCGGCCATACGACGGGTATTGACAAAGATCAGCGTGGAGCGGTGTTCGGCGACCAGGTCTGCCAGGCGGTCGTACAGCTCGCCCCAGACTTCCGTCGCCATGATCGGTTGCAGCGGCGAGCGTGGCAGTTCGATGGCCAGATCCCGCTCCCGTACAAAACCGGTGTCGATGATCCTGCAGTTGGCAGAACTGTCGCGGTCACCGAGCAGGAACGCCGCCATGCTGTCGATGGGTTTCTGGGTGGCTGAAATACCGATCCGCTGTAGCGGTGATGCGCAGAGTGCCTCGAGACGCTCAAGGGACAGCGACAGATGGGCACCGCGCTTGTTGTCCGCCACGGCATGTAGTTCATCGACAATGACCGTGCGGACCGATCCCAGCATACGGCGGCCGGACACCGAGGTGAGAAAAATGAACAGTGTCTCGGGGGTTGTGACCAGTATGTGCGGTGGCTGGCGGCGCATCTTGGCCCGCTCGGCTTTCGGCGTATCCCCGGTGCGGACCGCCGAGTGGATCGACAGCGGTGTAAGTGCGCCAAGCTCGCGGGTGATCCCGGCAAGCGGTGCTTCCAGGTTTCGATGGATATCGTTTGACAGCGCTTTCAGCGGTGAAATATAGAGGATTCGAGTCTCGTCTGGCAGACCGAAGACCTCTCCCTCGCAGACCAGGTCGTCGATCACCGCGAGAAATGCAGCGAGTGTCTTGCCAGAGCCGGTAGGTGCGGCCAGCAGGGTATGTGCACCGCCGTGGATAGCTGGCCAGGCCTGTATCTGGACAGGGGTGGGACGACCGAATTGATCGGTGAACCAGCGCTCGACCGCGGGGTGAAAAATGCCAGCTGACATTCTTCGATTCTAATCGTCCCGAGGCTCACTGGCTGAGTCTGCGTGCATGATCTGCCTGGCAACGGTTTTGCCTATAATCCGGCCCATGTGAAGACCCCTTCAGCCGACTTTCAGACGATCTAGAGTGGAGAAACTGATGCCAAGCTACTATTCCTGAACAAAAAATATCTCGGTTGATCCTGGGGCTGCTCTTCATGTTGTGGGTATCTGTCATCGAGGGTGATGACACTACCCTGGACAGAATATTTCTGACGGACGGGTCACAGATCTTCGGCACAGTACTCGGGGCGAGCAAAGGGCAGGTCGAGATCAGGACCGAGTTCTCCGGCATCCTGATGATCAGTGCAGATCAAATCGAGTCCCTGTACAGCGGTCAGTCACTTGTCCTGCAGCTCCGGGACGGCCGGCTCCTCAAGGCGCAGCCGATCTCGATAGCGCACAGAAACTTCGTGGTCACCACCGCGGGGGTTGATCACACCACCTACAGTGTCAGCGATATCAAGTCCCTCAACCCTGAGCCCTGGATGCTTGGGCAGGGGTTCAATTGGTCCGGATTTGTCAGTTTCTCCTGGGACATTGAAAGCGGCAATACCGATAAGAACGAACTCGACTGCCTGCTGGATACCCAGTGGCGCAAAGGATCAACCCGCTGGATATTGAAAGGGGAGGGGGAGTTGGACAACGTCAGTAAAGAAAAGAATACAGATAACTGGACCCTGATGGGGAAATCGGACCATTTCCTGACCGACACCAGGTACTGGGGTGCAGCCCTGTACCTTGAATCAGATCAGTTTGCCGATCTTGATCGGCGAACCTTTGTTGGTGGCCATTATGGTTGGCAGTGGTTCGGAAAGCCGCGGTTCACATTGATGACCGAACCGGGTCTTGCTTATGTCACTGAAGATTTCATTGTCGCGTCAGAGGGAAAGAAATACATCAGTAGCACCTGGAACATCGACGCTTCCAGCAACATGCTGGGGAAGAAAACCCGTCTTTACCTCAATCAGGTGGGTGTCTGGAATCTGGAGGCGACCGAAGATCTGGTGCTCAATACCCGGGTTGGTCTTTCAGTACCATTGTTGCGTAAAGTCGAGGTCGCGGCTGAGATCAAGCTTGAGTTCGATTCCGGCGCCCCTGAGGGAATCGAAGAACTGGATCAGACCTATAAGATTCGACTGGGGTACCGTTGGTAAAAGGTCGGTTGCCGCTTGTCGAAGCGGCACGCTGGCACTAGCCCAATGGGATCTGGGCGAAGTAGCGATAAATTGGCGGATTGGCCAGATTTCGCAGGTGTCCCGGAATCGTTGTGCACAGCATGAATTCAAAGAGTCGGTAAAAAAATACGATGTTGAGCAATAGTTCCATCAGTTCTTCTCCTGCTCCGAGGTGTTTAAAGATCTTCTGATCTGTCCCAGTGACACCATTTTGGACAGCAGGGGGATGAACATCTGTGACCCTCATCACCTCGGGCCCGGAAACGGGCTGGGGAATGTGATGGGCATCACAACCAGCAACGATGACGAGTACAAAGGATCTCAGTTTCTCAGAACAGGATGAGTTTTTGCTAAAAGCAAAGAAAACAGCATTGGGTCACACTCTGCGATCCAGGCAAACCTAGCTGCAACACCCAGAGGTACAGCAATCGCAACACATCGAAAATCTGATCAGATGACAACCAGGCCGCTGCAATCAATCGTGAGGCTTTGGTGGTGTACGGCTAGCCAATGGGTCGTCGTTGTGTTGACCTGTTTAAGCACTGCTGGTGTTCTGACCCCATTGGTGCGAAGCGACACGCACTCTTTGTTGCCCAAGCACCACCTTCCAGACGGGACCTTTCGCAACAACCACTATCCGGCCATCGACAAGTCCCGTTCGGAGTTGCTCAAATGGTGGTGGCACCGTCAGAGATCGGAACCAGTCAGCTTTCCTCTGGCGGAACAAAACCCACGTTTTCTCCAGGAGAATCACACTGAGCCGACCCTCACCTGG
>CAZVVN010000005.1:0-78769 GCA_964630665.1 uncultured Acidiferrobacteraceae bacterium | reverse complement strand
TGGTACTGGTTATCGCTGTATTGGACAGTACCCGTGTGTACCGTATCACCCGGGCAGCGGCAATGAACGTAGCCGTAATGGATTTTGTTGAAGTCGCCCGCCTTCGTGGAGAGGGCCTGTGGTGGGTTATCCGCAAAGAGATTCTCCCGAATATCATGGCGCCACTGTTGGCAGAATTTGGTCTTCGCTTCTGTTTCGTGTTTTTGTTTATTGCTGCACTGAGTTTTCTGGGACTGGGAATTCAGCCTCCGACCGCGGATTGGGGGTCTATGGTCCGTGACAACGCCACGCTGATTAATTACGACGATATAACGCCTCTTCTGCCGGCGGCGGCGATTGCCGTTCTCACGGTGGCTGTTAATTTTGTCGTTGACTGGCTGTTGCACCAATCAAGCGGGTTAAGAAGTGACTGATATAGAGCTGCGCCTGGAATTATCTGTTACGAGCTTTCCCTGGCCCTTTACAACGCGTTGTAGGGGTCTCAGCCTATCTATAATTGAGGTCTAGGTGGTCAAAAGCGGAGGAAGGAAATGACCCTGGTCAAATATGATACGCGTGACGATGTTGCCATCCTCACGGTGGACAATCCACCGGTCAACGCCTTAAGCCCCGGTGTCCCTAAAGGCATCGTTGAAGGTGTCAGTCAGGCTAATGCTGACAGCAATGTGCGGGCGATCGTACTGATTGGGGCCGGCCGGGGGTTCATTGCCGGTGCGGATATCCGCTTCTTCTCAAGACCCTGGCCTGCAGGTGAGGAGAAGCTGTCCCACATTATCAGCAGCTTTGAGGACAGTCCTAAGCCGGTTGTGGCTGCGATCCATGGTCACGCGCTGGGTGGGGGCCTGGAGCTGGCAATGAGTTGTCACTATCGGGTCATCGTAGCGAAGGCGAGGGTCGGCCAGCCCGAAGTCAAGCTCGGCATTCCGCCAGGCGCGGGGGGTACGCAGCGACTTCCCAGGCTGGCAGGTGTGGATGCAGCGCTGGACATGATCGTTTCCGGCGACCCCGTTTCGGCAGAACGAGCCCAGCAACTGGGTATAGTCGATAAGGTCATCGATGGCGAGCTTCTAGAAGGTGCCGTTGCTTTTGCCGCTGAAAAGGGCTCATCCGGAGTAAGCCATCCTCTGGCCCGTGATATGGCCGTAACAGCGGAAGATCCCGGTATCTTTGAGACAAAACGGGCCCAGATCAAACGACGGGCTCGTGGTATGCGGGCACCTTTTGCTTGCATCGAGTGTGTTGAAGCCGCCGTCTCGCTGCCCTTTGCTGAAGGGCTTGCACGAGAGCGGGAGATCTTTGAGGAATGCGTGGCTTCCGAAGAATCCCAGGCGATGCGCCACGTTTTCTTTGCTGAACGGGGAGCTGCGAAGGTGCCCGGGGTTGATCGAGAGGTGCCGCGGCGGTCCTTTTCCAGCGCCGGTGTTGTCGGGGCAGGAACCATGGGTGGCGGGATTAGCATGAACCTCGCCAATGCCGGAATTCCGGTTACGGTCATTGAGCAGAACGCCCAGGCGCTGGATCGAGGCATGGCCACGATCGAAAAGAACTACGCCGCTACGGTGAGTAAAGGGCGCCTTACACAAGCAGACATGGATCAACGACTGGCCCGGATTACGCCCTCGACCCAAATCGAGGATCTGCAGCAGGCAGACATCATCATTGAAGCTATCTATGAAGAAATGCCCGCTAAGAAAGAGATTTTCTCGCGGCTGGACGCCATCGCAAAGCCCGGAGCCATCCTGACTTCCAACACTTCCTACTTGGATGTCAATGAGATCGCGAACAGTGTGTCCGAGCGCAAAAACACGGTGCTCGGAACGCATTTCTTCAGCCCCGCCAACGTGATGCGACTGCTCGAGGTTGTCAGAACCGACACGGTCGATGACGAGGTTCTCATGAGTGTCCTCGATCTGGGCCGAAGAATGGGTAAGCTGCCGATCGTGTCGGGCGTCTGCCATGGTTTCATCGGTAACCGTATGTTGGAAGGCTATTTCGGAGAAGCTGCCATCATGGTCGAAGAAGGGGTCGACCCGGGCCAGATCGACCGCGTGATGTATGACTTTGGTATGGCCATGGGTCCACTGGCCGTTTCAGATCTGGCTGGACTCGATATCGGCTGGGCCAAACGTAAAGCGGCTGGTGGAGGACGGGCTGCTGATACCCCGGGTGCGTTTATATCCAACCGATTATGTGAGTTGGGGCGTTATGGGCAGAAGACAGGGCGCGGTTACTACATCTATGAAAAGGGCAGCCGAGTGCCGGTGTCCGATCCAGAGGTCGAGGAGTTGTCGCGACAGGCTGCGGCACATTTTGGGTTTGAACCGAGACAAGTCAGTGACCAGGAGATTCTGGAACGTTGCATGTATCCGCTGGTCAACATCGGTGCGGCCATTCTCGAGGAAGGTATCGCCCTGCGCGCCAGTGACATAGATCTGGTGTACCTCAATGGCTATGGGTTTCCTGTCTGGCGCGGAGGGCCGATGCACTGGGCAGGGACCGTCGGCCTGGATACTGTGGGGCAGGCGGTCGGCCGGTATTTCGAACAGACCGGGCGTGATCACTGGTTACCGGCATCATTGTTGAACAAACTGGGGGCCGAAGCGAAAACCTTCGAAGCGTATGATGCAGAAAACAACTGAAGCCTGGCTTCCCAGTCGGTGATTCTGAGAAAACTGGAAGGGATTTACGATGATCGAGATGTCTGAAAAATGCGCTGATCTACATGCAAGGATCACGGCGTTCATGGACGCCCATATCTATCCAAGTGAGCGGGCGATAGCGGACGAAACTCTATCGGGTAACCGTTGGCAGCCTTCTGCAATAGTGGAGAAGCTAAAGGGCAGGGCCCGTGATGCTGGCCTCTGGAACTTGTTTCTGCCGGAAAGCGAATTTGGTGCGGGACTTAGCAACTACGATTATGCCCCACTGTGCGAGATCATGGGGCGCTCGTCCTATGCTCCAGAGGTATTCAACTGTTCAGCACCGGATACCGGCAACATGGAGGTGTTATCTCGGTACGGGACACCTGAGCAACAGAAACAATGGCTCGAACCACTGTTGGCCGGCGAGATTCGTTCAGCATTTGCGATGACAGAGCCGGACGTGGCCTCCTCCGACGCGACCAACATACAGGCCCAGATCGTTCGAGACGGAGACGAATACGTTATCAACGGGCGAAAATGGTGGACGTCGGGTGCCAACGATCCGCGTTGCCGAGTCCTGATTTTCATGGGCAAGACGGATCCTGATAACCCGAATCGACACAGCCAGCAGTCGATGATTCTCGTACCGATGGATGCGCCAGGCGTCACTGTCTTACGACATTTGCCAGTTCTGGGTTTCGACGACGCGCCGCACGGCCATGCCGAAGTCGATTTTATGAATGTCCGGGTGCCGGTGGAAAACATGCTGCTCGGTGCCGGGCGGGGATTCGAAATCGCCCAGGGTCGTTTGGGACCTGGTCGTATTCATCACTGCATGCGCCTGATCGGCCTGGCCGAGCGATCCTTGGAGGACATGTGCCGGAGAGCGAGTAGCCGGATAGCCTTCGGCAAGCCCATAGCCGAACAAACCGTCACCCAGGAGAGAATAGCCGAATCCCGGATTATGATTGACCAGAGCAGGCTCTTGACCTTGCACGCCGCCTCTAAGATGGATTCACTGGGAAACAAAGCCGCGCGGAAAGAGATCGCCATGATCAAGGTCTCTGCGCCCAATATGGCCTGTCAGGTCATCGACTGGGCGATTCAGGCGCACGGCGGCGGTGGTCTTTCGGATGATTTCGGACTCGCTCACGCCTACGCGACGGCTCGACTGTTACGCCTCGCTGATGGACCAGACGAGGTCCATAGAAACCAGATCGCGCGGCTCGAACTCAGGGAGCACGGCTGAGGGTTGCCCGGTCCAGTTGCTCGGATAACCGGCCTTCGGAGGCGATACTGGTGAGCCGGGAGGAACCAGTCGATACAGGGACTGTCCCCGAGGAAGAGGTCGGCGGGCACCCAATGGAGACCGTGGGCTGGCATAGACTGGACCCAGAAGGTATCCAGTGGGAACGCCATTTTGGCCGTGACCTGCTGTGTTTTGCTGATCGCCCTGTAACAATACTGCAAATTCTTTCCAGCACGGCGGCTCGTTCGGGGTCGTCTGAGGCTCTGGTCGCGGGGGACCAGCGAATATCCTACGCTGCGCTGTGGAACCGGGCAGGAAGGATTACGGGTTGGCTGTCAGAGGCCGGGATCAAGCAGGGTGACCGTGTTGCAGTGCTGGCTGGCAATCACCCTTCAGTCGGGGTCATTATCGCGGCATGTCTTCGCCTCGGCGCGATTTGTGTTCCATTGTCACACCGGTTGGCGCGGGCGGAAATCCAGCTGATGCTGGCTGATTCAACAGCCAGTGTACTGTTCGTGCAGGATCAACTCGTCGATCGACTACCGGATCCGGTTTTGCTACCGGAACTCACGATTGCGATCGGGGATTCTGGGGGACAGATGCTGACTTACTCTGAGCTTGAGCGATGGTCCGGCAGTGCACCGGTTGAGCCGAAGGTTTCGGAAGAGGACTGTGCGTTTATCCTCTACACCTCCGGTACCACGGGCAGGCCCAAGGGGGCGATGCTGACGCACCTGAACATCGTGCACAGTATCGTGCACTACCGGCGTTGTTTTGGGTTGAAGGAGGCAGAAAGAACACTGATCGCAGTACCGGTGACCCACGTTACGGGGCTGGTCGGGCAGTTACTGGCGATGTGGGGCTGCGGTGGGGCCTGCATCCTGATGGATGAATTCAATGCCCAGGAGGCGATCAGGCTTCTCTCAGGCGAGAAAATTACCCACTCAGTCATGGTGCCCGCGATGTACGCATTGATGCTGAGGCGACCGGAGTTGGGCACGGCGGACCTCTCGTCCCTCAAACTGGGCCTTTTTGGTGGGGCGCCAATGCCCGAAGATACGATCATCGGACTAAAAGAGAAACTGCCGGAACTCCACCTTTCCAACGGTTACGGTGCCACCGAAACCACATCGCCTGCGACGCTTCTGCCGCCTGCCGCCATCGCCGATCAACGGATGAGTGTCGGCCTGCCGGTCCATTGTGCGCAGATCAGAATAGTCGATAGCGAGGGACGGCTGTGTCCCACCGGAGAGGCCGGGGAGATCCTCATCAAGGGCCCGATGGTCGTGCCGGGATACTGGAACCTGCCACAGGAGACAGCATCGCAGTTCACGGCAGAAGGATTCTGGCGCTCAGGCGATATAGGCCGGATGTCTACAGAAGGCTATGTTGAGGTGCTTGACCGACGCAAGGACATGATCAACCGGGGAGGATATAAGGTCTATTCTTCCGAGGTAGAGAATCACCTGTTGCTTCACCCTCGAATCAACGAGGCTGCGGTCATTGGGAGGCCATGTGCGGTCCTGGGTGAACGTGTCCATGCGTACATACTTCCGGCTGAATCCGCTGTGGCAGAAAAGGATATGCTTGAACTGCTCACGGCCTGGTGTGTTGGTTGTCTGGCCGATTACAAGGTCCCGGAGAGTATGACCCTGGTGACCGAACCTCTGCCGCGAAACGCCAATGGTAAGACCATGAAATCGGGACTTCGAAGTCGTCTATTGTCCGAAATGAACACAAGGCTTGACAACACTTAACCGATCCAGGAGGGGTTTCATGACCAGTTTAGAGGGTGGTGAGACAGCAACAGTTGCGATCCTGGGATCAGGGCTGATTGGCAGTGGCTGGGCTGCCCGGTTCCTGGCCCATGGTCTAGAGGTGCGCGCCTGGGACCCGAACCCGACTGCAGAGAAAGTACTGCGGAACAATGTGGAAAACGCCTGGCCGCTGCTTAGCGAAATCGGGGTGGCTGATGGTTCTGGCCTTGAGCGACTGCGTTTTGAGCCGTCATTGGAGTGTTGCCTTGCCGGGGCGGATTTTGTACAAGAAAACGCGCCTGATGACGTCACTCTCAAGCAGGAGATTATCACCAGGGCAAGTCTGATGGTTGAATCTCGGGTGATGATTGCATCCAGTTCATCAGGTATCCGGCCGAGCCTGCTGCAGAGCGAAGCACGATATCCGGAGCGGGTCTTGGTCGGCCACCCGTTCAACCCGGTCTATCTGCTGCCGCTGGTCGAACTGGTCGGAGGCAATCGTACTGCCGACTCGACCATAGTGCGGGCCGGTGATTTCTATCGTTCGGTCGGAATGCGGCCGTTGCATACGAGAGTCGAGATCGATGGTTATATCTCCGACCGTCTGCAGCAGGTTCTTTTCCATGAAGCGCTTTACATGATCCGGGACGGGATTTGTACTCCTGCCGAAATCGATGCTGCGATCACTGGTGGGCCGGGTCTGCGCTGGGCTTTCCTAGGGCCGATGTTGACTTTTCATCTGGCGGGTGGGAAAGGCGGTCTTCGTCGATCCATGCAGCACTGGTCACCGGATGAGGCTAACTTGTGGACCCACCTGCCAGCACCGGATTTCACTGAAGAGTTGGTTGAAGCGGCCGCGGCCGGATGCGAACTGGCGCAGGGAAAGCGCTCGCTCGAGGGACTGGAAGAGCGCCGGGATCGGTGCCTGGTCGCGATACAGAAAGCGTTGGCTGAATTTTGGTATCCGGCAGACGAAGACGGCTGGCCCGAGTTGCCGACTGACAACTGATCAGGATCCGGGTCGGAGTGTCAGTATGGCTGGTCCACAGGCCCCAGTCTGAAATCACTTAGATCCGGACTCCGTGTCATGGCCCAGTAATCCACCAGTCGCCAGGGCATGACCGTCACGACCCGGCCTTGCGCATTGCGATAGTAAGTGGTCATGCCCGGGTGTGACCAGATCATCCGATCGTGTTCCGCATCAACGCGTCGTACGTAGTCGTCGTGGACCTCCTGCCGAACGTCAATTGAGGAGATTTCCGACTGGATCATGTCGACCATGCAGCCAGTGATGTAGCACGCCTGGCACTCGGATTGAAACATGGTGCTTCCGCCATGTCCGAGCCCGGTATTGGGCCCCAGCATACAGAAAAAGTTGGGGAACCCCGGTACCGTGATACCCAGGTGGGCGGTCGGGTTGTCGCCTTCCCAGACTGCCCTGAGGTCGACTCCTTCACGGCCACGGATTCCAAGTCTTGAAGCCATTGATGTCATCTGGAAACCGATCGCATAGATAAGGATGTCTGTCGCGCGGTCCTGGCCATCACAGGTTCTGACACCGTCAGTGGTTATCCGGTCGATCGGTTCTGTTACGAGTTCGACGTGGGGTTGTGTTAGGGTCCGATACCAGCCGTTATCGAGCAGTATTCGTTTGCCGTATGCGGGGTAGTCTGGTAGGCAGCGTGCCGCCAGATCAGGTCGATCCCGCAATTCGGAATGCATGAAGTCGGTCATCTCCTGGCGGTGGCGGTCGTTGACTCGGTTTAACGCTCGCTCAGGGTGCGGCCAGTCAGGGTCCTTTCTAAGAAACGGCAGCAAGCCGTCGCCGTAACGCCAGAACATGGTGAAACGAAACCACTCAACGTAGTAGGGCAGGTTTTCCAGCAGCCACCGTGCACCGTCCCCAATCCGTTCTCCATAACCTGAGATTGGCCGTACCCACTGCGGCGTACGTTGATATATCGTTAATTTTTTAACCTGATCAGCGATGGCCGGCACGATCTGCATGGCGGAGGCGCCAGTGCCTATGATGCTGACATGCTGTCCAGAGATGTTCAGGTCATCGGGCCACTTTGCACTGTGAAATGCACGGCCTTGGAAGGCGCTGTTTCCCGCGGTGGTAGGTGTACTGGGCAGATTGAACTGTCCGATTGCACTGACCAGAAATGGGGTAGGAACTTCTTTTGTACCCGTCGCTGTGCGCAGCTGTACTCGCCAGGCGGCGTTCTTTTCGTCCCAAAAAGCGCCCGTCATCGTTGTCTGGAAAAGAATGTGGGATCGTACACCGAACTCATCGGCGCAGCGTTCGAGGTAATCCTGGATCTCGCCACGAAGTGCGAAATAGCGACTCCAAGGGTAGCGCTTGCCAAAGGACAGTGAATACGCATGGTTCGGGGTATCCACCCCACATCCGGGGTACCGATTCTCCAACCAGGTTCCCCCGACTTCGCTATTTTTTTCAACAATGGTGTAGGGAATGCCAAGTTGGCCCAGTTTGGCACCAAGCACGATGCCGTTGACTCCGGCGCCGATGATCAGAACCTGGCGGTCGGAAAGCTGTGACTCCGAGGGTTTCGAGGTCCAGTGAATGTCACGATCCACAAAGCCCAGTTCCTCACGCATGGCTGGTGCATATTCTTCCGGGACGTTCTCACCCAGGCAGACGCGCATCATCTGGTGCATCAGTGCGTCCCCGGGATCGGTGATCGACGGTCGCAAGGGTCCCTTGCAAAAGAGCTCTAGTGCAGATTTTCGCAATTGAGCCTGGATCTCCTGTGACAGGCCAGCTGACGGATCTGCTATCAGGTTGACGTCCCGCACAGGAGTGTAAGGTGGCTCAAGCCAGTCCAGATCACCAGTCAGATGGACCAGTGTCATCAGCAAAACCCTTAAATCAGCTTCCTCGATGGCCTGTGCCAGCAGGTGCTTTTCGAGAGCCTGTTGATTGGATTTCTGCACGGTCGCTAAGGGAGAAGAGGGTTGGTTCTGCCGATCAGAATCGTAACGGATCTGGCGCCAGGCCTTTCAATGATGGTTCACCGTGACTTTATACTCCCAGCATCCTTGACCACCATGGTTCATGGGCCTCTCTGAGTCGGAATCCTGTTTCATATCCCTGCCGGTCGTGCCAGAGCAGCTTAGTCAGAGGCCCTTGAGAATCTCCTCTGTGTCTGCGCCCAGGTCGGGTGCGGGCCGGTGGATTTTGGCCGGTGTGTCGGAAAGTTTGATCGGGAATCCTGTCATTCGGACAGTGCCGTGTCCGGGATGCTCCACGTCGAGGACCAAGTTCTGGGCGAGCACCTGCGGGTCCTGAAACACCTCGGCGAGGTTCAGCACACGGCCGCATGGGCAACGGGCCTCATTGATCGTTTTAATCCAGTGCATGACGGTTTTGGATTGGGTCTTCTGGTTGATAATTTCAGCGAGGATGTCGCGATGGGATAGCCGGTCTGCGTTGGTCGAGAACCGGGATTCGTCGAGCAGATGGGAGAGTTCCAGCGTAGCTAAAAACCGCTGAACGTGGATCTCGGTAGAGGGCGCTACAGCGAACATCCCGTCGCGGGCTCGAAAAAGACCATAGGGAGCAACGATAGGGTGGTTGTTGCCGGTCCTTTCGGGGACTTCACCGGTGGCGAAATATCCGGCCGACAGGTAGGCCAGCATGCTGATCAGTCCACCCGTCAGGCTGGATTCCACCCGTTGTCCCCGTCCGGTTCGGTGCCGGGCCTGCACAGCACTGACGATGCCAAATGCACAGTAAAGCCCTGCGATCAGGTCGCTCATCGGCGGCGCTGCCCGCATTGGATCGCTTTTGGGGGGACCGTTAACGCTCATGAAGCCGCTCATCGCTTGGGCGATGAAGTCGAACGACGGTCGATCCACGTAAGGGCCTGTTGAGCCATAGCCGTTGACCGCAGCGCAAATCAAGCGGGGATTGATGGCCTGAAGTCGTTCCGGGGTGAATCCGATTTTCCCCAGCACGCCGGGGCGATAATTTTCTACCAGTACGTCAGCGTTCTCTAGCAGTCGGCTCAGCTTGATTTTGTCATTGGCATCGTAGAGATCGAGGACGACCGACTTCTTGTTTCGATTGAATTGGGCAAAGTACCAGCTGATCCCGTCAAGGATGGCACCTTGTTTACGAACGGGATCCCCATCCGGGGATTCGATCTTTATAACATCAGCGCCCATATCTGCCAGCAACTGAGTGCAGAATGGTCCGGCCAGTATGCGTGTCAGGTCGATGACCTGTAATCCGCGAAGAGCCATGATAAGAAGGAGAGTTCAGCCCTGGGCGGTAGCCACCTCACCCATAGAGTGGAGGTCGAGCCGTGGTCCGGTTTTCATTATCTGCCCGGGTAGATCACGCCCAACCAGCGCCTCGACCTGCGTGGCGATACGCATCAGGCTGCGCAGATCGATTCCGGTTTCGATCCCCATCTCATGCAGCAGGTAAACGAGATCCTCGGTACAGATGTTGCCGGTGGCCTTGGGGGCGAATGGGCAACCGCCGATGCCACCAAACGAGGCATCGAACTGATCGACACCTTCTTCGAGACCGGCGAGCACATTGACAAGCCCGAGTCCGCGTGTGTTGTGAAAGTGAAGTCCGATGGGAAAGCCGGGCAGACTGTCTTGAAAGAACCGTACCGCTTGCGATACCAGCGGTGGTGTCGCCATGCCGGTCGTGTCACCGAGGCTGATGCCGGTGAATCCCAGTTGCTGATAGCGTCGTCCGATGTGACCCAGTTTCTGCACGGGCACGTCGCCCTCAAAAGGGCAGCCAAAAGCTGTAGCGATCGCTCCGTGAATCGGAATGCCTGCCTGGCCCGCGATGTTCGCCACCTCCTCGAAGCCTGCCAGCGATTCATCGACACTTCTGTTGACGTTTTTCTGGTTGTGGCTTTCCGAGGCAGAAAGGAAAACAACGATCTCGTCTACACCGGTATCCACTGCGCGTACCGCTCCCTTGGCGTTTGGCACCAGGGCCGCCAGGACCGTGTTGGTAGATCGGTCTATACCTTCAAAGACCTCGACCACATCAACCAGTTGGGGCACCGCGCGGGGAGAAACGAAAGAGGAGAACTCTATTCTGGGCAACCCGGCGCCAATCAGGTCGTTGATCAGCGCGATCTTGTTTTCGGTGGCAACAAACTGGGGTTCGGCCTGCAGTCCATCTCGGGGGCCGACCTCGGTGACCTCGACTGTCTTTGGTATAGGCATTTTCAAATTGTCTCTTTAATGTAGCAAAACTGTTCTACCATGAGACAGCTTCGGTGGCAACGGACCGCCCGGTATATCCTAAACCCCGCCCGTTCGCTTACCCAGGGAGAATCAATAGCCTTAATGGAACGAAGTCAGGTTTCCTGCGCCATCAATTTTACCGGTCCGGCCGCAATACTCCTCTTTGGTCATGGCCAGCACAGTGTCTGGATCTGTCACATTGGCCCAGGTGCGCTCACCGTCGCCCACCAGGCAGGCCGCGTGAGCGATCTCGGGTGCCTCAGCGCCGTACATGACGGTGTAGGCTTCGATAGTCGCTTCCCCAATATGCTCGACCTTGACAGCACGTTTAATTGTGGCATCGACTTCGGCCTGGAGATTATTACAGCTGAACTCTGTGCCAGGCGGGGTGCCCGAATACAGGCACAGGGCATGTTTGGTCAGTAGCCCGCCGTTCGCTGTAACCAGGGCATGCTCGGTGGGTTTGGTTCTCAGCAGGTCGACGGTCCTGGCAATTGCATGCATCACATAATTGTTCCAAGGTCCGCCGGCAAAAGTCAGGCCACCGGTCACTGTCAGAGGCCGCCTCAGTCCAAGGCCGATCTCCCGTGCAGCGATCTGGACTGCAGATGGGAAACAGCTGTACAGGTCGACGAACTCCAGATCTTGAACGCCAAGCCCTGTTTGATCAAACAGACTCGAAGCGGCCAGCCGTATGGCAGGTGAGGAATGAAGATTGTCCCGTTCGGAGACACACAAGTGATCCCACGCCTCTGTCGCAGCCAGCGGATAGATCCAGCGCTCTTCCGGGATTCCCAGATGTTTGGCAAAGTCGGTCGAAGTAACGATCAGCGCAGCACCTTGGTCGACATGATTGTTCGAGTTCATCAGTTTTGGATAGGGGTGTGAGATCAGTCGATTGAAGCTAGATGGAAGTGCTATTTCACTGGCACTGAACCGTCTGCGGATCCAGGCATCAGGATTGTCGGTCGCAACGTCACTGAAGCGGGCCCACAGTTCAGCGATACGCTCGAGGTGCGTGGCGACTGTTTCACTGTTGGAATAACGTACTGCGGTCTCGAAGATCGGATAGTACTGGACGGGGTGTCGGATCCCGCGCTGGAGTTCGGCATCATGCCGGGTGCTTCGGTTACTGCCGAGGAAGAATTCGGGTCGGTCAGCCACACCGTCACTGGCAGTAGGGTCTCTCCCGGGAACCACCGTTGCGGGGTTCCAGGCCAGGGCTAAGCCCGACTTTCGGGCCTTGGCCTGGGTCCGCCCGCACTCACTTCCGACCAGTACAATAAGTTCATTTCTTGCTTGCTGTATGTCCAGAAAACTCTGGTTTGCCAGGCTCTGAACGTAGTTTCCACCCAGTGAGGTGAGACCGGTCTGGACACCGGACAGGTCGAAGCGTTGAGCCAGCATACGGGCAGGGTTTGTATAGCCCCACATGCCTTGGACGACCCGGATGGAATCGATCGCCTGCAGGATGGGTGTCGCCTGAGTGTCTTCGGCTGCGGCCCTGATGGCATCGGCCATCAGTTCCAGAGGCGCTCGGGCTACCAAAGGATCGTTCACGCGTTGCGCCACCTGTGCAACGCCGACAATTATCGGGATTCGTTGGCCCATTTGCGTAATCCGTTGTGGCGGGTTTGGAGGGAGGTTCGGCAAAGCATACAGAACCTGCAGCCTGATGTCGTACTGGGATTGTTCTGCTCAGTTGTCTTTCAACTCGGGATGGGTAAAGCGGTCTTGTAACAGACCTGCTTGAGTGAAAAACTGGACTTGATACTGGCAATGCCTTTGATCCGAGTCAGGTGGTCCATCAGGAAACGCTCATAGGCCCCAAGATCCGGTACTACCACCCGGAGCAGGTAATCGAATTCGCCGGTCATCAGGTTGCACTCCATGACTTCGGGTCTTTGAGTGACCGCCTTTTCGAAAGCCTCAAGTGCCGGTTCGATCTGTTTTTCCAGAGTCACGGTGGCGAACACGTTGATCGGCAAACCCACTGACTTGGCGTTGACCAGTGTGACGTAGCGCTCGATAACCCCGGCGGCTTCGAGCGTTCGGACTCGCCGCCAACAGGGGGAGGGTGAGAGACCGACCCGGTCGGCGAGGTCTGTGTTGGAGATGCGCGCCTCTTCCTGGATGATCTCCAGAATACGAGAGTCAATCTTATCCAAGGGTTCTGGCATGATCTTTCTGATCCTTCAATAATTTGATTAATAATTGCAAAAATCAATGGGTATAGGGGAAATTTAGCAGAAAATTTCCAGTTCAACGCAATAATATAAGAAGCCTACCTGTCTATTTCACACCTATCAACGAATGAATCACATTCCATTCGATCCCGATGACGAACCACCACCGTCGAACAGCGGCTTCGACAGGCTGACGGTTCTGCACGCACTGGAACGCAAGGTCCTGTGGCTGTCCACCTGGATGATCCACTATGCCAACCACGAGCGTGACGGTGACGGTGAGCTCAAAGTCGGTGGCCATCAGGCGTCCTGTGCCTCCATGGTCACGCTGATGACCGCGTTGTACTTTGCTACCTTGAGACCACAAGACAGGATTGCTGTAAAACCCCATGGCAGCCCGGTTTTCCATGCCATCCAGTACCTGTTCGGCAGCCAAGATCAGCAGCACCTGGCCAGTTTTCGGGCGCTGGGTGGAGCCCAGTCCTACCCGTCCAGAACCAAAGATGTCGACGATGTCGACTTCTCCACCGGATCCGTTGGCCTCGGTGTGGCCATGACGAGTTTCGCAGCGCTGACCCAGGATTACCTGGAGGCACACCGCTGGCAGCGGCAGCGCGGCCGCATGGTCTCGGTGCTCGGGGATGCCGAACTGGATGAAGGAAATATATACGAGGCCTTACTGGAAGGCTGGAAGCACAATGTACGGGACCTCTGGTGGATCGTGGACTATAACCGCCAGAGTCTTGATGCGGTGATCTCTGATCGTCTGCTTGCCCGTTTCTCCCGGCTGTTCTCCAGCATGGGCTGGCAGGTGGTAACCGTAAAGTACGGCAAGTTGTTGCAGAGAGCGTTCCAATCGCCAGGAGGTGATGCGCTGCGTCAATGGATCGACGCCTGTCCGAACCAGAAATATTCGGCGCTGGTTTACAAAGGGGGGGCGGCGTGGCGCCAGAGTCTGCTCGAGGACATCGGCGCTCGGCCTGGTGTCATCTCATTGTTGGAACACTACGATGACGAGACATTGGGCGATTTAATGACCAATCTTGGTGGTCACTGTATGGAGAGTATGCTCGAGGCGTTCGAGGAGGTTAGCGATGACCAGCCCACCTGTTTTTTTGCATATACCATCAAAGGATACGGCCTGCCCTTGGCCGGTCATAAGGACAACCACGCCGGCATGTTGACGCCGACGCAGATCAACGCCCTCCAGGCCAAACATGATATACCCGAGGATGAGCAGTGGTCACGCTGTGCCGGGACGGGATTCTCGGAAACCGAACTTCGGCAGTTCATCGCTTCTGTGCCATTCAGTTCTACGGTCCAGCGAAGGCGGATCGCTCCCCCCATTGCTGTTCCGGAGCATTTGGCCCTTCCCGCAGCAGATCGGATCTCAACACAGGAAGCATTCGGCCGGATTCTGGCCGGCATTGCCAGAAGCAAAGACGATCTTGCCGATCGGATCCTCACGGTCTCACCAGACGTAACAGTGTCGACGAACCTCAGCGGGTGGGTGAATCAGAGAGGACTGTTTCACATCAACGCGCAAGCCCAACTGTTTCCAGAAGACGAAGTACAGTCCATGCACCGCTGGCGGGCCGCTCCAGGCGGTCAGCACGTAGAACTGGGGATAGCCGAGAACAACCTTTTCCTGATGCTCGCCGCGGCGGGCCTTTCCCATTCTCTTTTTGGAGAACGACTTCTTCCGGTAGGCACAATTTACGATCCGTTTATAGAAAGAGGTCTCGATGCACTGAACTACGCTTGCTATCAGGACGCCCGCTTTATCCTGGTGGGGACCCCATCAGGAATTTCTCTGGCGCCCGAGGGTGGCGCTCATCAATCGATTGGAACGCCCTTGATCGGACTGAGCAAACCCGGCCTGGCATCGTTTGAACCCGCTTTTGCTGATGAATTGGCGGTGATCATGCGTTGGGCCTTCGATTTTCTTCAGCGGGATGGGACTGCACCGGAGGATGCTGACCTACTGGGCGATCAGAATGGCGGTTCGGTTTATCTACGCCTGACGACCAGGCAAATTGAGCAACCGGCAAGAGTTATTGATACGGATCTAGCGGGCGATATTTTGGATGGTGCTTACTGGCTGTACCGGCCAGAGAAAGGCTGCAAACTGGTGCTGGCCTATACCGGTGCGGTTGCGCCTCAGATGATTGAAGCCCACAAGGCCCTTTTGGAAGGCAATCAATCGGTAGGCCTGCTGGCGGTCACCTCGTCGGAGCGGCTGTACCGGGGCTGGCTCGAGGGACAGCGCAGGCGTCAGCTCGGGAAAAACGACGTTGAAGCGCCGGTAGAACGGCTGTTGAAGGTGCTTGAAAAAGATGCCCGGATCGTGACGGTCGTCGACGGGCACCCTAGCGTGCTAAGCTGGTTCGGTTCGGTTCACGGACACAGCGTTCGGACGATGGGTGTTGAGCGATACGGGGAATCCGGTACCCTGACCGAACTTTACCGCGAACACCAGCTGGATACGGAATCGATCATTGCGGCATGTAGTGCTTTGCATTAGGCTGATCCCCGGCTTCCCCCGTTCGCCGAAACCGGCTATCCGGGCCACCTGGTCGGGTTCACAGAAAGTCAGATAGAACAGTAAATAATGTGCGCATAAGCAAAGTCGAAACATCTATATTGCAGGCACCAGAAGACCACAGGCCACACTGGGTCAGTCATTTTATCGTGCCGCGGGCTAACGAACTGCTGGTCCGCCTTCAGACCGATGAAGGGGTCTGCGGGTTCGGTCTCGCCACCTGCTACAGCACCGTTGAACCTGTGGTCAATGCGATCAAATCGGGCGTCATGGCCGAGGTCGTGGGATGTGATCCGCTTTCACCGGAACGTGTCTACGAAAAACTCTTCTCACTCACGGCCAAACGCCTGGCCCACGAGAAGGGCTGGAGTCGGGATGCTTTGCTAAAGATATCGGCCGCTGTCGACCTTGCCTGCTGGGATATCATCGGTAAAACGGCAGGGCTGCCGCTATACCAGTTGTTTGGCGGCTACCGTGACCGGGTGCCCTGTTACGTAACTTGTGCCTACTACCGAGATGGCAAGGACGAGGCCGAGTTGCGGGATGAGATCCAGGCTCTGAAGGACCAGGGGCACCGGGGCTTTAAGGCCAAGGTAGGTGGGTTATCTGTTGCAGAAGACATCGAGCGGTTGGAGATTGTGCGCGAGGTTATAGGGCAGGAGCGGGATCTAATGGTCGACGCAAACCGGGCATGGGATCTTCAAACTGCGACCGATGCTGCTCACCGAATGGCCCACGTTCGGCCACGCTGGCTCGAAGAACCAGTGCGCTGGCAGGATGACCGACGCGAGTTGAAACTGCTCTCCCAGCGAACGAGTATTCCCCTGTCGGCCGGTGAGAGCGAATTGACCAGTTATGGCTGCCGGGCACTGATCGAAGAACAAGCTATCCAGATACTCCAATTTGACTGCACAATGTTCGGCGGGTTCACTCACGGGCGCAAATTGGCAGCCCTTTGTGAGATGAACCATGTTCAGATCGCACCCCACCACGATTGCTTCATCCATGCGCCTTTGGTCGCTTCGAGCCCGTCCGGCTTTATCGTCGAGTCATTCACGGATCCGGAGCGCGACCCACTGCAGGCTGAATTGTTCGAGAACCCGCCAACGATTCGGGACGGCTGGCTGACACTCAATCCGGATCCTGGCCTTGGCTTGATACTCTCGGAGAAAGCGCTTAGAAAGTTTGGCACGCTGGTAGGTTGCTGACTCATTTGGCGATCGCCTGGCGTAAAATTTACTGACCAAGTAGTAGCAACTGCATTTCATCAGACACCGAAGAAGGCAAAACATCATGCAGATATCACGAAGGAAAGCTCTGGTTCTTGGCGGAACCTCAGGCATCGGCCTGGCGACGGCTAATCAGCTCGCAGCAGCTGGTGCCTCGGTCGTTGCAGCCAGCCGCGATCCCGGCAAGGCGCTGGACGGTCTCACTCCTGGTATTGAGCTACGGGCCTGCGATGTTCTGGACCGCGACGCGCTGTCGGGGCTGTTTTCCGATCAAGCGCCGTTCGACATCCTGGTTTGTGCGGCCACCGGAGGTGCAAGAGCTGCGGGGCCGTTTCTGGAGATGGAGTTAGATGCCTACCAAGGGTCTTTCGCGAAACTGTGGGGTTATACCAACAGCGTCCGGCTGGGCGTCCCACACATGACCGAAAAGGGTGTCATCGTGCTGATCAGTGGTGCGCCGGCACGCAGAACCAAGCCGGGGCAGGTCGCGCTGAGCTCTGTTGGCGGTGCTGTGGAAGCCTTCTGCCGCGCTTTGGCGCAGGAACTTGCACCGCGTAGGATCAATGTTGTGTCTCCGGGTATCATCGACACGCCGATGTTCGGGTCGCTCGGAGAACAACGCACCAACAAACTCGAAAGCGCAACAGCGGCTCATCCGATCCCGCGTGCCGGGACAGCTGATGAAGTCGCGCAGGGTGTGCTCTTCACCATCCGCAACGATTTCGTTACTGGCACTACGGTAGACGTGGACGGTGGTTGGTTGTTGAGTTGAAACAGGCGGCGTTGTTGAAAAGTCAATAACCAAGGCGCGGTCTGACTGTGTTCTTGAGTGTTTTGCCCAGCATGAATCGGCCAAGATTGTGAAACAGAAGATCCAGAGTGAGGTCGGTATAGGACACGTCGTCATCAGAAGACACGTGGGGCGTGATGATCAGATTTGGCGTATTCCAGAGTGGTGAGTCGCTCGGCAACGGTTCGGGGTCTGCCACATCGAGGATCGCACCGCCAAGCCGGCCGCGCTCGAGTGCTGATATCAGGGCCTGCTGATCGACCACCCGGCCGCGGGCCAGGTTGATGAGCCCCGCACCCGGGCGCATAGCGGCGATCTGTTTTGCGCCGATTATCCCTTCCGTCTGGGTTGTCAGCGGCATGTTAAGAATCACGAAATCAGCTTCTCCAAGTACTGTTTCAAGATGTTCAGGGGTGTACATTCGGTCTACGTAACGGGAAGGACGCCCGCTGCGCCGGATACCAAGAACCCGTAAGCCCATCGAGCGCCCGACCGAGGCGGTGACGCTGCCCATTTTGCCGACTCCGATGACTGCGACGATCTTTCCGGCGATGGGAGTGCTATAGAGGGCGTCCCAGCGACCGAAACGCTGATCGGTCACAAATTTTGGTACGTGGCAGTTGAGCATGTGCAACGCCATCCCGACATATTCCCGGGTCTTCTCTGCGTGGATGCCTGAACTGTTGGTCATTTTCATGCCGGCTGGCAGCCAGTCCAGCGGGGCAAGGTGTTCGATACCCGCGCCAATGATATGGACCCAACGAAGTTTCGGAGCTCTGGCCCGGAGGTTTCTGGTCGGCAGGTCCCAGGTCATGAGTACTTCGGCGTCGCACATGGACTGGTCGAAATGATCGAGGTCCCAATCAATGCGTACATCAACACGACCCGCAGTCAGCGGGTGGCGAGCCATTGCTCGCTCTAGCCGTTCAGGGGTCGTTCGGAAGACGGGTTCCCCCGATCGGTTGTTCTTGATGTGAACGATAACTTTCTTGTTGTTTGAATCCCTGTTGGCCGGCATAACGAAAATATTTGATTAGCTAATGCTGGTGTCGTCTACCCTGGCAGCTTTGCGCCAGGCTTCAGGAAATAGCATCCTGGCGGAGATAATCCTCCAGAACTGCCAGGAATGCGTCATTGTGTTCGCGGGTTCCAGCGGTAACGCGGATTGATCCCACTTCGTCGGGCCAGGACAGCGCCTGAATCAGGATATTGTGCGTTGCCAGGTGATCCGCCAGCGGTTGTGCCGGGGTGTTCGTCCGGGCTAGTACGAAATTGGCGGCTGACGGAAAAACGGACAGGCCCAGCGCTGTCATGCACATCGCTAGCCGGTCTCTTTCTGTACTGACTTGTTCAAGAACATGATTCAGGTATTCCTGATCCTGCATCGCTGCGCAGGCCCCCGCTAAAGCGATCCGGTTGACGTTAAAACCAGACCGCATCTTGGAAAATCCGGTTGCAAGCCCGGCGTCGCTCAAGATAGCGTATCCAAGTCGAACTCCGGACAATCCGTAAGCCTTCGAGAACGTCCGTATCACGACCCAGGGCCCTTTCCGTCCGGCCAGGATGGAAAGCACATCGGGACCGCCTTCCCAGGTCCCAAACTCATGATAAGCCTCATCGACCATCAGCAGGCACCGCTCGGGCACCGAGTCCGAGGCCCGGCACAGCTCGGTGCGATCCAGCAAACCGCCGGTCGGACTGTTCGGTGTGCACAGGTAGACCAGAGATGTTCTGTCGGAAATTGCATCGATCATGGCCGAAACATCGTTAGCCCCGTTACCGAGGACGGGTACGGGTACGACTTCTCCCCCGGCGAGCTGAATGTTCTTGCCTACCGGTGGGAAGGTCGGCTGCGGCAGTACTGCCTGATCGGAGGGTTGTATGGCGACAGCCGCCGCCGCGACCAGCATTTCGCCACTGCCGTTGCCAAACACGAGCCGGCCGGTGTCGATACCAGTCCGGTGGGAAATAATCTCGGCAAGAGCAGAGCAGGAATGATCCGGGTAACGGTGGCTGTATTGGATCGCTTCGCGCATCGCGGCGATTGCCCGGGGAGAAGGTGGCAACGGGCTTTCGTTGAGATTGAGTCGAATCGCACCAGGTGTGGGCACATTGTCTGGCTCAGCCAGGATTTGGGGGGCCATTAGAGGCAGGGCATCGATTCGGGGTGCGGGAAATTTATGCTGCATGTTGCTTGAATTTGAATTTGAATTTGAGTTTGTGCCTGGGATTGTGGGTATCGGCAGTTGATAGATAGTGTCGGGAATCTTTGCAACGGCTATTGGTCAGGGGTGCGCGTATCTTGTGTAACCTGCCTGAGGAAGGTCATGGGATCGGTGCCGCCGGTTCCGGTATGCCCGGGACCGGCCTGGCTGGATTGAGCCATAATGTACCTGGCAACCATCTTGAGGTGGTCCTGGCGAAATTCAGCAAGTGCCTCGATACAGGAATCAAGCGCCCGGCGGCAGCCGGCATGTGAGCGGGTCGATCGAGCGAGTGAAGGTCGGGACTCGAGTTGTGTGATGTAGGCGGCGTGCCGTTGTGGCATGTAACTGCGCATCTTCTGCAGATAGCTGCGGGCTTTGTCTTCATGATGACTGATGCCGAACATGGCATCTATCGCTTGCAGCAGGGAGCTCTGGGCGGCACTGCCACCAAAGTAGTCGCGTGAAAGGGGGTCGCAACCCCGGTACTCAATTCCCTCGAACGAGGCCAGGAAAGGGCGTACCCGATGGTAGAAAATATACGGATCGCAATGTTCGTACATCCGGTTCAATGTGGTTCTCAGCCGGCCTAGCAGCGCACAAACCGACTGCAGTGACCCGGCGACCCGGTCGAGGTCGGGGCCCATCAGGGCCGAACAGATTGTATCGAATTCTCTCAGAATCCCGGCCCCGGTAGACTCGATCTCGGTGGTCACTAAATAGAACCAGGACTCATCCAGCCCGCCGTGGAACTGGATCAGCGTGGCAATATTGCCCAGAGCTACCGGACCATCGGGATCAAGAAGCCGCCAGTTCTGCAGGACCAAAGAAGCGTGGGCCAAAGTAGGCGGGCGCGCCAATTTGCCTGCGACTTGTGTCCACGGTACAGCAATGCTGGGTGGTATATAGCCTGACGACTGATAATCCTCCCAGACAAATGCGTGACCAAAACACGACAGCAGAAGCATTGCCCGCTCGAGCTCAGCGCTGGTCGTCAGTGCTGTGATATTGCTAATGACCGGCATGGCCTCTACGGTCGAACGAAACGAGTGGGCGTTAAGAAGCCCGGAAAGACTGCCCGCGATCTCATCCCATTGCGCGTACGCTTGCGGGAGTGCCCGTAGTGGAGCCGTGCCGGGCAGAAAGCCGTTGTTCGGATCTATACCGTAGCGGTCAGACATGAATTCTCAGGCTCTACTGTCAGGATGGGCCGGCTCAGACAGTTCTTAACCAGGCTGTATAGAACAGATAGTGGGGATGATCCGTAGTCATGTCACCAGCTTGCGGGTTGCATAAATAGGATTCTCCCAGGTGCCGCTGGCAAGAATATCCGCAAGCAGAGCGACAGCGAGCCAGACATCCTCGTAGCCGATGTAGAGCGGCGCGAAGCCGAAACGCAAGATGTCTGGCGCACGGAAATCACCGATTACTCCATGAGCAATCAAGGCCTGCATGATCGGCCAGCCATGAATGCTAGTAAAGCATACCTGGCTGCCGCGTCGACTGCTGTCTCGGGGGCTCGCCAGGGTCAGCCCGTGCCCTTGACACATCGATTCGACGAGTTCGATGAAGAAGTCGGTAAGGTCGATGGACTTTTGCCGCACAGTTGAAAAGTCAATGTTCTCAAAGATATCAAGGCTTTCTTCAAGGGCAATGTACGACAGAATTGCTGGCGTCCCGCAGCGAAACTTTTCGATGCTGCCGGCTGCCAGGTAAGTTGTGTCGAACGAGAAAGGGTCGGCGTGGCCTTGCCAGCCGGTCAGGGGGTTCTGGGCGCCCTGCAGGTGGCGGTCCGCGATGAACAGGTAGGCGGGGCCACCGGGGCCCGCATTGAGGTACTTATAGGTACAGCCAACAGCGAAGTCGACAGCGCTGGCATTTAGGTCCACAGGCACTGCTCCGAGCGAATGAGCAAGATCAAAGATCACCAGTGCCCCGGAAGCGTGAGCGGCTTCGGTGATACGCTGCATGTCCCGTATCAGGCCAGTACGGTAACTAATGTGAGTCAGGGTCACGACCGCTGTATCTTCAGTAATCAACTCCACGACCGAATCGTCATCCTCGCCGCCCAGTAGAAGATGGTGATCTGAATAGAAGTGGTCAATCGCGCCCTGAATGATGTGTAGATCTGATGGGAAGTTTTGTTGTTCGGAAACGATCGTCCGGCGGTCGGGACGCAGCTTCAGTGCCGCGGACAGCAGCTTAAACAGGTTGATCGATGTGGAATCCACGATCAAAACCTCGCCCGGCGCTGCACCCATAAGTTTGGCGAGCCGGTTGCCAAGTAGCAGAGGAAGTTCGTGCCAGTTCCGTGCGTTCCAGCTGCGTATCAGACCCGTACGCCAGCCGTCAAGTGCAGCCTGCTGCAGGCGTTGTGGGACATTGACGGGCATCGCCCCCAGGGAGTTCCCGTCCAGGTAGATCAAGTCGTCAGGGAGATCGAAGTTCGTCCGCATCTGCAAAAGAGGATCCGCAGCGTCACGGGCGCGGGCACTTGTCAGTCCTGGATTCTGGCTGGCACGTAGGGATTTGAGTGTCTGGTTCACTGGTTCAAGTCAGGTCGGTTCGGCTGGAATCTGTGAAATCTTCCGGAAAAGTAAAGATTGGGCATCTGCAATATCAAACATGATATCGAAATGATGTCGTTCGTCCACCTTGACTATTTGCGAGCGGTGGCTGGCGGCTTGCCAGCGTTGGGCATATTCTGTTGACTGGCGGATAAATTCCCCAGTCTCATGTTCCGCGTAGATGATCGCCAGTTCGACCGTAGGGTCGGGCGCATAGTACTGTGGACTGAGTCGCTTCGCAGTCACTGGATTCAGTCCCAGAGGTTGATTCACGTAAGTGTGGCAGATTGGCTCCAAGTCGTAGATTCCGCCAATGAGTATGCTTCTGGATGGGCTGGCGAGGAGTTGAACATCACCCTCGCCGGCAATATCGGGTGAGATGGCGCAGGCAATCAGATGTGCGCCGGCGGAGTGGCCGATGGTCGAGATTTTGCCGGAGGCGTAGCCAAACTTTTCAGCATTGACGGTTAGCCAGTTAAGGGCCTGGCGACATCGCGTCACCATTCGGGCGACCGATGACCCGGGCGCAAGCCCATAGTTCAGTGTCGCGAAGGCATAGCCGGCCGACAACCAGGCCGGAGCAGGAAACGCATGTTCGTCTTTTGACAGTTCCTGCCAGTAACCGCCATGGACCAATACGGCGAGTGGAAATTCACCCGTACCGAGGGTTCGGTCCGGCAGAAAAAGATCCAGGCTTTCGTCTTCTGCATCACCATAGCAGAGATTCTCGTGCATCTGATCGGCCAGTACGGTTTTAGCTTCTCTTGATGATTCCGTGTACCGGTTGATGAATGGTCCGATATCTCCGACCATGCTGCTGGGAGAATAGGCTCGCGCCAGTTCGTCAGGGCTCAGTGAACGCCAGTTCACGTTGGTCGAGTTGAGGTGCTCCGATAAGTTGTGCTTACCGGGATGAGGCAGACGTATTCTCGGATTCGGGTTCCAAACCGGTGAAAGGGTGATGCCTTTAAGCCTTTGACTGTCGGGTAAATCATTGGGGACACTTTAACCTATCATGCCAGCCAATGGCGGTAGACAGAGCCGAAAGCCACTTCACTGCTTGCTTTTTCACCGGAGAACGGTATGGTAACAGGCGACTCGCAGTGGATGCCCAGCGGCCCTAGTTGAGTCGTCTGACAAACAGGATCTACCATAGTGCACGCGTTGCTGGATATCCGAGAGTTGCTGATCGAAGCCGAAATTGAAGGTCAGTGGCGTCCGATCGTAAATCGACTCAACCTGGTACTGGCCGAGGGAGAGATCGTCGGTCTGATCGGAGAATCCGGCGCCGGTAAATCCACACTCGGCCTGGCTGCATTGGGCTATACGAAACCCGGTTGCCGAATCGTTTCTGGATCAATAAAGCTCGCTGGCCAGGAACTAACATCCCTGACTGATGATGAGTTAAGACAGATTCGGGGCAATCGGGTCAGTTACGTGGCACAAAGCGCCGCTGCTGCCTTCAACCCGGCCCACCGGCTACTCGAACAATTTGCAGAAGCACCGGTACAACACGGCAAGATGAGCAAGACGGCGGCCGGACAACGAGGCCGGGATCTGTACGCTCAGTTGGATCTCCCCGAACCAGAACGAATAGGCGAACGGTTTCCCCACCAGGTGTCGGGTGGCCAGTTACAACGGGCAATGACTGCAATGGCCATGGGTTGCGAGCCTGAGATAATCGTGTTTGACGAGCCAACGACTGCTCTGGATGTGACCACCCAGATAGAGGTCTTGGCTGCGATCAAGGAAGCGGTGCGAGCCAGAGGAGCAGCTGCGATCTACATCACCCACGATCTCGCTGTGGTAGCGCAGCTTGCAGACCGGATCATAGTCCTTCGCTACGGCGAGCTTGTCGAAGAGGGTGACGCCCGCACATTGCTAGCAGAGCCTCAGGAGGAGTACACCCGTCGTCTTCTGTCAGTACGCTCCCTGCGGGAAGACAAACTGACCGGTCAGGAGGATGCGGGCCTGCTGAAGGTTGATAAGGTCTCGGCCAGATATCCAAGCTCCACGGAGCACGTTCTTGACGACATCAGCATTGAAGTCGAAAGGGGCAAGACAGTGGCGGTTGTGGGCGAATCCGGAAGTGGTAAGAGCACGCTCGCCCGGGTCATCACCGGGTTGCTTCCGCCTGAACAGGGTACGGTAGCTTTTAAGGGTGATCCTCTGCCTTCGACGCTATCTGATCGCCAAAAAGACGAGTTGCGTTCTATTCAGATGATTTATCAGATGCCTGATGTTGCGCTGAACCCGCGGCAACGTGTCTATGAGATCATAGGCCGGCCGCTCGAGTTCTATCTCGGATTGCAGGGCCAGGAAAAGAGTCATCGAATCCAACAGTTGCTGCAGCAGATTGAGTTGCCCGAGAGTTTCGTCGAACGTTATCCTGCCCAGCTCTCCGGTGGTGAGAAGCAGCGTATCTGCATCGCACGGGCACTGGCAGCCGAGCCAGACCTCGTGATCTGCGATGAAGTAACGTCAGCATTGGACCAGCTGGTCGCCGAAGGCATACTGGAGTTACTTCAGAGTCTCCAGAACGATCTTAATCTGTCCTACCTTTTCATTACCCATGACCTGGCTACGGTAAAAGCCATCGCCGACGATATAGTGGTCATGTATCAGGGCAGGATCGTTGAGCAGGGTGGCAAGCACGACATCCTGACCCCGCCCCATGAACCTTATACCGAGTTGCTGCTGTCGTCGGTTCCGGAGATGGATCCCGACTGGCTGGACGACCTGATGGACCGGCGGCGGCGTGGCGTTGCCCCGACCGCCGATTCCATCAATTGAACTGGATCGGCTCAAGCGCAAGGAGTCTTGCGAATTTGGACTTGTTGTCTGTCTGTTGGCGACTCCGAGTGTAGTATTGCCAATGCCAGTCGTTCATTCGTGCTTTTCGAGTTGCTGAGAGGTTATGGGAAAATCTTTCAGGAACCACCCGTGGCATACCCCCGTAATCGTTCTGATTGCGGGGTGTCTGATTTCGGCCTGTGGATTCGGCGCACGTTCAGTCATGGGGCTGTATCTGGAACCCATGACCGAGGCGTTGAACTGGAACCGGGAGACGTTCGCCATGGCGATGGCGATCCAGAACCTCGTTTGGGGGATGGGTATGGCCGTGGCCGGTGCCGCGGTAGATCGTCACGGACCAGTCTGGGTCATTGCTGGCGGTGCAGTGGTCTATGCGCTTGGTCTCTGGGGCATGACTCTGTCGACAACCGGTGCGATGCTGTTCCTTACCGGTGGCGTGCTGACGGGTTTGGGAGTGGCGTTTACGGGCTTTCCGCTCACCATCGCCGCAATGGTGAGAACAGTCGGTCCGATGAGGCGTTCGCTGGTAATGGGCGCGGGCACGGCCGCCGGCTCCGTGGGTCAGATCTTCTTCTCACCGTTTATGCAGGCTATGATCGAACGGTTTGGCTGGAGTGATGGGCTGATCATATTGGCCTTTTCTACATTGATCATCATTCCACTGGCGATGTTGTTGCCGAATCACACCAACGTTATTGAACCAGATACCGAGGGTCAGACGCTGATGGCAGCATTGGCTGAGGCCATCAACCATCGAGGCTATATTCTCCTGACGATCGGGTTTTTCGTCTGCGGATTTCATGTGACATTCATCTCGGTGCACTTTCCAGCTTACGTGATGGACCTTGGTCTTTCGGCAAGTGTTGCAGCCTGGTGTCTGTCGCTGATTGGATTCTTCAACATTCTCGGCGCGATCGGTGCGGGAATTTATGGTCAGAAGAGAAGCAACTCCAACGGTTTGTGCTTTCTATATGCAGCTCGGGCTGTTGTGATCCTGGGGCTTCTTGTAATGCCAAAAACCGAGATAAACATCTACATTTTCGCATCGGTTATGGGCTTGCTGTGGTTGTCCACGGTGCCGCTCACGACAGGTGTCGTCACACGGATTTTCGGTATTCGTTATATGGCAACATTATTCGGGATTGTCTTTCTGAGCCATCAACTGGGGAGCTTCCTGGGTGTGTGGCTGGGTGGGTACATCCACGATCTGACCGGTTCCTACGATATGGTGTGGCGGGCTGGTGTGGTTCTGGGACTGTTCGCGGCACTGGTACATTGGCCAATCGACGAAAATCCGATCGGAAGGACGAATTCGACACTACGCCAGCCGAATCCACGCCCAACCTGATCTTCGGTTGATTCTGGAGAATATTTGACTCACAGTATCGGTTCCGGGTAAAGGGAAAAACATGATTGAGTCCAGTCTCAGAATACTGCGAACTGACGTGTCCGGGATGCCGATCGAATGGATCGGCTTTGAAGGCGCGGTCAAGCTGCACTGCCTGGAGCAGATTCTGTATCCGATGGGTTCTCCTCTGTACACCGTTAGGGGCGGTATTAATGCCAAGACTGGGCACAGGAGTACCCTGGATGTGTACTCGATTATCTGTACTCTTGGATACTCCCGGGCCCACCTGAAGAGACACCCGTCCTACACTCCGCCGTTGAACAATCGCGCGCTGTTCAAGCGCGATGCCCATCTGTGCCTGTATTGTGGCGAACAGTTTCGAACCAGCGAGCTGTCCAGGGACCATGTGCAGCCACTGAGTCGGGGCGGTAAAGATATCTGGCAGAACGTGGTGACGGCCTGTCGACGTTGCAACCATCGAAAGGGGGGTAACACGCCAGAGGAATCCGGGCTGCAGCTGCTGGCGGTGCCTTTTGTGCCTACCCACGCCGAGTATATTTATCTGTCCGGGCGTAGGATTCTGGCCGACCAGATGGAATTCTTGCTGGCACATTTCCCGCGAAACAGTCCCCTCCACAGGCGCATTGATCAAGTCGATCAGCCGCCAGGTTCCTGATCGTTTGAGCAGGGACCACGAACTGATCCGAGGGATTCGATCCCGCGCTGTCCACGCGGGTGAAGGCCCTGAGGCCGGAAGCAGTGCCTCGGCCCCAAGCATTAACATGTCCAGCACCTTCGTGATCGATCGGCCGGTCAGTTTTTCGGCACAGGATAAACCTGACGATTCGCCATATGTCTACAGCCGTTGGGACAACCCTACCGTAACCGTGCTGCAGGACAAGCTCGCGGCCCTTGAGGAAGCCGAAGCCTGTCGTTGTTTTGCCTCCGGCATGGCGGCAACGTCCGCGCTTCTGTTATCTACACTGGGGCCGGGAGATCGGCTGGTGATCAGTGATGCCTTGTATCCCGGTACTGCAGAATTCGCCCGGATGACCCTCACCCGCTTAGGAGTTGAAGTGGTCTGCGCCAACCTGTCAGATCTGGATGCGGCTGAACAGGCTATCGTTCCCGGTACCCGCCTGGTGTGGGGAGAAACCCCTGCTAACCCGACTCTAAGAATGACCGATATATCGGGGGTTGCGGACATCGCCCATGCGCGTGGCGCCGAACTGGCAGTGGATTCGACCTTCGCCACGCCCATCGCCACGCGGCCGGTGACGCTTGGTGCGGACTATGTGGTTCATTCGCTAACCAAATACTGTTGTGGCCACGGCGACGCCATGGGCGGTGCGGTTATTGGTCGACGGGAGAGCCTGCGAAGTATCGAGTCCGATGGCCAGATCTACATGGGTGGTGTGATCAGTCCATTTAATGCCTGGTTGATAAACAGGGGGTTGGCCACGTTGCCTGTACGGATGCAGGCTCATGAGGCAAACGCTTTTGTACTTGCAAGGTTTTTGGAGTCACACCCAAGAGTAATCAGGGTGCTTTATCCCGGCCTGGACACCCATCCCCACCATGCACTGGCGAGCCAACAGATGGAGAACTATTCAGGAATGGTATCCGTACAGGTCGCCGATGGCCCCGAACTGGCAATCAAGATGATGCAGGAGTTGAAGGTCTTCCACTATGCGGTCTCACTGGGTCATCATCGCAGCCTGATCTATTGGCTCGGCACGGACGATCTGATGGACTCGAGCTACAAACTACATGGCGAACAGCTTGAGGCGTATCGGGCCTTCGCTGGGGACGGTGTTTTTCGAATCTCCGTTGGTCTGGAGGATCCGGAGGACCTTTGTGATGATCTTGCTCAGGTACTTAGCTGAGGTGCTGAGCAGTCGGTGCGGAAGTCGATGCTGCGCCTAGGGCGATACTGAAACTTGCGACGCCTGTTGGTCGGCGTGGTACGAGGAGCGAACCATCGGGGACGATGCTACATGATCAAACCCCATCGACTCAGCAGTCGTAGCGAGTTGCTCAAATTCGGTCGGGGTGACGTAGCGCTCGACTGGCAGATGATGGCGGCTGGGCTGAAGATACTGTCCGAGTGTCAGCAGACGCACATTATGCATTCTCAGATCTGACATCACCGACTCGACCTCCACCAGTTTCTCGCCCAGGCCCAGCATTAGGCCCGATTTTGTAGGCACTGTCGGACATTGCTCGGAAAACCGCTGCAGTAGTTTCAGAGAGTGGGAGTAGTCGGCACCTGGTCGCACACGCCTGTAAAGCCTGGGAATTGTCTCGAGGTTATGGTTGAAAACGTTTGGCGGTGATTCGCTCAGTATCTCAACCGCTTGGTCAAGACGACCTCGAAAGTCCGGGGTGAGGATCTCAACCTGCACCTTTGGGCTGGTTTTCCGGAGCGACTCAATACAGGCTTTGAAGTGGCCGGCGCCTCCATCACGCAAGTCATCCCGGTCGACCGACGTCACAACGACATAGGCGAGTCCCATCTTCGCAACGGTGGCCGCTAGCTTCCCCGGTTCGTCGGCATCAAGTGATTCCGGGCGACCGTGCGCGACGTCGCAGAACGGACAGCGCCTCGTGCACAGGTCACCCATGATCATAAACGTGGCCGTGCCCTGGTCAAAGCATTCTCCCAGATTCGGGCAGCTGGCTTCTTCGCAGACCGTGTGTAACCCGGCTTGCCGAAGAACCCTCTTGAGGCGCATGACCTCCGGGGTCCCTGGGAAGCGTGCCCGGATCCAGGTCGGCTTACGCAGGCGGTTGGCAGGGTCCGTGGCCGGAAACTTGACCGGTAGCCGGGCAACTTTTTCGGAGCCCCGTTGTTTGCTACTGGTGGTCATGCAGCTTCACGCTCATAGGTCCCGATCGGCGGGCAACTACAGACGAGATTCTTGTCACCGTGAACGTTGTTGACTCGGCCGACCGGAGGCCAGTACTTGTCAAGCTGGGTGTCGGTGGTCGGAAAATACGCCTGCTCACGGGTGTACGGTCGATCCCAGTCCCCGGATGTCAGCAGGTGTTGTGCGTGGGGAGCGTTACGCAACAGGTTGTTGTCGGGGTCGGCCGTACCGTTTTCGATTTCTTTGATCTCCTCACGGATCAGGATCAGTGCATCACAAAAGCGGTCCAATTCGGTTTTCGATTCACTTTCGGTCGGTTCGATCATAAAGGAATCGGCAACCGGCCAGGACATAGTAGGCGCGTGGAAGCCGTAGTCGACCAAGCGCTTGGCGACGTCTTCCACGGTAATGCCGCAATTTGCTTTGATTTTCGACAGGTCGACGATGCACTCATGTGCAACCAGTCCTCCGGGCCCCGTATAGACTACCGGATAGTGCTCATCAAGTCGCCGGGCGATGTAGTTGGCATTGAGAATCGCGATCTCTGTCGCTCGTCGAAGGCCGCTGGCACCTAGCATCGAGATGTAGGCCCAAGAGATCGGCAGGATGGCTGCTGAGCCCCAGGGTGCGGCTGCAATGGTGCCTATGGTGGTCTTGCCCGCGGCAGCCGGGTTAACGCCTTCTACCAGCGGGTGATCGGGCAGGTAGGGCGAAAGATGGGATAGGACGCCGATGGGACCCATGCCCGGTCCGCCCCCACCATGCGGAATGGCGAAAGTCTTGTGCAGGTTGATATGAGCGACGTCAGCCCCGATCTCTCCTGGGCGGCAGATCCCGACCAAAGCATTGAGATTTGCGCCATCCATATAGACCTGTCCGCCGTGTCGATGGATCACTTGGCATATTTCGCGAATGGACTCTTCGAATACGCCGTGTGTAGACGGGTAGGTGATCATCAGTGCGGCCAGATCGTCACGGTGAACTGCTGCTTTGTCGGAGAGATCGTTGAGATCTATGTTTCCTTCGTTGTCACAAGCGACCACGACCACTTCCATTCCCGCCAGGATCGCACTGGCAGGGTTCGTCCCATGGGCCGAAGATGGAATGAGGCAGATGTTACGGTGCGCTTCACCCCGGTTCTGGTGGTAGGCCCGGATACATAGCAGACCCGCGTATTCTCCCTGGGAGCCAGCGTTGGGCTGTAGTGAGATCGCATGGAAGCCCGTGATCTCGCAAAGCATGTCCTCAAGTTCCTCAAAAAGCTGTTGGTATCCCTGGGTCTGATCAAGCGGTGCGAACGGATGGAGGTTGCTGAAGTCCCGGTAGGACAGCGGCAGGAGTTCAGAAGTCGAATTCAGCTTCATGGTGCATGAACCGAGAGGGATCATTGATCGCCCAAGGCTGATGTCTTTGCTGGCTGCCCTTCGCATGTAGCGCATCATCTCGGTCTCAGAACGGTAGCGGTGAAAGATCTCGTGTGCGAGAAATCCGCTTTGCCGTCGAAGAGGGGTCGGGATGTTCTCTTCCACCTGACAATCAAGGGTCTCAATATCAAGTTTGCGGTCCGCGGCAGTATCAAATACTCGCCAGAGAGTCAACAGGTTTGAACGCTTGGTGGTCTCATCAAAAGTGATCCCCAGATGATCAGCGTCGATCTGACGAAGATTAATACGGGATTCCCTGGCTCTGGCTGCAATGCGTCCAGCAAGACCCGGCACCTTGATCCGGACAGTGTCAAAATAGGCGTTATCGGAGACAGGGTAGCCGAGCTGGTCCAAGCCCAGGGCCATGACCTGGGTCAGACGGTGTACCCGGTTGGCGATGGTCCGTAAGCCGTCTGGGCCGTGGTACATCGCATAGAGGGTTGAGATATTGGCGAGCAGCACTTGGGCGGTACAGATATTGCTGGTCGCTTTTTCACGGCGGATGTGCTGCTCACGGGTCTGCAGAGCCATACGCAGGGCTGGTCGGCCCTGGGCGTCGATCGAAACCCCGATGATTCGGCCTGGCGTAGATCTTTTATAGGCGTCTCGGGTGGCAAAATACGCTGCATGCGGGCCGCCGTAGCCCATGGGTACACCGAACCTCTGGGCGCTGCCGATCACTATATCGGCTTCCATTTCCCCCGGTGGCTTGACGATCGTCAAAGCGAGAATATCCGCGGCTACGGTGGCCAGCGCATCCTTGCTGTGCACTTTAGCAATGGCTTCGGCAGGATCCCGCAGGGCGCCAGTCGATGCTGGGTATTGAATGAGCACGCCGAAGAATTCCTGGCGATCAAGATCCTTGTATGGATCCCCAACGACCACTTCGTAGCCAAGAAATGCGGCCCGGGTCCTGACGACAGCGAGCGTTTGCGGATGGCATTCGTGGTCGACAAAAAACACGTTCGATTTGTTCTTTGCGATACGACGTGACATGGTCATGGCTTCTGCCGCTGCGGTTGCTTCGTCGAGGAGCGACGCATTGGCGATCTCCATGCCAGTGAGATCCATGATCATTTGCTGGAATCCCAGTAGAACTTCAAGGCGTCCTTGACTCACTTCTGGCTGGTAAGGTGTATAGGCCGTGTACCAGTCCGGATTCTCCATGGCGTTTCGTTTGATGACCGGTGGCATGATAGTACCGTGGTAGCCGCAGCCGATCATGGAGACGAAGACGTTGTTCCGATGGCGCATGTGTCTGAGATAGGTGCTGGTGGCCCTTTCGCTACGGGGTTCCGGCAGATCCAGCGGTCGCTCGCTGACAATCGCCTCGGGTACGGCGTCGGTAATAAGGGCGTCGAGCGTTTTGTAATCCACTAAATCGAGCATAGCCTCAATGTCAGGGCGGCTCGGGCCGATGTGGCGGCGGATGAAGTCGCCATGCATTTCAAGGTCGGACAGGCTTTGACGGATCGTCGTCATGGTGTTCCCCCGCGGTGAATAAGCGTCGCTACTCAGTCAAGGCTGGCAATCAGATTGTTGTAGTCATCCTCCGACAGGAGGTTGTCGAGTTCCAGCGGATCGGAAATACTGACTTTGTAAAACCAACCCGTACCCATTGGATCGTCATTGACTTTGTCGGGCGCATCGTTGAGGTGCTCGTTGACGTGGGTTATCGTTCCGCTGACCGGAGACTTGACGTCGCCGGCAGCTTTTACCGACTCAATTACGGCCGCGTCATCGCCTTGCTGGACGACCGTACCGACGGCCGGCAGTTCGACGTAGACCAATTCGCCCAGTTGTTCCTGAGCATAGTCGGTGATTCCCACCGTTATCGTATCGCCCTCAGCCAGGGCCCATTCGTGATCATCTGTGTAACGCAGTTCGCTCATAGTGTTTGACTCCCCTTGTATTGTGTCAATTGTTGGTCTCGAGTTTATGATTTTAGATATCGATGTTTCGTGAAAGGCAAGGCACAGACCGTTACAGGAACCGGCTTATTTCTGACAATAGCCTGAAGTTGCGTACCGGCAGTCGAGTAACCGGTCTGAACGTAACCCATGGCGATGGGTCTGGCCACCGAAGGGCCGTAACCACCGCTGGTGACCTCACCCACTGAAGTGCCGTCCGGGGCCTGCAACAGAGCGTGCGCGCGGACCGGTGCTCGACCCTCAGGTTGTATGCCAACGCGAACTTGTTTGGGCCCGGTTTCGAGTTCGGCCAGTATACGTTCGGCTCCCGGGAAGCCGCCGGCCCGCTCGCCACCAGGTCTCCGGCAGGCCGGGATCGCCCAAGCGATGCCGGCCTCAACCGGCGTGGTATCGGTGTCAATGTCACTGCCGTGCAGGCAAAGACCTGCCTCGAGGCGTAGTGAGTCTCGGGCGCCGAGGCCGGCCGGGGTGGTCTCGACTTGCCCTAGCAGTATTCGAGCCAGTGTCTCAGCATCTCCACTGGCCAGTGACAGTTCGAAGCCGTCTTCACCAGTGTAGCCACTGCGATAGGCCTGACACTCAATGTTGCCGATCTTAACCTGGGCAACATCCATGAATCTCTGCTGCTTGAGCGCCGGACTCAGGCGGGCGATGACCTTTTGGGTTGCCGGGCCCTGGAGGGCCAGGAGCGCCTGGTCTGGGAGTAGTTCAACCTGGCATTGATCACTAAGTTTTGCCTGGATATGGGCAATATCGGTGTGTTTGTTGGCTGCGTTGACGACCAGCCGAAAATGATCGCCGAGGTTCGAGACCATTAAGTCGTCCAGAATGCCACCCTGATCATTGGTCAGGTAGGCATAACGTTGACGACCAGGGGGTAGGCCGACAAGGTCGGTCGGGATCAGTGATTCGAGCGAACTCGCCGCATTGGGCCCGTCGACGCAAATCTGCCCCATGTGCGAGACATCGAAAAGCCCTGTGGCGTTGCGGACCTGCTTATGTTCGCCGATGATTCCATCGGGATAACGGAGGGGCATCTCGTATCCCTCGAACTCGACCATCTTGGCGCCGAGTTCGAGGTGTAGGTCGTAGAGCGGCGTTCGGTCAGCCACCAGACACTAATGCGGGGTCAGGAGCGAGGGTTTTCACCAGAGACCAGTGGCAATACGCACCATGGATTCATTATAAGCTTTTCGACATTCCTTCGGCTATTCCAGGTCGATTCCCAGATCAGAGTTCGTCCGGTGTATAAGCCTTGATGCTGAGTGCATGGATCTCGTTGTGCATAGCCTCTCCCAGGGCGTCGTAAACCAGCCGATGGCGGGCCAGCATATTCAGCCCGGAAAAATCCTGAGTAACCACGACCACCTCGAAATGGCCACCACCCGAGGCTGCCCCCGCGTGACCGGCGTGGAGGTGGCTTTGATCCTCGATTTCAATGGATTCCGGATCCAGGTGCGCTGACAGCCGCTGGCGGATCATCTCGACCCTGTCTATGCCACGATTCACAATTCTAGAAAAACCAGACCGTGAAATGTTCCGATTGGGACTCCAGTGGCGGCTTGCACGGGATTCAGGACGACTCCCTGTCGTCAGGGGCCAGATAACGTGCGATGAACAGCATCTGAATTACCGCAAAAGCAAGGGTCAGGCCCATCAGACCAAACACCTTGAAATTGACCCAGAAGTCAGTACGGGCTTGTTCGCTGAGTTCGGGCCGGAAATAGAATGCCACGTAGACGTTGAGGCATCCGACGAACAAGAAGAAGGCGCCCCAGCTGAGGTTGACGTGCCGCCAGATCTGCTTGGGTAAATCGAGCGCCGAACCCAGCAGGACCTCGAGTGCGGTCCGCCGACCAACGAACTGACTGGCGACGATAATGATGGCAAAAATCCAATTGACAATAGTCGGCTTCCACTTGATGAAGGTGTCGTCGCGAAAAAACAGGGTCAGGCCACCGAACACCGTGATCACTCCAAGGGTGACCAGGTGCATGGTCTCAAAGCGTTTGTTCCGTGACCAGAAGAGTGCAACTTGAATGACACAGGCCACGATAGCAACGGCGGTTGCGATGTAGATGTCGTACAGTTTGTAGGCCCCGAAAAAAAGAACCAGTGGGAAAACATCGAACAGAAGTTTCATCGTCTAGTGCTTTGTGGTGGCGAGAAGGTCCGGAGTATAGGGGTTCGATGGGGGTTGCCAGCAGCGGGTTGCCGATCTACGGTAAGGGAGTCGGCACTCACAAGCGTCATTCGATATCGGGTGGGTCGAGCAAACCTAGGATCTCAGCATTGTCCAGAATTGTATTCTGCTGCTCGCTCGTGAGTCGGTTATTCGGGAGGATGGATGCGCCACAGTCGATGCCAATGCGAGCACCGAGAATCGTTTTGCCCACATGTGAGACAGCATCGAACTGATCGGTGAGGTTCACTACCGCCTGAATTGACGCCTGCCGAGATCGGGCGGTGTCGATGTCACCGGCCTTCCAGGCGGCATAAAGTTCCGAATACAACCATGGCGCGATTGATAATGGTGCGTCGATAGAACCGACCGCGCCCATGGCCAGAGCAGGCAGAGCAAGTCCTCCGAACCCCGAGAAACACGCAAGCTCCATGTCTGCCCAGGTCTTGATCATTGCGAGATCATAGGCCGAGTGCTTGAGACCAATTAGCGAAGGAACTTCCTCTCGTACTGCCTCCATCAGGGCCCGGTCAAATTCGACCTGGGTGAGTTGCGGCAGATTGTAGGCGAAAAGTGGCAAGCCATCGGCGGCGTCTGCAACCGCCTTGTAATGATCAATGATTGATCTTTGGCTCACCTTGATCAGGAAAGGTGGCAGGCAGGCGATGCCCGCACAGCCGGCACGAGCAGCGCTACGGGCGCCCTTGGCCGCCGTGCTCGTGTTAATAGCGCCAACATGCATGATTGCAAGGGCGCGGCCTCTGGTGACTTCCCCGGCGACCGCTGCGACCCGGTCGCGCTGCGCTTCGGATAACAAAGGCCCCTCGCCGGATGTGCCGGCCAGCCAGAATCCATCTGCCCCGTGAACCATGTTGTCTTCGAGAATGGCCCGCAGCGCCTCTTCATGAATCTCACCAGATTCGGAGATGGGCGTTGGATTCGCGGGGAAAACTCCAGCAAACCCCTGTGTGTCTGCCGAATTGGTTCGCGAGGTAGTCATGTCTTTTTACTCGGTCGATTTTCCGATTCGATGGCCGGCGCTTGTCCGGGTTCCGTCACTCGGTATACAGGACCAACTTGTTGCCGTCCAGGTCTCGAAAGTAGGCACCGTAGAAAGTCTCTGTCCTAAATCCTGGTGCGCCTTCGTCTGTGCCGCCGAGTTCCAGCGCTCTGGCGTGCAGTTGCTGAATCTGTTCCTGGCTTTCTGCTTTCAGAGCGACCATAGTCCCGTTGCCGACTGTCGCCGGTTTGCCGTCAGCCGGGGTAATGACGACCAGTTCAGTTCCGGATTCGGTGCCGAAACGGACCGCACGGCCAGGGAACTCTGTCCCTTTGCTGATGCCAAGTCCCGACAACAGCTTCTCATAAAAGTCCACAGCCGCTTCCAAGTTATTTGTACCCAGTGTGACGTATCCCTTCATCAAGTCATCTCCTTGTTTGAGGCAGTAAATATTTCATCTCGAACCGGTTAAGTAAAATATGAAGCGACGTATTGTACCGATTCTACTTGGCACATGTCTGGGGCGATTTTTCATATTTAGGAAAGTCAAAAGCTCTGATCAATCGTGACCAGTGTGGTGGATTCTTCGTTGATTGGGGGAAACTCGATCCGTATCAGCAGTCCTTCGGCAAGTATCCGTAACCCCATACCGGCCGTAGACTTCATGTTGCGATGAAATTCGCTGATGTTGAAATGTGGTGCGACGCGTCCCAAATCGGTGAAGACAGCCAGTTGCCACTAGAGCACTGGATAACCTAGTTGGTTGAACATCTTCACCAAGGGCTGACATGCCGGGATCAGCCGATATTCGGGCGAGTAGGCCCAGCTTGATTGATCGTAGAAACGGGATCCTCGATATTCACGCAGATGCATCGGACCACCCAAGCGCGCCCCCCGGAAACCGGGATCATCCGGGACCCGGTGTTGTCCCAGTCGAACCGAAGGCGAAAAACATCACCCACCGAGTCCAGGTGAAGACCTGTGCGTATCTGGTAAAACCAAATACTCTTTTCTCTTAAAACGCGGCATCGACGGGGTTCGCTACGATTGCTCCTACGTTGATTTCTTTGTTCTGGTAGCTCTGCCGGCTCGGGTCCTTTATATCTCGGCCTCGCTAAAACTCGAGGGATCGATTAAGGTCTCCGCATGGCCGACAGTCGAAGACACGCAAGGAAGACTCGAGGTCTATCGTGAGCGGTGGGATTTACTATTAGGGTCCCAGGACGGTATTTAAGGGCTAGAGGGGCGAAAAACCCTATATATAGAAGAAACATTGGTACCGAGGGTCGGACTCGAACCGACACTTCATTGCTGAAACCAGATTTTGAGTCTGGCGCGTCTACCAGTTTCGCCACCTCGGCGTCGTCGAGGCTTATTCTATATTGTCGCCCGCAACAATTCAGACGTTTGATTCGGGTAATCCGGTTGCTGTCGACGGGGCGCGTTTGCTGGTTGGAATTTGGCGCTTCGGCCAGGTTGGGCTCAAAGCCATCCAAACTCGTGCTGGAAGATGTCCTGGTGGTTGGTTATGCTTGGTTTGATCATGTATGAATTGACCACTCTTGGCGAAATACGCACGGCTAGAGGCGCGTTGCCCAGTATTGTTCGACGAACACCAATTTTGCCATTAGCCCCGAAAGTCAGTGATACCGGCCAAGAGGCGTTGTATCTAAAAGCAGAAAACCTGCAGATTACCGGGGCCTATAAGGTGCGCTCGGCATTCAATGTGCTGAACGCCATGAGTGATACGGATCGGGCCCAGGGAGTTGTTGTGGCTTCCTCGGGAAATTTTGCGCAGGCCTTCGCCTTCGCAGGGTCAACGTTGAGCGTGAAGATCGTGGTGGTGATGCTCGATCAGACCAGTGAATACAAGATCGCAGCGACCAGGGATCTGGGTGCAGAGGTGGTGTTTTGCGGCAAAGATGCGCTGCAACGGCAGCCGGCGGTTGAAAAGGTGGCCCGCGAACGAGGTATGACCGGGATCGATACCTGGGAGTACCGGCCGGTGGTCGCAGGCCACGCCAGTATCGGCCTTGAGATCGTCGAGGATCTGCCGGGGGTTCAACAGGTTCTGGTGCCGGTGTCCAGCGGTGGGTTGGCTGCGGGGGTTGCCAGTGCCGTCAAGCTGACTGCGCCGGATGTCCGTGTGGTGGGCGTCCAGCCCGAAAGCGCGAACGCCTATTATCTGTCCCGGCGGGCGGGCGAACCAGTAACGATCACTCACTGGGATTCGATCGCAGACGGTTTATCGGCCCGTTATCCCGGGACGTTTCCGTTTCATCACCTGCAGGCATACATGGACGACGTGGTATTGGTCTCAGAGAAGGAAATTAGTCAGGCTTTTCGTGATCTGCTTTTTCGCGGCAAGCTGCTGGTTGAACCCGCTGGGGCGGTCGCGGCTGCGGGATATCTTTCCGACAAGGTCGATCGGTCTTTAGTGACCGTTGCCCTCGTCACCGGCGGCAATCTGACAGAAGAGACTATGTATTCCCTACTGGAGATGACAGCGTAAAGTTGTCTGAACCCCGGAGCGAAAGTCTTTTTTGAAGTTTCGAGGGTAACCAATCCCCAGGCGGAGTTGTTGACGACAAACACTGAAATACCACCTCGGGCAGATGTTTGGCAGCGATCGCCGCCCGCTGAAGTCGGCTTCGACGAAAGCGGAATAGAGGCGGCAGTAGCTTACGTCTGCGAGCATGAGACCGACTGGTTAATCGATCTTTCGGAACAGAAGGCGATAGCCGGTGATGAACCACCATCCTGGAGTGAGATCCTAGGGCCCCTGAAACCCCGTGGCGGGCCTGCAGGGGTTATCGTCAGCCAGGGGAAGATCATTGCAGAATGGGGTAATGCTGACCGGGTAGACACGACATTCAGTGCGACAAAGAGTTATATCGCCCTGTGCGCACTCGTCGCTCTCAGACTTGGTTTGATTCGGGACCTCGACGACCTGTTGCAGGATTATGGCCTGTGCACACATTTTGGGGCACTGCAGAATCAGAAGATCAGCTGGCGTCACCTGTTACAGCAGACCAGTGAGTGGGAGGGAACCCTGTGGACAAAACCGGATCAGGTTGATCGGAACCGGCAGGTTGGACCGGGGTCTAGAACTTCGGCCAAAGGTGGCCCGCGACGTCTCTGTCCTCCCGGGACCCACTGGGAATATAACGACGTGCGGGTCAACCTGGCAGCGTTGTGCCTGACCCTGCTTTTCAGCCGTCCACTGGGGGAGGTCCTGCACGAATACATCATGGACCCCATTGGTGCCAGCCGGAGTTGGGAGTGGTACGGGTACCGAAACAGCTGGGTTGAGGTAAACGGGCAGGCGATCCCGTCCGTGTCGGGTGGCGCCCACTGGGGAGGAGGTCTTTGGATCAGCGCGAAAGACCATGCCCGGATGGGACTTCTGATCGCGAGGGGCGGGTCTTGGGGTGGCCATGAGGTGCTGCCCAGAAAGCTGATCGCACAGCTCTTCGAGCCTTGCAAACTCAATCCGAGCTATGGACTCATGTGGTGGCTGAACACGGACTGTAAGATGTTTGCCAGTGCCCCGGAATCCAGTGTGTTTGCCTATGGGGCCGGAGCCAACTATGTGTGGGTCGATGCGCCCCGCGACCTGGTGGCGGTGGTGCGTTGGATTAATTCTGACTTCATGGATGGTTTCATCGCTAGGGTGATGGGTGCCGCGACTGCTTGCCCAGACTCAGCACTCGGGAGCAGGTGCTGATTCATCGGTATCTGCGTGCCGGTAGGCATAGTTGTGGTCAAACCGTGCCATAAGGTAGTCACCGTAATGCACAGGTCTGAAATGGTTGGGTGATCCATGAGGACTGTTGAGCGGCTCGACCCAGGTATCGAAATTCGGATCAAAGAAAAAGGCGGCTGAGAAACGTTCTGTGGTGCCCAGAGTGACTCTGTGTGGGGTCGATGGCCAGCGCCCCCCTGACCACAGCGACAGCATATCGGCCACGTTCAAGACAAAAGAAGCCGGCCGGGGTTCGACCGCTAGCCACCGGCCGTCTGGATGGCGTACCTCAAGCCCCCTCCTGCCGTCCTGCGCAACGAGGGTGAGGAAGCCGTGGTCGGTGTGCGGGGCTGCGCCGTATCCCTTTGCCCTGCCTGGAGATCTGATTGGAGGGTATCGCAATAGACGTAAAAAGACGGTCGGGTCGGTGAAAAACCGATCGAACACGTCCGTGTTCTGGCCCAGGGCTCTAGCTAGTTGCCGTGTCAGGTGGCGGGACAGTTCCGCCATCGCCTGGTAGTAAGACTCGACAACACCCCTGAAACCGGTCCCTAGTTCATCCGGCCACTGGTTGGGACCGAAAACAGCAGTACCCCAGTGGGGGTGCGTAGGATCGACAGGCTGCATGACCATGAAGGACTCCGAATAATTCGGGCCCGTGGGCTTTTCAATGGACGAGGTGACCAGAGTACTGGATTGGTCACTGATGTACCCGCGGTGATGGCGATTGATTTGAACAGATTGTTTTTTGGTTTCTGTCTGGGCATGAAACTGCCGATTTGCCTGGAACAACTCGTCGATTATTTTGCCGGACACCCCGTGTCCCGTGAGGTAACAGAAACCGCAGCCTGACAGGGCCCTGTCGAGCGCCTGAGCGATGTCGGGGTCATCAGAATGACCTTGATCGATATTAAGGTCGACTATTGGCGGCGGCGAATAAGAGGTCATAAGCGCGATTGCGGGGAGCGGGTTGGGAATAATGTCTGGAAGAGACAACCGGGATGGTGTTTGGCCACTACAATTGGGACCCTAAGGCGGAGCATGACATGGCAGCTGACCCCAATCAAATCACACTCCCGGTAGGTCCCCGTATCGGCCGCGCCGTCAGGGCCAAGCGAAATTGAGTGACATGCTTTGCCAGGATTTTCAATTTGACCTGCCTGAACGGTTGGTTGCGCAGCGGCCTTTAGCGAAGCGCTCGGCGAGCCGCTTGATGGTCGTCCCGAATTCAGATGCACCAGTCGGGGACCTCAGATTTTCCGATCTTCCTCAAGTCCTTCAGCCCGGAGATCTGCTTGTCTTTAATGACACCAGAGTGCTCAAGGCCCGACTGCTGGCACGCAAGTCAGGGACCGGCGGTGCGGTTGAAATTCTGATCGAACGACTGCTGGGCGATTCGAAATGCCTGGCGCAGATAGGATCGAACAAGCCAGTCAGAGTCGGGACAAAGCTGACCACGGCTCGCGGCCGCCCCCTTGGGGTTGAAGCAGAGGCGTCAGGATTCAAGACACTGGTCTCGTTAAGCGAAACTCCCATGTTCAGAATTCTGGCCGAGGAGGGCCAGGTCCCTCTGCCCCCTTATATAAAGCGAAAAGCAGAAGAAGATGACCAGGATCGTTATCAGACGGTTTTCGCCCGGGTACCTGGCGCAGTAGCAGCGCCGACGGCGGGCCTTCACTTCGATCAGGCGTTATTCGCCCGCCTCGGCTCTCGAGGCATTGATTCGGTGTTCGTCACACTTCACGTCGGGGCCGGCACTTTTCAACCCTTGAGAGGTGAGCGCATAGAATGTCACCGGATGCACAAGGAATGGATGTCAGTGAGTCAGCAGGTTATTGATGCCATACAGAGGACACGCCATGCAGGTGGTCGCGTCGTTGCAGTGGGCACGACAGTGGCCCGCGCCTTGGAAAGCGCGGCGCAGTCGGGTGCGCTTGCGGCCCGCGAAGGTGAGACCGGAATTTTCATTACACCGGGTTACCGTTTTCGCGTAGTTGATTTACTCGTCACAAATTTTCACTTGCCCCGCTCCACGCTGTTGGTCATGGTCAGCGCCTTTGCCGGTACGAGGAGAGTCCTCGATGCCTACAGGCATGCGGTCAACGAAGGCTATCGCTTTTACAGCTACGGTGACGCGATGCTGCTGAAGAAAGCGGAGACTTAGATAGTGCAATTTACAGTCACTGCAACGGACGGTAACGCCCGCCGAGGTGCTCTCATGTTTTCCCGCGGCGAGGTGGAGACGCCAGCGTTCATGCCGGTCGGCACGGGCGGGGCAGTAAGAACTGTGGCTCCTGAGGAAGTGGCCGAGAGTGGCGCCAGGGTCATCCTTGGCAACACCTTTCACTTGATGCTGCGGCCAGGCACGGAAGTGGTCAAGGCCCACGGCACCCTGCATGACTTTATGCGCTGGTCCGGTCCCATCCTGACTGATTCTGGTGGTTTCCAAGTCTGGAGTCTGGCGGATTCCCGCAATATCACCGAACAGGGAGTCACATTCCGCTCCCCATTCGACGGCTCCAAGGTCTATCTCGGACCCGAAGAGTCGATGTCGGTACAGCGAGATCTGGGCTCGGATGTCGTTATGGTCTTTGACGAGTGCACGGCGTACCCCACGACCCGTCAGAACGCGGAAACATCAATGAACAGGTCGTTGCGCTGGGCTAGGCGCTGCCGTGATGCACACGAGGGCGAGGGTCAGGCCCTGTTTGGGATTGCGCAAGGTGGGATTTATCCCGAACTCAGGATCCGTTCGCTCGAAGCTTTAGAGGAGATAGGCTTTGACGGTTATGCTCTTGGCGGGCTTTCCGTGGGAGAGCCAACCGAGCAGATGTACAGTGTCCTGGAACAGGTCACTCCCGAGATGCCGGGTGGGAGTCCGCGGTATCTGATGGGGGTCGGAAGGCCGGAGGACATTCTCACCGGTGTTCGATCTGGTATCGACCTTTTTGACTGTGTTCTGCCGACCCGCAACGCCCGTAATGGCTGGCTCTACACCCGGAATGGAATCGTTAGGCTGAAGAATTCTGCCAATCGGACGGACACCAGTCCTATTGAAGAATATTGCCGTTGCCCCGCCTGTACCAGCTACAGCCGGAGTTATCTACGGCACCTGTTTACTACCAGCGAAAGCCTTGGAAAGCGCCTCTGTACACTGCACAACCTGTGGTTTTTTGGCGCCTTGATGAGAGACATTCGCGGCGCCGTGGCGGCCGGAACTCTGGATTCGTTCAGCCGGACCTTCCTCGAGGGTTACCTCGGAGGGGGGTCGGATGTGGCATAATCGGGCGCTTTTCCAGTTAAAGACCGGGTAATCCGAAATGAGTTTCCTGATATCAGACGCATGGGCACAAATAGGGGGCGAAGGCGGCGGCGGGCTGCTCAGCTTGGCGCCATTGGTCATCATCTTTGTCCTTTTCTATTTCCTGCTGATTCGCCCCCAGCAGAAACGGGCCAAGCAACATAAAGAGATGGTGGCTTCGATCAAGAAGGGAGATGACGTCGCCACGAACGGTGGCTTGCTGGGCAAAGTGGTTGATCTGGATGACAACTTCGTAACTCTGGAGATCGCCAAGGGTGTCAACGTCAAGATACAGCGGCCACAGATTGCCCAGATGATTCCGAAGGGCGCAGCAGACACCAACTGACAGGCTAACGATGCATAACCACTATCCCTGGTGGAAGTGGCTGATCATCGCTCTGGTGGTCGTGCCGGGGCTTTTCTACGCGCTGCCGAACCTGTTCGGGGACGATCCGGGTATACAGATTCGCGGCTCACGAGGCGCATCGCTGTCATCGGCCGATTTAAAGCGTGTCAAGTCGGTGCTCGATGGATCGATCGAGCTCAGGTCGGCGATTCTCGACGATAAGGGTATCAATCTGACTTTTGCCAGTCCGGATGATCAGCTCAAAGCGAGGGATCTGCTCGAGGTTGAACTCGGTAACCGCTACACGATTGCCCTGACATTGCTGTCAGCGGCACCGGATCTTTTTGCCCGGATTGGCTCGAAACCGATGTACCTGGGACTGGACCTGCGCGGTGGTGTACATTTTCTGATGGAAGTGGACATGGAAAGCGTGATGCGACGCGCAGAAGAACGCTACGTTGCCGATCTCCGGGCTGCGTTGCGCAATGAGAAGCTGCGTTACAAGGAGGTCAGGCGGCAACCGGGTGGTACGATAAACATTCGGCTGCGAAACCCGGGCGAACTTGAAGCGGCTGTGCGGATCGTAAATCAGCAGTTTCCCGGACTTGATATTCAGCAGGTCGAAGATTCCGGGGAACGGCAACTTCAGGGCACGCTGAGTTCTTCCGAGACCCAGGATCTGGCCGAATTTGCCCTGACGCAGAACATTACTGCCCTCCGGAACCGTATCGATGAACTCGGTGTAGCCGAACCGGTCGTTCAGCGGCAGGGTGAGCGCCGGATCGTTGTTCAGCTGCCCGGTGTTCAGGACACGGCCCGTGCTAAGCGTATTCTCGGGCGGACTGCCACGCTGGAGATGATGCTGGTCGACGAGGAGCACAGTCTGGATGCTGCTGTTGGGGGTAAAGTGCCACCCGCCTCCAAGCTTTATCGTATGCGCAATGACCGGCCGATCCTTCTGAAAAAGCGAGTGATCTACTCCGGCGAGAACATCGTTGATGCGGCCGCCAGCATCGACACGCAGAGCGGCGGCCCGATCGTCAGTATCACGCTGGATGCAGTTGGGGCCAGAATCAATCAGCGTATTACCGGTGACAATATCGGCAAGCGGATGGCGGTCGTCTACATAGAACTGCGATCCACGGCCAAGACGGATGCTGACGGTCGTCTGATCACCGGCGAAGATGGAAAAGCACTCAGGGTCAAGGAGCGGATCGAAGAGGTCATAACGGCACCGGTAATTCGCGACCAACTTGGTAAACGTTTCCAGATCGAGGGTCTCGACAGTGTTAATGAGGCGCGTGACCTCGCATTGCTTCTTCGCGCAGGAGCCCTTGCCGCCCCGGTCGAGATCATCGAAGAGCGAACTGTCGGCCCCAGCCTTGGCAAGGCCAACATCGATCAGGGGTTTCGCTCGGTTATTGTCGGTTTCGTGCTGGTGTTAGTTTTTATGTTTCTGTACTACCGGGCATTTGGCCTGTTTGCAAACGTAGCTTTGGCGCTTAACCTTGTACTGATCGTGGCGGTGTTGTCTTTGTTTCAGGCGACACTGACACTGCCAGGCGTAGCAGGCATCGTGTTGACGGTCGGTATGGCGGTCGATGCAAATGTGCTGATATTCGAGCGGATCCGAGAAGAGATACGGAACGGAAATTCTCCCCAGGCCAGTATCCATCTGGGTTATGACAGGGCCCTTTCTACAATCGTCGATGCGAACATCACGACTCTGATCGCTGCGGTTGTGTTGTTCAATTTCGGTACTGGTCCAATCAAGGGGTTTGCGGTAACACTCAGCATCGGAATTCTGACTTCCATGTTTACGGCAATTCTGGTGACGCGGGGTCTGGTCAACCTTCTGTATGGCGGCAAGCGGGTAAAAAGTCTAGCGATTTAAGGCGAGTTATGGAATTTCTTAAGCGAGACACACGAATCGATTTCTTAGGTCGGCGAAAACAGGCAGTCCTGGCGTCGGTAGTTGTCATTGCGATCGGACTGGTGTCGCTTTTTTCCCGGGGACTGAACTTCGGTATCGACTTCACCGGCGGGACCCTGGTTGAAGTCTCTTATACCGAGACGGTAGACGCAAACGAGATCCGGGCGAGTCTGCAAAATGCAGGATTTGATGATGTCATTGTTCAGTATTTCGGGACGTCCCGTGATGTCATGATTCGACTCCCCGCTAACAGTGCGGCCAACGCAGCTGAGACCAGTAGCCTGATCATGACATCTCTTAGAGCGCCGTTCTCGGAAACTCTGGCAGAAAGTCCAGAAGGGAAAAGCCAACGCTGCGTGACGGAGGGTAACCAGTCCCAGGATTGTCGCGTTCAGATGCGGCGCGTCGAGTTTGTCGGGCCCCAGGTGGGTGATGAATTGACGGAGGACGGCGGTCTCGCCATGCTGTACGCATTGATCGGGATCCTGGCTTACGTAGCCTGGCGGTTCGAGTGGCGTTTTGCCCTGGGAGCCGTCACTGCTCTTGTTCATGACGTGGCGATCACGATAGGGTTCTTCTCTTTGACCGGTCTTGAATTCTCTCTACCGGTACTGGCAGCGGTGTTGGCGGTAATTGGATATTCATTGAACGATACAATTGTTGTGTTTGACCGAATAAGGGAGAATTTTCGCAAGATGCGCCGTGGCACGGTCAGCGAGATCATGAACAGCGCGATCAACCAGACCCTTCGCCGCACACTGCTGACTTCACTGACCACGTTGCTGGTGGTCGTGACGCTGCTACTGGTTGGGGGCGAGATCATAAAAGGATTCGCCGCGGCGCTTCTGATTGGGGTACTGGTCGGAACCTATTCGTCTATTTTTGTGGCAAGTCCGGTTGTCTTGAGTATGGGTATATCCCGCGATGACATGCTGCCGGTCAGTAAGGAAGGAGAGGAAGCAGACGCGTTGCCTTGAGGCAACGGCGCTTCCAGATCTTTCGGGGGCCAACGTGCGCTGCCCCAGTTGTGGATCCGACCAGACGCGGGTCATCGATTCGCGGCTGAGCGACGGCGGTGATGCCATCCGCCGGCGTCGAACCTGCCAGGGCTGTGAGCACCGTTTTACCACTTTCGAGCGGTCGGCACTGGATCACCCTCGGGTCATCAAGAGTGACGGACGACGTGAGTTGTGGAATGAAGAAAAACTGAGGCGGGGCATCATGCGGGCTTTGGAAAAACGCCCCGTCGGTGTGGATGAAATCGAGTCCACAGTGCTCAGCATAACCCGCCTGCAGAAACTCTCCGGGGAACGGGAAATAAGCTCGTCCGTGATCGGACAGGTGGTGATGGATGCTTTGCAGAAGCTGGACGAGGTGGCTTACGTGCGCTACGCCTCGGTCTACCGACGCTTTGAAGATGCCTCGGCATTCACTGATGAGGTCGACCGTCTGGAACGCTCGCGCCAGCGTACCCCGGAAGTCGCTCAATTGTCGTTGCTGGCTGACACAGAAATGACAGCAAAAAAATGAATTCAGCGCTAGCCGAGGAGTATCGGGAACAGCGGTATATGTCGCAAGCCCTGGCGCTCGCCTCTAAGGGGCTTTATACAACACGGCCGAACCCTCGAGTCGGCTGTGTGATCGTGTTTGACGACCAAGTCGTAGGCGAGGGCTGGCACGAATGGGCGGGTGAAAGCCATGCCGAGGTCATGGCGCTGGAGCAAGCTGGCAGGCGAGCCAGTGGCGCGGAAGTGTTCGTAACCCTAGAGCCGTGCTGTCACACGGGCCGTACCGGGCCATGCGCTGACAGCCTTATAAGAGTTGGTGTTAAGCGGGTCGTAGCCGCGATGCTGGATCCTAATCCGAAGGTTTCCGGTCAGGGAGTCGCGAGTTTGCGAGCAGCCGGCATTGATGTCGATGTTGGAATCGGTTCTGTGGAGGCCCACAAGCTCAATGAGGGGTTTGTCAAGCGGATGGGAACAGGGCAGCCGTTGGTCCGAGTCAAGGTGGCAGCCACTCTCGACGGCAGAACAGCTGCGATGGATGGCAGCAGCCAGTGGATTACCTCTGAAGCATCTCGGCGGGACGTGCATTGCCTGCGGGCACGCAGTTGCGCTTTGGTTACCGGCATCGGGACGGTGATCGAGGATGATCCGCGATTGAATGCACGCGTGGATGAGCCCTTGGCTCCCAGTCTGCGGGTGGTGCTGGACGGGAAGGCACGCCTTGACCCTGGTGCCGCAATCTTTAGCGTGGACGGGCCGGTGTTGATCGTAACCTCAGGGAAAGACGCCTATGGCGATATATTTGACTCCAGGACAGAGTGTATGCGTATGCCGGGAGTAGATGGGCGTGTTGACCTATCTGCTCTGGTTGAGCTGCTTGGTCAACGTGGTTGTAATGAGATTCTGGTCGAGGCCGGAGCTGACGTGTCCGGGGCCTTCGTGGCTGCAGGGCTAGTAGATGAAATCATAACCTACAGTTCACCGGATGTTCTGGGCAGCACTGGTCGCGGAATGTTCGTCGTTCGGGGTGTCAGGAGTATGAAAGATCGAATTCGATATGAGATTCTAGATGTGGGCCGGATCGGGCGGGATATAAAGGCGGTCTATCGACCGATCAGAGAAGGGGGCGAGTGATGTTCACTGGTATCGTCGAGGCTCGCGGCGAGGTTGCGTTGATGACTCGACAAGGGGGGGATCTATGTCTTGGAATCTATGCAAGTGTGCTGGAGAAAGAGGTGGTGAGCATCGGTGAGAGTGTCTCTGTCAACGGTGCCTGCTTGACTGCCGTCCAGCAAGACGGCGCCCGCGTGGATTTTGACATCTCTCTTGAAACCCTTGATCGAACCAATCTGGGGACGCTGGAAATTGGTGACTTTGTAAACCTGGAACGGGCAATGAACTTTAACGACCGGTACGGTGGTCACCTGGTTTCTGGCCATGTCGACGGAATCGCCACCTTGGTTGACCGACAGGCGGCTGGGCGTTCGGAATCCATGATATTCCGCTGCCGACGAAACTTGGCACAATTTCTTGCTGAGAAAGGTTCGGTGGCGCTGGATGGAGTCAGCCTGACCATTAACAAGGTGACCGACTCCACGAATGCAGTCGACATCGAGGTTAATATTGTGCCGCATACGCTGACTGTGACGACTCTGGGCAGCCTTGAATCCGGTGATAGCGTACACGTCGAAGTCGACCTGGTCGCTCGTTACCTCAAAAGACTGTGGGATTGTCAGAAATGAGTCACTCCGATTCAAAGCCGAGCCCGAAGCGTTTTTGCCTTGAAGCCGCAGAAGTGACGATATGACGCTCAAGCCCGATCTGTCGGATCTGCGGGTCAGTCCGATCGAGGAAATTCTCGAGGACTACCGGAACGGTAAGATGGTGATTCTGGTTGATGACGAGGACCGGGAGAATGAAGGAGACTTGGTCATTGCGGCAGGCTGTGTGACCGCTGATCACATTAACTTCATGGCATCGCATGGACGTGGTTTGATCTGTCTGACATTGACTGATGAGCGCTGCCAAAGACTCAATCTGCCGCTGATGGTCAGGGACAATGATTCCCGTTATTCAACAAATTTTACTGTATCTATTGAAGCAGCGCGCGGCGTTACCACCGGCATTTCGGCTGCTGATCGGGCGACGACAATCCTGTCGGCAGTCAGCGAGAATGCAACGGCCGACGATATTGTCACACCAGGTCACGTCTTTCCGGTCATGGCACAACCCGGCGGCGTGTTGACCCGGGCCGGGCATACTGAAGCGGGAGTCGATCTGGCTCGAATGTGCGGTTTTGAGCCTGCTAGCGTGATTTGCGAGATTCTGAACCCGGATGGAACCATGGCCCGCCTTCCAGACCTCGTTGAATTTGGAAGCAAACATCAGATTCGGATCGGTGCGATTGCCGATCTGATCCGCTATCGCCTCAAGAATGAACCGACTGTCTGGCGTGTCTCGGAGAATCTGATTGAAACCCGGCACGGTCAGTTCCGTGCGGTGGTCTATGAAGATGCCGAGTTGCGACATGTCCACTTGGCGCTGGTCGCAGGAAATATTCAGACGGATCAGCCGACGTTGGTTCGGGTTCAAAGCCACCGCGGGGTGTATGACATGTTGGCCGAAGCGAGGGATACCGGACGCTGGACCGTCGATTCGGCCTTGCAGCAGATAGCTGCTAAAGGCCATGGCGTACTCGTGCTCCTGGCCTATGCCGAGGATGCAGCGACACTGGAGCGGAGACTGCGCGGCGAATCCAGTGACGATGGTGAGGGTCGGGAGTTGCGGATGCTGGGTGCCGGTAGTCAAATTCTGGCTGATCTGAATGTCGGTGAAGTCATCGTGATGGGAACGCCCCGCCGGACACACGCATTGTCCGGGTTCGGGTTAACAGTGATCGAGTACCTCAGCGACCCACCTCGTGTAAGGGGATGAGCTCGGGCAGTCGCCATCTGGCTCGTCGCAGCGCAGTGCAGGCGCTTTACCAGTGGGAATTGACCGGTCAGAGTGCGGCTGAGATCGAACCCGGTTTTATCAGTGATGATGCATACTCCGGTGTCAATCGAGATTACTTCCTTCAGCTGATTGAGAACATTCCGGGCTATTGCTCCTCCCTTGATGAGTGTCTGAGACCATGTCTCTCTCGCGAGTTGGACTCATTGGACCCGGTGGAACGCTCTATTCTGCGCCTTGCGGCTTATGAGCTGCTGCACGAGCCAAAGATCCCTCACAAGGTCGTTTTGAATGAGGCCATCGAGTTGAGTCGAATATTTGGGTCTGAGGAAGGTTACCGGTTTGTCAACGGGGTTCTTGATTGTTTGAGCAACCAGCTCCGGCCAGGCAAGAAATCCAGGCTACCGGCCTGCTAGGCCCGATGGACGAATTCGAGATCATCGACCGTTACTTTCTACACGGTTCATACCCGGCCGATGTGGTGGTGGGAATCGGCGATGATGGCGCTGTCGTGAAGAACCAGGCGGGGGAGGAGACTGTGCTCGCCACCGACACGCTGGTTGAATCGGTTCATTTTCCAGTCGGTACCAGCGCTCTCGACTTGGGCCACAAGAGCTTGGCGGTCAACCTGAGTGATCTTGCCGCAATGGGGGCGGTTCCACGTTGGGCGCTGTTGAGCCTGGTCTTGCCGCATGCAGAGGAGGATTGGCTCAGCCAATTCTCGCTGGGGTTTATGAGCCTTGCTGAGCAATACAGTGTTGCTCTCATTGGCGGTGATACTTGCAGTGGTCCACTGTGCATCACGGTCACGGTGGCTGGAACTCTGCCTGTCGGAACCGCGATCACAAGAAGCGGAGCCAGCCCGGGGGACCAGATCTGGGTCAGTGGAAGTCTGGGGGATGCGTCGATCGGGCTTGGCATTATCCAGGCGGGAGCTGATCAAGCTGATCCAAACCAGCTTTGGCTTATGAGGCGGCTGAATGCCCCGGAACCGAGGGTCACGCTGGGCTGCTCGTTAAGAGGGCTCGCAAGTGCTGCAATTGATCTGTCCGACGGATTATTAGCCGATCTTGGGCACATCCTGCACCGCAGTGGTGGCCTCGGGGCAGTCCTGGACGTTTCGTTACTGCCGGTGTCGCCGGCAGCGTCGGCTGTCTGTGGCGATCGAGCTGCACGGTCATCAGCACTGGCAGGCGGGGATGATTATGAGTTGTGTTTTACAGCGCCGAGGCGGTACGAAACGAAAATAGAAGCACTGGAGCAGGAAAAAGCCTCCAAAACAAAAAAAATCGGTGAGATCTGTGCTGGTGAGGGCATACGCCTGATCGGGCCGGGGTCGGAACATTACAACGTGACTGGTGCAGGTCATCTCCACACTTGGCTGGCCGGCGATTGATCCATGTATGGGCTGAACCTGTCGGCTGAAAGAGCCGTGGTGTTCCTGGCCCAAGGATTAGGTGTCGGCCGATCGCCAGTAGCGCCCGGTACTTTCGGAACGTTGATCGGTTTGCCGTTGGTCTGGCTGCAGTCTTCCTTGGATCCATTGTTCGCCGTGATGCTTGCAGTTGCGTTCGGGTTGTTTGCTGTACCGGTTGCTGGCAGGGCGGCCCGATATTTGGATAGCAACGACGACGGATCAATCGTGATCGACGAGATCGCCGGTTATCTGGTGGCAATGACTGCAGTACCACTGACAGCCTGGAGCATACTTGCAGGATTTGTGCTCTTCAGGTTCTTTGATATTATCAAGCCACCCCCGATAGGACTGTGCGAGCGAAAGATCAAGGGCGGGGCGGGGATCGTCGCTGACGATATTGCCGCTGGGATTATGACCAACATCGTCCTTCAAGCGGGCATGTGGTGGCTGTGATTTTCGGCAAATGGACAATCGGGCCCAGCTTATATTCATAGGGAGAATCTTATCCTTTGGGATAATGGCCGAACTCGGGTCGCTGACATTTTACAATCGCGAACAAAGAAACAGCTTGACCGGTGATACCCGGAGGTTTTCAAAATGCCGACATTTGATGTGGTGAGCCAGGTCGACTGGCACGAAGTAAAAAACGCGGTAGATCAGGTCAATCGTGAGGTGGGCAATCGTTTTGATTTCAAGGGCAGTGATGCCCGGGTAGATCAGGCCGAGTCATTGTTAACGATCTACGCCGACGATGACTTCAAGATTGGCCAGATCACCGATATTCTGGACATGAGGCTTGCCAAGCGTGGAATTGACGTCACCTGTTTACAGGCCGGTGAGATCGAGGAACGGGGTGCAGGCAAGGTCCGGCAGGTGGTCAGGATTCGGCACGGCATAGAATCGGAACTTGCCAAGAACCTGGTCAAAAAGATCAAAAAACAAAAACTGAAGGTACAGGCCGCTGTTCAGGGAGATCAGTTACGCGTTTCTGGAAAAAAGCGTGATGACCTGCAGGCGGTTATCGCGCTGCTGAAGAACGAGGAGATCGGGTTGCCGCTGCAGTACGTAAATTTTCGTGATTGAAGTCGGCACCGGCAGAACCTGCCGGGGTCTCGATTAACAGCGTGCCTAACGTTCCAGGTACTGCAGTTTGTCTTTAACGTCCCGCCATTCATCGGAATCCGGCAACGGATCCTTCATCTCGGTGATCACTGGCCATTGCAGAGAAAGTTCGGCATTGAGTGCCAGAAAATTCTGCTGGTCCTCTGGCAGATCTTCTTCGGCGTAGATTGCGTCCACCGGGCACTCGGGCTCACACAGGCTGCAGTCAATACACTCCTCTGGGTCGATGACCAGGAAGTTAGGTCCTTCGTGGAAGCAGTCGACTGGGCACACCTCGACACAGTCAGTTAGCTTGCAGCGTATGCATGAATCGACAACGACGTAGGTCATAATCCGGCTCCGGGTTGTGTACGGGCGTCTTGTAGAGGGTTGATTTTACTCCAGACCAGTCATCTGTCGACTGTCATGGTAGGGAAACAAGTGGGTCAGACCGACTGGAACGATCAGAATCACTTGGGTTCCCCGGCCAGGCGCTGCAATTCGAAGAGTAATGCCAAGGCGTCTCGAGGGCTGATCGATTCGGGGTCTAGATCCTGGAGGCGCTTAATCGCCTGGTTTATGACGGTCTTATCACGGGTTGCGAAGATTGGCACCTGTTGAGGGCGGTTTTTGTCGCTGATCTGCTCGTAACGTTGCTCAAGTTCGAGTAATCGTTCCAGCGCATCAGCCAGTACCGGTTCGGGCAGTCCAGCAAGCCTGGCAACCTGCAGGCCGTAACTTCGACTCGCCGGCCCTGGTTTTAGCTGATAAAGAAACACGATACCGTCGCCATGTTCGACAGCATCGAGGTGAACGTTCACCATGCTGGGTGCCCGGGCAGGTAGCGCAGTCAGTTCAAAATAATGTGTTGAGAACAAAGTGAAGCTGTTAATCCTGTTTGCGAGATCAAGCGCGCAGGATGAGGCGAGCGCTAGTCCATCAAAAGTGCTTGTTCCCCGGCCTATCTCGTCAACAAGAACCAGGCTCTCGGAGTTGGCGTTACGCAGGATATAAGCCATTTCGGTCATCTCGACCATGAATGTCGACCGGCCGCCAGCTAGGTCGTCGGAGGCGCCGATACGGGTGAAGATCTGCCTGATTGGTCCGACACGGGCCGAATCAGCTGGAACAAAGCTGCCAGTGTGGGCCAAGAGTACGATCAGTGCGACCTGCCGCATGTAAGTGCTTTTGCCACCCATGTTTGGTCCGGTAATGAGTAACATCCGGTCGTACTCGTCGAGCTTCAGATCATTGGCGATGAAGGGGTCGGTCTGGCTGTGTTCCACTACTGGATGGCGGCCGCCAGTGATCGTGAGCACCTGATCTTCGACCAGTTCCGGGCGGCAGAGGTTGAGCTCCCTCGCGCGGCGGGCCAGATTGTCCAGCGCGTCGGCTTCAGCGATTGCTCTGGCACCGGCCTGGAGTCGTGGAAGATCGGATTGAAAACCTTGTAGAAGGTGTTCGTAGAGATACCGCTCACGGGCAAGTCCTCTTTCTCTGGCACGCAGTACTCGGTCTTCGTAGGTCTTGAGTTCCTCGGTGGTGTAACGCTCAACGTTTTTTAACGTCTGGCGACGGTGGTAGGTGAGCGGGACGTTATCGGCCTGCGAACGGGGAACCTCGATGAAGTAGCCGTGGACCCGATTGAATTGAACCTTGAGTGAGCGAATGCCTGAATTGGTTTGCTCGCGTTTTTCAATTTCCACTAAAAGAGCGTTGTCATCCGTTTGCAGGGTACGCAAATCGTCGAGTTCTGAGTCGAAGCCTGTCCGAATGACCCCACCGTCTCGTATCAATGGCGCCGGTTGCTCAGCGATAGAGCGCTCCAGGAGTTCGAGCACCTGCGGCTCGGGTTTCGAGAACTCAGCCAGCTGGGCCAAGCGTGCGCTCCCCGTTGCTCGCAGCTGGTTACCCAGATCAGGGAGTACGGCATAAGCCATTCTGAGCCGCACGAGATCTGCCGGTTTTGCGGTCCCCATCGCGATTCTGGATAGAACCCGTTCGATATCCCCGATCTTTTTTAAACATCGGAAAAGATCGTCTGTTTTGAGAGTCGACAGTGCCGTTAATGCGTCATGCCGTTCTGTCAGTTCGTGTCGGTTGAGTGTTGGGCCGGTCAGCCAGCGGCGTAACTGTCGGCTGCCCATACCCGTCGCACACTCATCCAGAAGGTCGACCAGTGAGATCCCACCGGGAGAGTTGGAGGTTTCTATCTCCAGGTTTCGCCGTGTAGCAGGGTCGATGATTATCTGGTCGGCAAAATTACCAATGGCCAGTGAATTGATGTGAGGCAGGGTGGTGCCGCGCAGATCCTGCACGTACTGGATCAGAGCGCCTGCAGTTGCCGTGGCAGCAGGATGACCTGGACAGCCGAAAGCGCTGAGATCGCGGGTGCCCAACAGTGCCTGCAATCGAGTACTGGCACGCTCCAGATCGTAGTACCATGACGGGACAGTTCGTGTCGGCAAGTCGGGGATAACTGGATAATCATGGTCCACCGAGTTTTCCGGGTATAGCAGTTCAGTGGGCTGTAGCCGCTCCAGTTCCTCCCGTAATGCTTTGATACTGGGTGGTTCCCGGGCCTCGAAACGACCGCTGGAGATTTCCAGTGTCGCAATCGCGTGGTTCCCTTCATTGATCCAGACAGCCGCAATGCTGTTCTCGCTCTTCTCATCCAGTAGATCTTCTTCAATCAACGTACCGGGGGTGACGACACGGACGACCTTGCGTTCCACCGGCCCTTTGCTCCTGGCTGGGTCACCGATCTGTTCACAGATCGCAACCGGCTCCGACTGACGCACTAGTTTGGCAAGATACTGATCGACACTGTGAACCGGTACACCAGCCATGGGCACGGGCTGGCCGGCAGACTTGCCTCGAGCAGTCAAAGTGATGTCCAACAGGCGAGATGCTTTCTCAGCATCTTCATAGAATAACTCGTAGAAATCACCCATCCGGTAAAACACCAACGTATCCGGGTGTGAAGATTTGATGCGCAGGTACTGGCGCATCATAGGCGTGTGAGAATCGAGATCCTGGTCAAGAAGATGAGCCATGGTCAATGGTCAGGCATTATGCTTGGCGATTATTCGTAGTAGATCATTGAATATCCGTGGATTAGCCGTGACCACATTACCACTGTCGAGAAAGTCCTGGCTCCCCGCAGGATCGGAGATCAACCCACCGGCTTCCCGGATGAGCAGTGCTCCCGCAGCTGTATCCCAGGGTTGTAGGCCAAACTCCCAGAAGCCATCCATCCGGCCTGCTGCAACATAGGCAAGGTCAAGGGCAGCCGATCCGGTGCGTCGGATGCCAGCTGAGCGTCGAGTCAGAGTCCTGAAGGTCTTGACCCACTGATCGAGCCGATCGAGTTCCCTGTAAGGAAACCCCGTACCGAGCAGCGCCAACTCCAGCAGAGCACAGTTGCTGACACGGATTCTCCGTTCATTCAACTGGGCGCCCTGTCCACGGCTTGAGGTGAAGAGCTCGTTTCGCAGCGGGTCATAGATGACACCATGCTCGATTATCGATCCCTTGAGGACCGCGATAGAAACGGCGAACTGGGGGAAGCCGTGGATAAAATTAGTTGTTCCATCCAATGGGTCGATCACCCAGGTATATTCACCTCCTTCGCGCCTGCCACTCTCTTCAGCCAGCACACCGTGTTCTGGGTAGGCCGTTAGAAGTATATCCAGCGCTATCTCCTCGGCTTCCGTATCTGCCTGACTGACGAAATCGTTTCGGCCTTTCTGGGTTACTTCGATTCGATCAAGCCGGTCGTAGTGCATTAAAATAATCCGCCCGGACTGACGGGCAGCGCGAACGGCGGTGTTCAACATGGGGTGCATCTGTATTTACTCTGTTAACGGTCAAAAGGAATGCCCAGTTTCATCTACCAGGCCCTGACGACATCATCTGGAATGCTGGGTGCTGCCAGCGCCACTGATAGTGTAACGGGGGAAGACTCATTGCTGAATGCGTTTATTCTCTGGTTATGACGCTCGATAGTGTCAGAGTTGTCCTGGTTCGTACTACCCATCCGGGCAACATTGGTGCTGTAGCAAGGGCTATGACCAATATGGGACTCGAAAACCTGTACCTGGTTGAGCCTCGCACCTTTCCGTCACCGGAAGCATCGGCCCGGGCCGCGGGTGCAGATCGGCTGTTGAGCTCGGCAAGGGTCTGCGAGACCCTGGATGAGGCTGTTGCGGAATGCGGGCTGGTCATTGGCAGTACAGCTCGTCAGCGGACCGTGCGTTGGCCAGCTCTGGAGCCTGAATCAGCCATGGCCTTAGCCTACAGGGCAAGCCAGAAGGGCAACGTCGCGCTGGTATTCGGACAGGAAGCAAGCGGCTTGACTAATGAGGAACTCGAGCGCTGTCAGATCCATGTTCGAATTCCAGTCAACCCGACGTTTCCATCGGTGAACCTGGCTGCAGCGGTTATCATCCTGGCCTATGAGTTGAAGAAAGTTCAAGACCAGTGCGTCGGGTGTAACACTTCCCTGGCGGCTACTGATTCTGCTGAATCGGGTGCCGAGTCATTTGCGACCGCACAGAACGTGCAGGGGTTCTTTGTTCATCTCGAGACGGTGCTGAGAGAGATCGGTTTTCTCAAAAGTCCTTCGGAAAAGCTTCTCAGAAAGGTAAAAAGGATCTTTAGCCGCACGCCGCTGCTCGAAGATGACATCAATATCCTCCGTGGTGTGTTGAGCGCGATCCAGGGTCGCAAGGCACAACCCAGAGGCAAGACCAGGGTTCGGTGAAGCCGAGCAGGATTTGGTAAAATCGTTGCCGGGATAAGGTTAGCCAGGTGGATAATGACGAACCACCAGGCAGAAACTATGCCAAGATCAGGAATCACACTACAGGCACAAGGCCAATGGCGATAACACTCACCGAAGCTGCTGCTACTCGGGTACGAACCTATTTGACTTCCAGAGGACAAGGCCAGGGGCTGCGCCTGGGGGTCAAGACAACCGGTTGTTCAGGGCTCGCCTATGTTGTCGATTTTGCAGATGAGGTTGGAGATGAGGATACGGTTTACTCGAGCCAGGGTGTCAATGTTATTGTGGCAGGTGACGCCATCAAATATCTTGATGGTACTGAAATTGACTACCAGGAAGACGGCCTGTCGGCTGCCTTCAAGTTTCGCAACCCGAATGTCGCCGACGAGTGCGGCTGCGGCGAGAGTTTCACCGTCGACTAATATCGGCTGCACGGACGGAATTCCTGTGGCTTATATCGGAGGGCGCTGGTGCGCCCTTTTCTTTTGAAATGACCGAATCTTCAGCCACCACGCAGGTTGAGTCCGAAATCAGCGCCGCTTCGAGTATCGGGCCCCGTGCCGCGGTCAGCACGCTGGGGTGCAAGGTAAACACCTATGAGTCTAATCTCATCGCTCAGGGATTGAGTCAGGAGGGATGGCGCCTGGTGGATGACCGTAAGAAAGCTGATCTTTATGTCATCAACTCCTGTACCGTGACGGCAGAGGCGGACAGGCAAACCCGACAACACGTCAGGAGGGTACTGAAACGAAACCCCAACGCTGTCGTTGTCGTGACAGGCTGTTACGCACAGGTTAACGGTGCTGCGCTGGCTGCGATCGATGGTGTTCGGCTTGTTGTTGGGAACGATCGCAAGCTTGCAATACCCCAGATGGCCCGGGATCTGACGCCGGGGCAGGGGACCGAGGTGTTGGTTGGGGCGCTTGATGATCGAGTCGCTATAGAGAGTGCGCCTTTGTCAGGATTTAGGGATCGAAGCAGAGCGTTTGTCCAGGTACAGCAAGGCTGTGACCAGGCCTGCACGTTCTGCGTTATTCACACAGCTCGGGGTCCGAGCCGGTCATTCAGTTACCACAAAATTCTGAATCAGGTCGCGAAACTGATCAGCACTGGTTTTCGGGAGATCGTGATCTGCGGTGTAGATCTCGGGGCCTACGGATTGGACCTTTCAGGTGGAGCGGCATTGGAGGCTGGGCAGGGACTGGTCCAGCTGCTTGAAGGTATCAAGACAGTTCCCGGTGATTTCCGGGTACGACTCAGCTCTATCGATCCCGTGCATGTCAGCAACGAATTGCTTCGGCTGATGAAAAACGACTCCCGGATGTGCCCGCATCTGCACGTCTCCATGCAAAGCGGTAACAGCCTCATTCTCAAGAGAATGAAAAGGCGTTACGATGCTGCTTACCTGTACGCGTGCCTATCGGCAGCTCGGGAGCAAATACCAGACCTGGTGCTCGGTGCGGACGTGATGGTTGGATTTCCAACAGAGTCGATCGATCAATTTGGCGATACTCTAGCAGCGATTCATGAGTTCGGAATTGCGTTTCCGCATATCTTTTCCTATTCGCCGAGGCCAGGCACTCCCGCGGCAAGGATTCCGAAGCAGATCCCGAGCATTGAACGCCAACGACGGAGTGCAGTGTTACGGGCGGCGGGTCGAGAGATTTTGGATCGAAGTTTAGAGAGCTGGAGGGGCCGCAGGTCTGTCGTTTTACTAGAACGGCCCGCAGGTCAGGGTAAGCTTGGGCACAACGCGAGGCTCGCAAATTACATGCCTGTGCGAATCGACGCCCAGAGCAAGACCCCTGGTCAGTTCCTGGAGGCCGTGGTTACCGGTGTCGATAACGGCACTTTGATTGCCGAGGCTGTGCCCAGGGAATAAAATTGTAATGTCACGCCAGCCGGTCACTTCAGCTATCCTGGCACGGGCATCGTGTAGACCCCCGGTTTGTCGCAAGTACGTTGGATTAGACTCGGGATGCACTCAATCTAACTGCCAAGAGGAGCAATTCATGACCCTTGAAAGGACTCTATCTATTGTCAAACCGGATGCCGTAGCCAAGAATATTATTGGCAAGATCTATGACCGATTCGAGACGGCTGGATTAAGGATCGTGGCCTGTCGAATGATCAAGCTTAGTCTGGAACAGGCAGAGGCCTTCTACGCTGTGCATCGACAACGCCCGTTCTACGGGGAGTTGGTTGAGTATATGACTTCCGGTCCGGTTGTCGTTCAGGTGCTTGAGGGGGAAGATGCCATCCAGACCAACAGGCGGGTGATGGGAGCAACGAACCCGGAAGAGGCCGAGCCGGGTACGATCAGGGCTGACTTTGCCGATTCGGTACAAGCCAATGCTGTGCATGGCTCCGACGGGCCGGAGACAGCAAGGTCGGAAATTGAATTCTTTTTTAACGAAGGTGATGTGTGTCAGAGGTAGGGGAAGATTGGCTGAAGAACAGCAGCGGCTGAATATTGTCGGTATGGAGCGAGAAACGATGCAAAGTTTCTTCGCGACACTCGGGGCGCCTGAGTTTCATGCCAGGCAGGTCTTGCAGTGGGTTTACCAGCGCGGGGTCAGCGACTTTTCTGCAATGACCGATCTCAGCAAGACACTGCGGGTCCGGTTAAATGAAATAGCGAAGATCGGCCTACCCGATGTGGTGTCGGTATCTTCTTCTGCAGACGGGACACGGAAATGGTTGCTTAGACTGGTCGATGGAAACTGTATCGAAACCGTCTTTATCCCGGAAGAGGAGCGGGGCACTTTGTGCGTCTCGTCGCAGGTCGGGTGTGCTCTGAACTGTTCTTTCTGCGCGACAGCCCGGCAGGGCTTTAATCGGAATCTTGATTCCAGCGAAATCATCAGTCAGTTGCTGATCGCCAAAGGGCTTTTGCAATTGTTAGGGAAAGGTGAACGGCCGATTACTAACGTCGTCATGATGGGAATGGGTGAACCGTTGCTAAATTACCAGGCTGTGATATCGGCAATGCGCCTGATGCTGGATGATCTGTCGTTTGGGCTGTCTCGAAGGCGGGTCACTCTCAGTACCGCCGGTGTGGTTCCGGGCATCAAAAGGCTGAGCCGAGACTGCCCGGTCAGCCTGGCAGTCTCGCTCCATGCGACCGACGATGCACTGAGGGACAAGCTGGTCCCGCTGAACAGGAAATACCCGATCCATCAGGTTCTAGAAGCCTGCAGGCACTACCTGCTTGATGACCAACGCCGGCGAGTGACCTTTGAATACGTTATGCTCAAAGGGGTTAATGATTCGAAAGACGATGCCCGCAGACTGTGCAGCCTGCTGGAAGATGTACGAGCCAAAGTGAACCTGATCCCCTTTAATCGGGTGCCGGGCGTGGGCTGGGAAGCGAGCGAGTCCGGCGCATTAAACGCGTTCCGGGAGATACTGCTGTCGGCTGGTATTATGACCGTCACAAGGCGTACTCGGGGGGCGGATATCGAGGCGGCCTGTGGTCAGTTGGCGGGCCAGTTCCAGGATAGAACCCGACGACGCAGCAGGTTCTAACGGTGTCTCGCCAAGCAGTCAAACTACTGATTTATGCCACCGGCGGCCTGCTGATGCTAGCCGGGTGTGTGATCGAACCGGCACCCACTGGGGGTTGGACCAAGGAGCAGCGAGTCAGCCTGCACACCCGTCTTGGAATCGGATACCTTCAGCAGGGACGATTGGCCGCTGCCCAGGAAGAACTTGAATTTGCCCTCGGGCTCGGTAGGGATGACTCCGGAGCCAATCATGCAATGGCGTTGCTGAAGGTCAAGCTAGGAGAAAGTGCCGCCGCCGATCAGTATTTTTTGCATGCGCTCGCGGGTGATTCCAACAATCGTGCGGCCCGCAACGATTACGGCATGTATTTGTGTGATACCGGGCGTGTCGATGCTGGGATCGGCCAATTAGAACAAGTTTTGAGCGATCCATTCAACGATGCCCGTTATCGCAGCCATTTTGGAATGGCGACCTGCTTGAGCCATGATAAACAATACCAGGCGGCCGCTGATCACCTTTCCAAGGCCCTAGAGGCCCGACCTAATAACCGCTTTGTCCTCTACGAATCTGCCGTAGTGAGTCATGAACTGGGGAGGTTTCTGTCTGCGAGAGGCTATCTTGAAAGGTATTTTGAGCACGGAACGCCGTCAGCGGATAGCTTGCTATTGGCAGTGAAGAACGAATTAAGTCTGGGTTCGGATGAGTTGGTGCAACTCTACGCCTACCAGCTGCGCTCGAGTTACCCATCGAGCTCCCAGGCTAAGGAAGCGCGATCTCTATTGGCTGGAAGCAGTCCCGATGGCTGAATCTGAAGAACAGGGCATATCGACCCCGGGGCAACTGCTTCGCAGCGCGCGACAACTTCACGGCTGGAGTATCGAGGAAGTTGCGGCGGAGCTCAATCTTCTGTCAGACATCGTCCAGGCCCTGGAAAATGATGATTACCAGGACCTGGCGGGCCGTACCTACGTGGTCGGCTATCTGAGAAGCTATGGAAAGCTTGCCAGCGTCAATGTGGATGGGGCAATTGAAGGTCACCAGGCACTGATGCCGCCTGTCCAGGATGGCCCTGGCACAATGACCGAGGATCTGGTTCGCGCACAACCAGTGGCTATTCATTATCGCTGGGTGGTTACAGCACTCGTGCTGGTCCTTGTCGTTGGGGGATTGTACGGCGCCTACCTAAAACGCTCTGACGATGTAGAAAAGATTCCGCTTTCTGCCATAAAGAAAACTGAACCCATAGCCGAATTGGTTCGGGAGCCTTTGCCAAAGAAAGAGGTGGCATCCACTGAATCTGAACAAACACTTCCGTCGAACGAGGTTGTTTCAGGCTCAGATACCAAAGGCAGAGTTGCCGAAATCGCCGATGACAAAGCATTATCTGGCGGGTCAACCAACGATCAGCAAGGGAAGGTACAAAGGTTGGCGGTTCAAGGTCCTGCTGTCGGCGTGCAGTCTTCAGAACCCACGACCGGTTCAACAGTAGCCTCTAGTGAAGGGGCGACCGGCCCGGCGGATATTGCAAGCGATTCTACGGGACAGGAAAATAAAGAGCCGACCGCTGGATCGGTGCCTGTTCCCAGCTTGCAGACCGAGCCGCAGACCAAAATCCAGTACCCAACTAAGCAGCGCCGGCAATCCACGGCTCGTGAAATTGTGGCCAGCAACTTCATCAAGACGCGATTTCTGGATCGAGTCGGTACTTCGGAAAGAAAAGATGTGGAACCACCGGCAGCGGTTGCCAGTCAACCGGGCGTCGAGGAGGTGAAGATAAGGAAAACTACCAGCATTCCGACGAATGACCAGGAAGCACGACAGAGAATTGTCCTTGTGCCAGACCGTGAACTGACCATTCGGGTCAATGAGAGCAGCCAGGTGATCATTTGGGATGGTGATGGAGTGCAACTGTTCCGAAAATATCTCAAAGGTGGAAAGGTAGTGACGGTTTCTGGCATACCGCCATTTGATGTGCAGCTACAGTCCGCAGAGGGCGTGAGGATCGTCTACGCCGGGAAGCAAATTGATTTTCCGGTCCCCAAAAGTGGTCGAAATGCCCGGTTTCTGGTGGGTGCAGAGGAATAGACACTGTGACTAAATCCATCAGGTCTGTGAGGGGCATGAATGATCTGCTACCGGGTCGTTCAGATTTGTGGCACACCGTGGAGTCTGCGGTCCGATCCGTGGTTGGATCCTATGGGTACCAGGAGATTCGTACACCATTGGTTGAGCACACAGAACTGTTCGAACGCTCAATTGGGGAGCAGACTGACATCGTTGAAAAGGAGATGTACACGTTCCTTGACAATAACGGTGATAGCCTGACGCTGCGCCCTGAAGCGACCGCAGCATGCGTACGGGCCGGAATTGAACACGGGTTTCTCCACAATCAGACCCAACGACTCTGGTATCTCGGGCCGATGTTTCGCCATGAGAGGCCGCAGAAGGGAAGGTACCGACAGTTTTACCAATTTGGAATTGAGGCTTTGGGCTGGAGTGGGCCGGATATTGATGCTGAAATTCTTTTAGTGGGCACCAGGCTGTGGCGGCAACTTGGATTGTCGAACCTGACCCTGGAAATCAATACACTCGGAACGAGCGACGCGCGAGCGCGCTACCGGGATGCGCTCCGAAATTACCTAGATACACGCCGTGAAGAGATTGATGAAGACAGCCAAAGGCGTCTTCAGAATAATCCGTTGAGAATACTCGACAGCAAGGACCCCGGCACACAGGCGGTGCTTGACGCAGCACCGGACTTATTTGATTTTGTTGACGGTGACGCGCGAGCTGATTTCGATACATTACAGGACCTGTTGACGACCAGTGGTGTCGAATACCGTATCAACAGCCGACTGGTACGCGGTCTAGACTATTATACGGGTCCGGTCTTTGAGTGGACGACGGGGTCTTTCGGGGCCCAAAGCGCGATCTGTGCCGGAGGGCGTTACGATGATCTAGTGACGCAATTGGGGGGGCGTGCTATGCCGGCGGCAGGTTTTGCCTGTGGATTAGAACGACTGGTCGATCTATATGAACATTCGGGCGGCTGCCGAGACAGCGAACCCTTCGATGTGTGGATCTGTATCCTCGCGGACAATGCCATCGGCAGGGGATTTTCGGTAGCCGAATATCTAAGGAATCAAGGCTTGAGGGTCATTGTTAACTGTGGGGGTGGGGGTCCGCGAAAACAGTTTCGAAAGGCCGATCAGAGCGGAGCCCGCTTTGCAGTAGTGATCGGTGACGACGAACTCAAGAGCCAGATGCTAACCGCCAAATCCCTGCGCACGAGCCAGGAACAGATCAGCCTGTCGGAAGAGCAACTCGTTGAGTACATTAAACGCGAGCGCTGACAAACAACAATGAGATAGGAGCTAGCGGATGGCAAAGAAAGAAGACAAGCCTATTCAGATCCAACTTGCTGAAGACGACGATGCTGAAAAGCTTCGCGAATGGTGGAAGAAAAACGGTAGTGGGATTATCGCCGGCATAGTGCTGGGGGTAGCCGGCGTTGGCGGTTTTAAGGGGTGGGAGATGTACAGTGAGAGTCGCTCACTAGCGGCATCTGATCTTTACCAGGAGATGCTGGCGAGGCAGACTGCCGGCGCCTTGGATCAAACTCAGGAGCTCGCGTTGCGAATTAAAGACGACTACAGTGCAACCCAATACGCCGATCTTGCCCTGCTCATGCTCGCCAGGCTTGCTGTTGAAAAAGAAGACCGAGAAGGAGCCGAGGGCTATTTGGCCGAGGTAATGAACGACTCGGGAAACAATGCGATGGAACACATCGCCAGACTACGCCTGGCACAGATCGCCCTGGACGCTGGTGACCATAGACAAGCCGAGGAACTGGCATCGGTCAAAGACCGTGGTGGATTTAGCTCGGAATACTCTGAGGTTCTCGGTGATGTCTACCTAGAGCAGAAACTGTGGGATAAAGCCAGAACTGCATACGACCGGGCGCTGGAGGGCCTGGATTCCACGGCCGGAGCAGGTCAGATTCTCATTGCCAAGCGTAACTTGGCAATGCAATCAGCAACCGGTCAGTGACAAGAGTTCTTCTAGCTACGTTCGGGTTGTTCGTTTTTGTGGCGGCTTGTTCGCCGCGGCCGATCCATTTCATGCGCGAGGGACCCGAGGCGTCCAGACCGCCGAATGTTGCGGACGCTAAAATGAAACCGCTCTGGAAATTCGATACCGGAAAGGGTTATGGATCGGGAGACGTGCTCCTATGGCCTGTAGTCTTCGATGGGCATGTTTACGCAGCAGAACCCGGCGGACAGGTCTATGCACTAGATACCGAGACTGGCCGGGTAGTCTGGGAGGCCGACCTTGACCTTTCTCTCTCCTCGGGGGTAGGCCTGGGGAAGGAGTCGATTGTCGTGGCGTCTGATGAAGGCGAGCTTTTGTCATTGAATAGGCTGGACGGCGTTCAACGCTGGCGCGTCCAAATTGGGGCCGAGATACTGGCCCGACCTCTTGTTAGCAACGATACAATACTTCTTCGAACTGGCAGTGGTCAGGTGTTGGGTATTGATGGGCAGAATGGTTCTGTCAGGTGGCAGGTCCGGCACAAAGTACCCTCCCTCAGCGTGCGTGGGCTATCTGCTCCGCTCGACATAGACAAAGTTGCAATTGTCGGGTTTGCCAGTGGTTATTTGTCCGGAGTTGATATCATGACTGGCCGGGAGTTGTGGAATACGCCCATCTCAAGGTCCACGGGTACTAATCAGATTGATCGGCTTATCGACATCGACGCCGATCCGCTTTGGGTGGACGGAGTGCTATATGTGGCTGCATATCAGGGTGGTATCACCGCGCTTTCTTTGGAATCCCAAAAATTGGTCTGGCGCAGCGACAAATCTACTCTGCGGAACCTGGCGGCAAACCAGGAACTGCTGCTGGTAACAGTTGATGACGGTAGCTTGTCGGCGCTCGATCTTGCAACCGGTGAGGATCGTTGGCGGCAGTCTGCCCTGGTTGGCCGGGGAGTGTCTAACCCAACCATAGTCGGTTCAGGAGTTAAAGGTGCTGTAGGTGATTTTGAAGGGTACGTCTACGTGGTCGATCTGGGTAGTGGCAAGCTGGTGGGGCGGGGGCGTGTCAGAGGAGGTGCCGTAATCGGCCTTTTTGGCAGTGATGCGTCTGGAGCTTTTTACAGTTTGTCAGAGAACGGGGTCATCACTGCCTGGAAACTGCCACAAGCGGGATAGTCAGTCAGTCGCCAGCGCCCTGTTTCAAACCCGGCGGGTCTGCTCAGGCTGCGACGATGTTCAAATTTTCATGGATTTAAATGTTACCTGTCATAGCAATAATCGGTCGTCCCAATGTCGGTAAGTCGACCCTCTTCAATCGATTGACACGAAGCCGTAAGGCGCTGGTTGATGATCAACCCGGGGTGACCCGAGATCGACTGTACGGTGTCGCGACAAGCTTTGGACGACCCGCTCTGGTGGTAGACACGGGTGGGCTTTCAACCAGCGCCGGCGCCCTAAATGCTGCCATTCGCGAGCAGGTCGATCATGTGATTGAGGAAGCGGATGCGTTGCTTTTTCTGACCGACGCAAGGACCGGTTCCACGGTCGATGAGTTCGAGATCGCCGAAAAGTTGAGGCGCAGTGGCCAGTTTGTGTTTGTAGGTGTCAACAAGGCCGACGGTTTGCAACCGGATACAGTCACTGCGGAATTCAACGAACTGGGGCTTGGTCGACCATTCGCGCTCTCGGCACTGTCCGGATTTGGAGTTACTGATCTGATGTCAGAGATTGTTGGCTCTCTGCCGGGTAGCCCGGCGCGTAGCGATGAAACCAAGAGGTTCCGAGTGGCGCTTGTCGGGCGACCGAATGTTGGTAAATCGACACTGACGAATGCATTGGTGGGAGAAAACAGAGTCATCGTCGCAGACGAGCCAGGCACCACGAGAGACAGTGTTGAAGTCGCGCTAGATCGGTACCCCCAGAAACTGCTTTTGATAGACACGGCCGGTGTGCGGCGCAAGGCAAAGGTACGGGAAACGATTGAGAAGTTCTCTGTAGTAAAGACGCTCCAGGCCATAGCCGACTGTCACGCCGTGGTTCACATGGTCGATGGACGAGACGGCCTGATGGAACAGGATGCAACCATCGCAGGTTTGATTCGGGAAAGCGGGCGATCCGTTGTGGTTGCTGTCAATAAGTGGGACGGCATCGGGCGCTCTGATAAGTCCAGGATTCGGAGGGGTCTCGCTCGACGGTTTTCTTTTTTGCATAATCATGAGACGCTGTTCATATCCGCACTACATGGGAGTGGCGTGGGTGATGTCGTCAGGGCCGTTCAAAGAGGGATCGACGCAGCCCTGTCTGATCTGGGGACCCCGAAGTTGAATCGTGTTCTGGCGGATGCGCTTGCGCGGCATCCGCCGCCGATGTTTCAGGGTCGTCCAATCCGGATCAAGTACGTACACCAGGGAGGGAAGAACCCCCCGACCCTGGTGATCCACGGCAACCTGCTGGAACGCATACCCGCCAGTTATCTTCGTTATCTTTCGAAGACCTTCGGTAACGCGTTTGGGCTGGTGGGAACTCCGGTGCGTCTCGAGCTGCGGCGCTCCCGGAACCCTTATTCCCGCAGGGATCGAAAATTCGGCACCCGAGCGAGCCATGGTCCCAGGTCGAGTAGAGCCAGGGCAGCTAATTGATAGTCAGGTCTTGTCTTTCTGTGTAGTGGGATCACCACCCGTTTCAACGACGGTTCCTTTCAGCCAACCGTGGTGCAGTTCGGCCTCTATCGAATCACCCGCAGCGACAGTTGAGGCTCGAGTGAGGATTGAGCCGTCTACGGCGTCCCTGACGATGGCGTAACCCCGACCGAGCGTGTTGATGGGGTTGAGGAGTGTCAGCCTGCCGAGTTCGCCCATGACCTTCTCGTTTGGACGAACTGTGAGTTTTTCGCCAAGCCGCATGATGCGGTCTGCAAGATCGGTGTGCTGCATCTTAAAGGCCATGACACGACGGGTCGGAGAATTCAGTTGTAGAGCCTGAACCGCATGATCAAGGTTTCGCTCTGCCCGGTGGATGGCAGCGCCCAAATGGGATGATAGACGGGTTTGCCGATTGAGCAGCAACTGCCAGCGGGAAGCGATCCCTTGCTGGGGGTGCTGCAGACGTCCAGTAGAGAGGTCTAGCTGCTGAGCATTCTCCCGCAAGTTCCTTTGAGCGGCGAGGCGTGCCCGACCACGAAACTGAACTACTTCCGCTAACAGCTCGCTGCTGTCTGGAGAAGCAGTTTCTGCAGCTGCCGTGGGTGTTGCGGCCCGTGTATCGGCAGCAAAGTCTGCCAGTGTCACGTCGGTCTCGTGTCCGATACCCGTGATGACCGGTGATGGGCAGCATCTTATTGCACGCACGACTGTCTCCTCATTGAAGGCCCAAAGGTCCTCAAGGGACCCGCCCCCTCGTGCCAGTATGACACTGTCGCAGGTAGGCCCCTGGGCGACTTGTCGGAATGCGCGAGCGATATCATCGACGGCGCGAGTCCCCTGTACTGACACCGGGAAAAGAATCACATCAGCCACCGGGAATCTTCGCTGCAGGGTGCTGAGTATGTCTCGCAGAGCAGCTCCCGATATCGACGTGATGATCCCGATGGTGATGGGGATCTCCGGGATGGGGCGTTTGTGACTCGAATCAAAAAGTCCTTCGCGTTGGAGTTTGGTTTTTAATTGTTCAAAGCGCCGCCGCAGTTCGCCCTCACCGGCGGGTTCGACATAGTCCACGATGATCTGGAAATCTCCGCGGGCAGCATAGAGAGAGACCTTGCCGCGCAGGATAACCGCGACTCCTTCAGCAGGTTGTTCCCGGAGCCCAATGCGATCATTGCGAAAAAGCGCACAACGGACCTGTGCTTTCTCATCTTTTAGGGAAAAGTACATATGGCCTGAAGGTGGCGCCGCAAGATTGGATATCTCCCCCTGGATCCAGACCTCGGGATAGGATTCCTCCAACAGGTCTCTCACCGACCGAGCAAACTCGGAAACACTCTGGATTGTGGGAGGCATATGTCCAGCTCCAAGCGGGATCTATTGCCGAACACGAAAAAGCCGGGCTGGGCCCGGCTTTATATAAGATGCCACCAGCGTGGGATCAGTAAAACGGTCCAGCATCTTTCTGGACAGTGGCTTGGGTAATCCCAGCCTGTGCAGCCCACGAAACTAGACTCGCGATTCGAAGCGCTTCGCTGCCGTCGCCGTCTTCGAGTTTCTTCTTAGCCGTTTTCAGCAGTCTGTCGATTCCAACGGCACTGGATCCACTCGACTTGTCTACCAGGCGCCAGACTGCGCCGGCGCTGACAGCGGCTGCGAGATCGCCCTCTGCCTTGGTTATGGCGTCGGCGGCACTGTCTCCGGCCTGGGCTGTGGTAGACCCAAGCGCGATTGCTGCTGCAAGAACGATCAACATGTCTTTTAAGGTCGAGCGCATTTTTACCCCCTCGCCAGTGCCCTTGCCTACCTGGAAGTTCAAAACAGACGGTACAAGGTTTACCGGCCAAAAGTCAAACTCTATAATCCGCAAATGGAAAACGTCGATCTGGCTTTGACTTTTGACGACGTGCTCCTTGTGCCTGCCTTCTCCTCAGTTCTGCCCCGAGACGTAGAGTTAAAGACCTGTTTTAGCCGTAACATTGCGTTGAATATTCCACTCGTTTCTGCTGCCATGGATACGGTAACCGAAGCCGGTACAGCAATCTGTCTTGCGCAAGCCGGCGGTATTGGCGTGATTCACCGCAATATGACACCTGAAAATCAGGCGGCCCAGGTCGTGAAGGTAAAGAAGTTTGAGAGCGGAGTAATTACCGACCCGATATGTGTGCAGGAGTCGGCCAGTATCCGAGAGGTTGTGGAATTGACCCGCCTGAACAACATCTCCGGAGTTCCGGTTCTGGACTCGGAGGGTAAATTGTGTGGAATCGTGACCAGCCGGGATCTTCGCTTTGAGAGCCGTTATGACGATGTCATTACGATGGCAATGACGCCAAGAGAGCGACTGGTGACGGCACCTGAAGGCGCCTCGCGTGACGAGATTCAGCGGTTACTGCACAAGCATCGAATCGAGAAGGTGCTCATTGTGGGGTCCGAATACGATCTCAGAGGGCTCGTCACGGTCAAAGATATCCAGAAACAGACCGAGTTCCCCGATGCCAGTAAAGACAAGCAGGGCAGATTGCGTGTGGCTGCCGCTGTCGGTACGGGTGAGGATACCCAGGACAGGGTTAGGGGCCTGGTCGAGGCTGGTGTTGACGCGATAGTGGTTGATACTGCCCATGGGCACTCCAGCGGAGTAATAGAGCGGGTTGCCCGGATCAGAGAAGAATACGATGTAGATGTGATTGCCGGTAATATCGCCACCGCAGAAGCTGCCAGAGCACTGGTAAAGGTTGGAGTAGACGGGGTCAAAGTCGGAATTGGCCCGGGTTCAATCTGCACGACCCGGATCGTGGCGGGGGTTGGTATTCCGCAGATAACCGCAATAACAAATGTCGTCAATGGGTTAGAGGGCTCCGGTGTTCCATTGATCGCAGATGGGGGTATCCGTTTCTCGGGAGACGTTGCAAAAGCCATCGCAGCTGGTGCTCATACGGTCATGATCGGTGGACTGTTTGCCGGTACGGAGGAGGCGCCCGGAGAGATCGAGCTTTTCCAGGGCCGATCCTATAAAAGTTACCGGGGCATGGGATCATTGGGTGCGATGCAGGAAGGATCAAGGGATCGATACTTCCAGGAGAAGGAAAATGACCCTGGCAAACTGGTCCCTGAGGGGATTGAAGGCCGAGTGCCGTACAAGGGTCCGCTGAACCAGATTGTCCATCAGCTAACTGGTGGACTAAGAGCGAGCATGGGCTATACCGGTAGCGCTGACCTCGAAATAATGCGGAGCCATTGCCAGTTTGTTCGGATCACCCATTCCGGGATGCAGGAAAGTCATGTGCACGATGTTGCTGTGGTCAAAGAGGCACCGAACTACCAGCGGGGCAGTTGAATTTGTCACGAGCAGACGCAGGGACAGGCACTCAAGTAGTAGACGATGAACGCATCCTGATCCTGGATTTCGGCTCCCAATATAGCCAGTTGATCGCCCGCCGTGTGCGGGAGGCCGGCGTCTATTCCGAACTGCTGCCTTGGGACGTTGCCGGTGAGACCGTGGCCGACTTTGGTGCAAGCGGCATCATACTATCCGGCGGACCGGAGAGCGTACATGGGTCCGATGCACCCGAGGCTCCTGAGGAAGTATTCACCCTCGGCGTTCCAGTCCTTGGCATCTGCTATGGCATGCAGACCATGGCAGGACAGCTTGGAGGGGTTGTTGCACCTGCCAGTCATCGGGAATACGGATACGCCAAAGTCCGGGCGCGTGGCCACTCCAAACTTCTTCGAGACATAGAAGACCACAGATCGTCAGAAGGGTATGGCCTTCTGGATGTCTGGATGAGTCACGGAGATCGCGTCGAGACACTACCGCCTGAATTCCAAGTCATTGCCCAGACCGACAGCGCGCCTTTAGCTGGAATGGCCGATGAGCAAAAGCACTTCTATGGGCTTCAGTTTCATCCAGAGGTGACGCACACACCAAAGGGCAAGCAGATCCTGGAACGCTTCGTACACGGCATCTGTGGCTGTGGGTGGAATTGGACACCGGAGGGAATCATTGACGATGCGATTCAGAAAATCCGCAGGACCGTTGGACAGGATCATGTTCTTCTAGGGCTTTCCGGTGGGGTGGATTCTTCGGTCGTGGCAGCTCTGTTGCACCGGGCGATCGGTGATCAACTGACATGCGTTTTTGTCGACACGGGGCTTTTGCGGCTCAATGAGGGTGACGACGTGATGCAGACCTTTGCCGAGAACCTAGGAGTAAAGGTGCTGCGGGTGGATGCCGAACAACGTTTCCTTGAGGATCTTGAAGGGATCGCCGACCCAGAAATAAAACGCAAAACTATCGGCCACGCTTTCATAGATGTGTTTAACCGGGAGGCACAAAAAATCCCCGAGGTAAAGTGGCTTGGTCAGGGCACCATTTATCCAGACGTCATCGAGTCCGCCGACGGCGCTTCGGGAAAAGCCAGGGTCATCAAGTCACACCACAACGTGGGCGGCCTGCCCGATGATATGCAGCTTAGTTTGGTAGAACCACTTCGGGATCTTTTCAAAGACGAGGTTCGCAAGATTGGTCTTGAGCTTGGTCTGCCGGAGGAGATGATAATGCGTCATCCGTTTCCGGGTCCGGGGCTTGGGGTCAGAATACTGGGCGAGGTCAAAAAAGAGTATGCCGACCTACTACGCCAAGCTGACCATATTTTTCTCTCCGAACTTCGGGATGAGAATCTTTACGAGAAAGTCAGCCAGGCGTTTGCGGTGTTTCTACCGGTAAAGTCGGTCGGGGTGGTTGGTGATAACCGGGCGTACGAATACGTTATTGCCTTGAGAGCCGTTGAGACAGTCGATTTCATGACGGCACGATGGGCCGAGCTGTCTTATGAATTGCTCGACCGGGTCAGTCGTCGGATTATCAATGAGGTTAAGGGAATTTCCCGGGTGGTCTACGATATCTCCGGTAAACCGCCGGCAACTATTGAGTGGGAATGAAAAAATTTGATTCAATAATTTTCGATCTAGATGGCACTCTTTGGGACACAAGTGAAGCCTGTGCTAAGGCTTGGAACAATGTCATTGAGCGAAATAACATAAACTTCAGAGAGATTTCTGCTGTAGATGTCCGTAGTGTCACAGGCAAGCCTCATGCGGAATGTATACAGACTATTTTTTCAACTCTATCGGATAAAGAGATTTCTATACTCACAGAAGAAACAATGAGAGAAGATACTGCTGTGATAAAAGAACAAGGTGGAGATTTATACGAGGGCGTCAGCGAAGGTCTATTTATACTAGACGACCAATACGATTTATTCGTCGTAAGTAATTGTCAGTCTGGTTATATTGAAAATTTTCTATCCCAAAATAAACTCGCGAGGTTATTTCGAGATTATTTGTGTTGGGGTGATACTCGCAAACCAAAACCTATAAATACAAAACAATTGATAAAAAGAAACAATCTTAGTAGTCCTGTTCTTGTTGGAGACATGGAAGGGGACTATGAAGCAGCAGTAGCATGCGAGATAGAGTTTTTTCAAGTAACTTATGGCTTTGGCTTACCAATAAACGGCTGCAAAACTGCTGATAATTTCTCTCAACTAGTCGGTAATTTAACCTGAGTAAATTTGTTACAAATTTGGTAAATATTTACACTAGGAACCAGAGGTTAGATGAAATTTGATTGACTGAGATAACTATGGGGTTACAGTAAAACTTGAAGGGTGCAATAAATCGCTTTAGAAGTTTTGATTCTATTAAGGTTCTAGACAAGGTAACTATCGAGTGGGAATAGTGGACAAAGTAGTTATTTCGAAATGTCATTGTGGTTCAGTCGAATTGGAATTAACTTTACCAAATGGGTTTGAAAACCTTCGAAGGTGTAATTGTTCAATTTGTAGCAGAAGGAGTGCGGTAGTCGCCTCAGTCACAATTGATAATTTAAGAGTAGTGAAAGGTGACGCTGAGTTAAGGAAATACACTTTCAATACTCACACAGCTAAGCACTATTTTTGTTCAGTATGTGGAATTTATACCCACCATCAAAGGCGCTCAGTGACATCAGAATATGGGTTTAATATTGCGTGTGTTGAAGGTGTAAAAATTGAAGATTATCTGAATGTTAAGTACTTAGATGGAAGGGATAACCATCCTAAAGATACCTGTAAATCCTGATGTTAGGATATGTTGCAAACTTCGTAACTTCGTTTTGCTAAAAGTATTGGATTTCTTGATGATAATGAAAATTTCTGATTTACCAAAAGTGGGTGAAGACTTACAAAGTACCAACAAGGGAAAAACAAAACACATAAAGTTAATGTGTGGTGTGACGCGCATTATGGACTGGGATTGATTGGTTTCTTTTCCCGACTTCTGAATACGGGCGGAGATTAGGATCAGTTCCCACGATGAACATGAACGGTGGATGGATAGGGCACTGGCTCAAGCGGTCAGAGCGGATAAGCTTGGAGAGATACCGGTGGGCGCCGTCTTGGTTATCGACGGGCAGTTATGCAGCCAAGGGTTTAATCAGGCCATAAGCCGGAATGACCCTACGGCCCATGCCGAGATCGTGGCACTGCGGCAAGCCGGTGAGACGCTCGGCAACTACAGATTCCCGGGCTCAATTCTGTACGTCACGCTGGAACCTTGCCTGATGTGCGCCGGAGCTTTGATTCAGGCCAGGGTCGATCGATTGGTTTTTGGTGCCCGGGACGCAAGAAAAGGTGCCGCGGGTTCTGTGCTGAATATCCTCGAATCCCCTCTGGCGAGTCACCAGTGCAGGGTGACGGCCGGAATTCGAGAACAAGCCTGCTCGAGTGTCTTGAAGCGGTTTTTTGAAAAGCGGCGCTGAAGATCGATGATTTCAATGGTCGGCGGTCACGGCCACCTTTCTTTTTGGATCGTCGCTGCCAAGTGTCGTCTTCGGTTGGCGTTCCTCCCTTGGGGGAATGCCGAAATAGTCCCGATAACATTTGCTGAAGTGTGGAGCTGATACAAAGCCGCAGGAGAAAGCGACATCGACTATCGAGCGGGATGAGCGTAACAGCAGTTCGCGGGCACGCCGCAGTCTGAGTTCCAGGTAGTATCGGGTGGGCACACAGTTAAGATGCTTCTGGAAGATTCTCTCAAGCTGTCGTCGAGAGATGCCAACGTGCTGTGCCAGTTCATCGAGACTCATTGGTTCCTCGATATTGCTCTCCATCAGTTCCACGGCGTCTACGAGTTTCGGCTGGCTTGCCCCAAAGCGTTGCTTTAAAGGAACGCGCTGGCGGTCATTAGCTCCTCGAATTCGTTCGCAAATGAACTGCTCAGAAATCGCTGTGGCGAGATCGTGGCCGCGATCTCGAGAGATCAGAGTCAGCATCATATCCAACGGTGCGGTGCCCCCTGAACAGGTATATCGATCCTTGTCGAGTTCGAAGAGTTCCGAGGAAACAATCAATTCGGGATACTCATCGTGCATATCGTGCATATTCTCCCAGTGAATAGTACATCGATAGCCATCTAACAAGCCGTTGCGGGCGAGCAGATAGCTGCCTGTACAAATGCCACCGATGGCAATGCGTCTGCGTACCATCGGCCGCAATTGATTGAGGATCTGTTGATCCCAGGCCGGGTCCAGCGTCGTGCCGGCACAAAGGAAAACAACATCGAGAGCCTCGCGATCGGTGAGGCGACTGGTGGGTTGCAGCACAATGCCACTGCTTGATTGTGCCGGATCGCCGTTCAACGTAAACAGGGGAAATTCATAAAGAACCTGGCCGCTGATGCGATTCGCCATCCGTAAGGGATCGAGGGCAGCTGATAATGCGATCAGAGTGAAATCAGGTGCCAGTAGAAATCCATAACGTAATACCCGATCCGAATCGGAGCGGATTCGGTGTTCCCAGCCAGGTGTTGAGATTCTTTGGGACATGGCTTGGCCTATTAGACTAGCCGTTGTTGGGAAATACAAGTTTTCCAACGGTATACTTGGGACATGGTCCAACGAGCCAAAGCATGGCGGTTTTTTGCCGGAAATCTTGGGCCGATCCTGCTCTGGTCGTTGGGATATGAACTGTCAAAGATCATGAATCGTCCGAGAGTAAGTGTCCTGCGAAGGAGAACATGATGCAGCTCCGAAACATCGCAATTGACGACAAATACACCCGCGAAGACGGGCAGATATTCGTTACCGGCACACAGGCATTGGTCAGGCTTGCAATGCTGCAGTCGCAGCGGGACCAACGGACCGGGTTGAACACCGCCGGCTTTGTGACTGGATACCGGGGATCACCGCTTGGCGGTCTTGACCAACAGCTTTATGCGGCCCAGGAGCACCTGGCCCGACATGAGATCAGGTTCCAGCCAGCGGTCAATGAGGATCTCGGCGCAACGGCGGTCTGGGGTACACAACAGTCGGGACTAAACGACGACAGTCGCTATGACGGGGTCTTTGCAATGTGGTATGCCAAAGGACCAGGCGTCGACCGATCGGGCGACCCGATACGCCACGGAAATCTCGCCGGATCCTCCCGGAACGGAGGCGTTCTGCTTCTGCTGGGTGATGATCATACCTGTGAGTCCTCGACAACAGCCCATCAAAGTGAGTATTCACTGGTCAACACCATGGTGCCGATATTAAACCCTGCTGGTGTCCAGGATATCTTGGATTTCGGACTGTACGGATGGGCCCTGTCCCGCTTCAGCGGTTGCTGGGTCGGCCTTAAGTGTGTGCATGATACGGTCGAGGCCTCGGCTTCAGTTTCGATCTCTTCACAGAATCGCCAGTTAATGCCGCCCCATGACTTCACGATGCCGGAGGGTGGGCTGAATATCCGCTGGCCGGATACCTTTCAAGCGCAGGAGGAACGCCTTCAGCTGTACAAGCTCAGCGCGGTTGCGGCGTACGGTCGGGCAAATCCTATTGACCGAAAGGTCATGGGTATCGATGGAGCGCACACCGGGTTGGTTACGACGGGTAAATCCTATCTAGATGTTCGTCGCGCGCTTCTGGAGCTTGGGATCGATGAACAGCGCGCACAAGCACTTGGCCTGAAAGTTTATAAGGTGGGAATGGTCTGGCCGCTGGAGTCGCAAGGTCTGATGCAGTTTGCCCAGGGTCTTAAACGCCTGATTGTCGTCGAGGAGAAGCGTGGCTTAATGGAGCAGCAGATCAAGGAGATCCTGTACGCCTCGACAAACCGGCCGGAGGTCATCGGTAAAGTCGATGAGGTTGGCGAGACTCTATTCCAGGCCTCCGGGCGCCTTGAAGCCATGGATATCGCGCTGGCTGTGGGAGAACGCCTGGTCTTGGCGACCCGTGAGGACGAACTCGCGCTGCGCCTAGAACAACTCCGGTTCCGAAAAGAGGCGGCTGTTTTCGAGCAACCCGCGATGATCCGCACGCCGTACTTCTGTGCCGGCTGTCCACACAACAGTTCCACCGTGGTGCCGGATGGCAGCCGGGCAATGGCGGGGATCGGTTGTCACTTCATGGCCGTCTGGATGGACCGCAACACCGCGGGGTTCACTCAGATGGGAGGTGAAGGGGCCAGTTGGAACGGAGAGGCCCTGTTTAGCGAGACGAATCATGTCTTTCAGAACATTGGGGATGGCACCTATTTCCACTCTGGTCTACTGGCGATCCGGGCCAGCGTCGCCGCAGGTGTCAATGTCACTTTCAAGATCCTTTATAACGACGCGGTCGCAATGACGGGCGGGCAGCAGGTAGACGGGGTGCTGGATCCGGCGCGGATCACGCGTCAGGTGCACGCAGAGGGAGTTTCTGTGATAGCCGTCGTCAGCGATCAGCCTGACAAGTATCCGCGGTCAACCAAATGGGCCCCGGGCGTCACGATCCACCACAGACAAGAACTGGAAAGAGTGCAGTTGAAACTGCGCCAAGAGTCAGGCACGACCGTCATGGTATTTGATCAGACTTGCGCGGCTGAGAAAAGAAGGCGCCGCCGACGCGGTACGATGCCGATTCCCGACAAACGGCTTTACATCAATGAAATGGTCTGTGAAGGCTGCGGTGACTGCGGTGAACAGTCGAACTGTGTTGCAGTGGTCCCTAAAGAGACCACTTTTGGTCGAAAAAGAGCGATACATCAGTCCGCCTGCAATTTGGACTACGCTTGCAAGAAGGGTTTCTGCCCGAGTTTTGTGACGGTGGTCGGGGGCAGTATTCGAAAGGGTCAGCGGCAGGCCGGGTTCGCACGTTTTGCCGGTTCCTTGCTGTTGGAACCCGATGTGTCGCCGATGAGTGGAAATTTCAGCATATTACTGACAGGTGTCGGCGGAACCGGGGTGGTGACAGTTGGAGCCATCATTGGGATGGCAGCCCATCTTGCCGGTAAAGGGGTCTCGGTCCTGGACATGGCAGGCCTTGCCCAGAAAGGCGGGGCTGTGACCACTCACATCGTGCTGGCTGAAACACCAGGCGATATCACAGCGACTCACGTAGCCGACGGGGGTGCAGATCTCCTACTTGGCTGTGACGTTGTGACTTCAGCTTCTGTTGAAAATCTGGCCAAGATGCGTGACGGAACCACAGCCGTGATAAACACCTATCAGATGATGTCTGGTGGGTTTACTCATGATCCTGACTCAAGTTTTCCACTGACCGAACTGTTAGCGGCAATCAGTGAGCGGACGGGACATAACCGGGTTCGCTCGATCGACAGCACAGCAGTTGCGACTGCGGCGTTCGGTGATGATCTCGCATCGAACCTGATCATTCTGGGTTATGGATTCCAGCTCGGTGGAATTCCGTTGCCGTCCATTGCCATAGAGCGGGCCATTGAGCTCAATGGTCGTTCTGTGGAGATGAATCTGCAGGCATTTCGACTCGGCCGGGCTGCTGCTGCCCGTCCCGAGGAGATTCAGGAACTACTACACGGAGATGCTGAGGATAACAGTCGATCTGGGTTGGAGGAAATTGATGACCTAGTTGTTCGCAACCAGGCGTTTCTTGTTCGGTACCAGAACCGACGGTATGGCGAACGTTATCGGGCCTTTGTTGATCGTGCTCGTGTTGCGGAGAAAACGGCAGTGGGTAAAGCCTCGGGGTTTACGAAGACTGTGGCGTCAGCCTATTTCAAACTACTTGCGGCCAAGGATGAATACGAGGTGGCACGGCTTTACAGTGATTCGGAGTTCTTAGACCGGGTGCAAAGCGAATTTGAAGGTGATTTCAGTTTAAGACTCCATCTTGCCCCACCGATTCTTTGCCCTCCGGACCCGGCTACTGGAATTGCAGAAAAAAAAGAGTTCGGCCCCTGGGTGTTTGTGGTATTGAAGCTGCTTGCTGCAATGCGGGGGTTGCGGGGAACTCTCCTTGATCCCTTTCGTTACAGCCAGGACCGGGCGCTTGAAAGGTCGCTCGTTGCGGGATACGAGGAGTCGATTATTGAATTGAACGACATACTCAATGTTGAAAATCTCGCTGTTGCGACCGAGATAGCCGCGTTACCGTTGACTGTACGGGGCTTTGGGCACGTCAAGTCTCGGCAGGTTGCCCAGGCTAGGTCCAGGTATCAGGAGTTGCGGGGGAGCTTGAACGAGATCTCGTCAGATTCGTCGGTTGCAG
>CAZVVN010000004.1:75272-97601 GCA_964630665.1 uncultured Acidiferrobacteraceae bacterium | reverse complement strand
AGAAGTGGGTAGACTCGTCTATTTCCAAGACAGCAAATGTACCTACCGATTTTTCGTTTGAGGATTTCAAGGACATCTACATGTACGCCTACGACAAAGGTCTCAAGGGCTGTACCACCTTCAGGTTCAACCCCGAAGCTTTTCAGGGTGTCCTGGTCAAAGAGGAGGACCTGGAGAACACCACTTACCGTTTTACGCTGGACAACGGTGAGATCATCGAAGTTAAAGGCAATGAAGAGGTTGAGTATGACGGTGAAACGCATACTGCCGCCAATCTGTTCGACGCACTCAAGGAAGGGTATTACGGAAAGTTCTAAAGTGTTGAAATGACGATAAAAATAGACAAAACAATCACCGAATTTGAGGTGCTTGGCGACGCCGGGAAAACCGCAGAACCGCTTCCATCAACCTCAGAAACCGGCACGATCGCCGGTGCCGAAAACTCTATCTCTAATGTCATTCAGATGCACGAAAAGGTCGAGCGTCCAGAGATGTTGGTGGGTAGCACCTATAAGATCAAAACACCCCTTTCTGAACACGCCCTGTATGTCACCATCAATGACATCGTACTGAACCCCGAAACCCCTTACGAGAAGCGGCGACCGTTTGAGATTTTCATCAACTCCAAAAACATGGACCACTTCCAGTGGATAGTCGCACTGACCCGAATCATCTCGGCAGTCTTCCGCAAGGGTGGCGATGCAACCTTCCTGGTCGAAGAACTGCGCAGCGTTTTCGACCCCCAGGGTGGGTATTTCAAACGCGGAGGCAAGTACACACCATCGCTGGTGGCCGAGATCGGTGATGCCATAGAAGCACACATGAAGATGATCGGTATGATCAAAGAAGACCCCCTGGAAGAACACCAGCAGAAACTGGTGGATGAAAAACGCCAGGCCTACGAATACAGCGCGGATACAAAAGCGTCGGCAGAAGACGCTGGTGCCGGATTTCCTGCCGAAGCGAGATTGTGCGCTAAATGCCGTACAAAGGCAGTGGTGCTCCTGGACGGTTGTATGACCTGCCTGAACTGCGGCGATTCAAAATGCGGTTGATCCACCGCTATCTGGACTAGATCTCGATACTGACGACCCGGCCTGTGCACTGTGCCATTGGTGCTTTCAACTCAATACCATTAAGCTTTGCTAGCGCCGGCTAAAGGCAACCCCTTCAGTTCTTGCCAATATTTTGTTCGTCTGGGCCGGCCCCGGAGAAAAAAATGAGCACAGTCAAAACTTTCGGGTTTGATACTCTGACCCTGCACGCCGGACAGCAACCCGACTCGGCAACGGGAGCTCGAGCAACGCCGATCTACCAGACCGCATCGTATGTCTTCAAGAGCCCTGACCATGCGGCATCGCTGTTCAATGTCGAACGTGCCGGTCATGTTTATTCCCGCATCACAAACCCTACCAACGCCGTCCTGGAAGAGCGAATCACAGCCCTGGAAGGCGGTGTCGGAGCAATCGCTACAGCCAGTGGTCAGGCTGCCTGTCACCTGGCCATCGCCACACTGATGGGATCCGGTTCGCACATCGTGTCGTCACGTTCGATCTATGGCGGGACACACAACCTGCTTGACTACACGCTGCGCCGATTCGGGATAGAAACCACGTTCGTCGACCCCCGAGATCCGGACGCTTTCGCTGACGCGGTACAACCCGAAACCCGTCTGTTGTTCGGCGAAACGCTCGGTAATCCTGGCTTGGAGGTGCTGAATATCCCAGTATTGGCTGAGGTTGCCCATCATCATGGCCTGCCACTGATGATCGATTCGACCTTCACCACACCTTATCTCTGCCGGCCCTTCGAACTCGGTGCCGACATCATCTTCCACTCTGCTACCAAGTTCCTGAGCGGACATGGCGTAATCATTGGCGGGCTGGTGGTGGACAGTGGTGGATTCGACTGGGAAGCGTCCGGGAAATTTCCCACCATGACCGAGCCCTATGCGGGCTTTCACAATATGAATTTTGCCCAGGAATTCGGGCCCGCAGCCTTCATTACCCGGGCTCGGAAAGAAGGCGCTCGAGACTTTGGTGCCTGCATGAGCCCGACGACCGCATTCCAGGTTCTGCAGGGTATGGAGACACTGCCACTGCGTATGCAGCGACACGTCGAGAACACCCGAAAAGTCGTCGACTTTCTCTGTGGGCAGGACGCGGTCGAATGGGTGAGCTACCCGGAACTGCCTGACCATCCCGACCATGAGCTGGCCCAGAAGATCCTGCCTCTGGGTTGCGGTGCGGTTTTCAGTTTCAGTGTCAAAGGCGGCCGAGCAGCCGGTCAGAGATTTATCGAAAAGGTTGAACTGCTGTCACATTTGGCCAATGTCGGTGATGCCAAGTCGCTGGTCATCCATCCCGCCAGCACCACACACCATCGAATGGATGCGAATGCGCTTGAAGCCGCTGGCATCTCCGAAGGTCTGATTCGACTGTCGGTCGGGTTGGAAGACCCCGATGACCTTATCCAGGATCTTGATGGGGCACTGAGATCCTCTCAGAAAACCTGATAACCGGCCACCTTTTTACTGTGTACCTGAAGACCAAAAGAAAACAGACCTATGCTTACACCGGCGCCCGGCCGCATCAGAAAGGTCTTGAGTCGGTGGTCTTCGTACACGGCACCGGCATGGATCACACGGTCTGGGTCTTGCCGGCACGTTACTTCGCCCGGCACCGGTTCAATGTCCTGGCAACCGACTTGCCTGGCCACGGTCGATCTAAGGGTCCACCGGCGAAAACTATTGAAGACATGTCGGATGCCGTGCTTGCCACCATGGATGCGGCAAAGATTAGAACTGCCGCACTGGTCGGCCACAGCATGGGCTCGCTGGTGACGCTGGCGCTGGCCGCACGATATCCTGAAAGAGCCCGCTCGTTAGCGCTGATCGGTACGGCGGTACCTATGGCGGTCCACAAATCACTGCTTAGCAGTGCTGCCAAGAACGACCATGGCGCCATCGATATGCTGACTTATTGGGGCTACAGCAAGGCCGCACAACTCGGTGGTAACGAAAACCCGGGCATGTGGATGGTCGGCGGCACACTGAGATTGCTCGAGCAATCCAAGGATCATGTGATTCACACAGGCCTTGAAGCCTGCAGTCGCTATGAAAGCGGTATCAGCCACGCGAATGCCGTCCGCTGCCCGACGCTATTTATTCTCGGACGCCGCGATATCATGACGCCTGCCAGGACCGGCCAGGAACTGGCAAAGACTATTTCCGGATCCAGGGTCACGGTTCTCGAGGGCAGCGGCCATTCCCTTATGATGGAACGACCAAACGATGTGCTCGATGCATTGATCGATATCGTCTGATACCCATACCGGCAGGCACTGGCGGCTGGCCGGTAGCTGCCGGCGCGGACCACAAGAAAACCCGCTTATTGACCTGTTAAACCGTTCGGTTCATCACTACTGACCGACTTGCTTATCAAGATGGGCCAGTACATCCGGCGGAACGTGCACCCTGGATTGAGACCCGGGTAGCTTCCACATCAACTGCAGCGCCGAGGTCCCCTTTTTCTGGTAGTAGTTGATCCACAGTTCGTACCAACCCGTCTGGACCACATCGAAAGGAATCGGGGGTGACCAGCGATTGGCGTGAATCTCCGGGTCGTACCAGATCCGCTTACCTCCGATACGCACCTTGACGCCGTCATTGGATTCCACCCGGAACGTGTAGGTCCCGGTCTGGTTGAAGTGGATCAGACCCCTGATGTGGGCGGCCACCAACATCGGCCGATCGGAAGTGAGCACATTTCCATCGACAGTCCGATGTGCGACGTTGGCCAGTGGTGGGCCGATGAAAGGAGCATCCAGCGTTTCGATGTCATCGACGTGAACCTGGCGACCGTACGCATAAGTAACCGCAAGCCCCGGATTCAGGTCTGCTTTCCCCGGCTGCGGATCCCAGGGCTGCGCCCCGGTGACGGGTTCCACAGCGGCTGCAGTGAGCCCGCTTAACGCCAAGACAAGTCCCACCCACCAGATTCCCAAGGAGCGGGTAGCTGTTGCCTGGAAATGCGTGTCAGCTGCGTTCCTCATCATGACTCCTCCCGCCCGCGGCGTTGGTATTCAGTCATCCATCCCATTTCGATCCAGTCTTCTTGTTTCACAAATATCGCGCGCAATTTGATCCGCCTTTAGTCTGAACCGGTGGTCGTTCATTTTACATGGACTATACGGCCTGGATATCCCTTTGGCCGCCGATAGCGCCGTTCACTAGTGGAACGGCCAAGAGAAAGCCCCGCACACGCGGGGCTTTCGGTGAACAACAGCGGTGCTGTGCGACGTTACATCATGCCGCCCATACCACCCATGCCGCCCATACCACCATCCATACCACCTGGCATCATCGGCGGGGCCGCCTTATCTTCCGGTGCTTCACTGACCATGGCTTCGGTCGTGATCATAAGACCTGAGATAGAGGCTGCATGCTGCAACGCAGCCCGGGCCACTTTGGTGGGATCCAGGATACCCATCTCGATCATGTCACCGTATTCGCCGGTACCCGCGTTATAGCCGTAATTACCTTCGTTTGAGGCAACATTGTTCAGCACCACGGAACCTTCTTCACCGGCATTGGCAACGATCTGGCGCAGAGGTTCTTCCATAGCACGAGCAACAATGCCAATGCCGCGGTCCTGATCCAAATTATCTCCCTTCAGGGCATTCACAGCGTCTTGACAACGAACCAGTGCCACTCCACCGCCGGCAACCACCCCTTCTTCTACGGCTGCTCGGGTTGAATGCAGGGCATCTTCGACACGGGCCTTTTTCTCCTTCATCTCGACTTCGGTCGCTGCACCGACTTTGATTACGGCGACACCTCCGGCGAGCTTGGCAACGCGTTCCTGCATCTTCTCCTTGTCATAGTCCGAGGTGGCTTCCTCGATCTGGACACGGATCTGGTTGACGCGGCCCTCGATATCATCCTTGCTGCCCGCACCATCGATTACCGTGGTGTTCTCCTTGCTGATCTGCACACGCTTTGCGTTACCCAGATCGTCGATGCTGGCACCTTCCAGACTCATCCCGACTTCCTCGGAAATCACCTGACCGCCGGTCAGGATTGCAAGATCCTGCAGCATCGCCTTGCGTCGATCACCGAATCCAGGTGCTTTGACAGCACACACTTTTACAATACCGCGAATGTTATTGACCACCAGTGTTGCCAGCGCCTCACCGTCCACGTCCTCGGCGATAACAAGCAGCGGCCGACCAGCCTTGGCAGTTGCTTCTAGAACCGGCAACATCTCCCGAATGTTGGAAATTTTCTTGTCATGGATCAGGATCAATGGATTCTCCATATCGGCCTGCATGGCATCCTGATCATTGATGAAATAAGGAGAAAGATAACCACGGTCAAACTGCATCCCCTCGACCACCTCGAGTTCATTGTCAAGGCTTTTACCTTCTTCAACGGTTATTACACCTTCCTTCCCAACCTTTTCCATGGACTCGGCAATAATATCGCCAACCGAAGTATCGGCATTAGCGGATACAGTACCCACTTGGGCGACTTCCTTATGGTCAGAGCACGGTTTGGAGATGCTTTGTAACTGATTGACCGCAGCACCGACTGCTCTGTCGATGCCCCGCTTGAGGTCCATCGGATTCATGCCGGCGGCAACGGCCTTGAGGCCTTCATGCAGCATGGACTGGGCCAGAACTGTCGCTGTTGTGGTTCCGTCTCCCGCGACGTCAGAAGTCTTCGACGCGACTTCCTTGAGCATCTGGGCTCCCATGTTCTCAAATTTATCTTTGAGTTCAATTTCCTTGGCCACGGATACACCGTCTTTGGTCACCGTCGGGGCGCCAAAAGACTTGTCCAGGACCACGTTACGGCCCTTGGGGCCAAGAGTGACTTTGACGGCATCGGCTAGGATGTTCACGCCGCGCATCTTGGCCGCACGAGCTGTTTCGCCAAATTTAACTTCTTTAGCTGCCATTACTTTGTTCCTTTAATCTGAAGTTTGTGTTCAACTGGCTGAGCGTTCAGGTCGCTCAACCTTCAATGACACCCATAATGTCGTCTTCACGCATGACCAGGACGTCATCACCCTCTACTTTGACCTCGGTGCCGGAATATTTGCCAAAAAGCACTTTATCGCCGACCTTGACGTCCAGCGGACGCTGGTCACCGTTTTCCTGCACCTTGCCGTTACCGACGGCCAGAACTTCTCCAGTCATGGGCTTTTCTGCAGCACTGTCAGGAATTACGATCCCGCCGGCGCTGGTCCGCTCTTCCTCGAGACGTCGCACGACAACACGATCATGCAGCGGTCGAATGTTCATTACCTAGTTCTCCTAAACGATTGATGGTTAGCAATTTAAAGTACCAAGTAGCAGAACGCTATTAGCACTCACTTAAAGTGAGTGCTAATGATATCGCCTTTTATTTGCCTGTCAAGGGGGCCTCACGATCTTAGTCGTCTAGGCGCTGGTACTCCGCGTCGATGGTTTTCTCAGGGTATGCCTGACCGCGTGAGGTGACACTGGCCGGCATGATCCGGCCCCGCTTCAGCAGAGTGTGGATCATGAGGGCCCGAACTGGGGGTGTCAGACAGGCAAATCCCACAAGGTCGGTAAAAAAACCCGGCGTCAACAGCAATGCGCCAGCGACGAGCAGAAATAGGCCTTCCACCAGCTGCAGCGCCGGTAACTCGCCACGTGACGCAACCTCTCGAAACCGCTTAAGGGCTGACAGTCCTTGGATTCGAACCAGCCAAGCGCCGACCACCGCTGTCAAGACCACCAGGAATAGGGTCCATCCCACCCCGATAAACCCACCGATCCCAACGAAAAGATAGATCTCGATCAAAGGGACCACTAGAAAAATCAGGAAAATTGAAGGCAAGTGGAGAACCAGACCGGTTTCAGCGCAGGACCCGAAAGCGACCCCGAGCCAGGAAAGTTTCGCTCCATATTAATTGATTTGATCAGCAGCGGTGTAAATCGACGGCTAAAATAACATCTACACTGGGCCGACTGAGAAATCCAGAATCACATCCAGCAGCAGGATAAGATTCCGCCAAGGCCGCAGCAATGCCCTTTTACCCCCAGCCATGAAATATCTCGCCACCTGCGCGCTGTCGCTGATCCTGCACTCGGCAGGAGTACAGGCACAACAGGAGGAGTTGCTCACACCTGAGCAGGCTTTCGCCTTCTCAGCCAGCGTCGTGACACCCGAAGCCATAGAAGCCGTCTGGACGATTGCCGATGGCTACTACATGTACCGGAACAAGTTCGGCTTTTTGACCGGCCCTGAAGGACCCAGAGTCGAGACTCCGGCCTATCCACCGGGAACGGTTAAACAGGATATCCTGTTCGGCGAAGTCGAGACCTACGAGCAGACCGTCCGGATCATTCTACCGTTTCAGAACCCGACCAGCGGCCCCGGGCAGATTTCCCTAACGGCCAAAGGCCAAGGCTGTAACGAAACCGTAGGTGTGTGTTATCCACCGGTGACACGGACTGTCACATTGAATCTGGCTGCGACGACCATGACTGCGGGGAACACCGACACCCGGGTCCTTACCCTGAACAACACCGGCGGACCAGACAGGGCAGGTAACAGCACGTCGGTCAGTGAACTACAGAAACTGCTTGGCACCGGACCGCCTGAGTTCCTGGACCCGGAAGATGCCTTCAAGGTGGACATTCTGATTGCAGGTGAAAGTTCCCTGGTGGCCCGATTCCAGATCGCGGAGGGTTATTACCTATATCGTGACAAGCTGAAATTCCACCGGGTCGATGGAACGGCCCGAATCGGACCTTATGGATTGCCGCCGGGAAGAATCAAGCAGGATGCGTACTTTGGCGAAGTCGCGGTCTACAACGAGAACTTCAATGTCCTCCTGCCACTTGAGCGGTCCAGCACGGCTGGCGGGAACTTCTCGCTTAAAACCATTTACCAGGGTTGTGCAGAAAAAGGGATTTGTTATCCACCGATCAGCAAGTCTTACCGCCTGGTACTGCCCACGTTGATCGAAGTGGCCAACGCAACAGACACCAATAGCCCGGAACAGTCAGGCAGGACTCTGATCGGCTACCTGGCCGCAGCCTTTGGTGCTGGTTTTCTGTTGACATTTACGCCGTGCGTTCTGCCGCTGATCCCAATTGTGTCCAGCCTTGTTATCGGTCAGGGAGGCCAGGGGTCACGACTGCGTGGCGGTGCGATCTCCATGACCTACGTCCTTGGCACTGCTGCGACGTATGCTGTGATCGGTGCCGTCGCCGGTGCAACCGGCGAACAACTGCAGGCTTATTTCCAGAATATCTGGGCAATCGGATTGATCAGCCTCATTCTCGCGCTGATGGCACTCTCGATGTTCGGTCTCTACGAGATACAGATGCCGGCAACCGTCCAGTCTCGATTATCCGAACGCACAGCCGGCTTGAGCCGGGGCTCTTTCGGTATGATCTTTGTGCTCGGTGCGATTTCTGCCGTGGTAGTGGGTGCTTGTGTCTCACCGCTCCTGATTTCTGTTCTGAGCGTCGCCATCCTTAAAGGTGACGCTTACCTCGGTGCAGCACTGATGTTTTCCATGGCGATTGGTATGGGGGTCATCCTAGTGGCGATTGGCTTCGGTGCCGACGCTATCCTGCCGCGCACAGGCCCCTGGATGGAACGCGTCAAACATGCCTTCGGCGTTATGCTACTCGGTGTCGCCATCTATCTGCTGGGGGCAGTTCCTGAAGTTCCAGTACTCTTTCTATGGGCCGCGCTATTGATCGTTATCGGCGTTTACCTGGGTGCAACGCAGGCAGTTCCGGACCAGGCCAGTGGCTGGCGGTACCTCTGGAAGGGGTTGGGCACCATCTGTCTGGTTTGGGGCGTGATCGCCATGCTCGGCGGATTCAGCGGGCGTCGTGACATTCTCAGACCCATAGAACTGGATCTGTTCGGTGGGTCAGGGCCTGTACCTGCGATAGTAACCGCCGAATCTACCGGTTACATTTTCCAGCGCGTTGCTACCAACGACGAGCTTGACACGCGGCTGGCAGTTGCCCGGGCGAGCGGGCGGCCGGTCATCCTGGACTTTTACGCGGACTGGTGCACCGATTGTATCCGTATGGAGAACACGACCTTCAGCGACCGGGCGGTGTTGGACCAACTTTCCCGCTTTGAACTGTTACAGGTTGACGTCACTGATCCCACGGACTCCGGCAGCAGGGCAATCAAACAGCGCTTCGGTGTTTTCGGGCCGCCTGCACTGTTGTTTTTTGGTCCGGACGGAAAAGAACACTCAGAACGTCGGCTGTATGGCTACCACACCCCCCCCCAGTTTCTGGCCTTTCTGAGCGCACTGTAATCCGCTGCCAGACACGCATGCGCCGGGCAAGAATACGTCTGGCCTACATCGCTTTGGTGATTCTGGCCGTACTCGGCGGCTATCTTGGGACAGATTTTCTCCGTTCATCTGATTCACCCAGTCCAGACACCGAGCAAAAATTGGTGTACTTCCAGCTACCCACCAGCCGGGGGGGGCAGTGGTCTTCGAGCCCGGTTCCGGCAAAGGTCGTGCTGGTTAATTTCTGGGCTACCTGGTGCTTACCCTGCCGTTCCGAAATCCCGCTGTTGATCGCCGCGCAGACGCAACACAACCTGGGACTACAGGTTGTCGGGATCGCAATCGACGATGAAGCGCCGGTTCGACGATTCGAGGACGAGGTCGGAATGAACTACATCTCACTGGTGAGTCGGATCGGCGGTACAGAACTGATGCGCCGTTACGGTAATCCAGGCCACTTGCCCTTTACGCTGGTTTTCAGTCCCGAAGGCATACTTCTTCATCGAAAAACCGGTGAGATCAGCACAGCTGACCTGGATCACTGGCTTGGTAGCCATTTTCTGAAACAATAATATGTGGATAAGGCCCCTCCGAGAAAATTCTCCTAAAATCCTCTAATTTGCGGATAAGTTCATTGAATATGGGGCTAACTCCCAAAACTGGACGAAGCAGATCGGGTTATGCAGAATACAATACCGGAGGAGACCACATCGAGGGGGGTTTTGTGAATCAGATACTGCTACTACACGGACCAAACCTGAATCTACTGGGCAAGCGCGAACCTGTGCACTATGGTCACCAGACCCTAGCGGCAATTGATCAACATCTGACAGAAGTCGCGGGGACGAAAGGATATAGTGTCAGCAGCTTGCAATCCAATGCCGAACACATTCTGATCGACAGGATACACAGCGCGAGTTCAGATGGCACCGGGTTTATCATCATTAACCCGGCGGCACTCACCCATACCAGTATAGCAATCAGGGACGCTTTAACAGCGGTCGCCATACCGTTCATTGAGGTTCATCTATCGAATGTCCATGCTCGAGAACCCTTTCGCCGGCACTCCTATTTCTCCGACCGGGCAATAGGCGTCATCGCCGGCTTCGGAGGGCAGAGCTATGAACTGGCCCTTCAGGCCGCCATGGACTATCTGGCCACTCGGAAACAGGATCAGTCAGAGAGTTGATGGATATCCGCAAGGTCAAAAAGCTCATCGAACTGCTGGAAGAGTCCGGGCTCACGGAACTTGAAATCAGTGAAGGGGAAGAGTCGGTCCGCCTCAGCCGGAGCGGAACGGCAACGGCCGCACAATCCCATCCTCTTGTGGATTTACCAGCACCCGAATTACCGGTTCGCCTAGCCCAAGATAACCAAGAACAGCAACCGACCCTGGATACGATTGCCGTGATCTCACCCATGGTTGGAACCTATTACGCTGCGGCGAATCCTGATTCGGAACCCTATGTCACGCTTGGCAGCGAAGTCAACGTCGGAGATACCCTCTGTGTCATTGAGGCGATGAAGATATTCAACCAGGTCGAAACCGAGACATCCGGAATTGTTCGCAAGATTCTCAAGCGCAGCGGAGACCCGGTCGAATATGGAGAAACACTCTTCTTAATCGAATCAGACGACCCCTGACCGATCACACATGATTGACAAACTGGTGATTGCCAATCGTGGCGAAATCGCGCTGCGTATTCTTCGTACCTGTCGAGAATTGGGCATTCGTACGGTCGCTCTACACTCCGATGCCGACCGTGACACGAAATATGTTCGCCTGGCCGATGAATCGGTCTGCATTGGCCCACCTCAAGCAGCCGAAAGCTATCTCAACATTCCAGCTGTGATCGCAGCGGCCGAGGTTACCGATGCGGTCGCGATCCACCCAGGTTACGGTTTTCTAGCTGAAAATGCAGACTTTGCGGAACGCGTCGAACAGAGCGGCTTCATCTTCATCGGCCCTTCCGCCGAAACGATCCGCCTGATGGGCGACAAGGTCTCGGCAATCAGTCACATGCGCCAAGCCGGCGTGCCCTGTGTGCCAGGCTCAAATGGCGTGCTACCCAATGACAATCAGGCGGTCATCGAAACCGCCACCCGGCTCGGTTATCCGGTCATCATCAAATCTACCGCAGGTGGCGGCGGCAAAGGTATGCGTGTGGTCCACACCGAAGCGGCCCTGCTCAACGCCTGGCGTTTGACTCGAAACGAGTCACTGGCTGCCTTCGGTGACGACTCGGTCTACATGGAGCGCTACCTCGAGCAACCCCGGCATGTCGAGTTTCAGATTCTCGCCGACCACCACGGCAATGTGATACATCTGGGTGACCGTGACTGCTCGATGCAGCGTGGCCACCAGAAGATCCTCGAAGAAGCCCCGGCACCTGGCATCGATCCCGACACGCGCTCACGGATGGGGGCGTGTTGCACTGAGGCCTGCCGCACGATGGGCTACCGCGGTGCCGGTACGTTCGAATTCCTCTACGAGAACGGCGAGTTTTTCTTTATCGAGATGAATACCCGAATTCAGGTCGAACACCCGGTCACTGAACTCATCACGGGAATCGATATCGTGCGAGAACAAATACAGATCGCTGCCGGAGAGGTCCTGCAGCACGCCCAGGAAGATATCCAGTTCATCGGTCACGCTATCGAATGCCGGATCAACGCTGAAGACCCCGACACTTTTCTGCCGTCCCCGGGAACCATCACCCAGTATCACCAACCCGGCGGACCCGGCGTTCGAGTGGACTCCCACATTTTCAACAACTACACCGTGCCCCCTTTTTACGATTCAATGATCGCCAAAGTGATCACACACGGTGAATCCAGAGAACGAGCTTTGATCCGAATGCACGGTGCACTTCAGGAAATGGTGGTCGATGGGATCAAGACCAATATCCCACTGCACAGACGGCTGGTGACCGATTCGGCGTTCCGCCGTCAACCGGTGGACATTCACTACCTCGAGCGTATCCGCCGCACCTGAACGGCGCCGGCAACTACCGCTGTACTGGTCCTTAACCTGTGTCAGGCTGGCTGCAGATCAGTGTTGTTGTGGCACAACCCGCCGTCAAACGGGCGGCAGAGGTCATGGAAGGACTAGGCGCAATCGCAGTGTCCCGTGAAAGCACTGCCGTCAAGGAATTTTTTGACGAAGCCCGGTCTAAAGACCCTGAATGGGACGAGGAGAAGATCACCGGTCTTTTTGCTGCCGATACTGATCTCAGTGTGGTCTGTGGCCACTTGAAAGCGGTTCTAGGGCACCAGACGAACCCCTGTGTTCAGGCCTTACCGGACCGCGACTGGGAACTTGCAGGCCAGGAACAGTTTAAACCGATCCACATCAGGGACAACCTCTGGGTCTGCCCAAGCTGGTGCCAGCCTGAGGATCCGGATGCTATCAACCTAATGATAGACCCTGGACTCGCCTTTGGGAGCGGCACCCACCCCACCACCTGTCTGTGCCTGGAACACCTGACGGGACTGAATCTTAACGGATCAACCGTCTTGGACTGGGGTTGTGGCTCTGGCATACAAGCGCTGGCCGCGCTGCGGCTTGGAGCCAGCAAGGCCATCGGGGTGGACATTGACCCCATCGCATTAGATACGAGCCGGAACAATGCCGAACGAAACGGTGTCGGCAGCCGGCTGCGGCTCATGTTTCCCGAACAGGTGCCCTCACGCCTGCTGTGCGATGTACTGATCGCCAACATACTCGCGCATACGCTTATTGACCTGGCCCCTACGCTGGAGCAACATCTGTCTAAATGCGGGACCCTGATGCTCTCCGGTCTCCTCGAAGGTCAGGCCGAACGCGTGCTTTCAGCATTTGGCTCCAGATATACTTTTAAAGCAGAACAACGTGATGAATGGGTGTTGCTCATCGCGGTTTCGGGAGTGTGAACAAATCGCCTCGCTGAGAAATTCAGGGTCCGCCAGGTTTCTGACACGATGTGTCGCTTGCGAGACGATCTCGCCGGTCACTATCGAGGCGTTGTCTACGCAGGCAGGTCTCATACACTGTAAAGACTGCGGTATCATGTTTAACGCCACCTGGAACCTCGTCGACGAGGCACCCAATCCAGTCTGCTCGGCCAGCCCCGCAGCCCCCACAGCCAATCCGAATACTTTTGTTGAGGCCGATACACAGCGGGAAAGTCCCGGATTCGCAGAAGGGGAACACCTTTTCACCCTGGACGATGAACTCCTAGCGGACCTGGCACTGAGTGGCGACGAACACGAGGGGCTGGCTGAAATACGGCGAACTCTGGCGCCGGAAACAGGAATAGAAAGACCTGTGGAGGAGCGCAGTTCCAAGGCGGTCGCTATATCGGCAACACCCCGTCAGGTCTCAGAGATCGGTGGCCGGTTCTCCATGCAACCGGACCGAAACCGGCGCCATGAACCCAAGCTTGGTCACCCTGGTCCGGCACCAGAGCATCCGAGCAGCGTCAGGGCTCAACTGCCCGGCACCGGCGGTCGAGTCGTCACGCATCCGGTTGAGCCGCGATCTAAAAAGCTGTGGATCTGGCTGATCGGGTCCCTGTTTATGGCCGGAGTGCTGTTTGTCCAGGTCCGTTTTCTACTGCTTGATGAACTGGCTGGCATTGCGTCGGCCCGGCCCTACCTCAGCGTATTTTGCTCAACACTGGGCTGCACCGTGCCAGCCCCGTTTTCCGGCCCCGTGTTTCGGGTCGAGGAAACAAAAGTCGACCTGCATCCGGATATCCCGGGCGCAGTCATCGTGAAGATAGGACTGTTGAATCGCAGTACAAAAGACAAATCCTATCCAGGGATCGAACTCACCTTGAGTGACCGGAATGGCCGGGTCGTCGGACGGCGTAATTACCTGCCCAGCGCGTTTCTTGAGAGCCAGATGGAGAACCTGGTACCAGCGGGTGGCCGCACCGTCATTACCTTGAACCTGGCCCAGCCCGAAGACAACGCTGTCGGCTTCGAAGCACGAATCATTGGCAAATGGTAATCGTACCAGCGTGTCAGTGAAGCACCAGATACCTAATCTTCGGATCGGTTCCATCGTCCTTACCAGCAGGGTACTCGCCGCGCCGATGGCGGGGGTGTCGGATCGGCCCTACCGACGTATTGCCAGGTCCTACGGTGCCGCGCTGGCTGTATCAGAGATGGTGAGTTCTAATTCTTCTCTCCGGCATACCCGGTTGAGTCGACGCCGAGTTGACCACCACGACGAGCCGGGCCCGATCAGTGTTCAGCTTCTAGGTGCCGACCCCAGCGAAATGGCAGACGCTGCGCGGTTCAACGTGGACCGCGGGGCAAACATCATAGATATCAACATGGGCTGCCCTGCAAAGAAAGTCTGCAGCCGAATGGTCGGCTCGGCACTTTTGCTCGACGAAACACTGGTTGGACAGATTCTCGAATCTGTGGTCAAGGCTGTGGATGTGCCAGTGACGCTCAAGCTTCGCACCGGCTGGGACCCGCAACACAGAAACGGGACGCAGATCGCACGGATTGCAGAAGCCGCCGGCATCCAGGCTCTGGCGGTCCACGGACGCACGCGTCAATGCAAATACCACGGCACAGTTGAATACGACACGATTCGGCAGATCAAATCCGAGGCGAGTATTCCGGTCATTGCCAATGGCGACATCGACACCCCTACCAAAGCCCGGGCAGTAATGGACTACACCGGCGCAGATGCGGTCATGATCGGCCGAGCAGCCCAGGGCCAGCCGTGGTTGTTTCGGCGAATCAGCTCTTTCCTGAAGACCGGAGACGATCCGGGTGATCCACCGTCAACCGACAAACGTGATACCCTAGTGCAGCATCTGGGAGAGTTGTATTCGCTGTATGGCGGCGCTCTAGGCGCGCGGGTCGCACGCAAGCACGTGACCTGGTACACCTCGTTAATGACCAATGGGCAGGCACTGCGCCGGAGCTTCAACCTCATTGAAAAGCCTGATGATCAGATCGAGTTCATTACTCGGAATCTGTCCGGACCCTGGGCAGTGACCCTGCCGAGCTGTGAATAAATCCGACCGCCAGCCGCTCAATTATTTCGTCAGACGCTCCGTTGAACAGTACTTCAAGGCACTCAATGGCGAGCAACCGGTAGCAGTCTACGAAATGGTCATCAACGAAGTCGAGCGACCGCTGCTCGAAGTCGTCATGCGAGAAGTCAAAGGAAACCAGTCACGAGCGGCCCGGATTCTCGGTATAAACCGTAATACGCTGCGCAAGAAACTAAAGCATCACCGCCTCAGTGACTAAGATCAATTGTTGCACCCACACTTGATGACTCCCCGGACTTGTTGTGACATCTGGACAGCATAGATGACAAACAGCGTCTTTATGCCGATCAGAAGGGCGCTGATCAGCGTCTCCGATAAGCGAGGTGTGGCAGCGTTTGCCAGTGAACTCCAGGAACTCAATGTTGAGATTCTGTCAACCGGTGGCACAGCCAGGCTGCTCCGAGAAAAAGGCGTCAAAGTCACCGAGATCGCTGATTACACCGGTTTCCCCGAGATGATGGATGGGCGGGTCAAGACGCTGCATCCGAAAGTACATGCCGGCATACTCGGTCGCCGTGGAACAGACGACGAGCAGATGATCCGCGCAGACATTCCACCTATCGACCTCGTGGCCGTCAACCTTTATCCCTTTGCACAGACTGTTTCCCAACAGGACTGTACTCGGGATCAGGCCGTCGAAAACATTGATATTGGTGGCCCGACGCTGCTCCGCGCTGCAGCCAAAAACCACGATGCGGTCACGGTCCTGGTGAACAGCGAGGATTACGATGTCGTCATCAGGGAACTTCAAGCACATGACGGTGTTTCCTGGGAAACTCGAGCGCGCTTGGCAGCGGTGGCGTTCAGCCATACCGCAGACTATGACGGTGCCATTTCAAATTACCTCACCCGAGACGACGACAGCGGGTTTGCCGAGGTACTCAATCTGCAGTTCCGCAAATCAAGCAGCCTGCGCTATGGGGAAAATCCGCACCAGAATGCTGCGTTTTATCGAGACCCTGCTCCTCTGCCAGGCACGCTACCCGCAGCCGAACTGGTGCAGGGCAAGGCACTGTCGTTCAACAACGTAGCTGATGCAGACGCTGCGCTGGAGTGTGTCAGTGCTTTTGAGGATACCGCTTGCGTGATCGTCAAGCACGCTAACCCCTGTGGCGTTGCGGTAGCTTCAACGACGTTCGATGCTTACGAGCACGCTTATCGCACTGATCCCACGTCGGCATTTGGCGGCATCATAGCCTTCAATCGCACACTAGACCCAGCAACCGCCAGGGCTATTATTGAACGTCAGTTCGTCGAACTGATTATCACTCCCGACTGGACAGTCGAAACTGCCCGGATCGTGGGCACGAAACCGGGAATCCGGGTCATGTTGACCGGACCACAGAACCGAAACGGGTTCGCACAACATGATTTCAAGCGGGTGGGCGGTGGTCTGCTGGTCCAGGAACAGGACATGGGAAACATCGGCGCGGCTGATCTCAAGGTGGTCACTGAGAGAAAACCGACTGACAATGAGAAGCGAGATCTTCTCTTTGCCTGGACCGTAGCGAAATTTGTCAAATCAAACGCTATCGTTTTTGCCGCCGACCAGCGTACGATCGGCATTGGAGCCGGTCAGATGAGCCGGGTCTATTCAGCCAGGATTGCGGGCCTCAAGGCGACCGACGAAAACCTGAAAACAGAGGGTTCTGTCATGGCCTCGGATGCTTTCTTTCCATTTCGCGACGGTATTGACGCTGCCGCTGCTGCGGGTATCCGCGCTGTGATCGAACCCGGGGGTTCGGTCCGCGACAACGAGGTGATCGATGCTGCGGATGAACATGGTATCGCCATGATATTTACCGGCATGAGACACTTTCGCCATTGAGTAGCCAGTCGATGAAGGTTCTGGTCGTCGGGGGGGGTGGCCGAGAACACGCCCTGGCCTGGAAGCTGGCCTGTTCGAGCCGAGTTTCGTCGGTCTATGTCGCGCCCGGCAATGCCGGTACTGCACAAGAACCCGGAGTACAGAACATCGCCATCGAAGCAGGTGATGTAGAAGAACTGCTCAAGTTTGCCCGACGCGAGAAGATCAACCTGACCGTTATAGGGCCCGAAGGACCATTGGTCGATGGCATTGTCGATCTATTCTCAAATGCTGGCCTAGCCTGTCTCGGGCCAAAACAAAGCGCTGCTCGCCTGGAGGGCTCGAAATCTTTTGCCAAGGCTTTTCTACAGCGCCATAACATACCGACCGCGGCCCACCGGGTCTTCGCTGATGCCAAAGACGCGCTTGACTGGCTTGAGAATGCCGAACTGCCCGTGGTACTCAAAGCTGACGGGCTAGCCGCCGGTAAAGGCGTCATCATTGCTCAGAGCCTCGATGAGGCACGCCAAGCGGTTAATCAGATTCTTATTGAAGGGCGCTTCGGTCTGGCGGGAAAACAGCTCGTAATCGAAGACTTCCTGATAGGCGAAGAGGTGAGTTTCATCTGTCTGGTGGCCGGCACCAGTGTAGCACCCCTCGCGACTTCACAGGATCACAAGACGCGTGATGCCGGCGATCGTGGACCGAACACCGGTGGTATGGGTGCTTACTCCCCGGCACCTGTCGTCGACCCCGATATGTACCAGCGCATCATGCACCAGGTGATCGAACCCACCGTCAATGGGCTGGCAGCAGAGGGAGTTCCGTATTGCGGATTTCTCTACGCCGGACTGATGATCGGAACCGACCGGATACCGCGGGTACTCGAGTTCAACTGTCGGCTGGGTGACCCCGAGACCCAACCAATTCTGCTGCGACTTAAATCCGACCTGGCTGTTCTTTGCCAAGCGGCGCTCGACGGCACCTTGAGCCAATGCCTCGTTCAGTGGGATTCCAGAGTCGCGCTGGGGGTGGTTATGGCAGCGGCCGGATATCCTGATCGTTATCCAAAGGGAGACATCATCACGGGTCTGACCGAAGCCGAATCGGAACACATCAAGGTCTATCATGCCGGTACAGATGAGCGGCAAGGACACATCGTCACCAGTGGTGGCCGGGTCCTCTGTGTCACGGCTCTCGGTGAAGATATCGGCCTCGCCCAACAGTCCGCTTATGCCACTGTGAAAAAAATCAACTGGCCGGGAGCCTATTTTCGACACGATATCGGCTATCGGGCACTGAAACGCGAAAACCAACACGAAACTTCAGGAGGACTACTGTGAGTGAGTCATTCGTATCAGTCATGATGGGTTCAGATTCAGACCTGGCCACAGTTCAGGCCACTCTAGATACACTGGACGCGTTAGAAGTGCCATGGGAAGTCAAGATCACCTCGGCCCATCGTACGCCACATGACACGCACGATCACGTCCGTGATGCCGAGGCCCGTGGCTGCTCTGTGTTCATCGCTGCAGCAGGTCTAGCGGCACATCTAGCTGGAACCGTAGCTGGACTGACCTTGAAACCCGTCATTGGAATTCCGATGGAGGCGGGTCCTCTCAAAGGACATGACGCACTGCTGTCAACAGTACAAATGCCGGGCGGAATTCCAGTCGCCTGTGTTGCGATCGGCAAGGCCGGGGCGCGAAATGCGGCTTACCTGGCAGCCCAGATCATAGCCACGTCTGACCGGAATTTAGCTGATCGACTCGCTGCTGAGCGGGCCGTGAACGCTGAGTCAGTCAGAAACAAAGACCGCGATCTGCAGGTCAAACTGGGTAACAAAGTCTGTTGATCTCTGACCAGATCAGACAAGCAACGGCCGTGGTTGCAGCAGGCGGTATCGTGGCCTATCCAACCGAACACTGTTACGGCCTTGGTTGTAACCCTTTGCACGAACAAGCCGTCCGGCGGATTCTTCACCTCAAGCGCAGATCCTGGGACAAGGGCCTGATCGTGATTGTCGATAATATCAGGCGCCTTGCCCGGATCGTTGACATTTCTGACCGGTCGCTTCTCGTTCAGCCACTGGCTTCATGGCCTGGACCATACACCTGGCTACTGCCCGCTTTGTCCTCCACACCTCTCTGGCTGAAAGGCCGTCATGACACCCTGGCCGTGCGGATCCCCGGACACCGAATCGCACTGGAACTGTGCCGAAGAGCAGGGTCGGCAATCGTGTCGACCAGTGCCAATCGAAAAGATCAGTCGCCGCTACGATCCGCTGCAAGGGTTCAGTCCGAATTTGGCGATGCGATAGACTGGATCATCGACGGCCCCGTAGGAGGCCGGCTGACCCCCAGTGTCATCCGGGATGCGGCAACCGGCCGACTGATCCGTAACGCGAGCTGAAATCGACTGTCGGCCAGCCCCCCGCATCATGACATCTGCCCCAGATACCGTCCGAGCGTACCTGCTCGGCCTGCAAGATCAGATCTGTACCCAACTCAGCGTGGAAGACGGTAGCGGACAATTCCAAGAAGACTGCTGGTCGCATGACAAAGGGGGTGGCGGGCGAACCCGTATTCTGCATGGCGGCGAAATATTTGAGCAGGCCGGGGTCAATTTCTCCCACGTAACAGGCGATCAGTTACCGCCTTCGGCATCAGCCCAGCGTCCGAAACTGGGCGGCAGCCCCTATGTGGCCATGGGAGTTTCGCTGGTCATTCATCCACTGAATCCGTACGTTCCAACTTCGCACATGAATGTGCGCTTCTTCGAGTCATCCCCCGACAAAGGGGACAGCGTGTGGTGGTTCGGGGGTGGTTTTGATCTGACCCCATATTATGGTTTCAGCGAAGATGCGATCCACTGGCATCGTACCGCACACGATGCCTGTCAACCGTTCGGCGAAGATATCTACCCCCGAATGAAACGCTGGTGTGACGAATATTTTTTTCTCCAGCACCGCCAAGAACAACGTGGCATCGGTGGGTTGTTCTTCGATGATCTCTCTGAGGGGGGGTTCGATAATGCTTTTGCGCTGACCCGCAGTATTGGTGATCATTTTCTAGCTGCTTATCTGCCGATTGTCCAACGGCGAAGGGGGCTGACCTGGAGCCAACGTGAACGGGATTTTCAACTCTACCGGAGAGGCCGATATGTCGAATTCAATCTGGTCTACGATCGTGGCACGCTCTTTGGCCTTCAAAGTGGTGGTCGCACAGAGTCGATCCTGATGTCACTTCCGCCTGCGGTGTCGTGGCGTTATAACTGGCGTCCAGAACCTGGCACGCCCGAAGACCAGCTCTACCGGTATTTTCTCCATCCCAGAAACTGGTTGGAAGAAAACAGCGGAACCCGGTAACTCCGGGCGATCAGAAACACTTTGGCACGTTTGCTCTATACCTTCCTGCTCTGGATTGTGCTGCCTGTTTTGTTCTTGCGCCTGTTGATTCGTGGATTCCGTAACCCGTCTTATTGGACACGCTGGAACGAACGCTTCGGTAAGTGTCAGCTTTACCCTGCTGGCTTTACCGCCTGGGTTCATGCCGTTTCAGTCGGCGAAGTGAACGCTGCAACACCCCTCATCAACCAGATTCTTCAATTAAAACCAGATTGCAGAATACTCGTGACAACGATGACACCCACGGGATCCGATCAGGTTACTGCAACATTCAGCAACAGAGTGACTCATTGTTATGCACCCTACGACTATCCTTTTGCGGTCAGGGGGTTCCTTGAAAGAAGCTCTCCTCGAAATTTGATTCTGATGGAGACCGAAATCTGGCCGAACATGATTCACTATTGCCATCAGCTGGGCACCAACATCATCATGACCAATGTCAGATTGTCCGAGAAATCCCGTCGCGGGTATGCCAAGGTACTTCCGGTAATCGGACCGGCACTTCGAAAAGTCGATTTATTTGCCGTCCAGTCCAAAGGTGATCAGGAACGACTGCTTGCCTTAGGGTTGGACTCTACCCGGATCAGCAGGACGGGCAGTATGAAGTTCGAAATCGGCTTACCCGCTAGCGTTCGCGAAGTCGCCGAGGCGGTGAGGCGAGATTGGGGGCGAGACCGCACCGTGGTAATTGCTGGCAGTACCCATGAAGGGGAGGAATCCTTACTGCTGGAGCTTCTGACCCAGATATCTGATAACTGTCCCGGGCTGCTACTGGTTCTAGCGCCGCGTCATCCGGAACGGTTTGAATCAGTTGCGAAGCTGGCCGTTCGAGAGGGTTTTGAATCTTTGAGGAGAAGCCACCACACCGGCCAGATTTCGTCAACGGTCTCGGTCCAGATTGCTGACACTATGGGCGAGTTGCCAATGTTGTACGCGGCGGCAGACATTGCCATAGTCGGTGGCAGCCTGATACGTATCAAGGGCATCGGCGGACACAACATCCTTGAGCCCTGCGCGGTTGGCGTGCCGGTAATTTTCGGGCAATACATGCGGAATTTTGCTGAGATTAGCCGCCTGACTGTCGAACGACGAGCCGGATTTCAAGTCGACAACCTGGACGAACTGAGAACTGCGCTGACTACACTGATCAATGATCCGAATCTGCGTGCAACGATGGGGGACAATGGCATTACGATGGTCTCTGAAAACGCTGGTGCAACCAATCGAACCCTGGAATTACTTTTGCCTTTATTGGACGGTCCGGTCAAACAATTCACTCACGAACAAGAAGACTCACTAACAATATCACCATTAGAGTAGCTTTAGTTGTTCTCGTTTGTATGCAACATGAGGCCTGCGTTGTGTAGATAACTTGTTGCAATGATGACGTAGTCAAGGTTTGGGCGCTTGACATTTCCATTAACTTTAAGTTTTTGATTGCTTGACATTTTCTTTTGCACGACTATAGTTCGCGCCTTAGGAGTAAACGTTTCTTTCAACTCCGTATTTGTCGGTGTGATTTCGTGTCATCGGACATTTATTTTGACAATCAAATATAGTAGTCAGGCGGTACCCGAGTCGAGCGGTAACCTGCTGACAACCAGCAGGCAGTAACCAGCCAGTAACCAGTCCTACCCTACATCAACCCTAGCAGAGGAACTCAATATGGCGGCGAAGAAAAAGGCCACGAAGAAACGAGCAGCATCGAAGAAAAAAGCGACTAAACGCGTAGCGAAAAAGAAAGCAACTCGG
>CAZVVN010000004.1:49863-75172 GCA_964630665.1 uncultured Acidiferrobacteraceae bacterium | reverse complement strand
AAAAAAGCAACCAAGAAAAAGGCTGCAAAAAAGAAAGCAACTCGGAAAAAAGCAACCAAGAAAAAGGCTGCAAAAAAGAAAGCAACTCGGAAAAAAGCAAGCAGAAGACGTTAGTATTCGGGACTGCCAGGTTTATTACCAGGCACTCGGATTGACTCAGAAAATCGAGGCGACGGCTCCGGCCGTCGCTTTTTTTGCTCAAAACACAGGCTGGTCCGCAACACGGATTCCAGACCAACGCACACTGAGTCCTTACCACCACAAATTTGGCAATTCTCTAGTACTCCCTGCCGACCACACCATCAACGGCATATGCCCATCTCGTCTCGCCTTTAAGTCGGCGATAAGGAAACGGCAAATTGGTGGAGAACTCCTTCGTCTCGCCAGGCGGAATCTCGATGCTGATTCTTGTATAAACCTCAGCGATCTCGCTGCAGTCTGATTCAGCGGCGGCACTCGCCGAATCGCAGTCCAGCATCGTAACCCTCAACCCGAATTCAGCGATACCGGATTTAATCGCGCGGTTAATCAGCCGGCCGCTCATATTGTAGCTGCCAGCATACCCCGGACTGAACAGTATGTTTGAGAATCCCACATCAGCCGCCGAGACCAGTGAAGCTGATCGCTCGTGTTCGTCCGAATTGAACTTTACGGCTACCAATACCATTCCGATTAGACCTGTCAGGATGCCAAAAGCCAGTTTCGGGTAGCGGCTCGCGGCTACAATAAGGCCGATCCCAATGATGCCAAGAGCTACCCAGTGCATGTTTCAATTCTCGCGTTATCTGACTCGATGCCTAAAAACAGAAAGTTCACACATCCAGGTCATTGCACTAGACCCGATAGCGTTTCATTATCCCACGACCTGACTCGGACCATGTCACTCTGAATCATGCGCTACTACCGCGGCGTGAACAGCAAAGAGGCTCAACGTGTCGGCATACTGTTGGCCAACCTGGGAACACCCGATGCACCGGAGGCCAATGCCGTACGCCGATTCCTGAGCGAGTTTCTACACGATCGCCGGGTCGTGGAACTGCCCCGGCTACTCTGGTACCCCATCCTTCACGGCCTGATCCTCCGTGTTCGGCCACGCCGCAGCGCGGCCGCCTACCGGCAGATCTGGCAGACGGGCGGCTCGCCGCTGCTGACCATAGCCAGGCGCCAGAGTGAACTTCTTCAGCAGCATTTTGACGAGCGGCACGGTAACAAGGTACAGGTAGCACTTGGAATGCGTTATGGCAATCCCTCAATCACCTCTGCGATGCAGCGACTGATTGAAGCTGGTGTACAGAGATTACTGGTGCTGCCACTCTATCCACAGTACTCGTGCTCGACCACCGCTTCGATTTACGATGCCGTGAGCGGTGTCCTGAAGCACTGGCGAAGTCTTCCAGACCTGCACATTATTCGTGATTACCACCTGGATTGCGGCTATCTAGATGCTCTGGCGAAGTCGGTTTTGGAACAATGGTCCCGGGAAGGACAACCTGAACGGCTTTTGATCTCATTCCACGGCACCCCAGAGCGTTACCGGCGGCACGGTGACCCCTATTCTGACCAGTGCCATGCGACTGCCGGAGAGTTGGTCGCGAGGCTTGGCCTGGCAGATGGGCAGTGGTATCTGACCTTTCAATCACGGTTCGGACGGGCACCTTGGCTACAGCCCTACACCGACCAAACTCTAGAGGAACTGGCCAAAGCCGGTGTACGCAGTGTCGACGTCGTGTGTCCTGGCTTTTCTGGTGACTGCCTGGAGACGCTCGAGGAAATCGATCAGCACAATCGCCGAATTTTTCTTGCCGCAGGTGGAGAGCGATACGGCTATGTGCCCTGTCTCAATGATCGCCCTGACCATATCAACGCACTGGCAGCCATACTTGAAAAACAAGCGGCCGCCTGGCTGTAAGTCTTCCGGGTGACTGCATTCTCTTTAACGCCCGACACTGTTTACCTATTCCTTCGAACCGGTGATTGGGCCAACTGAACTCAACTACCAGAGCGCAGTGACTGGATAACGCTGCCGGTCTCGGGCCGGACATTATTCCAGAGAAAAAACGATTCAGCTGCCTGCTCAACCAGCATGCCGAGACCATCAGCAGCATGGGAAACACCGCATGACCATGCCCAGAGCATGAACGGTGTTGGGTGATTAGAGTACAACATGTCATATGCGATCGCGCCGTCCGAAAATATCGTATTCGGCAATTCTGGCACCTGACCGGACAAACCGGCTGATGTTGCATTGACAATGACATCAAAACGATGCCCTCCAACCTGCTCTATTGCCAGAGCCTGGACAGATCCGACCTGCTGAAAATCTACCGCTAGTCTCCGGGCTCGTTCTGCTGTTCGGTTGGTAATGGCCAGTGCCGCCAACCCTGTCTCCAGCAGCGGCTGAACAGCACCTCTGGCAGCACCGCCGGCACCGACTAGAAGCAATCGCCGGCCGTGCAGTCTGATTCCCATGTTGTCCTGGATATCAGACACAAGGCCTGCGCCATCGGTGTTATCGCCAAAAACAGTGCCATCATCGGTAAACAAAATCGTATTAACTGCGGCGGCAATCCTGGCCCGGTCACTCAGTTCATCGCTGACTACCCGCGCCTCTTCCTTGAATGGCAGGGTCACGTTCAACCCTTTAAGCCCACCTGCCTGAAGGTTGCGTATACCCTGAACAAACCCACCCCGATCGAGTTGAATTGCATCGTAGCCAATCTTTAACCCACATTGCTTTGCGAACGCCTGATGAATCTGTGGGGACTTGCTGTGTGCAACCGGGTGCCCGACAACTGCGAACCGTTGCCGAGAAATTTCAAAATCAAATAGGTCTTTCATCTGATGACTTCAGGCCTTGCAGAGTTTTATTGAATCCTCGTGACACTGGTTGCAATCCGCCGGCATAATTGTGCCATTGGTTCGTTTGACTGTATTCGATATTATTCTCAGCCCGTCACAGTGTAAATGGATCAATGTCCAGGTAAGGTTATGAAACCGGAAAGCCAGCGCGTCCAAGTCGTCGATTCCCACACCGGTGGTGAGCCCACCCGAATCGTAGTATCGGGTGGACCTGATCTGGGGAGCGGGGATATGGCCAGCCGAAGAAAGATCTTCAACGACCAGTTCAATGACTTCCGATCAGCTGTCGTCAATGAACCCCGTGGCAGTGACGTCTGGGTAGGCGGCATTCTGTGCAAACCGACCCGGCCAGAGTCGATTGCGGGTATTGTTTTCTTCAACAATGTCGGGGTGCTGAACATGTGTGGTCATGGCACGATCGGTCTGGCGGTGACCCTTGCCCATCTAGGGCGTATAGGACCCGGCAACCATCTGATAGAGACCCCGGTGGGCGAGGTCAGGGTGGCGCTCCATGAAGATTATCGGGTGACCGTCACGAACGTGCCAAGTTACCGTTTCCGTTCCGGTATTGAGCTCGACCTAGACGAAGATGGTACAGTCGTTGGTGACATTGCGTGGGGCGGTAATTGGTTTTTCCTCGTTGGCGATCACAATGAGGACGTGAAGTTTGAAAATATTGATCGACTGACCCGCATCGCCCAGAAGATTCGAGGCGCACTGGAGCGGCACAGAATTACCGGTGAAGCCGGTCAACAGATCGACCACGTGGAGCTCTTCGGGCCTGCCAGCTATGGTGCTGACAGCAGAAATTTTGTCTTGTGCCCGGGCGGTGCCTACGATCGCTCACCCTGCGGCACTGGTACAAGCGCCAAGCTAGCCTGCCTGATGGCAGAAGGTAAAATCAAGGCCGGTGAAACCTGGCGCCAGGAAAGCATCGTCGGCAGTGTTTTCGAGGCTCAAGGTCACTGGCAGGGTGACACGGTGATTCCGAAGATCACGGGCAGTGCCCATGTCAATGCGGAATCCACCCTTATTCTTGACCCGTCAGACCCCTTTTGTATGGGCATCGGCTAATGGAACAATCGGGACCTCATGTCCTGGTTGTTGGTGCCGGGGTAATAGGCACAGCTTGCGCTCATTATCTTGCTGAGAGCGGTCGACGGGTTACGCTGGTCGACCGCAGCACAGTCGGTGGTGAGGCGTCCCATGGTAACTGTGGGTGTATCTGCCCCAGCCACCTGCTGCCCCTTGCCGAACCCGGAATCATTGGCCAGGCTCTGACCGGCCTGATGAGCCACAGTACCCCTTTTTTCGTTGCACCGCGGTTCGATCCGAGTCTGTGGCAGTGGCTGCTTCGATTTGCAGGCAATTGTCGCGAAAAACAGATGGTCCAGACCGGCCACTTCGCGCTTGCACTGCTGCAACAATCGCGACGGCTGTACGACGAACTGATCACCAAATACCAGCTGAATTGCGACTGGGAAACAAAAGGTGCACTGTACGTGTGCAAGCAACCACAGGTATTCAAGGCTCTCAGTGCAAAAAGCGAGCTGCTGCGGACCGAGTTCGGTATCCTGGCACGAAGGCTGGTCGACCAGCAATTGACCGACATGGAGCCAACTTTGCGTGAAGGGCTCGCAGGAGCGTGGTACTTTCCTGATGACGCCCACCTAAGACCGGACCATCTGCTTCGAAACTGGAGAGAGTCCCTGGTTCAGCGCGGTGTAACGGTACAAGAACAGACCGAGGTTCGCGCTCTTTCGCTGCGTAAAGGATGTGCCCGAGCGGTCATCACGGACCGCGGTGAAATCCGTGCCGAGCAGTTCGTCTTCGCGACAGGGGCCATGACACCGCTGCTGGCTCGCGATCTAGGCTGGCACGCTCCCATACAGCCTGCTAAAGGTTACTCGCTGACCATGCCAAGACCGGAACCGTGTCCACGACGTGCTTTGCACTTTGTCGATTACGGAGTCGTTGCCACGCCCTGGCTCAGTGGCTATCGCCTTGGGTCGATTCTTGAGTTTTCCGGTTACAACCGGCGGGTTGATCCACGCCGTGTGGCTCTGCTCAGAGATGGTGCAAACCAGTACTTGGTTGAGCCTTGCGTTGAGACTGTTGAAGAAACCTGGGTCGGTTGGCGATCCATGACTCCAGACGGCTTACCCCGCATTGGTCCCTGCCCAGTAGCATCAAATGTCTATGTCGCTGCTGGCCACAACATGCTCGGGATGTCCATGGCGCCAGCCACCGGCCAGATGATTGCCCAAATGCTAAATGACCATACCCCGACAATCGACCCCGAGCCATATCGCCTGGCTGCTTAAGGCGGCATTGCTTGTTTCAGGTTATCCGCCAGTGGCCAGACCCATTACCTAGGCTCTGACGATCGGATGATAGATCGGGCTGAAATCTGCCGCAATGCAGCGGCCACTTTGCCTGAATCACTACGACCTCTGACTGAGCACCACTTGTTTCGGCTCGCAGAACGAAACCCCGCCGCGTTTGTACCGGCCGTCAACAAGAACCAAGATCAGAGACCTCTTGAGATTCTGGCACAGGTCGTTGCGAGCAGCGATTTTATTGCCAGAACCCTGGCAGGTTTGCCGGAACTCCTAGTTGAAATACAAGCAGCCGGTGGCATACCACAAGCCCGAAAAACGGGCGAGATTAGCCTCACGGTAGACCGAGCCAGCCGTCCTGGGTCAGATCGGGAGACGCTGGTACGGGACCTTCGCACAATCCGTCAGGAAGAAGTGGCTCGCATCGGCTGGCGAGACCTGATAGGCGCCGCACCACTGGAAGAGGTTGTAGAGACGCTGTCAGAACTCGCTGATACCACGATCGGCGCAGCGCTTCAGTATGCGCATCGCGAGGTGGCTGCACGCCACGGCGAACCGGTCGGCGGTGACAGCGGTGTGCCGATTCGAATGACCGTACTGGGGCTTGGCAAGCTGGGTGGCCGGGAACTCAACCTGTCTTCGGATGTTGATCTTGTCTTCGTCTACCCTGAACCCGGTGAGACCAACGGCCAGCGTAGGATCAGCAACCAGGCGTTTTTTACCCGTGTCGGCCAGATGCTCATTGGTCTGCTCGAGGAACCCACGCCTGAGGGCATCGTTTTCCGTACGGATATGCGGCTCAGACCTAACGGCCACAGTGGACCACTGACACTGTCCTTCGACGCCATGGATCACTATTACCTTACCCACGGCCGTGAATGGGAACGCTACGCTCTAATCAAGGCGAGGCCAGTGGCCGGTGATCTTGAAGGTGGTCAAAGACTGCTGGATCAATTGCGACCATTTGTATACCGAAAGTATCTGGATTTCGGCGCCATCGAAGCCATTCGATCGATGAAAGAACTGATCGAAAGCCAGCTCAGGCAGAAAAATATTGGGGATAACATCAAACTCGGGCGCGGGGGCATCCGCGAAATCGAATTTATCGTACAAAGCCATCAACTGATCTACGGCGGGCGTAATCGCAGCTTACAGACACCAAGCTTCTGGTGTGCGCTGGTCGAACTTGAGTCACTCGGCATTCTCGACAACGCTCGCTGCAAGGTGCTGCATGACACCTATGATTATCTAAGACGGTTGGAACACCGCCTTCAGGTCCTCGATGACCAGCAAACCCACACTATGCCCGACGATCCGCTCACCCTGGAGCGAATCGCATTGGCACTGGGCCTTGAATCCAAGGATATGCTTTCAGAGCAGCTGCATAGGATCATGGACAAGGTACACGACCAGTTTCTCGACGTCTTTCGCCAGGAGGATACCAGTGTCGGTACCAGCCCGGATGTTTCCCTGGTCGATCTGTGGCAGAACACGCTGACCACTGACGACGCCTCTGAAAAACTCACAGAGTTGGGATTTCTGGAAGTAGAACGGATTCTCAAACTGCTTGACGATGTTCACCAGAGCCGATTCTACTGTGCTTTTTCACGTGAAGGCCGGGAGCGAATGGACCGCCTGATGCCGCTTGCGCTACGGGCTTGTGGCGCTTCTGCCAATCCTGACATCTCGCTGGCCCGCTTTGTCTCGGTCGTCGAAGCCATTGGTCGTCGATCAGCCTATCTTTCGCTGCTGGCCGAGAACTCCCTGGCTTTACAACAGCTGGTTCGCCTCATTACCGCATCGAGTTGGATCGGCAACTGGATCGGTCAACACCCTGTGATTCTCGACGAGCTTCTCGATCCCATCACCGGATTCCAGACCCAGGAACGCGCTGAGATTTCGGCCGAGCTAGGGGGGAAACTGGCTGGGATTGACCGAACCGACCTGGAAGCCGTCATGGATCTGCTGCGGGAATACCGCTGGGGCTACAGCCTCCGAGTCGGCGCTGCCGATATCGCTGGCTTGCTCGATGTGAATACCATCTCAAGGGCGTTGAGCGCTCTGGCGGAGGCGGTTCTTGAACACGGACTGGCCTCAGCACGCAGCAGTTTGACCCTTGCGCCGCCCAAAGACAGTCATTGGAGGTTTGGGGTGGTCGCATACGGAAAACTTGGCAGTCAAGAGCTTGGATACAACTCTGATCTGGACATCATTTTTGTTTACGATGAACCACCCCATACAAATGCAGCAATGGCGGCGGAATGGCGCCACTATTATGCTCGTCTGGTTCAGCGTCTCGTTCACATACTGACAACGCGGACCCGGGTTGGAAATCTCTATGAGATCGACCTGCGGCTGCGCCCCAGCGGCCGTTCGGGCACCGTGGTGACAGCGCTTCATGCTTTTGAGCACTATCTGCAGAGAACCGCGAGAACCTGGGAGCATCAGGCTCTTGTGCGGGCCCGCATGATCAGCGGCAATGATCACCTGATCCAACGCTTTGAGGACATTAGGGCACGGACACTACGGCAACCACGAGATGCCGAGGAACTTGCTCGAGCCGTGATAGACATGCGCAGACGGACGATCAGCGCCAACTGTCGCAGCACGGCAAAACTCTTTGATCTTAAACTGGACAAAGGTGGACTGGTGGACATCGAATTCCTGATCCAGTTCTGGGTTCTACGCTGGGCCGAATCCCATCCCGTACTCATTGAACCCCGCGACAATCGCTCGATTGCCAAGCTGCTGATTGAAGTGGGCTGTCTGAATCACGATACTGGTAAACGATTGCTCCAGATCCTCGATCATTACCTGGCGACCGAGAACCAGCTGAAACTACAGGAAAAAGCGCCACTGATCTCACAGGTAGATCTGCTCGGGGAGCGAAACTGGATCAAGGCGCTCTGGCAAACACATTTACAGCCCGATCAGAGCCGAACCAATTCGACCACAGAGCACAGCGGATGACCCACCGAGACATCAACGAGCATACGCTACAATTGCCTCCATTGAAAAATCAGGCCAATGCCCGCACTTGAATGAGCAGACGGCATCAGATTGCAATCGTGATTGGCTCTTTTCACCGTTCCGAAGGCGAAACCATGCTGTCGGAGGCGCTCAGCACGGCCGAAGAAAATGATCTGGAGGCGATCGAACAAGTCTGGGTCCCGGGCACAATGGAAAAACCCCTGGCCGTCAAGCGACTACTACTACGTCAGGAGGTCGACGGAGTGGCGGTTCTGGGGGTAATCGAGCGAGGCGAGACAGCACACGGCCGGGTCATGGCACAGGCAGTGATTAAAGCGATCGTGGATCTACAGCTGGAGACGATGAAACCGGTGGGGGTCGGGATACTGGGCCCGGAGATCTTGCCAGATCAGATACAGTCTCGGCTACGACCTTACGCTCGACATGCCGTACTGGCAGTACAGTCCATGCTGTGCGCGTGATTACTTATTGCTGCCGAGCACCCGAGCATTGGTTGACAGCACAACAATTCTGAACTAATTAGACCGCCTCTTTGGGGAAAACTAAGAATCTGAGGAATCTCGATGTCTTTTGAAGACCGCGACGGCGTCATTTGGATCGATGGGGAACTGATTGCCTGGCGTGATGCCAAGGTTCATGTCCTGACCCACTCACTGCACTACGGTCTCGGTGTGTTCGAAGGCGTCCGCGCCTATCAGACGGAACAGGGTACAGCCATCTTCCGACTTCAGGATCACACCGAACGTTTCTATCGCTCCGGACACATCCTCGGGATGAAAATCCCTTATGATGAAAAGGTACTCAACGAAGCACAGAAGACCGTGATCAGGGAGAATGGCCTAAACAGCGCCTATATCCGACCGCTTGCCTATTACGGTTCTGAGGGAATGGGTATCCGCGCCGACATGCTCAAGACCCACGTGGCCATTGCCACCTGGGATTGGGGTGCTTACCTGGGAGACGACGGACTGAAAAACGGGATCAAAGTGCGGACATCGTCTCTCACCCGGCATCACGTCAACATCACAATGTGCCGTGCAAAGGCCTGTGGCAACTATATCAATTCGATTCTGGCTCTGCAGGAAGCGCTTTCAGCCGGCGCAGACGAGGCGCTGATGCTGGATAACGAAGGCTACGTCATGGAAGGCACCGGCGAAAACATCTTCATTGTGCGCCACGGCAAGATCTACACACCGGACCTGACCTCTGCACTGGAAGGGATCACACGGGATACCGTGATCACACTGATCAAGGATCTGGGTCTGGAGTTCGAGGAGAAAAGAATCACCCGGGACGAGGTATACATCGCCGATGAAGCTTTCTTTACCGGCACCGCCGCCGAAGTGACACCCATCCGGGAACTTGATGGTCGTGCCATCGGCAGCGGCACGCGAGGGCCGATCACTGAGAAGATCCAGTCGCTGTTTTTCGACTGTGTTTTAGGTCGTAATCAAGACCATGACGACTGGCTAACACCACTCTGAACGGAACTACTACTGTGCCGATTCCTCACAAACCTGAACCTGACGGTCCATCAGGCGGTACCGCTAGCCAGGCATCTCCAGCACAGACCCGCGAGATTGAGCCTGCTGACCTACCTGTTTATTGCCCGCGGGACGACATGACGCTGTGGAATCATCATCCGCGGGTCTACCTACCCCTCGAAGATCGCGCTACTGCCTTGTGCCCCTACTGCGGTACGCTCTACGTTCTTAAACAGCCTACACTCTGACCGGGCGAGATACTCTGGTGCGGCTCGTTTAAACCTGCACCGCTAAGACCTTGAACCCGTGCAGAATTCTGGTGGTCGGCCCCGCTTGGATCGGGGACATGGTGATGGCACAGAGCCTGTTCAGGTTGCTCCGGCAAACCAGGCCCGGTTGCTCCATTTCGGTGATTGCACCGGCCGTAACCGCGTCTTTGCTGGACCGTATGGACGAAGTATCAGAATCGTTCCCGGCCAATTTCAGACACAATAGGTTGCAATTGATCAGCCGAATCAGGCTCGGGCACGAACTTCGGGATCGAAAATACGACCAAGCCATCGTTTTGCCGGGATCTCTGAAATCTGCCATCGTTCCGTGGGTAGCCGGAATTCCGGTTCGCACTGGCTATCAACAGGAACTCCGCTATGGCCTGCTCAACGACTTACGGGATCGTCAATGGCGGGAACTGCCGTTACAGGTCCAGCGTTTCGTACAACTCGCTCAGTCGCCTGAAAGCCCACCCCTTCAGACCTGGCCGGAACCTCGATTGAAGGCTTACCCTGAAAACGCGGGGAATATTCTGGCCGAACTGGGTTCCCCTTCGCCTTCAGAGCACGTGCTGGCCCTGTGCCCGGGCGCCGAATTCGGACCCGCCAAGCGCTGGCCAGCCAGACACTTCGCCGAGATCGCGCGGAACCGGCTGGCCAGCGATTGGCAAGTGTGGTTGATCGGCTCGTTCAAAGACAGTGCCTGCGCCAAGACTATCAACACGATGGTTGGTGGGCACTGCCTCGACCTCACAGGACGAACCAGTATCACGCAAGCGATTGATCTACTCAGCGCCGCAACGCAGGTGGTCAGTAATGACTCGGGATTGATGCACATAGCTGCGGCAGTGAACACACCACTGGTGGCGGTCTATGGCTCGTCCAGCCCGAAGTTCACACCACCGCTCAGCGGCAGAGCCAGAACCGTTTCGCTGGAACTGTCCTGTTTGTGTTTCAAACGGGCCTGTCCACTAGGGCACATGGAATGTCTTGAAGACTTGTCACCAAAACAGGTGCTCGACACCTTGGATAAGTTTTGAACCTGCGACAAAGCCGGGTCCTGGCGCAACGCCAGATAGAATTCCCCCCACCTACAGACTAGAGAAATACACTCGTGTCGACCTATCCACTGAACGTTCTTGTGACTGGCGGTGCCGGCTATATCGGATCACACACGGTGCGGCAACTGCTCGACGCAGGACACCAGGTGAGCGTTGTTGACAACTTGTACAGTGGACATCGCTGGGCGGTAGGGAAAGACGCATTCTTTCAACAACAAGATGCGGGTGACCAGGCTACCATGACGGCTTTGCTCAAAAAGCGGGCTATAAACGCGGTGATCCACTTCGCAGGCCACATCGTAGTTCCTGAATCGGTTACCGATCCGTCGAAATATTATCGAAACAACGTGACCGCGTCTTTGAATCTTCTCAATGCCTGCCTGACAGCCGAAGTCGGCATGTTTATTTTCTCCTCGAGTGCTGCAGTCTACGGCAGTCCCAAGCAATTACCGGTTGCTGAGAATCATCCCCAGGTACCCATCAACCCGTACGGTCGTACCAAATTGATCACTGAATGGACGCTACGCGATATTGCTGAAAGTACCAAGGGTAAAGCTCACCCAATGAGATACATCGCTCTGCGCTACTTCAACGTGGCCGGTGCCAGCATCGACGGTACACTGGGGCAGGCCACACCAGAGGCGACCCATCTCATCAAGGTCGCCTGTGAAACGGCTTGTGGAAAGCGGCCTTCCATCTCGATTTTCGGCACCGACTATGACACACCCGATGGCACCTGTATCCGGGACTACATCCACGTGGAAGACCTTGCGAAGGCTCATCTGTGCGCCCTGGAGCACCTGGCAGTCGGCGGACGTTCGCAGATTCTCAATTGCGGCTATGGCCGAGGGTTCAGCGTACGTGAGGTTCTGGAGACCGTAAGCCGTGTCAGCGGCCACAACATCCAGATTATCGAGTCTGACCGCCGGGCCGGCGACCCCGCGGAACTGGTAGCCGATAATCGCCTGATCGGTCAGACGCTGGGCTGGATCCCGCAGTACGACGATCTGGAGTTGATCTGCCGCACCGCCTACCAATGGGAATGTAAAACGCCCTGGAACTGAGAATTTACCGGCGGAAACCACACGGGATTGAATCACGACACACCCGGTTACCACGGTCAAGGCAAGTATCCGATATGGAATAACCCCGAAGACGATAAGGAGTTCGAATAGACGGATTCACCGATCAGAAAAAGCACCTAAAGACGGTTAAACTAATGTTTCCGGTCTCTCTAATGAGAGATTTACCCTTGCAATGAAAATCGCGTTCTGCCTATTCGAGTACTCCCCCTATAGCGGGCTGTCGCTCGATTTTCGTCGTATTCTGCTGGAGTCTCTTAAGCGGGGACACGATGCCCATGTCTTTGTGTCGGCGTGGCACGGGAAAGCCCTTGAAGGGGTTCCATTCACGCTTCTGCCTGCCTGGCGATTCGCCTCTAATCATACGAAGAACAAGCAATTTCATGACAAGCTGAGGTCGGAGCTTACTGGGAACCGCTTTGACATCGTCGTCGGCTTCAACAAGATGCCAGGCCTCGATGTCTACTATGGCGCCGATATCTGCTATGTGGGCCGGACTGAGCAGCATCCCGCCCTATTAAAACTTGGCCAGCGATACAAACGACGCAAGTCATTTGAAGCCGCAGTATTCGGGCTACAAAGCAAGACACTGATTCTTTCGTTGTCGGAACGACAGAAAAGCGAGTACCAGGAGCATTATTTCACCCCAAATGAACGGTTTCACCTGCTTCCACCGACACTGGACAGCAGTTTCTCGCCCATAGCGGATCGCGCCGGAGAAACAGAAAAGCTTCGCCAGGAGCTCGATATTCCTGTCAACGATCTGTTACTGATGTTCATTGGCTCCGGTTTCGCGACCAAAGGGCTTGACCGGGCCATTCTTGCACTCGCCAGCCTACCAATGGACCTTCAAGAAAGGACCAGCCTGATTGTTGTCGGCGATGATGACGAGAACCAGTATCGCAAACAGGCTGAAAGGCTCAAAGTTTCAAGGCAGGTCCGTTTCCTGGGCGGCCGATCACGAGCCGATATTCCCAAACTGCTGGCCGCAGGTGATCTCATGGTTCATCCTGCCTATGGCGAGAATACGGGCACCGTCCTGCTCGAAGCCATCGCTGCCGGACTGCCCGTATTGGCAACTGATGCGTGCGGCTATGCTGATCACATCAAAGCGGCCGGAGCAGGGACGGTGCTGGACTCACCGTTCGAACAGGACGCATTGAATACCCGGTTGGTGGCCATGCTGACATCCCCGGATCAAGCCAGTTGGTCGACCAATGGGCAACGCTACGGTAAGGATCCAGCCCTTTACCAAATGCCGAGCAAAGCCGTCGATGCCATCGAAGGTCTTCAATCTGACTTACGGTCATCCAGTAGAACGACACAAAACGATGGAGACATCCGGAATGTTTATCTTCGTGAGGATCTCAGCACGTTTGATTTTGACCAACTCATGGCCATCGGTAAAAGTGAGCCCGGTGGACAGCACAGGGTCCATCTTGAACGGGACAAGTTGGCCGACGAGGGGCGCCGGACCGTTTCCTTCAGCCACAACGGACGGCGTTATTACTTGAAAATACATGACGGTGTGGGTTGGAAAGAGATCGGGAAAAACCTGACCTCCCTTCGGCTTCCGGTGCTGGGCGCCGAAAACGAATGGAGGGGCGTACATCACCTTCATCGCCAGACACTGTTGCAAAATCTTGGTCTGGATACCCTCGAAATCGCCGGATATGGCACGCGCAAACGTCACCTCGCCAAAGTGCTGAATGACCCCGCCAGGCGCCAATCGCTCATCGTTACCGACGAAATCCCACAAGCCAAAAGCCTAGAAGAGCTCTGTGCGGAGTGGGGTTGGGAGCGCAGTGTACCGAAGACGCCACAGGAAATTCGCTTAAAGCACTGGTTGATTGAACAACTGGCGCAGACAGCTCGCATCCTGCACGACAGTGGTGCCAACCACAGGGACTTCTACCTCAGCCATTTTCTCCTACATCGGACCGAGAAAACAGGCCTACCATCTCCGGAGAACTGCCGAATCTTTCTGATCGACCTGCACCGCATGCGGGTTCACAAGCCACCACTTAGGGCCTGGATCAGAGCCGTGGTACAAGATGTATTGCTAAAACGCCAGCGGCCTCGCACACCACGGAGTGAAACGCCTTCCGGATGGAAGATGAGGGATGTATCCGGACTGCACTACTCCAGTCGAAAGCTGGGACTCACCCGAAGCGACCTCATCCGCTTCATGTCGGCTTATGAAAATACCAGTAGGCGACAAGTGCTTAAGTCGCTGAAGAATAACAGCCGTTTCTGGCGGAAAGTGCAAAAACGCGCCCTTAATCTCCATAAGCTGGAACAGCGGCGAGCTAGAAACATGAGAAAAGCCGAGGCAAACGCCCTGACCACCGCCCGAACTCAGCACTGACCTAGCCGGGTATTTCAACCCAGGATGTACGATCAGCCGATGGAAACACAACCTGGGGTTCCACCCAAGGACTATGCTCAACTGTCCGATGCTGTGAACCAATTTTCCTCAGGCCATCTACGTATACATCATCACACCCGTGATGACTCGCCGCTGATGCGCCAGACCCTTGAGAACCTGGACGCTGTACTAAACGATCCGGTCTGTCAGATCGTGAAAAGCGACAACACCACTACTGTCGGAATGATTTCCTGCGATGGGAAGAAATTTATCGTCAAGCGGTATAACACCAAGAATCTCTGGCACTATGTTCGACGATCTGTACGGCGGGCCCGGGCCCAGAACTGCTGGCACTTTGCCCATCTGTTGCCTGGTCTTGGCATCTCAACGGCACCGGCGGTTGCCTGGATACAGGAAACTGCGGGCCCGCTGAAGGCCAGGTCCTGGTTCGTCTCGGAATTCATTGAAGGCCCTACTTGTCAGGAATATCTCACGCCAGGCGTCGATCTGTCACAAGCTCAGGCAATCATGGGTCGGATCGTTGACACCTTGAAAATACTCAGAGAACATCGTATTACTCACGGTGACCTGAAAGCCAGCAATATTCTGCTGCGTTGGGAACGCCCTGTACTGATCGATCTTGATGCGACGTACCAACACAGGACCGTCAAGTCTTACCACAACGCTCTCAACAACGATGTCCGCCGGTTCCTGCAAAACTGGCAGAATTCGCCGCAGTTACTGGATATTGCAAGAAGACTGCTGGCAGCCGAAAATTTTTCCGCGTGATCAGCGTATCTGTCAACCTGGCTGATCTGACTTGAGGCTGAGCCGGGCGGCATAGAATGGGTGGTCTGACGGGCCTTTGGGCTCGGACCACGCCGAATCAATTCGCAGTCCCCGGACCAGGATCCAGTCGATTCGGTCGGACTGCTCAGAACTTAACGCCGTGGCATCCTGGGCGTGGGTACGGGTGAGGTGTACCAGAGACGGATGATCTGGCATCGTATTGAAGTCACCGAGCAGAATCGCCCGATCAAACTGCCTGAATAGCTCCAGCACCCGCTGCAGCGGTTCCAGAACAACAGTGGCTTCCGACAGGTGGGTATTGATCACATGGACTAATTCACCATTGACCCTAACAGCGTATAGGGTCAGGTTTCGATAACGCTTGCTACGGCTGGGAGTCAGGGGTTCGCTTGACCAGTGTTCGATCGGCAACCGGGTCAGGAACGCGTTGCCCCGGTTGGGTAATAGACAACGCCGCCGGGTGGGGGAAAAATGAACACCAAGGCCCAGTCGTTCCGCGAGCAGATCAGCCTGGTTCCGAAACCCGCGCAGCGTTGAACCTTCTACCTCCTGCAAGCCGATCATGTCACAGCCCTCGATCACGTCGGCGATCCGGTGAAGATCCCGCTTACCGTCGGTACCACGGGATCGATGAATATTGTAGGTCCCCACGGTAAAACTGTCGGCCCGGCAGCCGGCCTGCGGCGTATTCCCCTGTATTCCCTTTCCACAATTCGCCCGGAACGGCCAGTAACGGAACAGCAAAAGATAAACGGCCACAACGCCAGCCGTTGCGGCGATGATCTGCAGCCCAGTCACCTTTGAGCCTGGAATCCTTTCAGCTGGTACCCCGGCAGGCAACGAGAACTGCTTTGCCTGGGAGGCCGGTAGGGCCTGCTCCGGTCTTTGTTGGTCGGAAAGTGCTTAGGAAACCCGGGCATCATAGCTTGTGGCAGGATCGCGCCTTGATCGATGATAATGAGCCGTGATTCTAATGCTGTTCAGCCGCGGAAACCTGCCTGAATGACGACTGCCTTTCTAAGTGACGAACGATTTGCCGAGCACGACACGGGGCCTGGTCACCCGGAAAGAGCGACTCGGCTGACCAACACACTCACCCAATTGCGCAAGCAGGACTGGTTTGAACGGCTGCGGCCTGTGTCGACCAGACTCTGCGAAACCCAATGGCTTCGGACTGTACACGCCGCTGAGCTTCTTGAACGCGCGAGGCAAGCTTGCGAACAAGGGCAACCTTATCTGGACAGCCCCGATGTCGCCGTCAGCCAGCAGTCGTTTGATATCGCGCGGCTTGCAGTGGGCGGAGTTCTTGCTTTGGTAGACGAGGTCATAGATGGCAAATCTGACAACGGCTTTGCCCTGGTTCGGCCGCCCGGCCACCATGCCGAGAAAGATACCGCGCTCGGGTTTTGCCTGTTCAACAACATTGGAATCGCCGCACGTTACCTGCAGGCCAGACATGGTCTTGATAAAATCGTGATTCTTGACTGGGATGTACACCACGGTAACGGCACCCAACACACTTTTGAGGAAGATCCCTCGGTCTTTTATGCCAGCCTTCACCAGTACCCGCACTACCCGGGAACTGGGGCTTATTCCGAGACAGGCAAAGGCTCAGGCACCGGTACGACCCTAAATTGCCCTATGCCTGCAGGCAGCGGCAATGGCGCTTATGAACAAGCGTTCATTGACCAAATTCTGCCAGCAATAGACAGCTACGGACCCGACGCTATCCTGATCTCAGCCGGTTTCGACGCACACCATGCTGACCCGCTCGGGGCAATCAGCCTCTCTACAGAGTTCTATTCCTGGATGACCGAACGCATGCTCGAAGCAGCAGACAAGCACGCTGGGGGGCGCCTGATCTCTGTGCTCGAAGGCGGTTACGACCTCGATGCCCTCGCCAGCAGTATCAGTGTCCATCTTCAGGCCATGGCTGGGATAGCGTTGTCAGAGCCCAAAATCCCGGGCTAGACCTCAAAGGACCGTTCACGGTAGCTCGATCAGCGCGAGGATGATCGAGATCGTGATTATGGAAAGTCCTGTGCTGAGCACCGTCGATGCTGCAGCCAACGGTACGGCGGTACGGTATTGTTCCGCAAACAGATACGTGTTGATCCCCACCGGTAGAGCAGCCAACAAAACCAGCACTGCTTGCCACAACGGGTCCAAATCCAGCAACCGATCCGTTACCAGCCAGACGACAGCCGGGAAAACCAGTGTCTTCAATATGGAGATGGTGATCGATGCGGATATAGCACCGGCTATCCGATATTGGCTAAGGGCAGCCCCAAGCGCAAATAACGCGCACGGCGCCGCCGATTGCGAGATGAACTGCAGAACATCCAGGATGGGCAAGGGCAATGGGACGCCCATCAGATTAACCAACACACCAAGCGCGATACCGGCAAGATACTGGTTGGCGGTGATACCCTTGAGCATTGCCCACAGACAACTGAGCCCGCTTTTGCCTGCAGTATCAACAGACTCCTGGACCGCGGTCATCATCGGAAACATGACCGGCGCCTGAGTGGCAACCAGTATAAACAGGGGAACAGCTGCCTGTTGGCCAAAGGTGGCCAAAACCAGTGGGATGCCTAGCGGTATGAAACTCCCGTAGCTGCAACCGAAAGCAAAAACCCCAGCCTCGCCCCGCCCGTAACCAAATAGAAGCCGTGCAAGTCTCAGGGAAACCCCAAAAAATGCTAGTGCACAGGCGTAATAGCCCACCAGATAACGCCATGGGAAGGCCTCTGGTAACTCAGTGGTCGCCAGGACCCGAAACAACAGAATCGGGATAGCCAGATTAAAGACGTAAAGAGAGAGTCCGTGTATCGCGTTGCGATCCAGCAGACGGAAACGGCCCGCTGTATAGCCGACGATGATCACGCCAAAGATCGGTACAACGATTCCGACGACTGCATTGGACATTCTGTGACCTTCCCTGTGGTCAGTTGCTGAGCCTATCTGTCTACTGCCCGGATCGATGATACTGCGCTACCCCTGTTTGGGTCAGGCCAGAGTTGACTCTTAACAGGACGATCCGATTGAAGGCGCCGTTGTCACAGACACGCAGTTTGGCACCGTTTGCCATTTCGATCCGGCACGGTTAGATTTGCGCGACATTCTGCCGCCCTGTCCCAGGACAGTCACTTCGGCAGCAAAGGCAATGACGGGGACGAGTAGGCGAGTCATCTCGCGCACCAGAGACCCAGGGGATGCTGAAATCCCTGGCCGGGATCCGCCGAAAATCACCCCCGAGCCGCTGACCCAAAGATCGATCAAGATCCAGTAGACTCAGCCGGCTGACCCCCGAAATCGGGTCACGGGCAGCCACCGCTGTCCCCAAGGCCGCTACTAAAGTGGTAAAGCCGGGTGGTACCGCGCGCGAATCTTGATACCCCGACAGATTCGAATCGCCCCGGAAGTCAGTTCTTATGGCATCCGTGGGGTTATTGCTGTTGAGGTTGCAAAGATGAGTTTCAAAACCATCTCGAGCCGTTACGACGGTCCGGCACTGGAAGCCGAAATACTCGAATTTTGGCGAGAAAACCAGATATTTGACCTGACCCTGGCGCAGAGTCGGGAACGGCCACTTTTCACCTTCAATGAAGGCCCGCCGACAGCCAACGGCCGCCCTGGAATACACCATGTCCTGGCGCGAACCTTCAAGGACATCTACCCACGCTTCAAGACCATGCGCGGTTATCACGCACCCCGGAAAGGCGGCTGGGATACGCATGGACTGCCGGTGGAACACGAGATCGAAAAAGAACTCGGTATCTTCGATAAACAAGAGATCGAAGCCCAGATCGGGGTTGCAGAATTCACCCGGCGTTGCCGTGAATCCGTTATGCGCTACATCGCCGACTGGGAAAAGATGACTGAACGCATGGGGTTCTGGGTCGATCTGGACGATGCCTATTACACCCTCGACAACCATTACATCGAATCGGTGTGGCAGCTCCTGAAAATCATCTGGGACAAAGAGTTAATCTACCAGGATTACAAGGTGGTGCCCTATGACCCCCGCATCGGGGCGACCCTGTCATCCCACGAAGTAGCCCAGGGTTACCATGAAGTCGAAGACCCTTCTGTCACCCTGCGTTTTCGACTGGCAGATGATGTCCGTACCTCATTTCTCGTCTGGACAACGACGCCCTGGACATTACCCTCCAACCTGGCTCTTGCGGTCGGGGAAGATATTGATTACGTGTATGTGGACCGGCAGGACGAGACACTGGTTCTTGCTGAGGCCCTACTGCACGCTGTGCTTGGAGACGGTGACCACCGGATTGTTCGTAGAGTCAAAGGCCGTGATCTTGTGGGGCTCGGTTATCAGCGCCTTTTTGACTATCTAGCGGCTGAAGGCGATATCTGTCGGGTTCACGCCGGCGAATTCGTCAGTACGGACGATGGTACCGGCATAGTTCACGTGGCACCGGCTTATGGTGTGGACGACCTTGAACTGGGGCAAAGAAACCAATTACCGGTCGTTCACGGGGTAGGTCTGGATGGCTACTTTAAACCGGAGGTAACGCCAGTCGCCGGTCTGTTTTTCAAGGATGCTGATCCGATCATCGTTGAACTGCTGCAAGAAAAGGGCCTTCTGTTCAAGAACGAGACCCACCTGCACAATTATCCGTTCGGCTGGCGAACCGGTGATCCACTGATCTACTACGCAAAGAACGCCTGGTACATCCGAACCACCGCAGTTCGCGATCGAATGGTCGAGTTGAATAAGACGATCAACTGGGTACCGGAATCCATCCGCGACGGGCGATTCGGGAACTGGCTCGAGCACAATATAGACTGGGCACTTTCCCGTGAGCGCTTCTGGGGCACACCCCTGCCGATCTGGACAGACGGTGAAGGTGACTTCATCTGTGTCGGGTCCCTGGCAGAACTAGAATCACTCTGCGGCCGTCCCCTCGACGACTTGGACCTGCACCGACCCACCGTAGACGAGATCGTCTTCAAAGACCCAGGCAGTGGCCGGGAATACCATCGCGTTCCAGAAGTTATCGATTGCTGGTTCGATTCCGGCGCCATGTCGTACGCTCAGTGGCACTACCCGTTCGAAAACCAGGAGACCTTCGATCAGCAATTTCCCGCAGATTACATCTGTGAGGCAATAGACCAGACCCGTGGCTGGTTTTACAGCCTTCACGCCATCGCGACGCTAGTCTCCGACAGTATCGCCTACCGGAACTGTGTGTGCCTCAGCCACATCGTAGACAAGGACGGCAAGAAAATGTCCAAATCGCTGGGCAACATTGTCGACCCCTATGATGTTTTCGATCACATCGGCGCCGACCCCTTAAGGTGGTATTTCCTGGCCCGCCTGGCACCCGAAGTACAGAAGCGTATTTCTGTGGACATCGTCGCTGACGTCGCCAGCTCCTTTATCAACACCTTATGGAACACCTACGCCTTCTTTACCCTATATGCCAACCTGGACAAATTGGACGTCAACAGAGAAATGTCCGCCGATCAGCGACCAGAGATTGACCGCTGGGCGCTCGCCCTGCTTCACCGCACCATTGGTACAGTGACCACGGGGCTGGAGCGGTACGACGCACGGGCCGCCGGGGAGGCGCTCGAGAGTTTCGTTGATCAACTCAGCAACTGGTACGTGCGCCGCAACCGGCGACGGTTCTGGAAAAGCGAGGCCGAAGACGACAAGCTTTCAGCGTACATCACCCTGTACCAGTGCCTCGAGATAGTCAATCGCCTGATGGCGCCGTTCATGCCGTTCCTGACCGAGGCGGTCTATCAGAACCTGGTCAGAAACGTCGATCCGGAAGCACCTTTGAGCATTCATATGACCGACTGGCCGCAGGCGGATCCCCTCTGGCAAGATGAACAACTGATCGCGTCACTCGGTGTTGTACAGAAAGTAGTCGGTCTGGGCCGTGCCGCACGCGAAAGCAGTAGAATCCGTGTTCGCCAGCCACTTTCCAGACTGCTGGTGCGGGTCCCGACTGAAGAAGCTGCCGAAGCAGTAAGAAACCACCTCGATCAGGTTCTAGAAGAACTCAATGTCAAGAATCTTGAGTTCATCGCGCCGGATGCATCACTGGTGTCCTATCGGCTAAAACCCAATCTACCACGGGTCGGCAAACGTTACGGCAAGCTGGTACCGGCGATCCGGAAGGCACTGGCACAAAAGGACGCTGGCGCAGTTGCTGGTGCTTGCGCGCGCGGTGAAACGGTCGACTTGACTGTCGAAGGTCAGATCATTGTGCTCGAACCGGACGATCTGCTGATCGAAACAGGCTCTGCCCAGGGCTACTCGAGCTCTGAGTCGGAAGGTTTCCTCGTGGCGCTGGACACCCAGCTCACACCTGCCTTGATAGATGAAGGCCTGGCCCGCGAGATTGTCCGGAGTGTTCAGGATGCCCGCAAGCAGGCGGGACTTGAAGTCTCAGATCGAATCCAACTGCACGTCTCGGGTTCTGCGGGCATCGAGAAAACCCTTGCTGAGTATCGGGACTGGATCATGAGCGAGACTCTGGCGCAGGACTGGATCGATGAACGCGGTAATGCTCAGCACTCGGCCGAGCACAAGTTGGATGACAACAACTGGCGCATCGAGCTCTCCACGTGCTGACCCTATCGTTTTACCCAGTTGGTGACACCTGGGCTTTACCGATCAGCGCATCATTTGAGGTTGGGCAAAAACCCATTCGACGGTCCGCTGTTGGGTGGTACGCTTCACGTTGCGGAACTGCCCTCTAACACCACGACCAATTCGGTGACGTGCTGACCATAGAACGGAAGTGTCTGATAAAATCGCGCGGTTTATTTTTCGACAATGAATGATCAGTCCCAAAGGAGGGCCCATGCCACGCCGTTTTCTGTTTACCTCTGAGTCTGTTTCAGAAGGCCATCCTGACAAGATGGCGGACCAGATCTCCGATGCTGTACTCGATGCGCTGATTGCACAGGACCCGTACTCTCGAGTAGGTTGCGAAACATTGGTCAATACGGGCGTCGCAATCGTATCCGGCGAGATCACCACCAACGCGCAGATCGATACCGCCCAAGTGGTAAGAGATACGATCAAGGACATTGGATACTGCTCATCCGAGATGGGTTTCGACCATGCAAGCTGCTCAGTCATTATTGCCCTAGACAAGCAGTCGCCGGACATCGCCCAGGGTGTAAACGAGGGAGAAGGTGTAGATCTCGAACAGGGCGCTGGCGACCAGGGATTGATGTTTGGGTTTGCCTGCAATGAAACCGACGTGCTGATGCCGTTTCCGATCACCTATGCACATCGTTTGGTCAAGAAACAGTCGGAAGTGCGAAGAAGTGGAACCTTGCCCTGGCTGCGACCGGATGCCAAGAGCCAGGTGTCGGTTCGCTATGAAGACGGTCGCCCGATCAGTATTGACACCGTCGTCTTGTCGACACAACACGGCGACGATGTCGATCACAAGACCATCAGCGAGGCAGTCATCGAGGAAATCATCAAACCGATACTGCCCCAAAGTATGGTCACTGAACAGACACGTTATCTTGTCAACCCGACCGGCCGCTTCGTGGTCGGCGGACCCCATGGTGATTGTGGACTGACAGGGCGAAAAATAATTGTCGACACCTACGGTGGCTCGGCCCATCATGGCGGTGGTGCGTTCTCTGGTAAAGATCCTTCGAAAGTCGACCGGTCGGCGGCGTATGCCATCCGCCACGTGGCCAAGAATGTCGTCGCCGCGGGCCTAGCGGATCAGTGTGAGGTACAGGTGGCCTACGCAATAGGCGTTGCCGAACCCGTTTCACTGATGGTCAATACTGCAGGCACGTCTGTGATCGAGGAAGAAACCATCGAGAAACTCGTGCGCGAACACTTCGACCTGCGTCCTAAAGCGATCATCCAGGAACTGGATCTGCTGCGGCCGATCTACCGCAAAACCGCTGCCTATGGGCACTTCGGACAGAGTGAAGAATTTCCCTGGGAGCGCACCGATAAAGCGGCCGTGCTCCGCGATGCCGCGGGTCTGGGCCCTGAGGCTAATACCTGACTGTCGTCGTGACCGGCAAAGCAACGAACCCACGATCTGGGCGTTTCCGTGTGAATACGCCCCAACCTGAGCGGATATACTTTAGACCGTAAGCTTTACTACACTCCCTCGACGTGGCCGAGGAGCGTTGCAACAGGAGTCAAAGACTTCCTGCCAGGCTCGGCCAGTTTCAGTCATTCAATGCAACTGCGCTCGGTGAACATGGAGAATACCCATGAACGCTGCAGTTCAACCTGAATTATCCGACTTCAAAATCACTGATCTAGCGCTTGCTGACTGGGGACGCAAGGAGATTCGGATTGCCGAAACCGAGATGCCGGGTCTTATGGCGATGCGTGAGAAACACACCCAGCAACAACCCTTGAAAGGAGCCCGAATCGCCGGCAGTCTGCATATGACCATCCAGACCGCCGTGCTGATTGAAACGCTTCAGGCTCTGGGCGCGGAAGTTCGTTGGGCATCGTGCAACATCTTCTCCACCCAGGACCACGCCGCAGCGGCAATTGCAGCCGGTGGAACACCTGTTTTTGCGTTCAAAGGCGAATCCCTGTCCGACTACTGGGACTACACCCACCGCATCATGGAGTGGCGTGACGGTGGTACACCGAACATGATTCTAGATGATGGCGGTGACGCCACCATGTTGGTCACTCTCGGTGCCAGAGCCGAAACCGACCTGAGCCTGCTCGATGACCCGAGTAGTGAGGAAGAGCAGGTTCTATTTGCTGCTATTAGAGACCGCTTGAAACAACAACCCGGCTGGTATTCCAAGATCCTAAATAATATCCGCGGTGTTACTGAGGAGACCACTACTGGCGTACATCGCCTCTATCACATGGAAAATACCGGTGAACTCCCTTTCCCGGCGATCAACGTCAACGACTCGGTCACCAAATCGAAATTTGACAACCTCTATGGTTGCCGGGAATCACTGGTCGATGGCATAAAGCGGGCAACTGACGTGATGGTGGCCGGCAAGGTCGCACTGGTGTTGGGTTACGGCGACGTAGGCAAAGGCTGTGCCCAGTCACTGCGTGGCCTTGGTGCAACTGTTCTGATCACTGAAATTGATCCCATCTGCGCTTTGCAAGCGGCTATGGAGGGATTTCGAGTTGTCAGGCTGGACGATGTGGCAGCGGAAGTCGATATTTTTGTGACCGCCACCGGCAACTACAATGTCATAACCCACGATCACATGCTGAGAATGAAAGACCAGGCCATCGTCTGCAATATCGGCCACTTTGACAACGAGATCGACTGTGCGTCTTTAAAGCCGTACACCTGGGAGAATATCAAGCCCCAAGTCGATCACATTATCTTTCCCGACGGTAAACGCATCATCCTGCTCGCCGAAGGCCGGCTGATCAACCTGGGCTGCGCAACTGGACACCCCAGCTTCGTCATGTCCAATTCATTCACCAACCAGACGCTGGCTCAGATAGAACTGTGGAACAATCCAGATCAGTACCAGAACAAGGTTTATGTGCTGCCGAAAAAACTTGATGAAATGGTCGCCAGACTGCACCTGGAAAAAATCGGTGCAAAGCTGACTCTTCTGAGTGATGAGCAGGCAGACTACATCGGCGTGTCGCCCCAGGGGCCTTATAAGCCGGAGTACTACCGCTACTAAGCAGTACGTACCGATCGCATAAGAAAACGCCCCGATCCAGGGGGCGTTTTCATTCACTTTCAGTTCACTGTTCTCAGGCCGTAATATCAGGGACAAGTCTGCTCTCAAGGTGGGTAATGCTGTCCTTGAGAAAAAGCTTACGCTTTTTAAGGCGACGAATCTGCAGATCGTCGATGGAGGGATCGCTGCCAATGTCGTGCAGTTCCTTATCTAACGCACGATGCTCCGATTTGAGCTCGCCGATTTTCATCTCCAGGGTCACGTCTTGCTCTTCTGTCATAAAGTCAGTTTCCTCACGCTCTCACCATGGGTGAGCAGTTCGTTGTTACGGAAAAGACTGGGGCTTCATTATTTTAGCCCCAACCGGCCAGCGCCACTATTTCCTGCGACTG
>CAZVVN010000004.1:10262-49763 GCA_964630665.1 uncultured Acidiferrobacteraceae bacterium | reverse complement strand
GCCAGCGCCACTATTTCCTGCGACTGGCCGCGAATCCATGTTACTCTTTTTTCATGCTGCTTTCATCCCTTTTTGGTGGCCGTATAGCTAGGCTCGGCAAGTCTTGCCGGGTCGAAAATACTGGTGGAGAATCGGCTTTCCCGCCCTGAAACCTGAGAACTTGGACAATGGAGTCGATTGCCACCTGGGAAAAACTACTTTTGGGCGTGTTCGCCCTGCTTGCCCTGCTGTGGTTCCTCCCAGGTGTACGGCAGATGGTCAAGCAGGGCCGAAAGACCGAGGCCGACTGGCCTGCCTTGATTATTCCGATCGTGCTGGTCATTCTTTTTGTATTCCTGCTGATTAGCATCGTCTGACCAGACCCGCTACGAATGCATGCCCTGCAATCTATTTCCCTTTCTGGCCCAAAATCTAATGAACCGGATCGGCCGCACTGATGTCTGAACCAGCTGCTATCGAACGGGTTTATCTGCAGGACTACCGATCACCGGATTTTCTGATCACGTCCGTGAACCTTGATTTCGAGCTGACTCCTGACTCGACGCTGGTCCGGTCCGTGCTATCGGTCTCCCGGAATTCCAGCGACATCCAAGCACTGCGTCTTGACGGTGAAGATCTCGAGCTGCTGGCGGTTCGAATAGACGGCCAGGCACTGGCGCAAGAATGTTACACACTTACCGAACACTCACTCAGCATTCATGATGTTCCGGACAGGTTCGAACTTGAGATCGAGAACCGGATCAAACCGTGTTCAAATACCAAGCTTGAAGGTCTGTACCTGTCCGGCGGTAACTTCTGTACACAGTGTGAGCCGGAGGGTTTTCGGCGCATCACCTATTTTCTCGACCGGCCGGACGTTCTGTCTGAGTACACGGTGACCATCCGGGCACCTCACCAGAGTTGCCCTGTTCTTTTGAGTAACGGGAACAACATCTCCTGCAGGATGCTGCCTGGAGGAATGCACCAGGTGACCTGGCACGACCCATATCCCAAACCCTGCTACCTCTTTGCGCTGGTTGGCGGCGACCTCCAGCACATCGAAGACCACTACACGACTGCCGGTGGCCGCAAGGTGTGTCTGCGTATCTATGCTGTCAAACGAGATCTGGGTCAGTGTCGTCATGCCATGGATGCGCTCAAACAATCGATGCACTGGGACGAGGTGCGCTATGGTCGCGAATACGACCTCGATTGTTTCAATATCGTCGCGGTTGAGGACTTCAACATGGGGGCCATGGAAAACAAGGGTCTCAACGTATTCAACACCCGCTACGTGCTTGCGCTTCCCGAAACTGCCACCGACCAGGACTACCAGGCAATTACAGGGGTGATCGGACACGAGTATTTCCACAACTGGTCTGGCAACCGGGTGACCTGTCGCGACTGGTTTCAACTGAGCCTGAAAGAAGGATTCACGGTGTTCCGCGACCAGCAGTTCAGTGCAGAACTGGGCTCGGCTGGTGTCAAGAGAATCGAAGACGCCAACCTGGTGCGGACTCATCAGTTTCGGGAAGCGGCCGGACCCATGGCGCACCCGGTACGACCCGACTCCTATGCCGAGATCAATAATTTCTACACCCTGACCGTCTACCTAAAGGGAGCAGAGGTCGTTCGCATGCTGGCCAGCCTGCTGGGCCCAGATCTGTTCCGCAGGGGCTGCGATCTTTATTTTGAGCGTCACGACGGCCAAGCCGTCACAACGGATGATTTTGTTACGGCGATGGAGGACGTTGCTGAAATAGATCTGGCGCAGTTCAGGTTGTGGTACGACCAGGCCTGCACACCAAAACTCACCGCGCGGAGTACCTATGAAGCCCAGAACAGCCGTTACACGCTAACGCTGTGCCAGCACTGCGAGTCGACACCTGGTGTAGACAGCACCTCTCCATTTCACATACCCGTCGCTGCGGCGCTCTTCGACCGAGCCGGTGAACCCCTCATGACCCGCCTGGAACCACTGGCGACCAGTGCCCACGAGCATATGTTGAGCCTGACGAAAAACGAGCAGGAGTTCGTTTTTGAAGGTGTCCGAAAGGCGCCCGTGATCTCGTTGCTCCGCGGCTTTTCCGCCCCGGTCGAGCTTGAGATCGATCAGCCAGATGATGACGTACTTGTGCTCATGGGCCACGACAACGACCCATTCAACCGCTGGGATGCCGGCCAGCGCCTCGCCAGTAAAGAAATTCTGCGTGCTTTCAGTCACTGTAAAAGTGATGAGCCGTTCTCCCTGGATGACGGATTTGCCTGTGGATTCCACAATATTCTGCAGGCCCAACTCGATGACGCGTCATTCCAAGCCTTTGCCCTGCGCTTACCTGAAGAGGCATATCTTTCCAATTTCACCGAAGTCATCGAACCAGATCAGTTGCATCAAGCGAGAAAAGCCGTCAAGCAGGCGCTGGCATCACGCTTTAGAGCTGATTTTGAACGGCTCTATCATGTCTTGAGCCCGTCGGGACCAGCCGGCATCGACAGCGCAGATACTGGCCGACGCGCACTGCGCAATGCTTGTCTGTCCTACCTGATGACGCTTGAAGAACCACAGACCGCGAGACTTGCGCTTGAGCAACTGGCGAGTGCCGACAACATGACTGATGCCGTGGCGGCACTGGCTGAACTCGCTCGGTCGCCTCACCCTGAACGCTCCGAGGCTCTTGAGCAGTTTTACAGACGCTGGGAAAGCTACCCGCTGGTGATGGACAAGTGGTTCCGAGCCCAGGCCGTCTCCGACCTGCCGGGCACCCTGGAGCACGTACAAAAACTCACGGAACACGAGAAGTTTCAGCTCGGCAACCCGAACAAGGTGCATGCCCTGCTAGGCGCTTTCTCACACGCCAACCCGCTGCACTTCCACGCCGCAGACGGACCCGGTTATACATTTATCACCGACCAGATCCTCAAGATCGATCCTGCCAACCCACAAGTTGCAGCCCGATTGGTGTCGGCTTTCAACCTGTGGCGGCGCTACAACACGGAACGGCAGCGCTTAATGTGCAGTGAACTGGAACGAATTCACTCGACCGTAGGACTCTCGCGGGATGTGTCAGAGATCATTGAGCGCGTGCTGACTTAACCAGCACTGGCGAAGTGTCGTCGATCCGTAAGCGACAGAATTCACCACAGGGATCGATCCTCTGGACCCGCTACGGCGGTGTTATGATCTGACTTCCATTCAGAACCTTTTCCCAGGCTGCTCTTGAATAAGCCAAGCAATAAATCGCTGCGCAGGTCAAGCCGGGATGAAGTGGACACGTTTCTGCAGCAGATCAGATCTACACCGCCTGTGACGCGCGGTGATTCTCGAGGCCGATTACTGTTCGCAATGGATGCCACGGCCAGCCGTGAACCCCTGTGGGATCGGGCCTGCCACATTCAGGCCCAGATGTTCGAAGAAACTGTGGCCCTGGGCGGGCTGGATGTACAACTTGCCTACTACCGTGGATTCATGGAGTTCTCATCAACACCCTGGACTCACAATGCCAAGGATCTGCTGGGCCACATGACGGGATTACGCTGCGCGGCCGGCCAAACACAGATCTCTCGTGTTCTTGAACACGCCAACAATCAGGCCCGCCAACAGTCCATCAATGCCCTGGTGTTTGTTGGCGACTGCATGGAGGAGGACCCGGACACGCTCTGCAGACTGGCCGGAGAACTGGGTATCTTGAATCTACCCGTTTTCGTTTTCCAGGATGGTCACGATGGTATTGCTGAGCGAACTTTTCGCGAGGTCGCCAGACTCAGCGGTGGTGCCTGGTCCAGATTCGACCTCAACAGTGCCGGACAGCTACGCGACCTGCTGTGCGCGGTCGCTGTTTACGCAGCAGGCGGCAAACAGGCGCTGGAAGATTTCAGCGAGCGGCGCGGGGGAGTGGTACTCAAACTAACCCACCAGATCGACACCAGAACTTAAGTCTCGTGATCAGACTGTTACTGGCCTTCATTGCCCTGGTGGGCCTGATGTGGCTGGCCGGCTGGCTCGGCAAGGCCACGCCGGCCCAGCGCAGCAAAGCGCTCAAACTGATCCTGCTTTATGGAGTGGCCGGAATTCTCCTGCTGCTGGTGGTCACCGGTCGGATTCACTGGATGTTCGCGGCACTGAGTGCTGCTGTGCCCTGGCTGCAAAGAGCGATGATGGCCCGACAGGCATGGCGGCTGTTCAAGTCGGCGCGCGGCCCCAGCACTGCACAGGCCTCAAAAGTTGAAACGGCTTATCTGCGAATGACACTGGATCACGACACCGGCGAACTCAGCGGCGAAGTCATTGCCGGCTCCTTTGCCGGCCGGCTGCTGGAAGACTTGGACCTTGAGAGACTTCTGGAACTGTTGGCCGAGTGCCGGGCCCAGGATGCACAGTCTGCTGCCCTGCTCGAGGCTTACCTGGACCGTTGTCACGGGGAGACCTGGAAAGCACGTGCGGAAACAGGTGGGCCCAGCGCAGCGTCGGCTAGTGGGCCGATGACCCGACGAGAGGCCGCGGACATCCTGGGGGTTGCAGAAGACGCCCCAGGAAATGAAATCCGGCAGGCGCACCGCCGCCTGATTCAGCGACTCCATACCGACCGCGGAGGCTCTGACTACCTGGCGACACTGATCAATCAGGCCCGAGATACACTTAGTTCCTAGACTAAAGGCAACCTTGATGTTTTACGAATGCTCCGCGCGTCTTATACTTCCCACCTGTTCGATCGCAGCCCGCCATCGGCGGTCTGTTTTCTGACTGGACAGAAACCGATCCGACTCAGATGAGGCAACGAAACGCCGCGGAATCCAACAGGACGGGATACCGGTTGCGACCGGCTCTCTGGGTCCTGGTGTCCCTGATGCTGGTCGGCGGAATGCTGTCCTCGCCCCGACACCTGGACTCTATGGAGTGGCAGCGCCGGGATATCTGGGGCCTTGACCGTCCCGTTATCAGCAGGGCCATCTCCAACGCAGTACGTGACAATCAGTACCCTAGACAGATCACCGTCACGAATCAGGCCCGGCGCCTGCCCGCAACCGTTCACTACAACTTCGACCCTGAACTTCAGCAGTCGGTCACGGCTGTATTCGATCACTATGGACCAGACTACGGCATGTTTGTCGCCGTAAACCCGGAAAACGGTGATGTTCTTGCATTAGTCAACCACCGCCGAGATTCGCGACCGGCCTCTAATTTTGCCTTGCACGCGACTTACCCCTCTGCTTCGGTTTTCAAGTTGGTAACAGCATCAGCAGCTATTGATCTGGGTAAGGTCGATACGACGACCGTGATCCCGTTCAACGGTAAGACCACCAGCCTTTACCGAAAGAATGTTCTGCATCACAAGAACAACCAGTGGACCCGTAAGCTACCGCTCACGACGTCATTTGCCAAATCAGTCAATACGGTGTTCGGTCGCCTAGGTCTTGAGCACGTCGGCGGCAAAGCCTTGATTGATTACGCGTCACGCTTTGGCTTCAATCAGGATCTTGGCGGTGATTTTGCCGTCGACCGGAGCCAGACCCGCCTGGATCCGGAAAATGACTGGTCAGTGGCTGAAACTGCTTCGGGCTATACCAGCGAAACGACGATGAGCCCGGTTCACGGTGCACTGTTGGCGGCTTCTGCCATCAATGGCGGCCGGCTGGTGCAACCGAGTCTGATCGACGCCATCACCGATGAAAACGGTATCGTCCTCTATGCTAATGACGAGCCGGTATCACGCCGGGTGATTAGCGAAGACACTGCCAGACAACTCCGGACAATGATGGCCGATACCGTCGTGCACGGTACAGCGCGTTCATTTTTCAAAGGGTTCTTCAACGGCGGCCTGTCAAATGTCGAGGTCGGTGGCAAGACCGGCACACTTTCCGGTACCAAACCCAGGGGCATGTATGACTGGTTTGTCGGTTATGCGCGCCGGGGAGATCGCAAGCTCGCCTATGCGGTTCTTTGTATTAACCAGGATTTCTGGTACGTAAAATCGACTTACGTTGCGCGCAAAGCCATAGAACACTATTTTGCCGATCAAGGCTGACATACCGTCGCGACCCATTTAACCCGGGAGCAAACCCCATTGCAGCAGTATCTGGATGTTGTTGAAACCGTACTCACCGAGGGCAAACGAAAGAGTAACCGTACCGGTGTCGATACCCTGTCCAGCTTCAACCTCAACTATCAGATCGACCTGCGTCAGGGCTTTCCCCTGCTCACGACCAAGGAGATCTCCTGGAAGAACATAGTTGTTGAGAATCTGTGGTTCCTGTCTGGCCGCACAGACATCGGGTTGTTACGCCGACATGGCTGCAGGTTCTGGGATCCATGGGCTGACGATGACGGAAAAGTACCCAGTGCCTATGGAAATTTCTGGCGAAATTTCCCGGGAAGCACAGACCGGCAGTCCAGCTTCAATGATCAGATTGCCTGGGTACTGGCAGAATTGCGCCGAAATCCCGACAGCCGCCGCTTGGTGGTGTCTGCCTGGGCTCCCGACAACGCCCAGCATAGTACCCTGCCACCGTGCCACGCACTGTGGGTCTTGAATGTCCAGCGTGATAAGCAAGGCGAACCACTATTGTGCCTGCACCTGACCCAGCGTAGTTGCGATGTGGCACTCGGCCTGCCCTATAACATCGCTGGATATGCTTTCCTGCTCGAGTTGTTCGGCAGATTCTCGGGAATCCCGGTGGGGTTTCTCGGCCACACGCTGGTCGACGCACATATCTACACAGCCAAACCAGACGGCACCATGTCTGAGTACGATCATGTCCCGGGCTTGCGAGATCAATTGACCAGGCCGCCCCGGGCATTGCCAAAACTTGTGATCGACTGCAACATCAAATCGCTCGAAGATGTGGAAAACCTACTCGATGCCGGGACCGACAAACTGCTGGCTACCTTCAGCTTGAGTGGCTACGAGCCTTACCAGGCGATCCGTTTCCAGGTCGCTGTCTAATCGATCCACGCGATGCGCTCGCTCCAGCGACAACCCCCTGACGCGTATCAGACACTTGCTTACGGGACCTGACCTTGCGTGCAGCCATCGTCGCAATTTCTCCCGAGCGAGTGATTGGAATTGACGGAGAACTGCCCTGGCACTATCCCGCTGACATGAGACGTTTCAAGCGGCTGACAATGGGATCGACCGTCATCATGGGCAGGCGGACCTGGCAATCCATCGGATCTAAACCCCTGCCTGGTCGGCACAACATTGTGATTACAAGAAACCTGTTGTCGGGTGTTGACAGCTATATCAACCTCAGCGAAGCACTCGCCAGTTGTGAAGGGGACATCTGGTTCATCGGTGGCGCCGGCCTTTATCAGTCGGCCCTTCACTATTGTGATTTTATTGATGTTACGCTCGTGCCTGACCGCGTGGTTTCACCGAACGCGGTTTACTTTCCGGAGCTTGATCCGGCCCAATGGCGGGCTGAAGCCACCCAGCCTCTCGCGGAAGACCCCAGGCTGAGCCTGTGCCGCTACTACCGCCGGGTGGCGAGGCAAACATGACTCGAAGCTTTGGTGATATGCGGCCATGATGGCCTGACTCTGCTGACCGGCTTCAGATAATTATCCACTCGTGGACGTTTCGCACATCTTCGATGATCTGAACGAGGCTCAGCGAGAGGCTGTCTCTGCGGATCCTGGTCCCATGCTGGTACTGGCCGGTGCGGGCAGCGGAAAAACCCGGGTCCTGACCCATCGTATCGCCTGGCTGATCGAGGCTCTTGAGGTCTCGCCGCTGTCCATTCTTGCCGTTACCTTCACCAACAAAGCAGCCCAGGAGATGCGCGGTCGCGTGGAACAGATGATCGGCTTTCCGATGCGGCGTATGTGGCTCGGGACGTTTCACGGCCTGTCGCACCGACTGCTGCGCTCACACTCCGCGGAGGCTGGACTAAACGCGTCTTTCGAGATCCTGGATGCAGAGGACCAACACCGCCTGGTGCGCAGAACACTCAGAGAACTGGACCTGGATGAAGGCCACTGGCCACCACGCCAGGTCCAATGGTTCATCAACAGCAATAAAGAAGATGGCAGGCGTCCCACTCAACTCGAGGCAACGAGTGACCAACAGCTACAGACGCTTAGTCGAATCTATGCCTATTACGAAGACCTCTGTCAGCGTTTTGGGCTGGTGGATTTTGCCGAACTGCTGTTGAGAGCACAGGAGTTGCTGCAGAACAATGAACCGCTCAGGGACTCCTATCGGGAACGCTTTGAACATATCCTGATCGATGAATTTCAGGATACCAACAGCATCCAGTACCGCTGGCTGAAACTTCTCGCCCAACCACGAAACAGAATTACCGCAGTCGGTGATGATGATCAGTCCATCTACGGATGGCGGGGTGCCAGAGTAGAAAACATGAGCCTGTTTCAGGTCGACTTTGCCAGCACCCGGGTCGTACGCCTGGAACAGAACTATCGTTCGACTGAAACAATCCTCAAGGCGGCCAACAGCGTAATCGATCACAACCTTGGCAGAATGGGGAAGAAACTCTGGACAGACGGACAGGCCGGCGCACCGATACGGCTGTATGCGGCCTTCAACGAGATCGATGAGGGTCAGTTTGTCGTTGATCGTCTTCAGCTGTGGGTTCGGGATGGCCAGCGCCGCGATTCGGTAGCGATTCTGTACCGTTCAAACGCACAATCCCGGGTCTTTGAGGAACTGCTGCTCAGCGCAGCGGTGCCATATCGCGTCTACGGCGGCCTGCGGTTTTTCGAACGGGCGGAAATCAAGGATGCACTGGCTTACCTGCGCCTGATCTCAAACCGGGATTCCGACCCCGCATTTGAACGGGTCGTAAACGTCCCGAACCGGGGCATCGGTGCCCGCACGATCAGCACGATCAGGGAACTGTCTCGAGAGCTAGATGTCTCCATGTGGACCGCAGCGGTCAACCTCACCGGGTCAGGTGATCTCCCGTCCAGAACCCGGTCGGTCGTGCAACGGTTCATCGATCTGATTGACGAACTGGACGATTCGACGCGTCACCTGGAGCTCACTGAACAGACCGATGCGGTGGTTCAGCGCAGTGGCCTACTCGAGCATTACCGCAAACAACAGGGAGAAAAAGCCCAGACCCGGATCGAGAACCTTGAGGAACTGGTCAGTGCTGCGCGCAACTTCAACTTTGATCCGGCGGATGAAGAACACCCGGATCCATTATCGGACTTTCTCTCACACGCAGCACTCGAAGCCGGCGAAGGACAGGCAGAGGAGTGGGAAGACTGTGTTCAGTTGATGAGCCTGCACTCAGCCAAAGGCCTGGAGTTTCCACTGGTATTCTTGTGTGGGCTCGAGGAAGGACTTTTCCCTCACCAGCGGTCAATTGAAGAACCCGGCCAGCTGGAAGAGGAACGCAGGCTGTGTTACGTCGGAATGACCCGGGCGATGGAACAGCTTTTCCTGACCTGGGCGGAAGTCCGACGGCTACATGGTCGGGAAAACTACACCAGGCCATCTCGTTTCATCAGAGAAATTCCGGCCGAGCTCGTAGACGAGGTGCGCAGCTCATCGGTCCATCATGGTGGGGCTGCGTCAATTGCAAAGACTCCCGACCGAAGCACTACCCCGGAACCTGCAACCGGTGGCGTCACTCTGGGCGGTCGGGTTCGCCACGCGAAGTTTGGCCAGGGAACCGTAGTAACAGTCGAAGGGCAGGGTGAGCACGCCCGGGTCCAGGTCCATTTTGAAACAGCAGGAAGCAAGTGGCTGGTACTTGCTTACGCCAGCCTTGAACCCGCCTGACCCACAATTTCACTTGCAGTCAGGTGGTTGCGAAGGACAGCACGATACCGGTAAAAACCGACGCCCCAAACCAAGTGTTGTTGATAAAGGCCTTCAGGCACAGGGCGCGATCACGATTGCGGCATAATCGGTTCTGGTAAGCAGTCGTTGCCGCGGCGCCGACCAGACCAAGGTAGTACCAACTGTTTAGATCAAGCCGGTAGCCGATGACAGCGAGTACCGCCAGTGCGAGCAGCTGCAGAATAGTATTGACCAGACGATCATAGCGGCCCAGCAGGATAGCGCTGGACTTGACTCCGATCTTGATATCATCTGGGCGATCCGCCATCGCGTACATCGTGTCGTAGGCCACCGTCCAGAGCAGGTTGGCAAAAAGCAGTGCCCAGGCCACAGGTTGTACAGTACCCGTCTGCGCCGAGAAGGCCATTGGAATCCCCCACGAAAAAGCAATACCCAGATACACCTGCGGCAGGTGAGTGAAACGCTTGAACAAAGGGTAAGTGACAGCGATAAAAACACCTGCCGCCGCAAACAGCAGGGTCTCGCGATTCAGCGTCAGTACCAAGCCCAGTGCAAGTGCAAGCAGAGCAGCAAACAGAACCAACGCCTCGGTCACCGACACCTCGCCAGTCGCCAGTGGTCGTTCTTGTGTGCGTGCGACGTGCGAATCGAAATCTCGGTCAAAATAGTCATTGATGACGCAACCTGCAGCACGCATCACCACCACGCCGGTCACGAACACGGCTACGATCCATGGTGCGGGTCGCCCCTGGCCGGCGATCCACACTGCCCAAAGTGTCGGCCACATCAACAGCAACCAGCCGATCGGCCGATGCAGCCGCGCCAGGCGCGCGTACAGCACCAGTCGTTCAGACGTCAGAAAAGGCATTCTCTGTCGACAGCCAGCGCTGGATCAGCAGATCCAGTTGCTGACTGCTTTGATCTTCGAGTAAGCGTGCGGCTACTTCCTGGACCCGTGGCAGCAGCGCATGATCCCGGGCAAGGTCAGCGATGCGAAACTGTGGCAGGCCGCTCTGGCGGGTTCCCAGCAGCTCTCCAGGCCCCCTCAGTTGCAAGTCCTTGCGGGCAATCTCGAACCCGTCATTGGTCCGGCGCATAGTCGACAACCGTTCGCGGGCATTATTACCCAGTGGCGCCTGGTACATCAGGACACAAACTGATTTCTCAGCACCCCGACCGACCCGCCCGCGCAGCTGGTGCAGTTGGGCCAGTCCCATGCGCTCGGCGTTTTCGATCACCATCAGGCTGGCCTCAGGAACATCAACACCGACCTCAATCACGGTGGTGGCAACCAGAAGATCGATCCTGCCGGCACGAAAATCGTCCATGACCGTGTCTTTTTCCGCCGGCCTGCTGCGGCCGTGCAGCACGGAGACACGCAGTTCAGGCAGTTCCGTCTGCAATGATTCTGCCCGACTGGTTGCTGCCTCGACCTCCAGGATCTCGGATTCATCGATCAGTGGACACACCCAGTAGGCCCTTCTTCCGCGGGCACACGCTTGACGAATACGGGCCTGCACTTCTTCTCTCCTCGTATTCGGTAAGACGACGGTCTCCACCGGTCGGCGCCCGGGCGGCATCTCATCGATTATCGAGATCTCCATATCAGCATACATGACCATCGCCAGAGAGCGTGGAATCGGGGTGGCCGTCATGACCAGTTGGTGCGGCGCCTGGTCGCCAGAGCGACCCTTTTCCCTTAATGCCAGCCGCTGTTCAACACCGAACCGGTGTTGCTCATCGACCACCACCAAACCCAGGTTCCGGTATACGACTCCCGTCTGGAACAGTGCGTGTGTACCGATCCCGACCTGGGCTTCACCGTTGGCGAGCTTCTGGTACGCGGACCGTCGATCGGGGGCGCCCAGTCTGCTGGTCAACCATACGACCTCGACCCCGAGGCGCCTGAGCCAGTGCTCGAAACTCGTCAAGTGCTGTCTGGCCAGAAGCTCTGTCGGTGCCATGATCACGGCCTGGCACCCGGCCTCGACTGCTGCGAGCACGGCCGCTGCAGCCACCACCGTTTTGCCGGACCCGACATCACCCTGAACCAGGCGCAGCGCAGGGCGGGAACGCGCCAGGTCGGCGAGAACCTCGCCGACCACACGCTGCTGGGCACCCGTTAGCTCAAATTCCAGCTGTTCACACAGACGCTGCCACAATTGCAACTCTGTCGAGATGGCCGGCGCCTGGCATTGATCCAAGTGATGCCGGCGGCGCCTGATAGCGATGTGATGGGCCAGTATCTCCTCGAATATGAGCCGCTGTTTGACAGGGTGTGTAGCATCACGCAGGTCCAACGGGTCGGTCCCTTGAGGGGGTCGGTGCAGGAACTCGAGAGCCTCACCAAGAGAGATGTCGCCCCCGGGAATATCAATCTCCGGGGGCAGCAGTTCATCGACGTCTTTTCCATTGAAATCCAGCGCCTGCCGGACAAGGTCCCGCCATTTTCGCTGACCTATACCGTCGGTTGTCGGGTAGACAGCGGTCAGAGTGTCCTCGGTGCCGGCCAGATCCACGCCTTGCAGCAACCGATACTCCGGGTGGACCATTTCTAAACTCGATGGACCGACACGAATCCCACCGAAACACTGGATCGCGCGTCCGCGCTGCAGCGCCCGTTGCTGAGCCGTCGTGAAACGGAACTGGCGCATCGCGACCCGACCGGTATTGTCCGAGATGACCGTCACTAAGCTGCGCCGGCCGCCCATACGCACTCCGGATAGTTCGATCACACCCTGGATCAGCGCTTCGGTACCCGCTTCAAGCCCACCCAGCGGCGTCAGTTGGGTACGGTCCTGGTAGCGAAGGGGCAGATGAAAGAGGATGTCCTGAACGCTATGGATCCCGAGTCGCGCCAGTTTGGATTGAAGGTGTGGTCCGACACCCGTCAGCTCAATGACAGATTGCTCGGCTTTCTCGACCATGGTTACAAGGCATGGCCTCTTGCTGTGATCTGCCAAATGGGGTTCGACACAATGGATCGAATGCTCACAGCGTCGTGCGGGTCGAACCTTGTGGGTGTCTGTGCTGCGCCAGCTGTCTATTCCGGCCGATAGAGAATGGCCTCGACTTCCAGGGGTGCGCCCTTAGGCAACGCCGCAACACCGACCGCGGCGCGGGCAGGGAAGGGTTCTGCAAAATATTCAGCCATGACGTCGTTGACCGTTGGGAAATGGGTCAGGTCTGTCAGAAACACTGTCAGCTTGACGGCATCTGAAAGATTCGCTCCCGCGGCTATTGCCACTGCCGACAGATTGTCGAAAACGCGCCGGACCAGCGATTTGATGTCGCCGTCAACGAGGGTCATGCTGACAGGATCCAAAGGAATCTGGCCAGAGATATAGATGGTCTCCCCAGCGATCACGGCCTGTGAATAAGCCCCAATGGCACCCGGTGCCTGGTCGGTGTGAACGGCTTGTCTGGTCATCTGTTTTAGGTCCTGTCTGGGGCGGGGCACGAGTTGGATTCTAACCCCTGGCCCGAAACACTCTGATGACCGACCGTCTGGCACGAAGACGCCGGATGATACGGGCAAGGTGCTGTCGATCAGTCACTTCGATGGTAAAGCGTATGGTCGAGTTTCGGTTGTCGCGGGCATTGACCGCCACACTGTTGATATTGGATTCTTCTTCGGCCACCAACGCTGCCAGCTGAGCCAGAACACCACGCCGGTTGAGTACTTCCAGCCGGATATCCGCTGCGAATTCGCCTTTGACCTCGTCTGACCACTCAACACTGATCCAGTTTTCCGGTGTCTTTACCTGCTTCGCTGCATTCGGACAGGTGGTGGTATGAATCACAATCCCGCGTCCCTTGGAAAACAGACCGGCAATGCGATCGCCTGGAATGGGTCTACAACAGCGAGCATAGGAGACGCTCATTCCCTCCACGCCCCTGATCGGGAGCGGTTGGGCTCTCGATCTCTTGGGCTCTACCGTAGTATCCGGCAGCAACTGGCGAGCAACCACCATGGGAAGCCTGCGACCGGAACCGACGTCTGCAAGCAATTCGTTCCAGTCTTCCCGATCCAGCCTTTTCAACAGCTCTATCTTCTGGCTAGTCTTCAGTCGCGTAGTCAGGCCTACCGATCTCAACGCCTGATCGAGCAACTGGCGACCCAGCTTAACTGCGTCACCATGCTGCTGGGTTTTCAGATAGTTGCGGATCTCAGCCCGGGCCTTGCCGGTCACAACGTAGTGCAGCCACAAAGGTGTCGGCATCGCCGATCGGGCAGTCTGGACCTCAACATGATCACCGTTTCCGAGAACATGGTGTAGCGGTATGGGCTCATTGTTGATCCTGGCACCTATACAATGGTTCCCGACATCGGAGTGAACCGCGTAGGCGAAATCAAGTGCACTGGCGCCCTTGGGCAGTTTTTTGATGTCACCTTTGGGTGTGAACACGTAAATCTCATCCGGGAAAAGATCCGTTTTCAGGTGCTCGAGGAACTCCGAAGGGTTACCGGCTCCCTGTTGTGTCTCGATCAGATCGACCAGCCAGCGGTGAGAGGAATTCTGGGGCGGCGCGTGATCGGACTTTGACTTGTACCGCCAGTGAGAAGCAACGCCGGTCTCAGCCACCCGATGCATTTCAGCTGTACGGATCTGTACCTCGATGCTCTGACCGAACGTCCCGAACAGCAGCGTGTGCAGCGACTGGTAACCGTTGGCCTTGGGAATCGCGATATAGTCTTTGAACTTACCGGGAACTGGCTTGTACAGATTGTGTATAAGTCCCAGTACTCTGTAACAGTCATCGACAGGCCCGACGATAATCCGGATCGCAAAAATATCACCCATCTCCATCAGTGGAACCCGTCTCTCCTGCATCTTGCGGTAGACGCTGTAAATGTTTTTTTCCCTACCGACCACCGTCGCTTCGATTCCGGCCTGCTCCACCTCCTCGGCGATCTTGTTCCGCGTTTTCTCGATAATTTTCCGGCGATTACCGCGACGCTTGGAGAGTTCCTTGCGGATTGCATCGTATCGCTTGGGATACAAGTGTTTGAGGCTTAAGTCCTCGAGTTCCTGCGTCCAGGTGTACATACCCAACCGATTGGCGATCGGGGCAAAGATGTCCAGTGTCTGGCGGGCAATTCTCTTGCGTTTGTCTGCTTTGAGTGGATCGAGAGTGCGCATGTTGTGGATGCGGTCAGCCAATTTGATCAGGATCACCCGGATATCCTGAGCCATCGCCAGGAGCATTTTGCGGAAGTTCTCTGCCTCGGCATGTTCTTGGGATTCAAACTCGATCTGGTCGATCTTGCTGACGCCATCGACCAGGCGAGCGATGTCACCCCCGAATTCCTTAGCCAACTGCTCACGGACAGTCGGTGTGTCTTCAATGACATCGTGAAGGATCGCAGCGGAAATGCTGCGGCTGTCCAGCCGCATATCGGCCAGAATTGCTGCGACTGACAGTGGGTGGTAAATGTAGGCCTCACCACTGCGACGCAGCTGGCCATCATGAGCCTGTGCGCCAAACAGATACGCCTGATATACCCCCTTTACCTCCTCCGGGTCCAGGTACTGTTCAAGAACCTGCAGGAGATCGCTGATCAATATACGCCCCGCAGGTACCGCCGGGACACGATCGCGTTCAGCTTGAGGGTTGTTCCTCCTTTTCGCCGCTGTCGTCGGCATTAGTGTCACCCGTATCGTCGGCTGTTGTGTCCGTTTCGTTGCTCCCTAAGTCAGCAACGCCGATAAGCTGATCGTCATCGACTTGTTCACTTTCGCCGAACAGCTCTTTTTCCAGGTCTCTTTCTTCTTCTTCAAGAATATCGGGCGTCACCAGACCCTCTGCGATCTCCCGTAAAGCGATTACAGTTGGCTTGTCACGATCTTCCGGAACCAACGGGTCTGCTCCAAAACCGAGCTGCCGGGCCCGTTTAGCGGCAACCAGGACTAACTGAAAGCGGTTGTCGACATGTTCGAGGCAATCCTCGACGGTTATTCTTGCCATGGGTGTTTCTCCATCAGACCTTGCGGGGGTAAGACCCGAAACTGTTCGGATCGGTCAGCGAGAACCGGCATGCCATCCTGCGGATCCTGTTTCTGGAAGGTCCCGCTAACTGTCTGCCGAATCTTGCTTTTTTAGTCTAACGTTTTCTGCTGATTTCACAAGTGCGGCTGGGTCCAGGTGGTTTACCGAAGTCGGCTCTTGGCCTTCAAGAACCAACTGTTTGAGCTCTGCTACGGTGTCCTCAAACCGGTCATTGATCAGAACGTGGTCGTATTCGTCGAAGTGCCCCATTTCACTGATCGCTCTTGCCATCCGGTAGTCGATCTCATCTTCGCTGTCACGGTCCCTGCCTGCCAGGCGTTCTGCCAGCACTTCGACAGAAGGAGGCAGAAAAAAGACGCTGACACTTCCAGGGGCAGCACGCCGCACTTTTCGGGCCCCTTGCCAGTCAATATCCAGAATGACTTTCTGCCCGGCTGCCAGTGCTTTGCCCACAGGCGAACGTGAGGTGCCGTAATAATGATTGAAGACCCTGGCGTACTCGAGGAAATCACCCTGCTCGATCATCTTTTTGAAGGTCGCACAGTTGACAAAGAAATAGTCCTGGCCATCCTTCTCTCCGGAACGCCGGCTCCGGGTAGTGTGAGAAATAGAAATCGACACATCCACACAATCTTTCGCTAATGCACGCGCGAGGCTTGTCTTACCCCCACCAGATGGCGCCGAGAAAATGTAAAGCCCTGCTGTCAACGTCGACGGATCAGTCATCCGGCACATCTACTCGATGTTCTGGACCTGCTCACGCATCTGTTCGATCAGCACTTTCAGGTCAACGGAGGCGTTAGTAGTCGTGGTGTGGTTTGATTTTGAACCCAAGGTATTGGCCTCGCGGTTAAGCTCCTGCATGAGGAAATCAAGCCGCCGGCCGACGGGTCCCGGCTGACCAAGTACTCGTTCAACCTCCTGAAGATGCACCCGGAGTCGATCGATTTCCTCGACAACGTCTGCCCGAGCCAGCAGCAGTACCAGCTCTTGTTCGAAACGGCCAGACTCCATTTGTTCCCGAAACTCGGCCACCCGATCGATCAGGCGCTGACGTTGAATTTGCTCGAGTTCTGGCACCTTTAGCTGAACAGTCTCTACAATTGAGCGTGCCGCGGTGACTTTTTCACCGATCACCTGCGCAAGCTGTTCACCTTCTCGCTGCCGTTGGACAATCAAATCGGCGACGGCCGATTTCAACAGATCGTTGGCCAGTGTCGAGAGTTTTTCTTCATCTGTAGTGTGCGGCATCATCACTCCAGGCCACCTGAGTACATCCGCGGTGGTCAGCCCGGCTGTACCCGGTACCAGCGACTGGATGGTCTTCGCCCAGCCGTCCAGTCGACTGACCATCTCCAGATTAAGCGCAGGTTGGTGCGAGTCGCTCTCCGGGGCTTGGTGTCGCAGAGTCGCGTCAATTCGTCCACGTCCGAGGGTGGCCTGCAGGGTCGCCCGGAACTGCGACTCGGCACTTCGCATCTCTTCGGGCAGGCGCATTGAGACCTCCAGATATCGGTGATTGACACTTCGCACCTCCCATGTGAGGTGTGCCAACTCTCCCTGGGCTTCGCGGCGTACAAACGCTGTCATGCTGCAGACCAAGTCCGCTTCTCCATCGTTGATTAGAGGGACAGATTCAACTGCATCCGGCCTTTTCAGCGACTATACTGTAATTTTGATGAACCGCCGTCCTCGGGATGAGGCCGATACACAGGAACTGAACAGTGTCCAGCAGATTACCACTCAAAAAAGGCTATGTGCTTAAGGGCTATTCTCTTGGTGAGGTGCTGGGCGGTGGTGGGTTCAGTCTGGTGTACCTCGCATCCCAGGAACTGTCGCGAAAAAATTTCGTCATCAAAGAGTACTGCCCACAGGGCCTTGTTACCCGTAATGCCGATGGCAGCATCACAGTCAGTTCCACGATGAATCAAGGCCCATTCAATGATGGATTGCAGAAATTCATTGTCGAAGCCACCGCATTAAAAGAACTAAACCATCCTAACATGGTCAGCGTGACTGACTCCTTTAAGGCCAACAACACCGTGTACATAGTCATGGCACGCGAAGAGGGCAAGGATCTGCAATGGTTTATCAGCAAGTTACGGGAGAATCTCGATCTCGCGTTTATGAAACAGGTATTCCCAAGAATCGGTGACGGATTACACCGAGTGCACCAACTTGGACTGGTTCATCTCGACGTCAAACCAGCAAACATTCTACTGCGAAAGAACGGCGAGCCCCTGCTGCTGGACTTCGGCGCTGCCATGACAGTCGACAGCGAGGACCGGTTCAGTTCGTTCCTGACGGTGACCCATGGTTTTGCCCCGCCAGAACAGTACCTAGACGACCCGCTAGGGCCATGGACCGATATCTACGGCCTCGGTGCCACCATGTACAACTGTATCACCGGAAAACCACCGCCCCCTGCGCTGCGCCGCAAAGACGGTGTGGCGCTGGAACCGCTGACCGTTAAATGGGCGGGAAAATACCCGTTCGAACTTCTCAAAGCAGTCGAATCTTCGCTTTCCCTGGACCCACAGGAGCGACCGCAGAGCATTGAGGCTTTCATGGCGCACAGCTTCGAGAGCGCAGGCTGAACCGTAGGCAACCCCCGCGACCTGTAGCAACAGGGGAACGCTCCTGAAGAGGAATCGGTGACGGGGTCGTTTACCCCGGACATCACCGGTGGTATGGTGTAGATGTATTGGTCTTACCAGGTTACCAGGAGATCTATGGACAGTCCGCGTGTATCAGACCTAGTGGTTGAAAAAATTCAGAGATTGATCCTTGAGGGAGCGCTCAAACCCGGCCAACGACTGCCGGCCGAGCGTAAATTTGCCGAGCAGATGGGTGTCTCCCGACCGTCTCTGCGCGAAGCGTTACAGAAGCTTTCGGCCCGGGGCATGCTGGTCTCCAGGCGCGGTGGCGGTACGACAGTCACCGAAAGACTGAACCCGTCTCTTGAGGACCCACTGCTGGAGTTGATCAGCAGTTCGCCCGACAGCCACGCGGATGTACTGGAGCTTCGTCACGCTATTGAGTCACTGGCTGCCTATTATGCGGCAGAACGACGAACCGACGCTGATATCAGTAATCTTAGAGAGACATACAAAAGACTGATCGTCTCTCACCAAAGCAAGGACGCGTTACTGGAGGCCAAGGCCGATGCCGATTTTCACCTGGCTATTGCGGAGGCATCTCACAATGTCGTGCTGGTGCACGTCATGCGCAGCCTGTTCTCCCTGCTGCGGAAAAGCATCCGCTACAACCTCGAGAGTCTCTATACCCAGCCGGATCGCTTCGAGCATGTCCGTGACCAGCACTACCATCTGATGACCGCTATCATTCATGGCGACCAGAAAGCGGCCCGCTCGGCCTCGGACAAACACATCGATTTCGTTGAGACCACATTACTCAAGATGGACACGCAGCGCCAGCGCGAAGCACGGGCGAGTCGCCGGGCAGAGGGCATTGCTACGGGTTGAAATCCCGTCAGTGCACGCCAGAATCTGTGGAAAATAATTCTCCGACTTCCAGCCATCCTTTAAGATCGTTTGCTCGACTGCAAACATCCGGAAGATTGTCCTCACCGTCCAACTCATATTGCCAGGATTAACCCGTTGGCACGTCCACTGACTTTATTTTTCCTACTCCTTGGCCTCTGGCTGATGTTGTCTGGGCACTACGATCCCCTTCTGATTTCTCTGGGTACTCTGTCCGCTGTAAGCGTTACCCTGATCAGCCTACGCATGGGCATCGTCGATGCCGAGGGACAGCCGATGACACTTCTGCCGGGGCTGGTGCGCTATGCACCATGGCTTGCCAAGGAAATTATCAGCTCCTGCCTGGACGTCGCTTTGCGCATCATTCGGCCACAACTGTCGATCGAACCGTCCATTATCCGCGTACCAACCGACCCAAAGACCGCACCTGGGCGAGTGGCTTATGCCAACTCAATCACACTCACACCTGGCACGATCTCCCTGGAAGTACTGGAGGAAGAGATCGAAGTCCATGCTTTGAGTGCGGCTTCGGCAACCGAGTTGCAGACCGGTGAGATGGGCAGACGCAGCCGGCGCCTGGAAGCACCATGACACTCATCATCGCCGTCCTTGCCCTGCTGGCAACGATGGGCCTGGCACTGATCAGGGCCGTTAAGGGCCCGACCGTGTACGACCGAATCCTGGCCTCGAACGCATTCAGCACCAAGACTGTGCTGCTGATCTCAGTCCTCGGGTTCGTCACCGGTGAAGCGGAACTTTACCTGGACATCGCCTTAATGTACGCATTGATCGGGTTCATCAGTACCGTCGCGGTACTCAAGGTCTCTGAATTCGGAGACCTTGGTCAACCGCGCCCGGACTCGCTGGAGGAGAATCCATGAGTTCCGGGCTGGCGATACTCAGTGGTATCCTGCTGTTGACCGGTGCGCTGTTCACGGTGGTCGGCGGAGTTGGGATTTTACGCATGCCAGATGTTTTTACCCGTATGCATGCGGCCGGCATCACCGACACTATCGGGGCCGGCACGACTATAGCCGGGCTGATGCTGATTGCTGGCTGGAACCTGCTTCTGGTAAAACTGGCAATCGTTCTGTTGTTCCTGCTACTGCTCAACCCGACAGCCTCACATGCGCTGGCCCGAGCCGCTATACACGGAGCACGCCGGCCCTGGCTGGGAGGATCCGGAGACAGCCAGTGATCGAACTGGTTAATTTCGTGTTACTCGGCTTGCTGGCCGTGACCGCTTTGGCGGCCATCCGTCTGCATGATCTTTTTGCTGTGACAATGATGTTCGGCATCTACAGCCTGCTGGCCGCCGTGGTATTCGTTGTACTGGACGCCGTTGATGTGGCGTTTACCGAGGCTGCGGTCGGTGTCGGCATTTCCACCATTCTCATGCTTGCCACTATCGGTCTGGTAGGTCGTCAAGAACTGCGCCCATCGCATCGCCCGCTACTACCCCTGGCGGTCGTTATCGTAACAGGCGCGGCACTGGTTTACGGGACTCTGGATATGCCCGGTTTCGGAGATCCCGACGCGCCGGTTCAGCGGCACGTCGCGCCCCGTTACCTGGAACAGTCACCAGAAGAGATTGGTATTCCAAACGTGGTGACCGTGGTTCTGGCAAGTTATAGAGGCTACGACACCCTGGGGGAATTGACGGTGATCTTTACTGCTGGCGTCGGCATCCTGGCACTGCTGGGTCTGCGTCGACGCAGACCCAGCACACAACCCACGGAACAGGAAAAGACGTGAGAGACAACCCAGTACTGCGCGTGGTGACCAAAATCGCCATCCCGTTGATACTGCTGTTCGCCCTTTATGTTCAGTTCCACGGGGACTACGGTCCTGGAGGAGGGTTCCAGGCCGGAGTGATTTTTGCCGCGGCATTCATCCTCTACGCCTTGGTCTTCGGCACCAGGGCCGCCCGCACCGTTGTCCCGCCTGCTGTACTGCGTACAGTAACCGCGCTCGGGCTGATTCTCTTTGCTGGTGTCGGCACAGTATCCCAACTGCTGGGTTCGCAATTTCTGGACTATGACGCACTGGCCAACAACCCGTTGCATGGCCAGCACATCGGTATTTTTCTCGTCGAACTGGGCGTCGGAATTACCGTAGCGGCAGTAATGATCACTTTGTTTCTAGCCTTTGCCGGACGACAGGACGAGCTTTGAACGCGCTGGGTCTTTACAACTATTGGATCGTCATCTTTCTTATGATGACCGGGTTTTACGTGGTCATTGCCAGCGGCAATCTGGTCAAGAAGATCATCGGCCTGAATCTGTTTCAGGCGTCTGTGTTCATACTGTACATCAGCGCCGGCAAAGTCAGCGGGGGTGCTGCCCCGATACTTCGAGAAGGCATCGAGAACTACTCCAACCCGCTGCCCCATGTGCTGATTCTCACAGCGATCGTGGTCGGGGTGGCTACAACGGCACTGGGTCTGGCCTTGGTGGTGCGTATCCGGGAAGCCTACGGTACCGCCGAGGAAGACGAGATCCACCGACAGGACGAGTCGTTGTGATACTCAACCAACTGCCGGCCCTGCAAGTCACGCTACCCCTGATTGCAGCCCCTTTGTGCCTGTTGCTGCGGTCTGGCCGTGCGGCCTGGTTGCTGTCTGTGACCGTCAGCACAATCGCTTTGGGCATCGCATTGCTACTGCTCGATGAGGCCTTGGAAAAGGGGCTCATCGTTTATGATTTCGGCGGCTGGGCTGCGCCGTGGGGCATTGAGTATCGCGTCGACTTGGTCAACGCTTTTGTGCTGATGGTTGTGTCAGGCATCAGCACTTCTGTGCTCCTGTTTGCCAGGATAAGCGCGGCCAGCGAGATCGACGATGACCGGCAGAGCCTGTTTTACACCGCCTGGCTGCTGTGCCTGACTGGTCTGCTCGGCATGGCCATCACAGGCGATGCGTTCAATCTTTTTGTGTTTCTCGAAATCTCATCTTTGTCGAGTTACGTCCTGATCGCAATGGGTCCGGACCGCAGGGCCCTGACGGCGTCCTATCAGTACCTCATCATGGGCACCATCGGTGCGACGTTTATTCTGATCGCAGTCGGTCTGCTTTATCTAGTGACAGGTACGCTCAACATGGCAGATCTCGCCGCACGGATTCCGGATCTAGCCCACAACCGCACCCTTCGTGCGGCGTTCGCTTTTCTGACCGTCGGCATGGGCCTTAAGCTGGCTTTGTTTCCTCTACACCTTTGGCTGCCCAATGCTTATACCTATGCACCTTCTGCGGTAACTGCTTTTCTCGCCGCGACCGCGACAAAGGTCGCTGTTTATGCTCTGGCGCGTTTCATGTTCAGTGTGTTTGGAACGGCCTTTTCCTTCGACAGCATGCCACTGCAGCTGATCCTTGTTGTCCTTGGCACTGCTGCCGTACTGTCCGGATCCAGCATTGCGATTTTCCAGCACAATGTCAAACGCATGCTGGCCTATTCCAGCGTAGCCCAGATCGGTTATCTGATGCTGGGTCTCAGCCTGGCTACTGCCGCTGGTCTCACTGCAACACTGGTTCACCTGTTCAACCACGCCCTGATGAAGGGCGGTCTGTTTCTGGCCGTAGGCTGCATGGCTTATCGTCTTGGCAATACCCGACTGGCTGACCTGGCCGGCATCGGCTTCCGAATGCCGTGGACGACAGCAGCCTTCGTGATCGGAGGGTTGAGCCTTATCGGACTGCCACTCACCGCCGGATTCATCAGCAAGTGGGTCCTGGTACAGGCCGTGCTGGAGAACGGCTGGTGGCCGCTGGTCGTGGTGATCGTCGTCGGTGCACTGCTGGCAGTGATCTATATCTGGCGGATCGTGGAAACCGCCTACTTTAGAACGGCCTCAGAGGGTGGGGATGATTCCGTAGAGGCTCCCCTGGCACTGTTGCTCCCTACCTGGTTGCTGATCGGCGCGAATATCTATTTCGGTATCCGCACGGACTTGAGCTTGAATGTGGCCCGACTCGCCGCTGACTTTTTGACTGGCGGCTAGTCATGAGCTCTTCATTTTTTCTCGCCCTGGCCGTCCTGGCGCCTTTCTCCGGTGCGGCGTTGGTCGGGTTCACTGGTAGCCGGCCCAACCTTCGCGAGAGCATGAGTCTTGTCTGTGGTATTGCCACACTGCTCGCCGGTTTGTGCCTGCTACCGACCATCCTCGCCGGCCATCGACCCACCCTGTTGCTGGCAACACCGCTGCCGGGGGTGCCCATAGCGTTTCAAGTAGAGCCGCTTGGGATGCTGTTCGCCCTGATCGCCAGTGCGCTCTGGATTGTCACGACGATCTACTCGATTGGCTACATGCGCAGCCATGGCGAACCGCATCAGACTCGGTTTTTCGCTTTCTTTGCTATCGCCATCGGCAGCGCGATCGGGGTCGCTTTTGCACAGAACCTGTTTACTCTGTTTGTCTTTTACGAGTTATTGACAGTATCCACCTACCCACTTGTCGCCCACGCGGGCACAACCGAGGCCAAACGCGGTGCGCGGGTCTATCTCGGCATCCTGATGTCGACCTCGATGGGGTTCTTTCTGCTGGCGGTCATCTGGACATGGAACCTGGCTGGCACCACAGCATTCCGTGAAGGCGGCATATTGGCCGGTGTGGCATCCCCGATGGTTATCGGAATTCTATTTGCTCTTTTTGCCTTCGGCATTGGCAAAGCTGCCCTGATGCCGTTTCACCGCTGGCTGCCCGCGGCAATGGTCGCACCCACTCCGGTCAGCGCCCTGCTGCATGCCGTAGCCGTGGTCAAAGCGGGTGTTTTCGCCATCCTTAAGGTCACTATCTATGTGTTTGGGATCGACCTTGTACACAGCACTCGTTCTACCGACTGGCTGCTGTGGGTCGCTGCTGGGACGATCATTATTGCCTCACTGGTTGCTCTACACCAGGACAACCTCAAGCGTCGACTCGCTTACTCGACAATCAGCCAGTTATCCTACATCGTCATGGGGGCCCTGTTGGCCAACGCCAGCGGGATCATCGGGGCGACCATGCACATTGCTATGCATGCGTTTGGCAAGATCACGCTGTTTTTCTGCGCCGGGGCGATTCTTGTCGCCGCTCATAAGACCGAGATCAGCGAGATGAATGGCCTGGGACGGCAGATGCCGATCACCATGGGGGCGTTCCTTCTGGCGAGCATCAGTATCGCCGGATTGCCGCCCATGGGCGGTTTCTGGGGCAAGTGGTACCTGGCCTTCGGAGCACTTGACGCCGGCTACGGAGTCCTGGTTGGTGTCCTGATGCTGAGTACACTGCTCAATATCGCCTACCTGCTCCCCATTCCAATCCGGGCTTTTTTCAGCGTTGATCGCAGCACCGCTGCGGGTATCACTGAAGCCCCTATGGCTTGCCTGATCGCGATCGGTGTGACGACGATAATATGCCTGGTGCTGTTCTTCTATCCGGCCCCGATACTACAGCTGGTTGGACCGTTGGTCCGCTAGGGACCTTATGGGAAATCATCAGATTCAACTTGGGGTCGAATCGCAAGAATGATCTTTAGAGCGCTTCTTTGCCTGTGCATTGCACTGGTGATCCTGGAGATCATCGTTCACCGGCACGTTATTTTCGGCTGGGAAGGATGGCCTGGGTTTTACGCCCTCTGGGGGTTCGTCTCGCTGTTCGCGATCGTGATTCTGGGCAAGCAGCTGCGCCGTCTGATCAAGCGGGACGAGAACTACTACGATGACTAGCCTGCCACCGGGCATCATCCTTCTGGCAGGGGCCCTGGTGTTGCCTTGGCTGCCCCGCAACGCTCAGGCCACAGGCGCCCTGGCACTGCCTGCTCTGGGCCTGGTGCAACTCCTGTTCCTGTCCGAGGGAACTTTTCCCGGAATCGAACTGGCCGGTTTGAGTCTACTGCCGGTGCGGGTGGACCGACTGAGCTTGGTATTCGGTTACATCTTTCACATCGCCGCTTTTATTGCTGCGCTTTACGCACTGCATGTACGGGATACAACCCAGCATGTCGCGGCGATGTTATACGTCGGAAGCGCCATCGGCGCTGTGTTTGCAGGTGACCTGGTCACTTTGTTCGTCTACTGGGAGATCACGGCTCTAGCCTCCGTTTTCCTGATCTTTGCCAGCCGTACCGAACAGGCTTACCGAGCCGGAATACGGTATCTGGTCGTCCAGGTCGGATCAGGCGTTCTGCTACTGTCGGGTATCCTTGTCTACTATCAGGATTCCGGCTCACTTTCCTTCGACCAACTGATCGGCCCTGGCGGAAGCCTGGGTGAGGCCAGCCCTGGTGTGTGGCTCATATTTGCTGCTTTCGGAATCAAGTGTGCTTTTCCTTTTCTGCACAACTGGCTACAGGATGCCTACCCGAAAGCGAGTGTCACTGGCGCAGTCTTTCTCAGCGCTTTTACGACCAAACTCGCAGTCTATGCACTGGCACGGGGCTTTCCCGGTACCGAGGTGCTGATCGGCATCGGCGTCGTGATGACGCTCTTCCCGATCTTTTTTGCAGTAATTGAGAACGATCTGCGTAAGGTCCTCTGCTACAGCCTCAACAATCAACTGGGCTTTATGGTTGTGGGTATTGGGATTGGCACTGAGTTGGCGCTGAACGGTGCGGTTGCCCACGCCTTCGTCCATATTCTTTACAAGGCCCTTCTCTTCATGTCCATGGGCGCTGTGCTTTACCGAACCGGCACAATTCGGGCATCTGATCTGGGCGGACTGTACCGATCGATGCCGTGGACAACAGCATTTTGCATTGTCGGCGCGATGTCCATCTCCGCTTTTCCGCTGTTCAGCGGTTTTGTCGCAAAGTCTCTGACTCTGTCAGCGGTGGTCGAGGGTCACTATGTGCTGACCTTCATCGGCCTTTTGATTGCGTCTGCAGGCGTCATGGAGCATTCAGGTATCAAGATCCCGTATTTCGCCTTTTTTGGGCACGACTCTGGTATTCGGTGCCGGGAGGCCCCCTTTCACATGTGCCTCGCCATGGGCGTGACCGCAATATTGTGTATCGGGATCGGCTGGTTTCCGGCGCCCCTTTACGCGATCCTGCCCTACCCCGTGGTGTACCAGCCCTACGCCGATTTCGGACATTCCTTAACCCAGCTTCAATTACTGCTGTTCGCTGCACTCGCCTTTGCGGTACTCCTCCGCAGCGGCTTGTATCCACCCGAGCAGGCTGCGATTAATCTTGATACAGACTGGTGGTACCGGCGGCTGGCGCCGCGGCTGCTGCGTTTCGGGACAGAACGCCTGGTTCTGGCACGCGACATCCTGGCCGAGGCAACACGATTCACCGGTCGGTCCCTGATGCGCGCCGTACTTCGACACTATGGCCCGGAAGGTACCCTCGCCCGGACGTGGCCGACCGGCAGCATGGTGTTGTGGGTAGCTGTTCTGCTGGCAGCCAGCCTGATCCTGTACTACGTCTAGTTGTATAAGCGCTGTCCGATGACAGCCGACCCGAGGTGCTGCTCCCGGTCGAAACCGAGTTCGGTTAAAGTTCTGGCAAAGAATTGTCCCGCTCAGGCGGGCACAGAAACTAAAGAGGAGCAACAGGATTATGCCACCGTGGCCTGACACTGTACTGACCGAACGTCTGGGTATCCGTTATCCCATCATCCAGGCGCCAATGGCCGGTGCGTCGACACCGGCGCTCGCCGGTGCTGTCTCAAGTGCCGGGGGACTGGGTTCGCTGGGCCTTGCGATGCACAGTATCGAGGCTGTGCATCGAGACTGCAAACTGGTAAGCGATAGCGCCGCTGGGCCATACAACGCCAACTTTTTTGTCCACCAGGAACCGAGCAATGATCCACAACGTGCCGCCGACATCAGAGAACTCCTGACGCCCTATTACCGCGAACTCGGCCTCGGCGAAGTCCCCGATGCCGTCGTATCTGCCCCGACATTCAACCAGGCGCATCTCGAGGCTGTGCTTGAGATCCGGCCTCCGGTGGTGAGTTTTCACTTTGGCCTTCCCGACGACCATGCTTTCCAGGCAATCAAGGAAGCTGGCCTGTTTACCCTCTCATCAGCGACCAACGTGGCGGAAGCCCGGACACTGGAATCGCGGGGTGTCGATGCAGTCGTTGCCCAGGGATTCGAAGCGGGTGGACACCGGGGAACCTTTGCCGGGCCTTACGAAAGCGGGCAGGTCGGTACTCTGGCACTGGTGCCCCAGATCGTCGATGCGGTCTCGGTACCGGTCATTGCGGCGGGTGGAATCGGTGATGGCCGGGGCATCGCAGCCGCTCTTGCCCTGGGTGCTGCCGGTGTTCAGCTCGGCACGGCGTTTCTACCCTGTCCGGAATCTGCCGTACACCCGCTGTACCGCAAGTTACTCGGAGCAGCGCGGGATGATCAGACCCGGATCACGCAGGCGTTTTCCGGACGGCCTGCACGCGGCCTGGAAAACCGTTACCTGCGTGAGATGGCCGGTCACGAGACATCATTTCCGGGCTTCCCTATTCTCAACACCCTGACCGGACCGCTGCGAAAAGCCAGCGCCGAAAACAACAGTCCAGACTTTCTGTCGCTGTGGTCGGGGCAGAGCGCGGCCCTTTCCAGGCCTCTGCCGGCCGCGGAACTGATCGCGGCACTGGTGGTAGAGACTGAGTCCGTCTTGAAGGGCCTTTCCGCGGCGGACTGAACCACTCCCGAATAAATCGTGTTTCCGGCAGCTCCTCTCGTTCTAGGCGGTAACCTGGGCCGGCCGTTACGCTCGAGTGTAGCGCCAGCCACCTGCTGTGCTCAGATATCCTGCCTTATAAAACGCATTGCCTGCCTGGCCGTACGTCGCACCATCTTGCGCCGCAGGGGCGATGTCAGCAATCGGTTGAGTGCGGCCAGTGCGATATCTCCGGCAGGGCCGGCTTCTGTTGACACCGACAGGCGCTGGACGGCCTGGATAGTCTTGAGCAGATGAACCGAAGCGATGTACTCCGACTCACCGTGATCCAGCATCCGGGCAGTCGCTTCGAGAAAGAATTGGGATTTATCGTGCACCTGCCAGTCTTCAAACTGAACACTTGAATCAGCGTGACCGATATTGCGACCGGCAAAACACGCCATCTGCAAAAGCCCGGCCGGCCACAGATCGGGATGTCGGCTGCACAGGGTCAGAACAGCATCCGCAAAGGTCAGCGCATGAGAGAAATCCAACCAGCCCCGGTCACTGCCGTAGGGCGTGTCCAATTCTTCCAGGCAGCTGAGATCAAAAGTCAGCATGTTGAGCGCATTGGCTGTCAGCAGAGCGCGGAAAAGCAACTGCGGCTGCAGACCACTGTGCCTCGCGACCAGGGCCATGGCTCTGGCCGGATTGAGACCGGCAAAGGATAGTTCCGAGCATAGGGTGCCGTTTTCCTTTCGGCCATAGACTGCAAGCGCTTCGGCATAGCCGGCGAAATCAGGGATCAGATCTTCCCTGAATGCCGAGATGATCCCACGCACCAGCGACAGCAGCAGCGGTTCGGCGACTGAATCGCCAAGGCGCCGGATCAGGTCACCGGCTTTGGGAACATAGATCGCCGCATGGCCGAAGCTGGCATAGTGGGCCAATGCCGCACGGGCCAGACCGCGCTCCATCGTACGATACGGGTCACCGGCTGCCACGGCACCCCGAGTCAGACGGATTGCCGTGAGCTCGTCCTCTCGCTCGAGGGCATCGACAAATGTCTCCTCGTCCCATTTATCGATTCCCAAAGCAAAAGGGTAAGCGGCCTCACGCAGGGTATCGTCGGCCATGTGCCCGACCGCTTCGAGCAGACAGATGAGCTGATCCTCAGGCGCTTCGGCGAACCTGTCGTACAGAACCAGCCAGTCAGCCGCCCCCGCGTAGGCGTGTGTCCAGCCAAACTCCATGCGCTCGTGTGACCATTCGATAGCCTTGGCCAGGGCAGCCGTTGGGTCGGCACCGGTCCGGACAATCCGTGCCAATTCCCTGGCAAGGCGCTCGTAGTCGTGGTCATCAAAGGCTTTTTTCAGGTCAAGCAGGGCTCTTTCGAACTGCACTTCGAACGGGGGATCGATGATTTCGATCCAGACACTGTCGCCGCGGACCTCTACTGGGTAGGTACGCAGACGATCGCCACCACGCTGGTTGTCCCCCGTGACGAGATCAAATTTCCAGTTATGCCAGTTGCAGGTCAGCCGGCAGTTCTCATCCAGCACCCCTTGACGCAGCGGATAACCCTCATGGGGACAACGGTTGTTGCAGGCGTAGATACCCCTGGCGGTATCAAACAACACGATCTGTCGGCCTTCTAACCGGAAGACTGTACGTCCCTCACGCCTGAGTTCCTTGAGGTCCGCTGCCCTGATCCAGCCCTGTGTCATTGTGTCTTTCACATTTGTTCAGTCCAATCTGTCATACCGCGGGTCGGCCGAGAAATCTCTGCCCGCATTCGGCCAGGCTCGTGTCGTTCACATAAACGTTGGATTCTTCCTTTGCAATCCCGGACTCCAAACCCTGATGCAGGGACGGCAGATGAGAAATATGGAATATCGCTCTTTGGTTCTAGGCAGCACCTTCAGCCGGATAATATAGGCCTCGAGTGACAAACATCCAAACGCAACGGGCCCGCATGACCCTGACACAATACGAGAAAGCCATCCCCACGGGAATAACAGGCAAACGATGTCCGGGGCACCGGCAGCGTGGTGGCCCGCTATGTCCATCCTGAACCGTTCGGGGTCGACCGCTCCGGAACTATTCAGCGCCTTCGGAAACCGGAGCTACCGGTTCCAGTTCGGTTCTGACCTGCTGAATTCTTGGGCGTTCGAAATGGAAACGCTTATCCTGGGCTGGTTTGTACTGGTCACCACCGATTCGCCACTGCTGCTCGCGGCGTTTGCTGCTCTCAATTTCAGTGGAACCTTGCTCAGCCCGTTCTTTGGCGTGCTCGCAGACCGGGTCGACCGACGGACGCTGCTCATCATTTTACGAGGGATCTACGCGACACTGGCTGGTGTGATCCTGATGCTCGCGGTTCTTGGCTCTGTCGAGCCCTGGCAGGTATTCCTCATCTCTGCCTTTTCCGGCCTGGTCCGGCCATCTGATTTCGCCGTAAAGTTTGCACTGATCGCCGACAGCGTCGCCGCTAAAGACCTGCGCAACGCCATAGGCTTTTCCCGGGCCACCATGGACTCGGCGCGCATATTCGGCGCATTACTTGGTGCAGGACTCTTTTCGACTCTGGGTATCGGTGCTGCTTATGGTGCTGTGGTAGGGCTTTATCTTGCCAGCGTACTGTTGGCTTTCAGGATCACCACCCGGCGCAGCCGGCCCGCGGAGAGCACCAGACCCTGGAACGAACTCGTGTCAGGCTTTGCTTACATCCGCCGGAACCAGACCCTACTTGCCATCATGGCGCTGGCTTTTCTGGCGAATTTCACCGGTTTCCCGATCATCCGCGGCCTGCTACCGGCTCTAGCCAGGGACATCTACGGCATGAATGAGAACGGCCTCGCCTGGTTGATCGCCCTGCTGGCAATCGGCGCACTGCTGGGATCACTGCTCACCGCAACGCTGATTCGGGTCAGGACCCCGGGCCGTATGATGGTGTTCTGGATTCTCATCTGGCATGCCCTGATCGTCGTTTCGGGCCAGTTCAGCTCGGTATTTGCCGGCGCTGTACTGATTACAGTGATCGGTCTGGCGCAGAGTTTCGCGATGATCCCGATGTCTGTTCTTCTGCTGAACACTACCGATGAATCTTACCGCGGCCGGGTATCTGGAATCCGCATGCTGGCCGTCTACGGGATGCCTATGGGATTGCTTATGGGCGGGGCATTGATCGAGTGGATCGGCGTACCGGCGACAACTGTCGTGTTCGGCAGCGTTGGCCTCGTGGGCAGCACAGCGATTGTTACCCGGTGGCGAAATATTCTGCACAATTAAGCACGGCAGCGTGTCCTGGGTTTGATAAAATCGCTTGCGAGCAGCCGGGGTCTTGCGAGCTGGCTGAGGTCTTCTCACAACCAAGATTCAGTGGTGATTTCATTGCGAAGCGGTATCGGTGCTGTCCTTTTCCTGTTGCTCTGTGTCTCCACCTGGGCCGACGATTATCAAGCCGGTTCGATTCACATCGATTCCCCCTGGTCCAGGGCCCTGCCACCGTCCAGCACACACGGCGCGGTTTACCTGACGCTGACAAACCACGGCCACCAGCTAGACCGCCTGGTCGAGGTGGCTTCTCCAATTGCCCAACACGCCGAATTTCACACACACCGCTTAGAAGACGGCATGATCAAGATGCGCCAGATCGAGTCCCTTGTCCTACCGCCACATGAGACAGTCTCGTTTGTACCCGGCGGCCATCACATCATGCTGATCGGTCTCAAACAACCACTTAAACTAGGCCATCCGTTCCCCATAGTGCTTCAGTTTGAGCAGGCGGGAGAGATCACTCTCGAAGTCACCGTGCAGGCCGCCGGGGCGACCAGTGCTTCTCAGACAGGCCATGACCATGGCGGATCACAGACACACCAGACCGGGCAAAAACACAATCACACTCAGGACTCCCCCGCTGACTCGAAAACGCCGATCAAGCGGATTGAACTTGTGATTCAACACGGCAAGGTCGCCATCAAGGATAAGACAGTTCGGGTGAACCAAGGCGAGAGGCTGGAGCTTTATTGGTCCAGCGACAAACCCTGGGTGCTGCATCTGCACGGCTACGACATCGAGACAGAGGTCACACCGGACTCTCCCGCAGTGATGCGTTTTACGGCCCACGCCAGCGGGCGCTTTCCGGTTGAGCGTCATGGCGGGTCTGGCCACAACAACTTGATCTATCTCGAGGTGCACCCCAGGTAGCCCACTGTAACGACTCTGACTGTCGGCCTGCACATCGATTCCGCCACGAGCTATAGATCGTCTTCGGTACGAACGATCATCAGATCGAACTACTTTTTGGCACCTGCTCCTGACCCGCCGGTGATTCCGGTATTTACCCCCTCACGCGGGTTCAGGAATAGCGTAGCGGTCGAGATTTTCTTCGAATTCGTGCAGGCGCTTCCAGATCGAGCGGAGTTCGGTGATCGTGGTCCAGTTGTGCAGAAACAGCGCAAAGCCTCCGTGTACCCGGGAGAAAGCATTGGAGACCTGAACCATTACACCGAGTGTGATCAGACCGGTAAAAAGACCGGGGCCCATAACCAGATAAGGAAAAATAATCATAAACTGGTCATAGGATGTCGACCAGGCGTCAAAGTACCCATAGTGCAGGTACAGCCGCTGATAGTTGTACCGGATGCTGCCGAAGAATCCACGCAGTGCTTCCGGGTTCGCATGATTGGTCTTGTCATCTTCGCCCAGTACCAGATCCTTACGGAAGGCCGCTTCGACCTTCTGGTTGTTGTATTCCAGGCCCGGCAGTTTCCAGCCGACAAACCAGGATATCGCAAGCCCCCCGAGAGAGATGACCAGGGCACCCCAGACCAGCGATCCCTCGATATCTCTCAACACCGGCACATCGACCTTGTCGGATAAGCCGTAAAGCACTGGGATAAAAGCAACCAGCGTCATAATTGCACGGACGATCTGCAATCCCAAAGATTCAACGATGCGGGCAAAGCGGTTGCAGTCCTCCTGGATACGCTGGGATGCCCCTTCGATCTCCTGCTGAACCGCCCGCCAGCGGGGGATGTAGTCAAAGGTCATCGCTTCGCGCCATCTCAGGCCATAGATGCGTGTGAACCAGCCGGTGAATATGGCCAACAGAACATAGGGAAAGGCTATTACGGCAAATGAGGGGGAACCCTCAAAACCTGACAGAACGTAGTCGAGGGAAATAAGCTGTGAGAAGAATAGATCGATTCCTTCGGCCGGCTTATCCTGGTAGTCAGCAGCATTCTGCAGCAGATCGTAGAAGCCGCCATACCACGTGTTGATCGCCACTGTCATCTGTACCTGCAGCCACAGTGAGGAAATCAGCAGCAGACCACCACCGTAGGCCCACAGTGCCCATTTGCGTGATGCGTAGAATGCCTTGATCATCGAATGCCCTCCTATTATCGGTTATCCGCCCGATCGTTCATCGCGATATACAATCCAGACCGGGCCCAATGATAAACAATCAACGCTCATCAGCCCCCCATTGCACCCACAGGTCATCCGAACTAGGCTTGCATCTGCCATCACAGATCCACAGCACGCCTTAAAAGGCACTTGGCCACAACATAACAGTAAAAACCTGGGCACCATGGTGAACGAGCCGGTTCGATTTTCCCCTCCGGCTGTAACCCACGAGGTCTGCGCAATGGTCGAGAAGCGGGGATTTACTGAAAGCTGACGACTTTCTCTGCTGCTAAGATTCTGGAAACGAGCCCCAAGCCGAATGCAATCGCACGTTGTTCAATCCGGGTGGACCACCGGCCAGCACCCTACCGTTATCCTGATTCACGGCCTCGGAGGTAATCTGCATCTTTGGGACCAGGTCGTGCCGGTCTTGGAGAAGCGATTCAGCGTACTCCGCTACGACCTCAGAGGCCACGGTCAAAGCGATGCACCATCGGGCGACTGGTCTCTCGATGACTTCACAAAGGACCTGGTGGAACTGTTCGATTCAAGAATGTTGGTCCGAGCACACCTGGTGGGGTTTTCCTTGGGCGGATTAATCGTCCAGCGGTTTGCTCTCAGTCACCCTGAACGGGTTGAGCGGTTGATCATCTTGAGCGCGGTTGCGGGGCGTACCGAGGAAGAACGCCAGCAGGTGCGCCAACGCCTGCGCAATCTCGAAAATGGCCAACTGGATACCAATATCGAGTTGGCTTTGGAACGCTGGTTTTCTCCAGCCTTTCGTCGGGATCATCCTGAGCGCGTCCAGAAACGAATTGCCGAATTACGAGCCACATCTCCTGATGGTTATCTCAAGGCACAGCGTGTTTTTGTCCTCAGCGACCTCGCAGACCAGCTGGACAGAATTCAATGCCCGACACTGATCATGACGGGTGAGCATGACCCGGGCTCCAATGTGCGGATGGCGCGGTTCATGCATGAGAAAATTAAAGGTTCACAACTTGAGATTCTGCCCGAACTTCGTCACAGCATACTGGTGGAGGCACCGAAGCTGGTTGCCGAAAAACTCGATCGTTTCCTGATCTGATTACCGGCTGTCAAAACTGGCACTTTAAAGAGAAGAGAGATTCGATGAGCAATGACACTTTTGACTACCTGATACTCGGCGCCGGGTCGGCGGGCTGCGTGCTCGCTAACCGGCTCTCCGAAGACCCCGGGAACACGGTTCATGTACTGGAAGCCGGGCCCATGGATCACAATCTGATGATCCACATCCCGGCTGGCGTTTATCATGTTGTCAAGAACCCCGCCATCAACTGGAACTACAACAGCGAAAGCGAACCCGGTTGTGATGGTCGCGAGGTCCAGCTGCCACGTGGGAAGGTCATTGGCGGCTCTTCGTCGATCAATTCTATGGTGTATATGCGCGGCCACCCCCGCGACTACGACCGCTGGTCGGCCGAATTCGGGTTGGAAGAGTGGAGTTATGCCCGGTGTCTGCCGTATTTCAAGCGCTGTGAATCTTCAGATCGGGGAGAAAACGAATGGCGCGGGGGTCTCGGGCCACTGGGCGTGACCCGTGGAAAGCTCGAGAACCCGCTTTTCGATGCCCTGTGGGAAGCCGGACTCCAGTCCGGTCAGGGCACGTCGGAGGACTTGAATGGCTACCGACCTGAAGGCATCGCGCGGCTTGACAGCACCACGAAAAACGGTCGTCGCAGCAGTGCCGCGGTGGCCCATCTCAGGCCGGCACTGGCGCGACCGAATCTGAGCCTGACGACGAAAGCACTGGTCAACCGCCTGCTGATCGAGAACAACCGCGCTGTCGGGGTGGAGTACGAATCAATGGGCACCACGCACCAGCTGCGTGCGAACAAAGCCGTGATCATCAGCTGCGGTGCCATCAAAACACCTCAGTTGCTGATGCTCTCAGGTATTGGTTCCGCTGATTACCTGAAATCCATGAACATCACAACGCAGACTGATCTTCCCGGCGTGGGTCAGAACCTACAGGACCATCTCAGCGTGACCATGGGTTTCGAGTGTAAGAAACCCGTCACACTGCATCGCCTGACACACCCGCTGAAGAAACTCCAGGTTGGCACACAGTGGCTGCTGACTCGCTCAGGTATCGGTGCATCCAACATCTGGGAAATGGGCGGCATGGTTTATGGGAACCAAAATGTCGACCACCCCAACCTGCAGTACCATTTCACCCCGGTCTACAGCGAGTGGACCGGACGAAAGTTAGAATTACAGCAAGGTTACCAGCTCAACTGTGATCAGTTGCGCCCACTGAGCCGTGGTGAAGTGAGACTTCGCTCCAGCGACCCACGTGATCGGCCGGCTGCGCATTTCAATTATCTCAGTCAGCCGCATGATCTTCGCGAACTGATTGAGGGCCTCAAGGCCATGCAGGACATTCTAGCCCAACGCGCGTTTGATCCCTTCCGGAGCCGACGAATCTCACCAGCACCGGATGTAACGTCAGACCGGGAACTGGAGGCCTTCGTACGCAGCACAGCGACGACCGACTACCACCCCTGCGGCACCTGTAAGATGGGTGATGACGAGATGGCAGTCGTCGATCAGGAGCTTCGTGTGCGGGGTGTGGATGGCCTGCGAGTCGTAGATGCGTCGGTAATGCCGGACATCATAAGCGGCAATCTCAATGCCCCCATACAGATGATCGCTGAACGTGCCGCGGATTGCATCCTTGGCCAACCAGCGTTGTCAGCAGAATATGCCCGCTTCCACTTCTCAGATCAGAGCGGCGATCGCTGCTGACCTTTCGAGAAATCAACGTATGAAGTTTCAACTTGTCATCAACATGGAGCGCATGTCAGCAACGGCCGACATGCAGGCAATTGCCAGACACACCCTGGAAATGGTCCAGATGGCTGACGCCGGCGGCTTTGAGATCGTCTGGGCAGCCGAGCACTACGGTATAGAGATGACCATCGCACCGAACCCATTCCAGATCCTCACCTGGTTTGCTGCGCACACGGACCGCATCCGGCTTGGCAGCGCTGTCGTTGTCGCAGCCTACAATCACCCAATCCCGGTCGCAGGCCAGGCAGCACTGGTCGACCTCTACAGTGGCGGACGGCTGGAATTCGGCATCGGCTCGGGCGCTTACCAGTGGGAGTTCGACCGCATGAAACCGGGTCTGGAACAACAGCAGGCCTATCGTTACGTCCAGGAAATGATCCCGGCCGTGAAGGCGCTGTGGCAAGGTGACTATGCCCACCAGGGCGAATTCTGGCAGTTTCCCATGACGACTTCGGTACCGAAACCGGTGCAGCGGCCGCATCCGCCGCTGTGGGTCGCAGCCCGGTCACCGGTTACCTTTGATTTCGCTGCACGGAACGATTGCCACATCATGTCGTGGGCCCTGGCTCGACCGGTTTCCGAAGTGCAGATCTACCTGGATCGGTTCGAAAAAGCACTGAAGGACAACAACGTGTCGGTAAGGCCGATCTTCGCTACGATGCGCCAGACGGCAGTTTATGCCCGCCCCGATGATGCCGACCCCTATCTTGATGCACTGATCACCAAGTCCGGACGTTTCGAAAACCTTTTCCAGAATCTGGCCGATGTCAGAGACGGTTTTCCGGAACCGGTCGACCTTAAACAGATCTCGACCCGCTCAGAATTTGACCGTGCAACACTCAGAACCAACCTGATGTTTGGCACACCCAGTGAAGTGATCGAAAAACTCATCGCTTATGATCGACTGGGCGTCGATCACTTCATCTATAGCGCCAGCTACGGCCTCGACATGGCTCTTCAGAAACAATCCCTGAAACTTTTCATCGATGAGGTCATGCCTGCTTTTAACAACGGGGCATGAAGCGCAACCAGTTTACCCAGGCATTGCAGTCTCGCGCTGTCGCCCAGTTAATGATTTTATGTGACCCCCGTCACGTTATCCCGCCCGTTGGTCTATCTCAAGTGTTCTCCATCACATACAGCCTGTCAGCACATCGTCAGAATGGCACTCACTGGAATTACCCAGATCAGCATTTAACAGGAGACAGAAAGATGACTACGGAACTGAAGATGAGTGAGATGGATCAAGTATCAGGCACCGGTGTTTTAGATTGGATTGCAGAAAAAGCCGAACAAACAGTTAAGTTTTATGCTGGATTAGCCGGTGGTATGGCCGGTGGCAGAGGCTTTGCTAAAGCTGCGCATGAAGCCGGGAAAAATGCCGGGATCATTGGAACTGGAGGAACTCAGGTCACGGATAACGGCGATGGCAAAGGCTGCACGGACCCGAATATCCCTTTTCTTTGATTCAACAACATGTCAAACCATGCAACTCGGAAAGAAAACTCCGCTTCGGCGGGGTTTTCATCTACTTGGTAAAAGCCAAGTAGACGTCGCTTTCAAGTGTCTCGACACTTTTATTCTTCACTTTATAACCCTCAAGCAATATTTCTCTTCCTTTGGTAGTGCCTTCCATGGCCTCCTTACTGGGATAAATTGAAATTGCGATCGTAGATACAGGACCAGTTTTTTGCCGAGCATCATCTCGGCGACGGAGAATATCGCCGGATCTTTTCCTAGGGATTAGGAGTTGAGTGGAAGAACTGAAAGCCGGACATCGAGTTTCGCTCTCGAATCTGTCGACTGGCGTTCTCGCCAACTACCGAGTCAATCGCAAACGATATTAAAGCCCGGCCATCAAATGTTTATCTGATCCAGGTCAGTTCAGCGACAAAGATAAATGGTTATAAATGAAAGTAGGTGGCCTGCTTGCCCCTCCGGCATTCCTGCAGTTCAACAACACAGGTAAATGGCCACCAAGTGGTATGACTTGTCATTCCTCTAGTTGTGGGCCCTGCCTCCCGGCAGGGCTCTTTTGTTGATCAGGTCTCGTTCCGGCAAGTAGCACCAGATTGCGGTCTGTAGTTTATCTGCGTCTTGGTAATTGCGCCGTTCACTACTTCTCCGATTCTAACTTACATTAGTATTTTCTAATTGATGTGACTACCGATGCTCCAGCAGGCGCGGCATCAGTTCCACCAGATTACACGGCCGGGTCCGATAGTCCAGCTGAAACTGCAACAGTTTATCCCAGCCAGTCGCACAGGCCCCTGAAGATCCCGGCAAAGAGAATACGTACGTGCCGTTCGCCACCCCAGCCACCGCTCTTGACTGCAGCGTTGATGTACCGATCTCTTCATAGGAAATCATGCGGAACACTTCACCAAACCCGTCGAGGGTTTTTTCAAGCAATGGCGTGACTGCTTCAGGGGTACCATCAAAGCCGGTCACCCCGGTACCACCGGTGGTGAGCACCACCTGGACACCAGGGTCGGCGATCCACCGTGAGATCACTGCCCGGACCTCGAAGATATCGTCCCGGACGATGGTTTTCTCGAACAGAATGTGGCCGGCTCCTTCCAGGCGGGACACCAGTAACTGACCGGACTTGTCATCGGCTTCAGTCCTTGAGTCTGAGACCGTCAACACGGCAATGCTCACAGGTATGAACTCGCGTTTTGCAGCCGTCATGGGTTCCGATTCCTGTTGTGACCACGTCGATGACGGCCTATTATAGTTTGTCAGAACCGAGTCCCTATCATGGGGAAGAATGGGTCCACTATGACGATCAACGTCCGATTTTTTGCCAGTCTGCGGGAGCGACTCGGTCTGGAACGTGCCGAAATCTCGGCTGAAGGTGTCAATGACGTCCGCGACGTCTGGCAAGCAGTCAGTGATCAACCGCTGGATGAAGAGCTGCTGGTCGCAGTCAACCGCAACTACGCAAACCTCGAGAAAATCGTTGAGGACGGTGACGAAGTCGCGTTTTTTCCACCGGTCACCGGCGGTTGATAGGCCTGGCCATGTACATCGACATTCGCCAGCAAGCATTCGATCCCTGGCAGGAACTGGCCGCTTATCGCGAGCGCCTGCCCGCTGCCGGGCGAAGTGGTGCTTGTGCTGTGTTCGTGGGAACTATGCGCGACTACAATGAAGGTGACAGCGTGCGCTCGATGGTCCTGGAACACTACCCCGGAATGACCGAACAGCAGCTCGAGAAGCTGGTCGGTGCTTCTTGTCAGACCCACGACCTGATGGATGCCTTAGTCATCCATCGTATAGGTGAGGTCACCCCTGGAGAAGACATCGTGCTGGTAGCGGCCTGGTCGGCCCACCGCGGTGCCGCCTTCGATGCCTGTCGAGAGATCATGGAAGCACTGAAATCGACCGCCCCGTTTTGGAAGAAAGAGACACTCGC
>CAZVVN010000004.1:0-10162 GCA_964630665.1 uncultured Acidiferrobacteraceae bacterium | reverse complement strand
TCCAGAAGATAGGCCGGGTTGAAGGACGGCGACGATCTGAGATGATGAACGTTGAAAGTCTTGAAGAACAGCAGACCGTTAGGCTTCAGGGATGCCGCCATGGCCGGAAACAGATTCCGATTAAGATATCTGAAGCAGACCACTAGGTCATAGGCCGCCGGCTTGATCTCAAATATGTCGAGGTCCGCTGCCTGGACACGGATCTTTGTTCCCACCCGCCGGGCCAGTTGTTGACCGATAACCAGCGCCGTTTCACTGCAGTCTACTGCCAGAGTGTCGTAGCCAACGAGGGCGAGAAATACCGCGGCATGACAGGCCCCAGCCGCCAGGTCGAGCGCTGTCCCATTGCCGTCCAGGTGACGCTGCCGGGCCTCAAGCAAAGAATCCACCCTGTGGTCGGGCTCCGGATCGGCCCTGCGATACTTCGTCTCCCAGCGCTCAATGTCCTCACGCACGGCGCAGCGACATCTCCCCCATTCAGACCAGGCCGGCGAAGGGCTCGACCGTTACCGTTTCTCCAGCCTGGGCACCCATGCTGTCCATTTCCAGAATGATGAAACAATTGGCCTGGCTCATCGAACTGAGTACCCCGGAACCTTGATCACCCGTAGTGCTGACCGTCAGTTCGCCGTGTTCATCCTGAACAAGATAGCCGCGCTGGTACTCGGTACGGCCGGGTTTTTTCTTCAGCCGGTTCAGGGCGCGGGCCGGGAGCCGTAACGGTTCATAGGACTTCTCACCCATCAGACGTCGCAGGGCAGGCAGCACAAACTGGTAGAACGTCACCATGACCGATACCGGGTTGCCGGGTAAGCCAAAGAAAAACGCCTCTCCGATCCGACCGAATGACAGTGGCCGACCGGGTTTCATGGCCAGTTTCCAGAAATTAACCTGGGCGATCTCATCCAGAATGTCCTTTACATAGTCCGCATCACCGACCGAGGCTCCGGCAGATGTGATGACCACATCCGCTATGCTCGCGGCCTGCAGTAAGGTCTCTTGGATGCGGGCGCGATCGTCGGGCACGACACCCAGATCAACAAAATCCACAGCCAGCCTGGTGAGCATGCCGTGCAGGGTGTAGCGATTCGAATCGTAGACCTCGCCGAGCGAAAGAGGCTCTCCAATCGACCGAAGTTCGTCGCCGTTCGAGAAAAAAGCCACCCGTGGCTTGCGCAGTACCCGCAACTCACCGATTCCCAAAGAGGCGACCAGGCCAAGATCGGAGGGCAGCAACCGCTGGCCGCCAGCAAGCGCCAGGGTACCAGCTGCAAGATCCTCACCGGCCTGTCGCACATGTTGTCCGGGCTTCTGACCAGGTGCAATACGGATCTGATCGCCGTTACATTCGACATGTTCCTGCATTACCACAGTGTCACAGCCTTCGGGTATGACGGCGCCGGTCATGATGCGCACGCACTGGCCGGCAGAAATCGCTGCTGTAAACGCCCTCCCGGCCCAGGCGGTACCTATGACGGTCAGTTCTTTCAAGTCAAGGTCGGAAGCCGCCAGCGCATATCCATCCATGGCTGAATTGGTGTGGTTGGGTACGTCCACCGGTGAGTGCAGCGCCTCTGCAAGGATACGCCCAAGTGCTTCCCGCACCGGCAGCTGTTCAACGTCGCTGAGCGGGGTGATCGACTCGGCGATGCGGGTCAGGGCGACACTGACCGGAAGTAAACCGGGATCGTACTCGTCCTCACAATTGGGTTGAACGATCACTTCAGTCTGGCTGTTCATTTTCTCGCTTCCAGTGCCCCGACTTGCCACCAGATTTCTCCAGCAGACGTACGGCGTGGATGGCCATGGCCCGGTCAACCGCCTTACACATGTCATAAATTGTCAGCAAGCCGACCTGCACTGCCATCAGTGCTTCCATCTCGACACCAGTTCGTTCCCTTGTCTGGGCTGTGGCCTGGCAATGGACAGTGGCGTTTTCCTCATCCAGTTCGAATGTCACCTCGACCCGGGTCAGCGACAACGGGTGACACAACGGCACTAGCTCGGCAGTGCGTTTGGCGGCCATGATCCCTGCCACCCGGGCCACCGACAGAACATCCCCCTTGGCATGGGAACCCTGGGTGATCATCTGCAATGTCTTGGCCTGCATAGTGATCTGCCCTTCGGCGACCGCCAGGCGTTCGGTGACTGCCTTGCCGCCAACATCGACCATCTGCGCCTCACCGCGCTGGTTGATGTGTGTCAGTTTCTGGCTATGTGGCACGGGTCTTTCCACTCAAATTCAAACGGCCGGCTATTGTAGCGATTTTCCTGCCGATGAGTCTTTGCTGTCGCTCAAGATCTGGTTCAGCCGTGATAAAATAAGGCTGTTTAAATTGCCCAAATTCTGGAGTTCTCAGGCATGGCCTTTTCGTCGATTATGGAGGAACTGGGGTCACTCGCCCCGTCTTTCAGTCTGCCGAACACCAACCCTAATGCAGGAAAGCCGGTTGTTTCGCTGGAAGACTTTGCCGGTTCGCCTGCTCTGCTGGTTGCGTTCATCTGCAACCACTGCCCTTACGTGATTCACATCCGCGAAAGTTTTTCTGTCTTTGCTGCGGAGTACCAGGACAGAGGTCTTGGCGTCGTCGCTATCTGTTCCAACGATGTGACCACCCATCCCGATGATGGTCCTGAAAAAATGACAGCCGAGGCAGTTGGACACGGCTTTCTGTTTCCGTACCTGCACGACGAGGCTCAGGATGTGGCCAAAGCCTATCGGGCTGCGTGTACACCGGATTTTTTTCTCTACGACGACGCTCTCAGACTCGTGTACCGAGGCCAGTATGATGCCAGCCGACCGAACAATGACGCGCCGATTGACGGCCATGCACTAAGGGCTGCCACTGACGAGGTGCTCGGTGGACAGGCGATCACAGCAAACCAGATCCCGAGCATGGGCTGCAACATCAAGTGGAAGAGCGGCCAAGAGCCTGATTACTTTCCCAGCTGAGATCTTTCCCCGGCAACCGGGCCGGGGCAGAGTCCACCAGCGGTGGGCGCACCCCATGTCATGATGTTCTCGATATTCCTGATCTTCACCGGGGCAGCCGTCCTGGCAACAGTTGCTCTGTACGCTCGCCAGTCTCTTCTGATGGCGTACATCCTGTTGGGTGCTATCGTTGGACCAGCCGGGTTCGGGATGGTCGACGATCCACAGCTTATCGAGGACATAGCGCACGTTGGGATCATCTTTTTGTTGTTTCTTCTCGGGCTGGACCTGTATCCGAAAAAGTTGCTCCAGCTGCTGAAAGAAGCCACCGTGGTCATGATTGCCAGCACGCTGCTCTTCGGCGTGCTTGGATTCGGGATCGCGGCAGCATTCGGTATGCATCGGGACGACTGCCTCATAGTGGGTCTGGCAACCACCTTCTCCAGCACCATCATCAGCCTCAAGCTGCTGCCGACCACTGTCCTGCACCACCGCCACACCGGCGAAGTGATGATCAGCATTTTGTTACTGCAGGATCTCTTCGCCATAACAGCCCTGCTCATCCTGCACGGGATCTCCGGCGACGGGCTGGGCCTGCACCGGTTCGGTCTTCTGGTGCTGGCGCTTCCGCTGCTGTTGCTGGGCGGCCTCGCTGGTGAACGCTGGCTGTTACGGACCCTGTTCCGGAAGTTCGACAAGATAGGCGAATATGTCTTCCTGCTTACACTCGGCTGGTGTCTTGGCCTGGCCCAACTGGCAAATTTTCTGGGTTTGTCCTACGAGATGGGTGCGTTCATCGCCGGTGTGACGATTGCCAACAGCCCGATCGCACCCTATATCGCGGAGAGTCTCAGGCCGCTCAGAGATTTTTTTCTGATCATGTTCTTCTTTGCCCTGGGTGCGAGCCTGGATTTCAGCTCGGTCGGACGGGTCTGGTTACCGGCACTAGTACTGGCAGCGGCTGTGGTGATCATCAAACCCCTGATCTATCATGGACTGTTCAGGTCAGCCGGGGAAAGCCCTGCCCTGGCTTCAGAGGCGGGCGTGCGACTGGGACAATTGAGTGAGTTCTCGCTGCTTCTGATCATGGTGGCGCTGCAGGGTGAACTGATCAGTCTGGACGCCGCCACTACCGTGCAGCTGGCAACAGTCATCACGTTTGTGGTTTCTTCTTACGTTGTGGTCATGCGTTATCCGACACCCATCGCCCTGTCTGATCGCCTGCGCCGAGACTGAACGCTTGCTCTGTCAGACCAGGTGTGTCGAGATTCCTCATCTGCCTCAATCACCCCGATGGGTAGTTCCCAGATCAAACTACCACAGTAGATTCGGCTGTGTTCGGCCTGACTCGAGATCTCAGCTCTCGACGACCGAGGCCTGGTTGCGCACCTCATTGACTGCGGCCGCAAGGGCGTCGTCATCGGCCAGATAAGAGCGGCCCTTCACTGTGAGGTTGTCCTGAAACTCATAGACCATTGGGATACCGGTCGGGATGTTGAGCTGCAGGATGTCCTCCTCGGACATACCGTCAAGAAACTTGACCATTGCCCGCAGGCTGTTACCGTGGGCAACAATCAGAATTCTGCTGCCCTTGTGCAGTTGCGGCAACAGTACCTCATCCCACCATTGCTGTACCCGAACAAGAGTATCGGCCAGTGACTCGGTAGCAGGCAGATCCGTAAAACCGTTATAACGCGGGTCTGCTGATGGGTGTGTCGGATCGTCCGCCGATAGAGCCGGTGGTCGCACTGCGTAGCCTCGGCGCCATTTCAGTACCTGCTCAGCACCGTGCTTCTCGGCGGTTTCCTGCTTGTTCAACCCCTGCAAAGCACCGTAGTGCCGTTCATTCAGTCGCCAGTCAGTCTGCACCGGAAGATACATCTGGTCCATTTCCTCCTGAATCAGCCACAGCGTCCGGATCGAACGCTTGAGGAAGGACGTCATGGCAAGATCAAACCGGAAACCGTTCTCTCGCAGCGTGCAGCCGGCTTTGCGGGCTTCTTTAACTCCACGATCCGAAAGGTCAACGTCCATCCAGCCGGTGAAACGGTTGTCCAGATTCCAGGTGCTCTGCCCGTGTCTGATGAGTACCAGTTTTTTCATTGTATAGCTCTGTGGTCGTTCTTACTCCCTGGTTAAACTCCGTTAGACCGGCTCGTCACGCAGCACCTTCACCAACTTTGCCAGCGCCTGGCCACGATGGCTGCGGCTGTTTTTGCTTGCCGGATCAAGTTCTGCAGTTGTTTGCTCTCCACCGGCAAACAGAAATACCGGATCATAGCCGAAGCCATTTTCACCACGGGGCTCGGTTGCGATACACCCAGCCCAGGTCCCGCTGCAGATCACTGGCGAAGGATCATACTCGTGACGTAGCCAGACGATTTCGCAGCGAAAGCGGGCCCGGCGCTCCGGTGCTGCGACACCGTCGAGTTTGCGCAGCAGCTTATGCAGATTGTCCTCATCAGTTGCGTTTTCACCCGCGTAGCGGGCCGAGCGAATCCCCGGCTCGCCATCCAGATGGTCGACCTCTATCCCGGAGTCGTCAGCGATTGCCGGCAGGCCGGTGAAGCGGCTCGCGTTTCTGGCCTTGATGATTGCGTTCTCGACAAACGTCAGACCGGTTTCCGCCGCCTCCGGCACATCGTGCACGGCCTGCGGCACGAATTCGATGTCCGTATCACTCAGCAGTGACTGGAGTTCGGCCAACTTACCGCGATTGTTTGAGGCCAGGACAATCCGCCGGTTCAAGGTAGCGGTACCTCGCGCACCCTGCTCTGCAGTTCGGTCAGTTTATCGATCCCCTTACCTGCCAGGGCGACCATGGCCTGCATCTGGTCATCGGTGAAGGGTGTGCGCTCCGCAGTGCCCTGGACTTCGATGAAGTGTCCTTTGTCGTCCATCACAAAGTTCATGTCGGTGTCGGCCGTGCTGTCCTCAAGGTAGTCCAGGTCCAGCAGTGCAACACCATTGACGATGCCGGCGGAAACCGAGGCCACTTGCCCTTCCAGGGGTGAGGCGGATAACTCGCCTGTCTGGACCAGGTAATCAAGTGCATCGGCCAGCGCCACCCAGCCACCGGTGATGGCCGCCGTACGGGTTCCCCCGTCAGCCTGCAAGACGTCGCAGTCCAGCGTCACTGTTCTTTCCCCCAGCAACTTGAGATCCACGGCAGCCCGCAAAGACCGGCCGATCAAGCGCTGAATCTCAAGCGTCCGCCCCCCCTGGCGGCCACGGGCAGCCTCCCGCGCGGTGCGGGTATTGGTGGATCTTGGCAACATACCGTACTCGGCCGTTACCCAGCCGCGGCCGCGGCCGCGAAGAAACGGCGGCACGGACCCTTCGACACTTGCCGTGCACAGCACCCGAGTCTCGCCGAATTCCACCAGTACCGACCCTTCAGCATGGCGCGTGAATCCGCGGGTAAAACGCACCGGTCGCATCTGGTCCGTAGAGCGTCCAGCGACCCTGTTCATGAGAGATTGAGCCTGCGTGCGATCGTCATGGGCACTGATGTTAACAGTCCTCGCCAGGTGAGAACCGAAGGATCGTGGGCAGATCCGACAAAACAATCTTGCGCGCAGTCACGATCTGGGTAGCGTGTGCCCCAGTAGGGTGAAAAACCGTTCCAGGAACCGGTACGTCAACCCCCAGATGACCCGCTCGTCACCCTCACCCAGATTGATCCCGGGGAACACCATACCGCCCCAGGCCTGATAGTGAACTTCGGTCCAGTGGATCGGATCCAGCAGACGCGATACCGGCAATGCCAGGACATCGGCCACTTCGTGGTTGAGTTGAAAAGGGCCGGTTCCGTTCAAGGCATAAACAAAGCAGGAGACGACCAGCTGGTGCGATCGGCGCCCCTGAAGATCATCAAGGCGCCCCAGTAGATGCCCGGCGGACAGATCGACACCGATCTCCTCGCGGGTCTCGCGCATCGCCGTGGCCGAAGGCCCCGGATCTTCGGACTCGCAGCGGCCACCGGGAAAGGCCACATGGCCAGACCACGGATCGCCTTGATGGGTTGCACGTTCAATGAAGACGATCTCTGGGTCCTGTGTTGAGCGAGCGGTATCAACGATCAGCGCGACGGCTGCGTGACCCTCCAATGGCTCAACCAGCAACGGCCGATGCCGCGACAGTGTGTCAGTGATGACCTGCACTGGGATCACCAGTGGATACCGCCACCAAAGAGAACGCCGTAGCTGGATTCGCGCAAGTCTGTCGAGGTCGTGACCTCGGTGTAATCGGTAATGTGGTAGCGGTACGCTGCGCGCAATGACAGGAAAGGCAGTGGATCCAGTACCAGCCCGGTCTCAACCGAGATCGATGAAATGTCCTCGCGTCGCCCGAGATGGTTCAGGTCTGGAGCCCATCCGGCCCTGCCATACACATACAGTGCGCCTAACAGACCAATCCGGGCATCGGCTGATACACGCGGGCCCGAAGCGCTGCCCTCGTTCCCGAACCGGTTCTTCTGCCAGCCCAATCCAGCAGCAAGATAGGTGTTGTCGGTCGCGGACAGCAACCGGCGCTCCAGGTCCACAACCAGTTGCTGGTCAGGAGCCATGTTCACTTTTTCTTCATCGACCCGGTAAAGCGCACTGTGAATGCCCCAGGCCTGGCGCCACCAGAGATTCGCATAGACCCCGGTTGCCTGGGTATTGAGGCTGGTATCGAAAAGGTCCTCTGAGTCGACCAACCACCAGAACCCGCCCGCTTCACCGTTGAAATCCCCCAACGCCAGGCTCGGTGGTGCTGATATGATCAGGCTGAGCGACAGCAGTGGTACGATTAGCAAGCGAATCATCAATGGCCAGGTGTGGGAAAGCGACCAACTGATTTTATCACCGCTCATTTTCGAGCCTTGTCTGAGTTCGACGGCCAGACATGGCTGTGGAAGGAATGCTGATGGAAAAAAGTGACGGGGTCCGTCTCGACCGATGGCTATGGTCGGCACGGTTTTTCAAGACCCGGCAAAACGCCGCCGATGCAGTGCGTTCAGGACGGGTCCTGATCAATGAGCAGCGGACAAAACCCGCCAAGACCGTTCGTACCGGTGACAAATTGCAGATCCGCAAAGCAGCGTTTCGATACCTGATCGAGGTTACTGTGCTGACCGAGAAGCGTGTCGGGCCAGCCATCGCAGCCGGTCTCTACCGCGAGTCGGACGAGAGTCTTCAAGCTCGCCGTACCCTGCAGGAACAGATGAAGGCTCAACGCAGCAGTACCAGAATCCAGAAGGGTCGTCCTAGCAAGCGCGACCGGCGATTGATTGAACGACTGCAAAACCGCGAGCACTGACCGCAATGCAGCGTGCTGCCTGACCCATTATTGCCACCCCTGTCGCTGTATGTGCACCTGCCCTGGTGCGAGCAAAAGTGTCCCTATTGCGATTTCAACTCACACCCGCTGCGTCAGGTGTTACCGGAAGAAGATTATGTAAAGGCGCTTCTGCAGGACCTTGAAATCACTGCTCTGCAAGCCGGCGGGAGAGCCCTTTGTTCAGTTTTCTTTGGTGGGGGAACGCCCAGTCTGTTCTCAGCACACAGTGTGGCCGCAGTACTCGAATCAACCCACAAGTTGATCGGCCTTGCCGACAAAGCCGAGATCACCCTAGAGGCCAACCCCGGCTCTGCTAATGCGAAGCGATTCGCAGCCTATCGGGACGCCGGCGTCAATCGGCTGTCATTGGGACTGCAGAGCTTCAGCGACCCCCAGCTCAAAGCGCTTGGCCGTATTCACGACGAAAGCCAGTCCCGCCAGGCGGTGATGGCTGCACGAGATGCCGGTTTCGAGCAGATCAACATCGACCTGATGCACGGTCTACCCGGCCAGTCCACCAGTGCCGCCGCGCACGATATCGAATCGGCAATCGCCTTCTCGCCCGAACACCTGTCCTTGTACCAGCTGACCATCGAACCGAACACACAGTTTGCTGCCGAGCCGCCGCCGTTGCCTGATGAAGAAACCTGCTGGCAGATCCGTTGTACCCTGGAAGAGCGGGCGACAGGAGCAGGATTCGAGCGCTATGAGGTCTCCGCGTTTTCCAGGCCCGTTAATCGCTGTCGACACAACCTCAACTACTGGGAGTTCGGGGACTACATTGGCATCGGTGCTGGCGCACACGCCAAGATCACTGACCGGCATGGTGTACGGCGCTACGCGCGGGAAAAACACCCGCGTCGCTACATTGAAACGGTGGTTACCGGAAAGCTGCTACCCGAGACCCACCCGGTGACCGGCAGTGAACTCGCCTTTGAGTTCGTGTTGAATGCGCTGCGATTGAAAGAGGGCTTTTCTGTGGCTTTGTTCGAGCAGCGTACTGGGCTATCCTGGCACTGCCTCAGCAGCGCCTTCGAACTGGCCAAAGACCGCGGACTATTGAACATAACGAACGACCAGGTCTGTGCAACTACACTCGGTTATCGCTTCCTGGATGATCTGGTCGGGTTGTTCCTGCCGACGCCAGCCTGACACCACCCGCGTGGTATGATCAAAGTGCATTTGATGGCCTGGTCGCTGGTGGAGTATCGAGAGCATTTTCAAGTGATCGGGGCGATTCTTCAGGCGTGACTGGACGGGGCGCAAGCACCTCACCAGCACCCGCCCACGAAAATTATTAGCGGCGACAACTACGATGCTTTGGGTCAAGGCGTTCCACATCATCTTCATGGTCACCTGGTTTGCCGGTTTGTTTTACCTGCCGCGACTTTTCGTCTACCACGCCATGACCGAAGACCCGACGACCACCGGGCAGTTCAAGGTCATGGAGCGCAAACTTTATTTTGGCATCGCGACTCCGGGCGGTATCCTGACGATCGGTTTTGGACTGTGGCTCTGGTTAGGCTATGGAATCGGCGATGACAGCGGCTGGCTCTGGGCCAAGCTGGCACTGGTCCTGGTTCTGATCGCCTACCACCTGTGGTGTGGCCACATGGTGAGCCGGTTCCAGCAGGATCGAAACACTCACAGTCATGTCTTTTATCGCTGGTTCAACGAGTTTCCGGTCCTGGTCCTGGTTGCCGCTGTCCTGCTGGCAGTGTTTAAACCCTTTTGACACGGAATGATCGATCGACCTGGACTAATTGTCGACTGGCTTCTCACCCAAGATGGGCTGAACGGTTAAAACGCACGACGTGCTCGAAAGGCTACACACCCCGCTTTTCCGGGTGGTTCTGCACGAACCGCAGATTCAACCGAATACAGGCAACATCATCCGATTGTGTG
>CAZVVN010000003.1:0-104507 GCA_964630665.1 uncultured Acidiferrobacteraceae bacterium | reverse complement strand
ACACCGGATCTCTACCGGACATGCGGCGCGATGTTTCTCTGTGACACGCCGTATGAGACGCTTGCCGGGTCTGAAAGAGTCATGACCCAGGACATCGAGAAGGCCAAGGCCCTGCTCAAGGAAGCGGGTTACAACGGCGAAAAGATCGTCCTGATGCACCCAACGGATATCCCGACGCTCAGTCACGCGACCCAGGTCACGGCCAGCCTGCTGCGCAAGGCCGGTATCAATCTTGAGGTTCAGGCGATGGACTGGAGCACCCTGACCTCTAGACGCGCAGAGAAGAAAAGCATTGCAGACGGGGGCTGGAACATTTTCCACACCTCCTGGATCGCGCCCGACCTGCTGAACCCGGTCGCCAACATCGGCGTATCCGGTGGTGGCGTGGAAAAGGCCTGGTTCGGCTGGCCCACAGATGCGAAGGTCGAGGAACTCCGTCAGGCTTTTGCCCGCGAAACGGATCCGGCAAAGCAGAAGGAGCTTGCTGATCAGGTGCAGGCCCGGGCCATGGAGGTCGTGACCTACGTACCGATCGGCCAGTACCTGAGCAAATATGCCTACCGTTCGGACCGACTGCAGGGAATCCTCAAGGGTCCGGTCCCGTTGTTCTGGAACCTCAGCGCAAAATAGCTGTTACCAATTGCTGAGTCCGGTTCAGGACCGGCGCTCAACGCTCTTCAAACCCCCAGGCGCTCTGCCTGGGGGTTTTTCTTGTCAGAGAATGCCCTCCCGGTTCGGACCGACAGTGCAGGACGGCCGGCGACTGTCTTCTTCAACTTTGTCCCGTGCCCAGAATAAAGATTGCCTTCAGCTTCACCACGGGTCGTCCACTTTGGGCCAGTAAGGCGTGGTGAGTTTGGCCAAAGGCAGGGCACCGTAGTCCGAAGATAGAGCGCCTGGCCCGGCGACATAGTAGATCTCGGAAGCAATCGCCTCAAAACCTGCGTAGAAGTGCTGGGTCGACTTGACGATCACGATCCTGTAGGTCGAAAGATCAATACCCAACTGGGTGAATGCATCGGGATGAAAGACCTGAGTCCGGACTGAATTGAGCACCAGATCCACACCCTGGTCTGACTTGACCCAGACGATATCTCCTGTCTGATTTCGCGAGGGACCGAAGCTTTGGGTGCCGTCTCTGACTACCCTTTGGACGGAAACCGTCAGATCGACCGGCTCACCCGAAGCAGGGCCGCACTTACCCCCGACTCGCAACTGTAAGGCGCTGCCCTCCCCGGCCTCCATGCAGAAGCGCACCGCCACCGGATCCCAGTAAAGCCCCGACAAGACCCCCTTTATCTGCCTGTCCAGCAGGCGCTGCAGGATGAAGGTCGCGTCGCTGGGCGCACCGCCACCCGCGTTGTCGGCCGTGTCAGCCAGCACGACCGGACCGGCAGGCGATTCGACTGCCAGATCCAGCGCCTCGTCGATCCCGGATCTGGGCGCTGCGATTTCATCTCGCATCGCCCAGACTTCACTCGCTAGCTGCCGTGCGAGATCTACGGCCTTGCCCTGGTCATCGTCCGATATCACCAGCATCTTGCCACCTACATCGGCCACATCACCATAGGGAAAAGAGTGGCTCATCGACACCGACAGGATCCCGTCAACGCCCTCCAGATTCTTCATACGGGCGACAAAAGACTTCATCGGCTCGATCGGGGTACGGTACGAATTGATCATACGAAGATCGCAGGCCGCCATCACCGGCCGGACGGTACCGCGGGCCGCCCCCGCACAGATGTCGAAGAGTTCCTGCGCCCGCTCCCGGGGATCGATATGCGGATACTCCTTGAAGGTCACCAGAGCATCGGCACTGTCCATCATCTCCTCCGTGATGTGGCAGTGCAGGTCCAGCTCGGCACCGACGACGACGTCCGGACCGACGATCTGCCGGATACTGCGCAGCAGGTCACCTTCACAGTCGTCATAACCGTCCGCGACCATCGCGCCGTGCAGATTGATCAGAACGATCTCAACCGGCAGCGCTGCGTTCAGGTCCTCAAGGATCCTATCCCGGTATGTCTCATAGACCCGACGAATGGTTGGACCGGCCGGCTGGGCAAAGGCGGCCAGACTTTCGACTACTTCGCCACCCTGACTTTCGGCCGTCCGGCGCCAGACATGCAGCGGTCCGGAAAACAACGAGGACTCGTGAGCCGTCGCGTCACCATGATAGAGCATGGTCTCAGCGAAGGTCTGCTCACCCGTTGGTATGGGCGAGAACGTATTGGTCTCTGTACCTAGACAGGCAATAAAAGTCTTCATCAGTCAGGTCCTCCGGGCAGCAGTCGGTGACTGGAGCTGCGCTCGATCAGCTTCACTCGATGTCGACCCATACATCAGCAACTGCATTTCTTGCAGGCTCAGAAATCAGGAAGCGAGTGTAGCTTGGGCGTTGCCCGGCTCCCTTAGGTGACAGGCAACGCGATGCCCCGCAACGACCTCCTGCAGAGGCGGGTCATCGACCCGGCAGCGGTCGACGACATAGGGACAGCGGGTATGGAAACGGCAACCCGGAGGCGGGTTGATCGGGCTGGGTACATCCCCAGCAAGTATGATCTTGTCCTTGGCTGCACGGGGATCGGGCACCGGCACTGCTGACAGCAGCGCCTCGGTATACGGATGCAGGGGATTCTTGAACAGAGTCCGGGTATCGGTGATCTCGACTATCTTGCCGACATACATCACCGCAATCCGGTGACTGACATGCTCGACCACGGCCAGATCATGCGAGATAAAAAGCAGCGCAAGGTTGAATTCTTCCTGCAGATCGATGAGCAGATTGATAACCTGTGCCTGAACCGAGACGTCAAGTGCAGAGACCGGTTCATCAGCGACAATCAGGGAAGGATTGAGCGCCAGTGCGCGGGCGATGCCGAGTCGCTGACGCTGTCCGCCCGAGAACTCATGGGGGTACCGATCCATAGCGTCGGGTTTGAACCCTACCTTTTCAAACAAAGTAGCCACCCGCTGCTTGATCTCCGCCGTACTGCCCTCGTCAAAGTTCTTGAGCGGCTCGCCGACAAGCCCCCCCGCCGAGAGTTTTGGATTGAGGGACGAATACGGATCCTGAAACACCATCTGCATCTCGCGGCGATAGGAACGAACCTCGGATCTGGAAATCGTCGAGATATCCGTCCCCTTGAGATAGATCTCTCCACCGGTCGGCTCGAGCAGTCGCAGCACCACCCGTCCCACCGTAGACTTGCCACAGCCGCTCTCACCCACCAGTCCCAGTGTCTCACCCCGGGCGATGTCGAAGCTGACTCCGTCAACGGCATAGACAGAACCTGACTTTCTACCAAACAGGCCCTTTTGTACGTCGAAATATTTCTTGACGTCGCGTACTGACAGCACCATTTCAGAGGATCCTGCCGGCGTCATGACGTGGACTCCTTGAAACCATCAGCAAACTGAGGCGATTCCCAGCAGGCCGCGTAATGCTGCTGGCGGTATTCAGCCAGATCCGGAGAGGTTTTACTGCAACGTTCCGATGCGTAGCCGCAACGCGGCGCGAACAGGCAACCGGGTATCTCGTCGATCAGCGAAGGCACCATACCGCGGATCTCCTGCAGCCGGTCCCTTTCGCCCTCTTTTGCCAGGCTCTCATTCAACCGTGGAATCGACGCCATCAAGCCTTCACTATAGGGGTGCAGCGGATAATGAAACAGTTCCTCGATCGATGCTTCTTCGACTTTACCGCCGGCATACATCACCAGCACCCGCTCACCCATTTCAGCCACCACGCCGAGGTCGTGGGTGATCAGGATGATAGACGTTCCAAAATCAGTCTTGAGACCGCGCATCAGGTCGAGGATCTGGGCCTGAATGGTGACGTCTAGCGCGGTGGTCGGTTCGTCGGCGATCAGGATCTTCGGGTTACACGACAGCGCCATCGCGATCATCACCCGCTGCCGCATTCCGCCAGACAGCTGGTGCGGGTATTCACCAGCCCGCTGCCTGGGATCGGGCACCCGGACCCGGTCAAGAATCTCGACTGCTTGGTTCCGTGCGACGCGATCCGATACTTTTTGGTGAAGTGAGATCGCTTCACTGATCTGCTCACCCACCGTAAGCACCGGGTTGAGCGAAGTCATCGGCTCCTGGAAAATCATCGAAATATCGTTACCCCGGATAGCCTGCATCTCTTCTTCACTAAGCTTGAGCAGGTCGGTCCCCTGAAACAGGATCTCACCGGTCTCGATTCGGGCCGGCGGCATCGGCAACAGGCCCAACACGGTCATCGCCGTGACGCTCTTGCCGCAACCGGATTCGCCGACGATACACAGGGTCTCACCGGCATAGACCTCAAGAGACACTCCATTGACTGCCCGCACGGTGCCATCCCGCGTATCGAAAAAAGTACGCAGATCCTTGATCTGGAGAATCGGTGAGTCTGTTCGGGAAGCCATGCGTGTTGAATCGTCCATATTGACCAGCCCGACTTAGCGCATGCCCCGGGCAATTCGTGGATCCAGCGTGTCACGCAGACCATCACCCAGGATATTAACCGTCATCACCATACAGGCCAGACACAGGCCGGGGAAAAACAGCAGCCAGGGCTTGAACTGAAAATACACCCGGCCTTCAGCCATCATGTTGCCCCAACTGGGCACCTCCGGTGGTGTGCCTGCCCCGAGAAAACTGAGATAGGCCTCGACGATAACAGCCGAGGCACAGATGTAGGTCGCCTGGACCATCAGCGGGGCAAACGTATTTGGCAGGATATGCCGAATGAGAATCTGTGGCAGCCGTGTCCCCGAAGCGACGGCGGCCTCAACATAGGGCATCTCACGTATGGTCAGAACAATGGCCCGTACCAGGCGCACCACGCGAGGGATCTCTGGTACAGATATGGCAATGATCACGTTCTGCACGCTGGAGCCGACCAGCGCCATCAGTGCGATCGCAAACAAAATACCCGGGATGGCCATGAGGCCGTCCATTATGCGCATAACCACCGCATCCACTATCCGGACGTACCCGGCGAGCAGACCAATAAAAAGCCCGGCCGCTGTGCTGACTACAGCCACAAACAGGCCAACACTCAGAGAGATCCGGGCACCGTAAATAGTCCTCGCAAAAACATCCCGACCCAGGTGATCGGTACCAAACCAGCCAAATTCACCGGGCGGTTTAAGCCGTTGCCAGGGCGCGAGTTCGAGCGGATCTGTTGCCAGATAAGGTGCAAAAACCGCGACAAGGATCATCACGGTGAGAATGGATGAACTGACGACGACCGTCGGGTTGCGGCGAATAAAATCGCGAAGCCGCCCAGCTCTTTCGACCCCGACCGTCTGTTCTGCTGCTGTCGTATCGATAACGGCCATTGACTGTCAGTACCGTATCCGGGGGTCGAGAAACACGTAGCTCAGATCGACGAGCAGATTGACCAGCACGTATATCCCTGAAAACAGGATGATAATCGCCTGGATCACGGGGTAGTCGCGGTGCAGTATGGCATCCACGGTCAGCCTGCCCAGGCCTGGAATATTAAAGACACTTTCGGTCACGACCACACCGCCGATCAAAAGAGCAATACCCACTCCAATAATCGTCACAATAGGCACCGCGGCATTCTTAAGCGCATGACGAGTCAGGACGACGCGCGAACTCAGACCTTTGGCCTTCGCAGTCCTGATGTAATCCTCAGAGAGGACTTCCATGACACTGGCTCGGGTGATCCGCGCGATGAGGGCGATATATACGACCCCCAGCGCAATACTTGGCAGAACCAGGCTCTTCAAACACGGGATCCACCCGTCTGCCAGATGCTTGTAGCCTTGAACAGGGAGCCACTTAAGCTGGATCGCAAAAACATACATCAGCATGTAGCCGATCACGAACACCGGTACTGAAAACCCCAACACTGCGAATATCATCGCAAACCGATCAATGAACGTGCGGGACTTCCAGGCGGCCAGCACACCAAGCGGAATCGCAACTGCGATCGCGATGATAATCGTGAACAACGTCAGCATCAGCGTTGGTTCAACTCGCTGGCCGATCAGTTTCGTCACCGGCAGATTGGAGAAAATCGATATTCCGAGATCGCCTTGGGCGACACTTTTGACCCAGGTATAGAACTGCACAGGAATGGGCTCATTCAAACCGAGCTTTTCGCGAATCTCTTCGATGTCAGAGGGGCTGGCGTAATCACCGGCAATAATTGCTGCCGGGTCACCCGGCGTCAGGTGCAGCAACCCGAAGACGAAAACAGCCACGACCGCCATCACCGGAATGGTCGCCAGAATTCTTTTTACGATATATCCGTACATCTGTCTCTCGCCACTACCCCGTTTACGCAGAAATCATTTTGCCAGCGATGACCAAGACAAATCCCGGAACCCTTGTACGGTGATCAACGTTTCCGTACCAGCCCCGGGATCTGCTTCCAATATATCAGTAGCTGACTTGCTTGGGAACCAGTAAACTGATCCTGGACCCGACATTCAAGCAAGGACCTGATTCGTGAAAGTATTTATTGCCTGCCTGGGCACGGAGACTAACACTTTCTCCAATATGCCGACCGGCTTGACCAATTTCGAAGAAACAATGCTGTACCACGGTGATGCCACCCGGAACAGTACGGCCCTTTTTGCCATGCCGCTGATCATCTGGCGGGAAAAAGCAGAGGCCGCCGGCGCCGAAGTCGTCGAGAGCCTGTCCGCTTTTGCCCAGCCGGCAGGCCCCACCGTACAGGAGGTGTACGAGGCTTTTAGAAGCGAGATCCTCAGCGATCTAAAGGCGGCCATGCCGGTCGACCTGGTGCTGCTCTGCCAGCATGGTGCGATGGTTGCGCAGGGTTACGACGACTGTGAGGGGGACCTGACAGCCAAGGTGCGCGAGGTAGTGGGCCCGGAGACTGTGATCGGTGTAGAACTGGACCTGCACTGCAGCATCTCCAGCACCCTGATGACAAGCGCCAACGTCATCATCACGTTCAAGGAATACCCGCACATCGATCCACCCGATAGAGCCCACGAACTCTTCGACGTGTGCTGGCAGACCTTGCACCGTGAAGTGCAACCGGTGATGGCGCTCCATGACCTGCGGATGATCAGTATGTGGCGTACCCCGGTCGAGCCGGCGGCATCACTGGTGCGGCGCATGCAGGAACTTGAAAAACAGGACAGGGTGCTGTCTGTCTCGCTTGCCCATGGGTTTCCGTGGGGAGACGTGCCCGATGCATCATCCAAGGTCCTGGTCGTAACTGACGATGATCTGGAACTGGCCGAGCGGGTCGCCGCCGATCTCGGCCAAGAGATCTGGGCGCTCCGTGACAGTACCCATCCGAGTGGACTGAGTATCGACCAGGCCCTCGACCAAGGCGTGGCTGCGCCATTGGGGCCGGTGGTGCTCGCCGATCTTGGTGACAACGCGGGCGTTGGTGCGCCATCCGATTCGACCTTTATCCTGCGGTCGGTCCTCGAACGAGGCATCAACAATGTTGCAACTGGTTTTTACTGGGATCCGGTCGCGGTTCGCTTCTGCATTGAGGCCGGTGAAGGGGCCCGATTCTCATTGCGGATCGGCGGCAAAGTCGGCCCGGGCTCTGGTGACCCTCTCGATCTGACGATCACGGTACGCCGGATCATGCTGGAGGCCGCTCAGACCTTCGGCCAAGCCCGCCAGCGTATGGGCCAGGCTGTCTGGCTGACCTGCGACGCTGAAGTCGATATCTTTTTGAACACGGTGCGCACCCAGACCTTTCACCCGGATGCCTTTGAGCAGTTCGGCATTGATCTCGCGCAGAAAAAAATTGTGGTGGTCAAGTCAACGCAGCACTTCTACGCCGGATTTGCACCAATCGCCGAGTCAGTACTCTATGTTGCCGCGCCAGGCGCCATCCCGATGAACTTCTCCGAGATCCCGTTTGAGAAATTTACCGATCCGTATTGGCCGAAGGTGGCGGACCCCCACTCGGCCTGACCTCAGACCGCCGGCACCGGATCGAGCGGATAGATCGGCCGGCGCAGATTGTCATAGGTCAGCTGATCGTAACGAGAGGTCGTCACACCATAACCGTCACAGGTGATGGTCGCTCTGGCCAATGGCGCGAAACCCGCGCGGTAGTGGATCCTGGACTTCAACAGCAGGTAACGGCATCTCGCAGGATCGATCCCGTTGTTGGAGAAGATCCCGGTGTCCCACGGTTCATGGTGATAGGACACCACGACGATTCGCATTCGGCCTGCATCCAGCACCGCCGTTGGCCCGGTCGACACCCGCACACCGGTGTACATCGGACCTTCAACGGTCCAGCTGCCGTCGGTCAGCGAAACCACCCGGCCCTGCACGTGGAACGGTTCCCCGGTCCGGCCGATGCTCGGCATATCGCTGCGACCACCGAGCGCTATGGACACGCTGTTGCCAAGCCCGGTTTCGCGCATCATCTGCACGGCCTCGGGATCCCAGACGGCGCCGACCGCCACGTCATCGAGCCCCTGACGGTACACCTCACGAATCACCTCCATTACATCCGCGGTGCCGCCCGAACCCACGTTGTCGGCATGATCGAGCAGCAGCACAGGACCTTCCGTGTGCTGACCGGCCTCATGCACCGCCGCCTCCAGCGGCCGCCCGCGGTAGACAAATTCGGACCGCGAGGCCCAGGCTGAGTCCAGCAATGTCTGGCAGGCCGAAGATGCCGCCTGATGGTCATTGTCCGCAACGACAAGCGAGGAAATTCCGGCATTGGCTATGTCGGCCATCGGAAAGCCTCCGAAAAATGTTACCGCGGGCAGCCCGCTGCGCTCCAGTTCACGGGTCATCGCCTGCAGGCCGGCCATCGGGACATCGTCGCTGCCCATCCGTAACGTCTGGGCCAGTACCGGCCGGTTGCCCCAGGCCATTACTGGTTTGATCCGCCCTTCCAGGGTCCGGAACAGCACCTCGGCAATCTGGTCACCGACATCGTACATATCGACATGCGGGTAGGTCTTAAAGCCAATCATCATCGTGCAGTTGTCGACCATCCGCTGAGTCAGGTTGCAGTGTAGATCCAGGGTCACAGCGATCGGCAGGTCAGGCTGCACCTCACGGATTCGGCTGAGCAGGCCGCCTTCTCCGTCAGGCTCGTGCTCGGCCACCATGGCACCGTGAAGATCAAGCAGCGCCGCATCAAACGTTTGGCTCTTCAGTGGTGCGAGAATCGTCTCCACCATATGCTCGTAGACGTCCCGCTGTACCGGGCCACTGGGCATCGCCTCGGTGGCGATCGGGGTGACCATTTCGCAACCGCGTTTTCGGGCATTGTCGATGTAGGCACCCGTCGGGGTATTGGTTCCGCCAAGGTCATCGATCACTTTCTGGCCGGTGCAGTACAGCCAGCTCTGGAACCTTCCTAGATCGGTCGGCACCGGCGAGAAAGTGTTCGTCTCGTGCTTCATCATGGCAATCAATACGCGCATCAGGATGCCCCCTGGCTGAAGGTCTCAAACGGGTCAAATTAACACGGACTCGGCTGGACCGCACCTACCAGCGGCCCGGGTTGTTGCGCAGAATGGCTGGCCCAGGCCGCTTAGCCGCGCCGCCGGCTTGACCTTGCCTGAGCGCCTTGGTCAAATGGCCGTGCGCACCCTGGCAGAGAAACTGCGCGGGGATGAACCAGAACGATCTAAAGACCTTTACCGGGGACCCCGCCATGAAACTCATCGAACGTATTGTCGAACGCCATGGACAGCTCGCCGGGTGGCGCCAGGACATCCACGCGCACCCGGAACTTGGATTTCAGGAGGAACGCACAGCTGCCCTGGTCGCGGAACGGCTGGCGTCATTCGGTTGCGAAGTCCAGACGGGTATCGGTGGTACCGGGGTGGTCGGCACCCTTGAGGCCGGCAGTGCTTCAGGCACGATTGGTCTGCGGGCCGACATGGATGCGTTGCCGATCCAGGAAGCCAACACTTTTGATCACCGTTCCACCTATGACGGCAGGATGCACGCCTGCGGCCACGATGGACACACCACCATGCTGCTGGGCGCCGCCCAGTACCTGGCCGAGACCAGGCAATTCAACGGCCGCGCCCATTTTGTTTTTCAACCGGCCGAAGAAGGCCTGGGGGGTGCCAAGGCCATGGTCGACGACGGACTGTTCCAGCGCTTTCCCATGGACGCGATATTCGGCATGCACAACAAGCCGGGGCTTGAGACGGGCCGATTCTCCATTCGCCCGGGGCCGATGATGGCCGGTGGCGGTTTCTTCGACATCACCCTCACCGGTCGCGGTGCACATGGCGCCCATCCCGAATCGAGCGCCGACCCGATCGTCGCCGCAGCGCAGATCGTCTCGGCTCTGCAGAGCGTCGTTGCGCGCAACGTCGATCCCCAGGACACTGCCGTGCTGAGCGTGACCCGTCTTCTGAGCGGCGATGCCTACAACGTCATTCCAAACGGAGCGACTCTGGGCGGAACCGTACGTGCTTTCCAGCCCGCTACGCTGGAGTTTGTCGACAAAAGGATCGGCGAGATCACACGCCACATTGCAGAAGGTCTCGGCGTGACCGCGGACTACAGCTTCCGCTTGATCTTTCCGCCACTGGTCAATGAAGAAGCCGCCACCCGTCTTGCCGGGGACGTCGCCGCGGCGATCGTTTCCGAAACGCAGCTCGATCGGAACGGCCCGGGAATCATGGCCTCCGAGGACTTCTCCTATATGCTGAACGAATGTCCGGGTGCCTATATGAATATCGGCAATGGCGGTGAAGTAGGCTACTGTGAAGTGCACAACCCGGGCTATGACTTCAACGACGAGATCATCCCGCTGGGTGCGACCTTCTTCGCCCGGCTCGTCGAGAGCAGACTGAACGCCTGAGCGGCATCAGCGACAGGCCTTCCCAGCTTGCGGGTCGTCAGAGCGCGTCTTTGACGGCCATGGACAGTGGCGTGATCTGTTCAGCGCTACGGCCAAGGAAATCGTGGTTGGGCACGTCTTTGAGCATACGCTGCTGCGCCTCTTCCAGCCGCCCCGCCGCATCGGCCATGTCCAGGTGACAGACCGAGCCGTTCTCGACCACTGTCTCGCCGTCGACCAGGACCGTTACAACCGCGCGCTCGGCGCCGTGATAGATCAGGCTCTTCAGCGGGTCCCGGGCCGGGCGCATGATCGGATGCGTGGTGTCCACGAGTACCAGGTCCGCCTTGGCGCCTGGCGTGAGACGACCGAGATCATCGGCGAGCAGTGAGGTGGCCCCGCCAATGGTCGCGGCGTGGAACACCATCGACGCGTCAGTGGTCTGGATATTGTTCGCCATCACCCGGGCGAGAATGATGGCAAGGCGCATCTCCTCGATCAGATTGTGCGGTGTCACGTCGGTGCCAAAACCAAGATTGACCCCGGCCCGACGGTAACGGCCGAAGTCCGCCATCGCGTGCCCGTAACGGGCAAACGGCGACGGGCAGTGCGCCACGCTGGTACCGGTGTCTGCCAGCAGAGCAAGATCCTCACGCGCGCGCCACTCGATGGAGGGATGCTCGTCGATGAAGATCGCGTGTCCGAGGGTGGTCCGGGGCGTCAGCAGACCGATGTTCGATGCCCATTTAAGCGGAGAGATACCATGCCGCTTCGCCATCTCGAGAAACTCGACTTTCGCCTGCGACGCGTGGGTGGTCAGTGGCCGGCCGGTCTCTTCGGCGAGCGCCATGGCGTCGCGCAGCAACTCTTCACTGCAGGTGTCGATCTGCATCGGATAAACCACGCCCTTAAGGCGCCCGCAGGGGTGCCTCTCAGCCTCATCCATAAAGGCGCTCGCATCATCGAATGACCTGCGGCCCGCCGCCTCGTCCCAGTTGAATTTCAACTCCTGCAGACTGTCCATGTACCAGCGTGCAGAGGCGAAGCCCGGGGCCACGTAGCCGCGCAGACCACTGCGGGCCATCAGATCCAGCCACCACCCCGACATCGATGACAGGTCGGCCAAGGTGGTGACCCCTGATTTCAGCAGTTCTCCGTAAGCCAGTTCCGCCGAGGCCTGGCAACCCTCATCGTCCAGAGCAAATGCCTGTAACCGTTCGTAAAGGCCCGTGTCGTACATCTCCGGGCGGCCGTGCTCCTCACGCACGCCCCGGTAGGCCGGTTCGTGTTGCGGGTGAGAGTGGATGTTGATCAGGCCCGGCATCACGAACCGGTCACGACCATCGATCTCGTGATCCGCATCACCGGTATAGTCAGGACCGACATGAACAATCGAACCAGCGGAAAACGCGACGTCCACACCGCGCAGATAACAGTGCTGGCCGGAAGCCGAATCCCAGGCAGCGGTCCAATCGGCCTTTCGAATCACCGTAGTACTCATCGTTTCATCCCCCTTGTCTGGAACGTAAGTAATAAGCGCAAAATTGCTGTTTAGCTGTCGCCCACCATAATCCGGTAAAGCACGTGCCGGCGGTTGTGCGTGTATGGCCTGACTTCGCTGGGCCAGCGCCCCTGCTCCACCGCGGCGGCCCATTCCGGGCTCTTGAGCACAGCAGGGCTCTCGATCTCATAAGTGGCCCCGTAACGTGGCTCACCCTCGGGATCGATCTCCCGCAGTTCACCCCCGATCGAAAGCGTGCACGGTTCTCTGACCAACCGTTGCACTGCGATCACGCCGGGCACCTGGGACAGCATAGGAACGTGCTCGGTGTCGTAGACCTCGTTGAATAGGGCTTCCTTGTCTGGGTCCACATCCATGCTTGCGGTAAAGAGATAACGCGCCTGTTGTGCCATGGAAGATCTCCTATAGCTTTGAAGGGTTGTTCTGTCGGTCAATCATACAGGCACCGATCACCCGCGTCTGCTGCCTGCGGCCAGATACAGTCCGGCACCGACCAGAACGACCCCCGCAACAATGCTGGCCGTCACCGCCTCGCCCAACATCCAGACACTGAGGAACACACCGGATATGGGCGATACAAAATTGAAGCTGGCGACCACACTGGGTGAGTAGCGTTTCATCAGGAACGAGAACACCATGAAACCGAGGCCCGCGATGACCATCCCCTGATACAGTAAGCCGCCGACCGGCATCCAGCCGAGGTTCTCCCAGCGGATCGACTCGAACAGCGCCCCGCAGATTCCGAACGGCACCAAACTGAACACCATCATCCAGAGCACCACGGGTATCTCACCAATTGTCCGCAGCGGCTTGACCATCAGCACCAGACGCAGTCCAAGCAGCATGGAACTGGCCAGCACGAGGAACCCGCCCAGGCCGACGATACCCAGCCCATCTCCGCCGGTAAACGTGCCCCGCAGGAGTACCACCGCGGCACCGGCAAAGGCGATCAGCAGACCTGTTGTTCTGCGCCGGTCCAGGCGATCACGGGCCAGAAGAAAGTGTGCAAACAATGCGACGAACAATGGATTGGTCGACTGCAACACAGCGGATACCGTACCGCTCGCGAGGCTGAAACCGATGTTCATGACCCCGATCTGAATCGTGAACGCGGCCGAGACCAGCGCCAGAACCGGCCAGTATTCCCGCTTCGGCCATAGCGGCAAGCCGCGGTATCCTGCCCATGCTGCGACACAGACTGTTGCGATGGTAAATCGCACGAAGGCACTCCACATGGGCGGGAACACTTCCAGGCCGAGTTTGACGGCCACCGGGTTTCCGCCCCACAGTGCATGAATGGCGATACTGGCGAGGACGGCCTGAAGCGGCAGACCGACCGAAAGGTTAGTGTTTCTGTCAGTCAAACTTCGAGAAGGGTCCTGACACTCAAGGCAGAGTGACGCGGCCGCCATCGACGACGAAGGTCTGGCCGCTGACAAAGGCAGCCTCATCGGACAAAAGAAACACCGCCGCACCGGAGATGTCCTCCGGAACCCCGAGCCTTTTGACGAAGGCCTCCTGCTCCATGCCCGCCAGGACATCCGGCTCCATGCTTTCGGTCATGTCGGTCCGGATCAGGCCCGGTGCAATACCGTTGACCCGGACATTCGGACCAAAAGCGCCGGCGCAGCTACGCACGAATCCGATCACCGCGGCTTTCGAGGTGCTGTATGCGATCACCCTGGGCCTGGAGCGCAACCCGGCGATCGACGAGATACAGACAATGCTACCGCGGCCGCGGGAGATCATGCCGTCCTTGACGGCCATCACGGGCAGGAAGGTGCCTTCCACGTTGACTCGCATCACCCGTCGGAACGTCTCCAGGTCGAGATTCTCGTAGCCGCCGGCTTCCATGATTCCGGCACTGGTGACCAGCATGTCGATCGGCCCCAGATCCGACTCGACGGCCGAGATCATCCGATCGACCTCCGGTGCAGCGGCGACGTCGGCCTGGTATATCCCACCGTCCCCGCCGCCGGCACGCACCTCGTCCAGGGTCTGCTGCGCCGCGGATTCGTTGGCTACCCAGTTGACCGCCACCTTGGCCCCGCGTTTGCCAAGAGCCGCGGCAATCGCGCGGCCGATACCCCGCGATGCGCCGGTCACCAGCGCCACGCGGCCCAACATCTGATCACCCATGCTATCTTTCCCCATACCCGATAATAGCGGCGCATTCTACCCGAAGCATTTCAACCTGGACTCTTCGGCCAGAACAAAACTCTCGGGCCCTGGATGCCGGACAGGAACTGAATCAAGGCGAAGGAATTCATGGCAGTGGACCAGGTTGATCGATACAAAACAAGCGGTTTACCCTCAAGAACTGAACCGCCAGCCAACCGGCCCCGCACCGGTAACCGAGAGACCCTTACCATGCCAGAGTTTGATTTTTCGATTGCTGATGCTGACCGGATCCTGTCCCCCGGCCTGGTGGTTTTCCGCCAGGCGCTGGAACACAACCTGGACGAGATGATCCGGCAGTCGGGTAACCTTGCGCGGCTGCGCCCGCACTGCAAGACCCACAAGATGGCGGCCGTGATCCAGATGCAGCTTGCACGGGGGATCACCAAACACAAGTGTGCAACCTTCGCCGAGGCGGAGATGCTAGCCCGCTGCGGCGTCACTGACATTTTGCTCGCCTACCACCTGGTCGGGCCGAACATTCCACGGGCGATGGAATTCGCCGCCGCTTTTAACTCGGTGCAACTGCTGGTGATTGCCGATCACGAAAAGCCGGTCAATGCACTGTCGGAGGTGTTTAGCCAGGCTGGCCGCGCGCTCGGCGTGCTGCTCGATCTTGACAGCGGCCAGCACCGAACCGGTATTCCACCGGGCGACAATGCCCTGGCGCTATACCGGCTGATCGACAGATCACCGGGTCTCACTGCACAGGGTATTCACCTGTACGATGGCCATAACCACCAGAGTGCGTTCGCCGACAGGCAACGGGCGGCGGGGGCCTGCTGGGGCCTTGCCGATGCCTTTCGCTCACGACTTGTGGCCGAATCGCTGCCCGTCAACCGGATCGTCGCCGGTGGCACCGGCACCTTTCCGGTCTATGCCAAAATCAACGACCCGGTGCTGGAATGCAGCCCGGGCACCAACACCTTCTTCGATGCCGGTTATGCCGCCCTCTTCCCGGACCTGAACTATGTTCCGGCACTGAGAATCCTGACCCGCGTCATCAGCCGGCCCGCGGACGACACCCTGACTTTGGATCTGGGATACAAGGCCTGCGCCTCGGACCCGGAACCCGGGCAACGCCTGGTGTTTCCTGACCTCCACAGAACCGAAGTCATTCTCCAGAATGAAGAGCACCTGGTCCTTCGGACCCCGGCCGCCGCCGGCTTTCAGCCGGGCGACGCGCTGCTGGCAATTCCCGGACACGTCTGCCCGACCAGTGCCTTGCACAAGGAAGTCCAGGTCATCGATCAGGGCCGGGTCTGCGACACCTGGACCGTATCCGCCCGCGACCGGCGCCTGAGCATCTGATACGCCGCTCGCCGGCGGCGCCTATTCGCCCCAGACCTCGCGCAGGAACGCTACCCAGTTCTCGCCCAGCACCTTGCGGATCCGGTTCTCGGACCAACCACGACGGACCATGGCGGCGGTCAGATTGGGAAACTCCGAGAGCCGCTGGAAGCCGACCGGCTGCGGCGCCACATCCCAGTCGCGGACGATCAGCCGGCGCCCGTGGCCCTTGTCCAGGCTGAGCCAGTCAAAGAATGCAGCATCCTGACCCTGGGTAAAATCTGTCCCGATACCGACCCGGTCCTCGCCCACCAGTTCGATTACATAGTCGATCGCTGCAACGCAGTCATCGACCGTCGACTCGGCACCCCTGGGCAGGAACGAGGGGTAGGTGGTGACCCCAACGAATCCACCGTGCTCGACGATCAGCTTCAACTGAGCGTCGCTTTTGTTGCGCGGGTGATCGAGCAGCGCTGCCGGGCAGCAATGGCTGTAGGCCACCGGAGCCTTTGAATAGCGGATCGCATCTTCACTGGTCTTTGCACCCACGTGCGACAGGTCGACCACCACGCCGAGCCGGTTCATCTCGTCGATCAGCCCGCGCCCATAATCCGAAAGGCCGCTGTCGTGGCTTTCATAACAACCGCTGCCGGCGAGGTTCTGGGTGTTGTAGGTCAGTTGCATCACACCGACCCCCAGTGATTTGAACACTGCGACGAGTTCCAACCGGTCCTCAATACCGCTGGTGTTCTGCCAGCCGAGGATGACACCGACCCGTTTCTCGCGCTTGGCCTTGTCGATGTCGCGCGTTGTGTACACAGGCAGCAGGATATCGGCATGCTCGGTGAACCATGACTTCCAGCGGGCCACGTTGACCAGCGTATCGTGCAATCCTTCCCAGACACTGCAAGTACAGTTGACCGCGGTGATGCCGCCGCGGTGCATATCCTCGAAGACCTCGCGGCTCCACTTCGAGATCACCAGACCGTCAAAAACGATCGCATTCCGATGAAGTTGCTCAGCATCCATAACGCATAACTCTCAGGTCATCCGGAATTCTTGAGGCGCTGCCCGGTCCGGGAACCGGTGCCAGTCCCGTCCTGCCAGGCGATGGCGCCATTCACAATGACGCAGTCAATACCTGCCGCGACCCGGGTCGGCTGCTCGAATGTTGCCGAATCTATGATTCGGGACCGGTCAAAGACGACAAGGTCAGCAAATGCACTGGCCTCGATGACGCCCCGACCGCTAATCTTAAACGTGCGGGCCGACAGCCCGGTCATCTTGCGCACCGCCTCTTCCAGAGGGAACAGCTGCCGCTCCCGGCTGTAGTGCCCGAGGACCCGGGGGAACGTGCCCCACAGTCGCGGATGGGGATGCTTGTCGTGCGGAATACCGTCCGACCCGATCATGCCCATCGGATGGGCAAGAATTCTCTCGACGTCCTCTTCTTCCATACAAAAGTAGATGCCGCCGCCCGGTTGCAGGCGCGCCATGGCCTCGGCCAGGGTCGAGCCCCATTCTGCGGCGAGGTCCGCCAGATCACGCCCGCCTGCTTCAGGAACTGCAGCTGACCAGCTGACGATGATCCGCCGCGAGGGCTCTATCATCTCTTCCAGCAGCACAGTTGAGCCGGCAACGTAGGGATACACGTCGAAACCGACCGGTTGCTCGGCACCTGCGGCTTCGATGCGGGCCAGGGATTCGCCGCTGCGGCCCCACACCTCCTTGCTCTTGCACTTGTGATGAGAAACCACCACCGGACAACCTGCCCGGCGTGCCGTGTCGAAAGTCTCATCGAGCGATTCGAACAGCCGCTCGCCCTCGTTTCGCATGTGGGTGGCATAGATGCCCTGAAAAGCGGGCAGTTCCCGGGCCAGCGCTTCGACTTCCGCCGGCGTAGCCGCTTTGTTGGGCGGGTAGAAAAGTCCGGTAGTAAATCCACCCGCTCCTGCGGCAAGACTCTCTCGAAGGAGAGAGCGCATCTTACCGATCTCGCCGTGCGTCGCTGGCCGGTCCAACTGCTCCATTGCTCCGCAGCGCAGCGTCGAATGCCCGATCAAGGGCAACGCGTTGATGGCTGCCGGATGGCGATCAAGCTCGGCTGCATACGCCTCGAATGTCGGAAAGAGTGCATCGTTTGTATCGTTCGGGAACAACAGATCCAGCGGCGGCGGTGGTGGCTTATCACTGACCCAAGGCGACAGGCTGACACCACAGTTGCCGACCACCACAGTAGTCACCCCTTGACTCAGCTTGGGCGTGACTTCCGGGTTAGCCAGCAGCAGCCGATCGTCATGGGTGTGCACATCGATGAACCCTGGCGTGACCACCTTGCCGCTGGCATCGATCACTGCATCAGCCTTTGCCACGCTGAGATCGCCGACCGCGGTAATACGATCGCCCTGCAGTGCTATATCGGCTGCTCTGGCAGGACCCCCGGTCCCGTCGATAACCTCGCCGCCTGTGATCAGCAGATCGCAGCGACCCAGTCTTTGTGTCATGTGTCCTCCGTTGCTGGCCAGGTGATCTGTCACAACAGCCTCAGTCGGGAAATACAATCCAGCGGGGCAGTCTCAGCCAGGTACAGGTTTCCATCAGCATCTCCGGCGATACCGTGCGCGCCGAAGCGCACAGGCCGGCAGCGCCCGATCAGGGTGCCATCCGGTGACAGCATCGAGAGCCTTGGAATCTGATCGGTGACAAATACGTTTCCGTCCGAATCTGCGTATATATCCATCGGATGAAAGAAATCAGGCCAGGCCTCGAGGAACCGGCCTTCCAGATCGAACAGCTGGACACGGTTGTTCTCCCGGTCTGCGACCAGCACCCGCTCGGCAGGATCGACCCAGACCGCATGGGGTGTCGTGAACTCACCCGGGCCGTCTCCGGGCCGGCCCCAGGAAAAACGAAACGTTCCGTCAGCGGTAAAACAGTGGACCTGAGAATTGCCATAGCCATCGGAAACATAGTAATCGCCGTTCGCTGCCTGTGCGATATCAGTGGGGTGGTTGAAAGGCGCGTTGAATTGCGGGCGATGCCTTTGACCCAAGCGAAAGCGCACCGCGCCTGAGAGCTCACAGGCCAGAATCTGGTGGGCATCACGGTCCACCAGCAGAACCAGATCCTCGCGGGTGATAAAGATGCCATGAGCATCGGAGAACTCACCCTCGCCCCAGCTGTCGACCAGTGTTCCATCGCGCTCAAACACCAGCAGCGGAGGATTCGAGCGCTGAAAAACGTAGACCCGACCGTGTGAATCGACCGCCAGCTGACTGACGGGACCAAACACCTGGTCATCGGGCAATCGTCCCCAGGGACACTCGACAGCGTAATATCGACCGCCCAGTGCTACAACCAAATCATCACGCATGGGGTTCCCTCATAAGTCGCAGGCACGCGCCACTGCTACAGTCAACAACCCCCGGAGCGACCTGCCCAGCCACACAAAAGGCCACCATCTCCTAGTTAGAGATGGTGGCCCGAATAAAACCAATGTGCTGGCCTGCTACCAGAGTTCAATCCGGCTTCAGGTCAGGACTGCTCTATTTTTCGATGTTCCAGAAAAACGGCACCGGAGAGATCAGCACACCCTTGAGGGATGTACGGAAGGCCGTTGGCTGAAACCACTGGCCGTAGTTTACATACGGCACGACTTCGTAGGCCCTTTTCTGCAATGCTGTCCCGATCTCGACCTGCTTAGCGGGATCGCTTTCACGACTGAACTGATCGCGCAGATCTTCCAGGGTCTTGTCGCAAGGCCAGCCAAACCAGGCTTCTTCGACGCAACCGCCGGAGACACCGATATTTGCGATTGGTGAGGCCACGTCAGCACCAGTGCTGTAGGTGTGGAAGATGTTCCAGCCACCGTCAGCGATACTCTTGGTCTCGGCACGACGCGAGGTCAGGGTACTCCAGTCCATCGCCTGCACCTCGACCTTGGCTCCGATCTTACGCAGCATCTGAGCGGTGACCAGTGAAGCACCGTGCAACACCGGAATATCGGTCGGATCCATCAGTATCAACGTCTCACCGTTGTAACCGCCCTCTTTGAGCAGCTTGCTTGCCATCTCCAGGTCCTGGTTCATCAGCGGGCCTGAACCCACGTCGGTATCCAGCGGCGTATCGCACATGAAGTACGCTGCGCAGGTCCGCCAGAACTTCTCGTCACCGATGATCGCCTGCAGGTAGTCCTCCTGCTTGACCATGTGCAGCAGGGCCTGGCGCGCTTTTGCATTATCAAACGGCGGGTTCAGATGGTTCGGCCGCAGCCAGCCCTGGGTTCCCAGGGGGTCGATTACCTTGATGGTGATATCGGGGTTGCCTTCCATACCCGGCATCAGGTCGGGAGACGGGCTCTCCCAGAAGTCGATCTCACCTGCAATCAGGGCGTTCATGGTGGTCGCCGGATCAGGGATATACAGCCACTCAACCGTATCGAAGTGGACAACCTTACCGCCGGCAGCGTAACTGGCAGGCTCGGAGCGGGGCTTGTAGTTGCTGTTTTTTCGATAGACGACTTTGGCGCCCGGCATATAGGCATCCTTGTCGAATATAAAAGGCCCTGAACCGATCACCTCTGGTACCGGCTCGAATGCATCGGTCTTGGCCAGTCGTTCGGGCATCATGAACGGCACGTTGGACGAGATCTTACCAAGCGAATCGAGCACCAGACCATAGGGTTCGTTGAGTTTGAGCGTGAAGGTCTTGTCGTTGTTAGCCGTCCAGGATTCGGTGAACTTGGCGAGTTTCTGACCCATGCCGTCGCGCTTGCCCCAGCGCTGGATACTGGCGATGCAGTCTGCCGATGTCACCGGCGCACCGTCGTGCCAGGCCAGGCCATCACGCAGGGTAAACGTGTAACTGAGGCCATCGCCACTGACTTCCCAGCCCTCGAGCATCTGCGGCTGTGGTTTCAGGTTCGAGTCCATCGCGATCAGAGTGTCGTACACCATGTAACCATGGTTACGGGTGATGTAGGCCGTGGTCCAGATCGGATCGAGGTTCTTGAGATCCGCATGCGGCGCAACACGGAGTACTTTCTCCGCCATTGCCGGCCCGACACTGAGACCCAGAATCATGCTCAAAAAGACCGAGCAGACTCCAATCTTGAGAATATCTCTAAGACGTTTTATCAACATGCTTTGATTCCTCTGTCAGGTGGTTCCAGTTTGGAAGGATGTGTGGATGATCGATAAGACAGCCTTTTGCCTCAAATCTCAATCATTCGCACCGTGCAGCGTAACTCCCGTCTCACTTGTATCACGAGTGTCCTGGCTCACGCAAGCAAGCCGCTTCAGTGCACCAGCGAGTCGAAAGAGATATCCTCAGGCCCGCTGTGGAAAAACGTGCCGGGAACCGCAACGGTCTTCACAGTAAAATCCCGGTATGTTGCGGTACTGGCCCAAATGCGACCGCTAAGGTCAACAATACGCGAGAATCATTATGAAACTACTCCGCTACGGCCCTGCTGGTGAGGAGAAACCCGGACTGCTCGATCAGGACGGCACCATTCGTGATCTGTCGTCGGTCATTGACGACGTTAATGGCGGGACGCTTTCTCCGGAGTCCATCGAACGCCTGTCCGGAATTGAACCGGAATCACTGCCAGCCGTGACAACCGAACCGCGACTTGGCACCTGTGTCGGGAACATCGGAAAGTTCGTCTGCATCGGACTCAATTACTCGGATCACGCCAAAGAATCCGGCATGCCCATACCAACTGAACCGATCGTTTTCATGAAAGCTACCAGCTGCATCTCCGGACCCAACGACGACATCGAGCTGCTACGTGGTTCCCAAAAGACCGACTGGGAAGCCGAGCTCGGAATCGTGATCGGCTCACACACCAAGTACGTCAGCGAAGCCAATGCCCTGGAGCACGTTGCCGGCTATTGCGTGGTCAACGATGTCTCCGAGCGCGAGTGGCAGCTCGAGCGCCAGGGTCAGTGGATCAAGGGCAAGTCGTGCGACACCTATGGGCCCATCGGTCCGTGGCTGGTGACCCGTGATGAAATGCCGGACCCGCAAGCGCTCGCCATTTGGCTCGAGGTCAACGGGCACCGTTACCAGGATGGCAATACCGCCACGATGATCTTCTCTGCCCGGACCATCGTCTCGTACTTGAGCCAGTGCATGAGCCTGCAACCGGGTGACGTGATCGCGACCGGCACGCCGCCTGGCGTTGGCCAGGGTCAGAACCCGCCTGTTTTCCTCAAGGCCGGCGACGTTGTCAGTCTCGGCCTGGAAGGACTTGGATCCCAGCAGCAGACAGTCGTTGAAGGCTGATTCCGCCGGACCTGTTGCACCGCTTAGGCTTGCACGGCCGTAGCGGTCTGTGCTGGATTACTGGAGAACTGGCCCATGACCAACGTCGTCCGTTCATTCGCCGATGCGCTCGCCCTCGCGCTGCCAACCGCGCCGACACCGACCAACCCCGCCAATGACAACGTTCGGCACCGGCTCGAGGACTTTCACAGCGCCCTGACTGCCGTGGACCACACGGAAACACGCACTGCGGACCCCGGCTCTTTGCCAGAGGAGGCGCAGACCTGGTTACAGAACGCCATCGATGGCGCCCAGGGCGCACCCGGGGTTGTCAGAGCGGTGCGGGACGCAGCCACAGCCGGCAGCTGGTACCAGATCTACGAGTCCGGTTCGGCCAGCGGCCGCTCGGCATCTGAACCGCGCGAGGCCCTCACGGGTGGCATGTTCGCTGCCCAGATGATCGGTTCCCGCGGTTTGGTGAATAGCGACACGCTGCTCGCGGGCCTGTTCCTTCTGGGACCCGGCCTGCATTACCCGTTGCACCAACACCCGGCCACCGAGATCTACTTTGGCGTGTCCGGCGAGATCGGCATTCAACACGGCCTCGAGGGCGAGCCGCAGGCCCTGGGTCCGGCTGAGGTATCACTGACACCGTCGAACCGGCTGCATGCCCTGACGGTCGGGGCGTCACCGGTGCTTTTGCTGTACTGCTGGCTGGGCGAGCTTGGCGGACGCCAGTGGTGGTGGCGCCAGGACAGCGACGGTCACTGGCATCGGGATGCCTACGAGAGAACGGCCCGCGCCTCATGGGAACGGACCGCAAGCCAAGCAGTGCCCGCCGACGTACTGGCCAGGCACTGACGCGGCAGGGATAATCGTCCTGTCCCAACTGCCAGGCCAACGCTTTTGCATTCGTTGCCGAACACCGTAGAGGTCCCCTATGACTGAAGAACATTTCTTTGTAACCGGCGCGATGGGCTGTATCGGCGCCTGGGTCGTCCGCAACCTGGTCAAAGACGGTACCGGTGTGAGCGTCTTCGATCTCAGCACCGACCGGCACCGCCTGGAACTCATCATGACTGCGGATGAACTCTCCCAGGTCCAGTTCATTGAGGGCGACCTGACCCAGAGCGATGCCGTGACGGGCGCACTCAAGGATTCCGGATCCACGCACATTATCCATCTGGGCGCGCTGCAGGTGCCATTCTGCAAGGCCGATCCCCCGCTGGGTGCTGCAGTCAATGTGCTCGGCACCGTGAATATTTTCGAGGCGGCCGACAAGGCCGGCATCGGACAGTTGGTTTACGCCAGCAGCGTCGGAGTCTACGGCCCCAAGGATATGTACCCCGGCAAACTTCTGCAGCACGACTCACCGCTCTATCCGATCAACCACTACGGCGTCTACAAGCAAGCCAATGAGGGTACAGCCCGGGTCTACTGGCTGGACAACCAGATCGCCAGTATCGGGTTCAGACCCTACACGGTGTATGGTCCAGGGCGCGACCAGGGAATGACGTCGACTCCCACACAGGCCATGCTGGCCGCTGTACGGGGAGAGCCCTACCAGATCAGCTTTGGCGGCTACAACGGCTTTCAATACGTTGATGACATCGCCCGGCTTTTTATCCAGGCCGCACGCAGTACCCTGGCCGGTGCCGAGGTGTTCAACATCAGTGGTGCTGTTGCACACATGTCCGATGTCGTGGCGGCTATTCATCAGGTTCTACCCGATGCAGGAATCACCCACGAAGACGCGCCACTGCCCTTCCCCGACGGGCAGACCGACAGCGAACTGCGAGGCCGGCTCGGTGAGATTCCGGACACACCGCTGGCGGAAGGCGTGGCACGGACCATCCACCACTTTCAGGCCGCCATCGCGGATGGCCGCCTGACCGGCAAGGCCTGAAATCGGGCTCTTTTCCGGTACCGCAAGCCCTCAGGTTGCGCTGGTCAACAGCGCTGGCCGCCGCTGGTGCCAGTCGGACTCACGCTGGTAGGCCGCGCCAATCTGCATCAGCAGTCCCTCCTCGAAAGGCCGACTGTTGAGCAACATCCCGATGGGCATCCCCGCGGTGGTGAAGCCGCAGGGCAGCGACAGGCCCGGCATACCCGCCCATGAGAACAGATAGGTGAAGCGCGTGATGTGGTGTGTGATCGACAGCATGTCGGCACTGTCCTTGATCAGCGGCGCCGTTACCGGAGAAGTCGGAGTGAGGATCACGTCCACCTCTTCCATGGCGCGCTCGAGCACCCGGTTCCAGCACTCGCGGGCGCGTAACGCGGCAGCGTAGTCCCAACCGCTCACGTCGCGACCCAGCAGGATCCTCGCCAGCACGTCTTCACCAAACAGCTCCGGCGCCTGCTCGGCGCGCTCCCGGTGATATTCGTAAACATCGGCCCAGACCATCGGCATCACCGATTGGTGGGCCGTGTCGGCACCTGGCAATTCGATCTCGACCAGCTCGGCGCCCAACCCGGCCAGCTGCGCCGCTGCCTGTTCGAGCGCCTCTCCGACACCAGACTCCAGATTCTCCAGAAAGAATCGGCGCGGGAACCCGATCCGCACCCCGGCGAGGTCCCCGCTCATCCGGCTCAGAAAATCAGGCCAGGTGTGGCGCACCGAATAAACATCTTCATCGTCATAACCTGCCATGACCGCAAACATCCGCGCCACGATGGCAACGTTCCGGCCAAGCGGTCCGACCGTGTCGATGGCCGGGCAGACGCGGGTGAAACTGCCGGTCATGGGAATCGAACCCATGGATGGGCGCAGCCCGGTTACCCCATTTAATGCCGCCGGCGTGCGCACCGAACCGCCGGTATCCGAACCCACCGCGCCTACACACATCTCGGCGGCGACTGAAGCCCCGGCCCCGCCACTGGAACCGCTGGGTATTCTCTCAAGGTCCCAGGGGTTACGGGTCGGGCCGTAATGAGGGTTCTGAGTGGTCGAACCGTAGGCAAATTCATGCAGATTGGTCTTACCGATGATCACCGCACCGGCCCTGCGCAACCGATCGACAATCAGAGCATCTTTTTCAGGCACGTAGTCCTCGAAAAATCGGCTGCCATTGGTACACCTAACACCCGCGACATCAATGCAGTCCTTGACCGAGATTGGCACACCGGCCAACAGGCCCCGGCCATCGCCACGACAAGAATCCGCATCGGCGCGCTCGGCTTCGACCAGCGCGCTGTCTGACAACACCGAGATAAAAGCATTTACTTCGCCGTCGAAACGTTCGATATTGGCAAGACACCGGCGGGTCTTAGCGACTGCACTTTGGTTATTCATGGTCGTCCTCTGGCTTTGACCATCAGCCCTCTCGAACCTGGCGGGGCGTATTCCAGGATGGGCTCGACGATTGGTGTATTCAGTGTGATTGTGGCCGCAATTCCGCTGCGACGGCAAGGGTCAAAGCCGCAAGCGCCACAGGCCGGGCGGCGCCTCTTTGAAACCCGCAAATTCTACCCAATGACCCTCACCCCTCGCTGCTGTTATTCTTCAACCTTGCGCAAATCATCCGAATGACTATCCCGAGTATCGCGACCAACAACGCGGATTCTCGCAGCCTACCAGGAAAACGCGATGGCCAGAGCCAATCTCAAACGTCTTTTTGCCAGTGAGCGCCTTAAAGTCAGCCATGCTCTGTTCGAGTTCTCGACCCCGGGTATCGGGCAACTTCTGGAAGGCGCCGGGGTCGACTTCGCTTTCGTCGACATGGAACATTCCGGTTTCGGAATCTCCGAGATCAAACGGCTTGTCACGAGCTTGCGGGCTGCCGACCTGCCGGCCCTGGTCAGACCCCCTTCAAAGAGCTATCACCATATCGCCCGGGCTCTGGATGTCGGAGCCGATGGTCTGCTGTTGCCGATGGTGGCCTCGGCCGACGAGGCCCGCGAGATCATCCAGCATATGTACTACCCGCCGAAGGGGCACCGGGGTATCGCGCTTGGGATCGCTCACGACGGTTATGCACCGCGCGCACCATCTGCGGCACTGGCCGCCGCCAACCGCCGGATCGCGATGGCCGCGCTGATTGAAACTGCCGAAGGCGTAGACAATGTCGAGGCCATTGCCGCAGTGCCGGGAGTCGACTGCGTGTGGCTGGGTCACTTCGATCTGAGCGCCTCACTCGGCATCCCGGGCCAGTTCGATCACCCCGATTTTGTCCGTGCTGAAAGGCGGATCAGGCGCGCTGCCCGCAGACACGGCAAGGCCCTGGGCTTCCTGGTGGTTGATGCCGAGCAGGGTACCGACCGCTTCCGCAAAGGTTACGACGTGATCTGTTATCAGATGGACACGCTGACCTACCAGCAGACCTTGAGCCAGGGCATCGCAGAGCTGCGCCGCCGCTGTGGCCGCGGCAAGGCGCCGGGGAAACGATGAGCAGCAGCGCCCCGTTCCGGGTGGCCCTGTCCGGGGCATTCCGTAACGCCGCAGGCGAGCCGGTGTTTCCGATGTTTGACCTGGGGCCGCTCGAGAATGATCCGAACGTTGAATTTTGCTACGTGCCGGGCGTTGACGGGCGCATGACCGGCGAATCGCTGGAAGACTTCGATGCGCTGGTGCTGCTGCTCGAGACTTTCGATGCTGGCAGTATTCCCGCCAGCGACCGGCTGAGTCTGGTCGCCCGGTTCGGAGTTGGTTTCGATACGGTCGATATTCCCGCCTGTACGGCGGCCGGCATCGCCGTCGGCATCACGCCGAACGGTGTACGCCGGCCGGTTGCTGTCGCCATACTGACATTCATTCTGACGCTTGCCGGCAGACTCATGGTCAAGGACCGCCTGGTCCGCGGTGGCCCCGAGACCTTTGCCCTCAGATCCGACCACATGGGCTCCGGTCTGATCGGCAAAACGCTCGGCTCGGTAGGTCTTGGCAACATCGGTGCGGAAGTGTTCCGGGTCGCGGCACCACTCGGTATGCGCTTCATTGCGCATGACCCTTACATCGACCCGGGAGTGGCCCGGGAGGTGGGCGTGCAACTGGCCGACCTTGAAACGGTCTTTCGGGAAAGTGACTTCCTGACCCTGAACGTGCCACTATCCGATGAGACCCGGCACCTGGCCAACACCGAGCGCCTCAAACTGATGAAACCAAGCGCCTACCTGATCAACACATCACGTGGGCCGGTGGTAGACCCGGCTGCACTGGCACTGGCGCTGGAGTCCGGCATCATTGCCGGGGCCGGACTGGATGTCTTCGAGCCGGAACCCCCCGCTGCCGACGACCCGCTGCTGCAGATGGACAACGTCATCCTAACGCCGCACGCACTGTGCTGGACAGACCAGTGTTTTGCCGGAATCGGAGCACAGGACCTGGAACACGTGTTTGCCGTCAAACACGGAGAGGCGCCTCTCGCCCTGGCCAACCCCGAGGTCGCCGACGAACCCGCATTCAAGGCCAGGTTGGCAGGCTACCGCGCCCGCTTCGGGGCTCAGTCGACGTAACGCGTCCGGTCGGAGTCCAGCAGTTCCTGAACCCAGTCCATCCCGGTAATGCCGCTTTTGACTTTGGCCTCCAATGCTGTCTCGAGTTCCCGCACAACCTCAAGATCGCACAGCACGGTGTCGATCCGCTCGCGAGCCACGACCACCACACCGTCGCGGTCCCCGATCAACAGGTCGCCCGAACAGATTGTCGTGCCACCGATCGCGACCGGCAGCCCGACCGAGCCCGGCCCCTGGGAATATGGTGAGTTAGGAGAGACCCCGGTACAGAACACCGGTATTCCGACCGGCAGGATCCCCGCAACATCACGGACCAGTCCATCGGTGACGATCGCCCTGATCTTCTTGTTACTGGCCATGACGGCAACGTTGTCACCGACCACCGCTGCACCGTCGTAACCTGCCGTCTCGATCACCAGGACATCGCCGGCCCGTGCCAGGGCGATAGCCGGCTGTACCGCCAGCATGTCTCTGGGCTCCAGATGCGCGGTGATCGCGGGCCCGACGAAGGTCATCTCGTTCAGTAATGGCTTGATGCGGTGATCAAGGGCACCGGTCCCGTTCTGGGCATCGACCACGAAGCCGGTCGCAAGCCCCTGGAACGCTGCGATCTGCTCCGCCGTCGGCCGGGGAAATTCTTTTCTAACGGTCAGGGATACAGGTTCGCCGATCATTGTCTGCTCCGTGGGTCGTGTGAGTTGGTTATCAGTTCTGTTGCGCACGACTATAAACGATGTTGGCATCGAACCTATCCATGCGTCGCTTGGCCGAACCTGATCATGAAATCGGCACGGCTACCCAGGAGTTCTTCGCTAGAGGGAGGGAAACCCTGGCAGATCCTGAAATATATTAAACTTGTTGTGATGATTGAACTTTGGACGATCTCATGAGCGACACCGTAACCCGCACCATACGCCTCAGCCCGGCTGACAACGTCGTGGTCGCCCGCAACGCGCTGCGCAGCGGTACCGCTATCGGTGAAGAGGGCGTGACCACAGTTGACGCGATCGATCCCGGGCACAAAATCGCCACGCGCATGATCAAGCGGGGCGATACAGTGCGCAAATACGACCAGATCATCGGAATCGCTGAAGCCGATATCCAGCCGGGCCAGCACGTCCACACTCACAACCTGCGAATGGACGACTTCGACCGCGACTATCAGTTCTGTCAGGGGACAAAAAAACTCGATTACCGATCAGAGACCGAACGTGCCACGTTTCAGGGCATTGTCCGCGATGACGGACGCATCGCCACCCGCAACTATATCGGCGTGCTGACCAGCGTAAACTGCTCCGCCACGGTGGCCCGCCATGTTGCTGCGAAATTCAATGACGCAATACTTACTGAGTTCCCGAACGTAGATGGCGTCGCTGCACTGACCCATGACTATGGCTGCGGGGGTTGTGCTGGAATGGGACTCAACTATATCCAGCGTACCCTGTCCGGCTACATTCGCCACCCGAACTTTTATGCGGTAGTGATCATTGGCCTTGGCTGTGAAGCGAACCAGATCGGAGCGATGATGGATGCAGAGAAGCTCAATCCGAGTGAAACACTGCACGCATTTACGATTCAGGACTCGGGCGGCAGCGCTGCCGCAGCAGAACGTGGCGAAGGGCTGGTCCGGGAGTTGCTGGCTGATGCCAACCGTATTGAACGGGTCGAGAGGCCCGTCAGCGACCTGGTTCTGGCGCTGGAATGCGGCGGTTCGGACGGGTATTCTGGCATCTCGGCCAACCCGGCGCTCGGTGCAGCCGCCGACCTGCTGGTACTGAATGGCGGCACAGCCTGCCTCGCCGAAACACCGGAGATCTACGGCGCTGAACATCTGCTCACCCGCAGGGCCGTAACCCCCGAAGTCGGGCAGAAGCTGGTTGAGCGCATTCGCTGGTGGGAAGACTACACGCGCAGTAATCACGCAGAGATGAACAACAATCCGGCACCCGGCAACAAGGCTGGAGGCCTGACAACCATTCTAGAGAAATCCCTGGGTGCGGTCGCCAAAGGCGGAACGACCAACCTGGTCGATGTCTACGAGTACGCTGAGGCGATCACCGAGAAGGGCTTCGTGTTCATGGACACCCCCGGCTACGACCCCGCTTCGATCACCGGCATGGTCGCCGGCGGTGCCAACATCACCTGCTTCACCACCGGACGGGGATCCGTCTACGGCGGCAAGCCGGTACCAAGCCTGAAACTCGCAACCAACACACCGATGTACCTGCGTATGCAAAACGACATGGACATCAACTGCGGGGAGATCGTCGACGGCGATGCCACGGTGGACAGCAAAGGCCAGGAGATCTTTGACAGGATCATCGCCTGTGCTTCGGGTGAGCCGTCGAAATCCGAACTGATGGGCATGGGCGAGGAAGAGTTCGTGCCATGGACCGTTGGAGCGATCCTTTGAGAGGTTCCGTTTCGGTCCCCCACCCATGGTACCGATCAACTCTTTAAACTTACTTCACCTCCCCGTTCTACCATGCTGACGACTGAACAGCTCGATGACTATCGCACACACGGGTATATTGTTCCCGACTACCGGCTCGACGACGAAATCCTGGTGTCGATCCGGACCGACCACGACCGCCTGATCGCCCGACACCCCGAATTCCTACACTATTGCCCCACATTGCTGTCCTACGATCTGACGTTCCTCAATTACGCTCGCTTTCCTGAAATCCTGGACATGGTGGAACAGATCCTCGGTGCTGATTTTGCGCTATGGAACTCAAGCCTGTTCGCCAAGCCGGCCGGCAACGGCCAAGCCACGCCCTGGCACCAGGACGGCGAATACTGGCCGATCCGACCGGTCGCCACCTGCACGGTCTGGATTGCAGTCGATGACGCCAACTCCAGCAACGGCTGCCTGCGGATGATTCCCGGCTCCCACAAGAACCAGAATCTGCTCCGGCACCACACCAATCCCGATCCTGACCTGACCCTCAATCAGGAGCTTCTGCCGACAGAATTCGACGAGACCCAGGCTGTGGACCTGGTCCTCTCAGCGGGTCAGATCTCCCTGCACGACGTGCGCCTGGTGCATGGTTCCGAGCCCAACCATTCGGATCAACCACGCCGCGGCATGACCCTGCGCTACATGCCACTGACTTCGGTGTTCGACCGTTCTCTCGCCAGCACCCAGTCACACAGTAAAGGCTTCCCCAATCACGGGGAACGGACTCTTTTTCTAATGCGCGGCAGCGATCAGACCGGGCTCAACGACTTTCGCATGCGCCAGTAACCCAACAGGAGAACCACACGATGGCCAACACTGAATTGTCTGGCGTGATCCCACCGATGACCACGCCCTTCACCGAACAAGGCGAACTGAATCTTGCGGCCGTTAAAACACAGATCGACTGGCTGGTGGACTGCGGAGTCAGCGGCATCGCCGTCGGCGGCAGCACGGGCGAGGGCCACACCCTGCAAGCTGACGAGTTCAAGGCCCTGATAGAGACTGCCATGTCGGCAGCTGACGGACGCATTGCGGTGATTGCCGGCATCATCACGGATTCGACCCGGGAGTCGGTCAAGCGCGGCCAGATGATACGCGACTCAGGTGTTGCAGCGCTGCAGGTCACGCCTGTGCACTACGTGTTCAAACCCGAAGACGATGACACGGTCGCCCACTTCAGAACGCTGACCGGCGAGACCGGCATGCCGGTGATCATCTACAACGTGATCCCGTGGAACTATCTGTCGCCGGAGTTGCTGGTTCGGGTCATGCGTGAGGTACCAGGTATCATCGGCGTCAAACAGAGCGCCGGCGATATGAAGCTTTTTGCCGACCTGATGATATCAGCTGCGAAGGACGACCTTATCTTCAGCGCCGTGGATGGCCTGCTCTACGCCAGTTACTGCCTGGGAGCGCATGGTTCGATCGCAGCGATCCTGTCTGCGGCCCCCGGACCGAGCGTGCGACTGTGGCAGGCCACAAAATCGGGGGATCACGCGACCGCACTCGATCTGCACGAACGACTGCTGGTGCTGTGGAACGCCATTGTCGGCGACGCCCTGCCGGCCACTACCAAATGTGCACAGATCCTGCAGGGCATCCCGGCCGGACAGCCCCGACAACCAATGTCCATGCCTTCGAAACAGCAGCAGGCCGTTATCCGGAAAGCTCTCCAGGGGCTTGATCTTGTCTGAAATCTGAGCTGGTGAAAGCGGTGGCAGTGCTGGACCTCGGTGTACTGACTGACTTCGCTGGCAGATATTCTTTCATGACCGATCATCAACCCGTCCGCACACCCGCGTTCGCCCGTTCTCGCTCGTTTCCATGAACACCATTCGCCGCCAGGGTTACGTACTTGTCGGGGCCTCCTTCCTGACCCAGGCGGTCTATGTCGGCGTATTGTTTACCTTCGGCATGTTGTTTCTGGAGTTCGAGCGCACATTCGGCTGGTCGCGGGCCACCATCTCCGGTGCGTTCTCCGTGTTCCTTCTAGCCACAGGATCGATCGGCATCGCGATGGGGCGGCTCAACGACCTATTCGGCCCGCGTCGCATCATGATTGCCGGCGCTGTCATCCACGGCGCGGGTTATGCCCTGATGTCGATCATCCAGGCACCCTGGCAGTTGTACTTCTTCTATGGGGTTATGGCAGCAATCGGTTTCAGCACCCACGACATCATCACGCTGTCCACCGTCGCGCGCTGGTTCAGCGCCCGCCGAAGCCTGGTGTCCGGGATCGTCAAATCTGGCGCTGGCGCCGGACAGTTCGTCATCCCCCTGCTGCTCACCCTGCTGCTCGCGAGCTGGGACTGGCGGACGGCCTGCCTTATTTTCGGGGCAGCCTCCACGGTCCTGCTGACTTTCCTGGCCCAGTTTCTGTCTCGCGACCCACCGGCTGCCGCTGGCACCGGTTCTGCTGGGTCCCCGAAGACTGCAGAACCATTGGCCACTGAACCCGGCCTGACTCTCAGTGAGGCAGTCAGGACGCGTAATTTCTGGATTCTGTGTGTCGGACAGTTCCTGGTGTTCTTCTGCCTGATGGTTGTCATGATTCATATCGCACCACACGCCCGGGACCTTGGTTTTTCCGCCGAGCTGGCGGCGCAGGTTCTCGCAACCGTTGGCGCAGCCAGCATAGCCGGGCGGCTGGTGATGGGTGCCGTCGCCGACCGGTTGGGTGGCAAAGGCGCACTCATTGTCGCCTATGGCGTGCTCTCGGCGAGCCTGTTCTGGCTGCTTTTCATTCGTGAACCGTGGGTCCTGTTCCTGTTCGCGCCAGTCTACGGCTTCAGCCACGGGGCCTTCTTTACACTCATCTCACCGACCGTGGCGGAATTGTTCGGCACCCGCGCCCATGGGGTCATTTTTGCGATCGTGCTGTTCCACGGCACCATCGGTGGTGCCGTGAGCCCATTGATAGCCGGCCGGGTGTTCGACGCCATCGCCACTTACCAGCCCGTTTTTCAGGCCCTGGCGGGGCTTGCCATCGCGGGCCTTGTGCTGGTTAACTTTCTCCAGCCCGCCCGAATAGAGAGCGCCCGGACCGGTTGAACTAATGGCTCTTTGGGAGGCCACCCGAACAGACCAATGCCCCGTCAAAGACCCTACCGAATCGGCACCGGCGCCGGGTTTTCCTCCGACCGGCTTGACCCGGCGATGGACCTGGTCAAACGCGGTCAACTTGACACGATCGTCTTCGAGTGCGTGGGTGAGCGGACCCTGGCCTTTGGTCACCGTGACCGGCAGGCCGATCCGGCGATGGGATACAACCGGCTTCTGGAGGCCCGCCTGCGGGCGATGCTGCCGCTGTGCCGGGCTCACGACACCCGGTTGATCACTAACATGGGAGTCGCCAACCCCCAGGGTGCGGCCGAGGTGGCACTGGTTGTGGCCCGCGATCTGGACCTCACGGGACTCAAGATCGCGGTGATCACCGGAGACGATGTGTTGGGCCACATTGCCAGTGACACGCATTTGACCGAACCGGACTGCAGTGTTGCCGAGATCGGACGCACCCCGATCGGCGCCAATGCCTACCTGGGTGCCCAGGCCATTGCCCCGGCTCTTGAGGCCGGTGCCGACCTGATCATTACCGGCCGGGTCGCCGACCCTGCGCTGTTTCTTGCACCCCTTGCCCATCATTTCGACTGGGCCGACGACGACTGGCCAACGCTCGGTAGCGGCACTCTGGTCGGACACCTTCTGGAATGCGCCGCCCAGGTCACAGGCGGATATTTTGCCGACCCGGGCTACAAGGACGTGACCAACCTCGCCTTCGTCGGGTTTCCACTGGCCGAAGTCGATGCCGGCGGCAATGCGGTCATCACCAAACTCCCAGGTACCGGGGGATGTGTCGACACCCGTACGGTCAAAGAACAGATGCTCTACGAGGTGCACGACCCGTCGGCCTATCTGACACCGGACGTGACTGCAGACTTCTCGGTCGCCCGGGTATCTCCGGCCGGAGACGACCGTGTACAGGTATCCGGTGCCAGCGGCACGGAAAGGCCCGAGGATCTGAAAGTCACCGTCGCCTTTGATGGCGGCTACCTGGCCGAGGCAGAGGTCTCCTACGCCGGGAGTGGCGCCATCGAACGGGCGCGGGTCGCCGGGCAGATCGTCGAAGAGCGCCTGGCCACTGTACATGGTATCGATGCACCGTGCCGCACCGACCTGATCGGCATAAACTCACTGCACGGTATCCAACCGGAGCAATCGTCTGACATCCGGGACGTACGGTTGCGCATCGCGCTGCGCAGTCCCGACCAGCAGGACGCAGACGCAGTATTGTGGGAGGTCGAAGCACTGCTGTGCTGCGGGCCGGCCGGCGGAGGCGGCTACCGCGGCCGGGTAGATCACAGCGTCCTGACCTATTCAACCTTCCTTGCGCGCAACAAAGTCACACCATCGGTCGAGGTCAGGACCGCATGAGCCGGACCATCGAGTTACGGGAGATCGCCCATGCCCGTGCCGGCGACAAGGGTAACCGGTCCAACGTGTCGGTGTTCGCTCATCACCCGGATGACTATCAGCTGATCGTTGACCAGGTCACTGTCGAGCGGGTGAAAAATGCGTTCGCCCACGTGTTGCGGGGCCCGGTCACGCGCTATACGCTGCCCAACCTGGGCGGCATCAACCTGGTAATGGACGAGGCGCTTGGCGGCGGTGTCAACGAGTCTTTGAACCTCGACAGCCACGGCAAGTCGTGGAGCTTCATGATCCTGTCACTGACTGTTGAAGTCAGTGACGCGGTTGCCCGACGTCTCGAATACAACCCCGACTCCGGAACCACACCATGAGTGACAGCCGTTTTCCAGCTCTCGGCAGCGACCGGGAAACCGTTCTGCAGAACCTCGAGCAGAGCCGCAGCACCGACCCGTCGTGGTACGGGCCCCGGCTGTTTATCGGCGGAAGCTATTTCGGCGGTCAGGAGGTACTACAGGTCGCGAACGACGCCAGCCGCATTTACCAGAACCACAACGCCCTCTACGCCGGCCAGCGGTTTCCGGCCCTGGTTCAAATTGAGCGTGAGCTGGTCAGTGCCTGCCTTGCACTGCTCAACGGGTCCGCCGGTGCAGGCGGCAGCCTGACCAGCGGTGGTACCGAGAGCCTGCTGCTGGCTGTGATGACAGCCCGCGACTGGGCTGCTGACCAGCGACCTGTGCCTGGTATCCCGGAGATCGTCATCCCCGAAGCCGCTCATCCGGGGCTCGATAAAGCCGCGCACCTGATGGGCCTTAAGGCCTGCCGACTGCCTGAGAGCACGGACTACCGGGCCGATCCGGCACAGCTGGCTGCCGCGATCGGTGACAACACCATCATGCTGATCGCATCGGCGCCGTCGTACCCGTTCGGGGTAACGGACCCGGTCAACGAAATCGCCCAGCTCGCCCGCGATCGGCATTTGTGGTGCCATGTCGATGCCTGCCACGGCGGTTTTGTTCTACCGTTTGCCCGGCAACTGGGGCGGCCGGTTCCTGAGTTTGATTTTGCCGTCGACGGCGTCAGCTCGATGTCGGTTGACATTCACAAGCTGGGATACGCCAACAAGGGGGTTTCCACCCTCCTGCTTCACGACACCTCGCTCGAGAGGTACCAGCGCTACAGCTTCGATGACTGGCCGGCCGGGCTCTATTCGACCGCTGGGCTTTCCGGCTCCCGCTCGGCCGGCGGGCCGGCCTCGGCCTGGGCGGTGATGCATTACCTGGGCGAGGCCGGTTACCGGAAAATCGTCTCTGAGATACTGGCAGCACGCGACCGGCTGATCGGCGGAATCGGATCTATTGCCGGTTTGCGGGTCCTGGGCGAACCCGATGCCTACCTGGTAGCGGTGACCTCGGACGAGATCGACATCCTTGCAGTCGACGATTTCATGGCGGAGCGCGGCTGGACCGGTGGTCAACTCAAGCGACCGCCTGCTATTCATTTGTTCCTGGACCGTTCGAATGCAATCAGCATCGATGATTATCTGAACGACCTGGCTGATGCGGCCGGCCGGGTGCGGGCGGGTCAACGGACGGAGCGGCGTGCGGCCCAGGTCTATGCCCGCTGAAAGCAAGGGCAAGAGAGGTAAACCATGAATCTGACCACACCTTCTTCTAACGCCCCGGCGGTGGACAAATCCGTCTACGATCGGGACGGTTACCTTTGTCCTGTGAGGGTGATGCCGGAAGCGGAGATGACAGAGATCCGGCAACGACTCGAATGCTATCTGACCCGTGCGGAATGCGATCCCAAGGATGATTTATTGCTTCATTTCAAGGTCCACATGGCCTTCACCTGGGCCGATGCCCTGATCCGACACCCGGTTGTTCTGGACGCAGTCGAGACTCTCATCGGCCCGGATATTCTGGTCTGGAACACTGCAGTCATGATGAAGAATCCCCGCCAGCCGGACTTCGTCAGCTACCACCAGGATGTCCTGTACTGGGGCAACCATCCCGACCACGTGGTCGGGGCCTGGATAGCGCTCAATGACAGCACTTCGGAAAAAGGCTGCGTGCGGGTCTTTCCCGGCAGCCACAAGCTCGGCATCCTTCCCCACGCCGACACCTTCGGCAAGGACAACATGCTGTCCCGGGGTCAGACTGTAAGCGCCGAACTGGATCACTCGCAGAGTACTGAGATGCTCCTGAGCACCGGCGAGATGTCGCTGCACCACACCCATACCGTTCATGGGTCTCAGCCCAACTACTCCGATGAGCCGCGGCTGGGATTCGTCATCACATTCATGGCACCGGCCACCACCATGATCGGCCCGCGAACCGGCGCGACACTGGTCAGGGGCATCGACAAATACGGGCACTTCGACCTCGAGGATGCCCGCCCGGTGGCCGACCTGGATGCAGCGGCCCTGGCCGCACACGATGCCGCCATGGGCCCGTTTGCCACGGCCATCAACGTCGGCGCACAACAAGATGGCCGGATGTCTCCGGCACGGGTAGCAGACTACGAAAGCCGCAAGCAGCTACGCTAGATCGCTCTACATTCCCGCCAGCGGCTCTTGCGGCATTCGCCAGCTCCCGTGGGGGGTTTGATAAGTGGAGCTGATTTGTAATGGGCGAGGTCGGTGTCAGAATAACGGGACAATGACCGCCCGCCGGGCTGTTCAGCGCGGCCGGGGCACTACATTCACCAACCGAAGAGAGGAATATTCACCATGCGACTGGAAAACAAAATCGCTCTGATTACGGCTGCGGCCTCCGGCATGGGACGGGCCGGGGTCCTTCGCTTTGCCGCGGAAGGCGCCCAGGTGGCGGCCGTCGACATCGATCAGGCCAGCCTGGACGCGGTGGTCAAGGAAGTTACCGATGCCGGGGGCAGGGCCACAGGCATCTGCGCCGATCTCACCCAGGACACCGACTGCCACCGGATCGTCGACGATACCGTCGCGGCCTTCGGCGGACTGGACCTGCTGTGGAACCACGTCGGCCATCCCGGCCCCTCGTCGGTCGAAGGCATCGACCCCGACGACTACGAGATCGCCATGGACCTCAACGTACGTTCAGTGTTCTGGACCACCGGCAGGGCCATCCCGGAGCTGCGCAAGCGCGGCGGCGGCAGCATCCTCTTCACGGCCTCGATCGCCGGCCTGATCGGCTCGCCGTTCAGTCCCGTGTACTCCGCCGCCAAGTGGGGCGTGAACGGCATGATGGCGTCGCTCGCCGGCCGCCTTGCTGCGGACAACATTCGCGTCAACAGTGTTTGCCCCGGGCCAATAGACACCCCGATGTTGAAGGTCTTCATGGGCCGGCCGGACCAGGAGACCGACCGCGAGGCCAACCAGGCGATGATGGAGAAACTGACCCCGCTCGGCCGGGTCGGCCGGCCCGAGGAGATCGCCAACGCGGCGTTGTTTCTGTTGTCGGATGAAGCGTCTTTCATCACCGGCGTTGCGCTGCCGGTAGACGGAGGATTTGTCTCCAAGTAACCGGGGCGCCCGCAGCCCTTGGTCTTGTGCTGCGCTTCGCAGCACCAAACTGTTACAGGATTCGCTAGTGATGATCATTGACCACAACAATCTTCGCACCCTTGCCAGAGAGATGCTGATTGCGTCCGGCAGCGAGGACGATGAGCCCGCAATCGTTTCCGACAATCTGGTCGATGCAAACCTGCTCGGCCACGACAGCCACGGCATCGGTATGCTGCCCCGCTATCTGGAAGCGGTCCGGGCCGGCGAACTCACCGTCAACCAGCACGCCCGGATCGATGTTGACACGGGCGCGATGCTTACTGTGGACGGCGGTGCAGGCTACGGCCAGGTGATCGGGATGGAAGCGATGGACATTGGTATCGAAAGAACCAGGCAGCACGGCGTGTGCGTACTTGCCACACGTCACTCGTTTCACCTGGGCCGGATCGGCGCCTGGGGCGAGCGCTGTGCCGAGGCCGGACTGGTGTCGATGCACTACGTCAACGTGGTCGGCCACTCCGGCCTGGTGGCTCCTTACCGCGGTTCCGACGCCCGCTACGCGACCAACCCCTACTGCTGCACACTGCCCGGGACTCCCGGCCAGGAGCAGGTCGTGCTCGACATGGCGACCACACTAATGGCCCAGGGCAAGATCCGGGTCGCCCGCAACAAAGGTGAGCGCCTGCCCGAAGGTGTGGTGATCGACGGTCAGGGCAGACCGAGCACTGACCCTGAAGTCATGTTCCAATCACCGCAAGGTGCGATGATGCCGTTTGCCACCTACAAGGGCTATGGCCTGGCGCTGGTCTGCGAACTGCTCGCCGGGGTTCTGAGCGGCGGCGGAACCTGCCGGCCGGAGACCAACAGGAACCACGACACGATCCTCAACAACATGCTGTCGATCATCATTGACCCTACCCGCCTGGTCGGGCAGGACTTCTTCGACAGCGAGGCTGCAGCGACCCTCAGCCACGTCAAGGCTTCACCGCCACTGAACCCGGATGAACCGGTGCTGGTGCCGGGCGATCCGGAACGGGCCACAGCAAAACAGCGCCGCGCCGACGGGATCCCGGTCGATGAGCAGAGCTGGCGACTGTTCGCCGACGCCGCCCTGACGGCCGGCATCGCCGAGGAGCGGATCGAGGCGCTTGCCCGGGTCTGATCCGGCCACCTAACGGGGCAGTTCAACCAGCGACCGCCAGATCGAACGGGGTTCTGCGGTACCTTCAGGGTATGGGGTGCGGAAAGGCTCCCCGTCGGGCTTCGTAGGCCGCCCCGATCCGCACTGCCATCGACTCATCGAACCCGCGCGCCAGAATCTGCAGTCCGCCGGGTAGATTGGCCGAGGTCAGACCCATCGGCACCGACAGTCCGCAAAGGCCAAGGTAGTTGCCCGCACGGGTAAAATGGGCCGGTGTCGATGACTGGTCGACCTCATCCAGCGCCACAGCCGGTGTCGCCACGGTCGGGGTCAGCAGCGCGGCAAATCCCCGCAGGCTCTCGAGGTATCCCGCCTGGTCCTGGCGCCGCTGGGCGAGCGCCGCGATGTAGTCGCGAGCCGATTTGCTCTGCCCCAGCAGGATCCGGGGCCGGACGTCCGGATCGACGGTCAGATCCTCGGACTCGTACAGCGTACCGTGGTGGAAGTACCCTTCCGAGCCGATGATGGTAGCCGTCGCGGCCGTCATGTCGGCAAAGGCCATCGGCCCGTTGAAGGTCACCAGTTCAGCACCCAGGCTTTTGAGTTCCTCGCAGGCGGCGTCGTACAACGACAGTATCTCGTTATCGACAACGACCCGTTCGGTGCTGTTCAGCACACCCAGCCGCAGGCCGCTGACGCCCTGGCTCAGCGCACCGAACAACCCGTCGCCGGTACTCATGTCACGCTCGGTGTCCAGTGGGTGGCGGCCCAACATGACTTCGAACATCAGCACTGCATCGGCCACGCTGCGGGTCATCGGCCCGGGGGTATCCAGAGTATGCGAAAGGGGCATGATGCCGTCGGTCGGCAGCAGACCTTCGGTGGTCTTGAGACCCACGATGCCGCACCAGCCGGCAGGCAAGCGGACCGAACCGCCGGTGTCGGTGCCGACTGCACAGCCGGCCATGCCGGTCGCGACCGAGACCCCCGAACCGCTTGAGGAACCGCCCGGCGTGCGCGCCGTGTCGAGGTCCCAGGGGTTGTGCGGGGTGCCCATGTGGGTGTTTGTACCCCAGCCGCCCATCGCGACCTCGACTGTTTTGGTCTTGCCGAGAAGGATTCCTCCAGCAGCGAGCAGGCGACTGGCGATGGTAGCGGTCGCTGGGGAGACGCGCTCCAGCATGGTCTTTGAACCGCCGGTCGTGATCCGCCCTTCGACGTCGACGATGTCCTTGAGGGCAAATGGCACCCCGTGAAACGGGCCGATGCGATGGCCGCTGGTGCAGGCCCTGGCCGCACCCTCGGCTCCGGCCACCGCCTCGTCTTCGTAGACCACCTGGAACGCCCCCAGCTGCCCGTCGAGGGACCTGATCCGTTCCAGACAGGTCTCAACGGCATCCACCGGATTCAGCGATCCGTCCTCTATACCTCGTGCTAAATCAGTAATCGATAGATAAGTCGAATCGCTCATGGTTTGGCGCCCCTTCAGTTGAGGCGGAGACCCTCCGCCTCGGTTAGCTCTTTTGCGGGTCGAGGTCGAGCCGCACCGTCTGGCCGATACCCGGTGTATCCGCGCCGGGGTATCGGCTCATCACCAGCGGGTCATGGCCCGGCACCACGTGATCCGGGGTACTGGCGAGCGCCACCAGGCGCTTGAAACCCTGCAGCATGTCAGAGACATTGTAGACCAGTGGAAACGGCGCAGCGTCCTCGAAGTTGGCGTAAAAGTGGCTGGCATCGCTCGCCAGCACCACCCAGCCGCGCTCGGTCATGACCCGCACGCACTGCAGACCCATAGTGTGACCGCCGATATGGTGGACCGTCACACCGGGCGCGAGTTCACTGTCGCCGCTGTGAAACACCACCCTGCCACGAAACACCTGGCGCACCATCTCAACGATGTGGTCCACGGTGTAGGCACCGGCAAAGTAACCCTGGGTCATGTGCGGCCCGGTCGCGTACTGCATCTCGAGTTCCTGCAGATGGAATCGGGCGGCTGGAAAGTCTTCCAGTGAGCCGGCGTGGTCGTAGTGAAGGTGGGTCACGATGACATCACTCACCTCGCGCGAGTCGATACCCAGCATGGCCAGACCCTCGGCGGGCGAGTCACCGTACTCACATACCCAGGTACCGTTGGAGCCCTCAGTCCGCCTGGTCCACTCGGCCCGGTCGAAGCCGGTGTCGACCACAATGGTCCGGTTGCTGTTACGTAACACCCAGATATAGTAAGCAATCGGCTGATCGTGGTCGTGTTCAGGGTCTGTCCAACCGCTGACGATGAAATTCTCGTGGCGTTTTCGATTCGAGCGCACGGCATAACACAGGGCGAAGACTTCGTAAGACTCCGGGTCGGCCATGATAGTTTCTCCGGTATTCGAGGGCCTTGATCAGAAACGGCGCTAGGCCCGCCGACAGTCAAGTCTACAGCCAGACAACCCCGCTGGCACGGGACACTCCGACTGCAGAACGACCCTGCCTGTGCCGGGCTGTGGTGATATTTCGATCCCGCCGTGGCATGATGATCTGCATCTCGAATGCCTGTCACCAGGCGCTGTACTATCCACAACCGGCAGTGAGGACGAAGTATGACTGAAGGAAACACCATCGGCGTTGTCGGCCTGGGAAACATGGGTCTGCCCATCGCATTGAATCTGGTCAAAGGGGGTTACCCTGTTACCGGAGTCGAGATCGACCAGGCCCGCTGGGAGACTGCCGAGGGACTCACCTACGTGGCCGATGCGGCGGCGGCACTGGCGAGAACCGACACCCTGCTGCTGAGCCTGCCGGATGGCAAGGTGGTACAGGCATTCCTCGCCGGGTTGCTCGAACTGTCACTGCCCGATGCGGTGACGGTCATCGACACCTCGACCATCGGCCCGAAGACCAGTCAGGAAATCTCCCGGCAACTGGCCGGCACCCCGCTCCGCTACCTGGACAGTCCAGTTTCCGGCGGTGTACACGGCGCCAAAGCGGGCACCCTGGCCGTAATGTGCGCGGGGTCCCGGGCGCTGTACGACCGGGTCCACCCGGCACTCGCCACCTTCAGCGCTAACCAGTTCTTCATCGGACCTGAACCGGGCCAAGCGCAGGTCCTGAAGATCCTGAACAATTTTCTCTCAGCCACGGCACTCGCGGCCTCCAGCGAAGCACTTCTTTTCGGCCAGGCCCACGGCCTGGAGTTGACCCAGATGTGTGATGTGATCAATGTCTCCACCGGCATGAACACGGCGACCCTCGACAAAATCCCCCGCCAGGTGGCCAGCGGCGAGTACAACACCGGCTTCAGCAACTCGCTGATGTACAAGGACATCTCGCTCTACCTGGAACGTTGTCAGGAACTGGGTGCACCCGGCAGGGTCAGCCAGACGGTGGTCGACCTCTGGGGTGCCTTCACAGCGTTGTCGCCCCACAGCGATGCGACTAACATATTCCGCTACGTCGGCCAAACCCTCTAACCACCCCGCACCCGTAGCAGCAACCGCCTGCAACCGGGTCAGGGCAAGGACTGCTCTCGCGTTATGAAAATCTGCATCATCGGTGCCGGCGCGATGGGCGGCCTGTACGGCGCCCGACTCATCAGGGCGGGCCAGGACGTGTCGTTCGTCGACAATCGGCAAGACGTGGTCGACAACATCAACCGGGACGGCCTGCACTTGACCGGAGTCGACGGCGAACACTGGATCGCGGGGCCCGCTTCGATCAATCCAGCCGATTTCGCGCCGGCCGATATCGCATTCATTCACACCGACACCAATAACACCGGCAACGCGGCACTACACGCACAGAAGGTACTGTCGGCAGATGGCGCCTGGGCGATTACTTTTCAGAACGGCATCGGCAACGTCGAGACCCTGCAGGATGTGCTCGGCCCGGCACGGGTTGCCGGCGGGATCAGCTACCACAGCGCGGCCTCACCGGCACCGGGCCGTTCCGATCACACCAATGCCGGTCGCACGTTCATCGGCGAACTGAACGGCGCAGACAGCGGGCGTATTCGGCAGTTAGACGACCTGCTGACCGGAGCCGGATTCGACGTGAGCATCGCCGAAGACATCGAAAGCGTTATCTGGAGCAAGTTCGTACTTAACTGCGCAGTCAATCCGGTCAGTGCCATCACCGGGCTTCGAACCGGGGAGATCGGTGCCAGCGAGCCCGCCAGAGACTTCCAGCAGGTGATCCTGGAAGAAGTGCTTGAAGTGGTCCAGGCCAGGGGTATCTCGCTGGGCGACACGGACCCCAGGGCCGCGGTGGAAGGGTTTACCGGACGGCTGTTCAATCGCCCGTCGATGCTGCAACACATGGACGCCGGACTGGCGACTGAGATCGATTCGCTGAACGGCGCCGTGGTGCGAGAGGGCCAGAGGCTGGGCGTCGACACTCCGTTCAACCAGGCGCTGACCCTGCTTGTCAAAGCCCGCAATGCTCAGCTGATCCAGGCCCTTCACGGGCCGCCGATCGACTACCAGGCCCTGGAAGCCAGCGGCCAGGCTGATACATAGGTTGCAACCAAACAATCACTCAAGTTTTTCTTTGGAGGGCCTCGACCATGCCGTATGCCACAACTGACGATGGGATCAAGCTGCACTACGAGATCACCGGTGCCGGTGAACCACTGGTGTTCGTGCACGAGTATGCGGGCGACCACCGCAGCTGGGAGCCCCAGATGCGCTATTTCGGCCGTCGCTACCAGTGCGTGACCTATGCCGCGCGGGGCTACCCGCCCTCGGACATCCCCGACGAATTGGAGCAATACTCGCAGGACCGGGCCCGCCTCGACATTCTGGCCATCCTGGATCACTGTGGTTTCGACAAGGCCCACGTCTGCGGGCTGTCGATGGGTGGTTTCGCCACCCTGCACTTTGGTCTGCATCACCCCGAGCGCGCTCTGTCACTGGTGGTTGCCGGCTGCGGCTATGGTGCGGAAAAGAACATGCAGGATCAGTTCCGGGCAGAGGCTGAAGCGACAGCCAGTTTCATCGAAGAGTTCTCCAACGAAGCGTTCGCCGACAAATATGCCGAGGGCCCGACCCGCGTGCAGTTCAAGAGCAAGGACCCACGCGGCTGGCTGGAATTCAGGAACCAGCTGGCAGAGCATTCGATCCGGGGCTCGGTTCTGACCATGCGCGGGGTGCAGGCCCGCCGGCCATCGCTCTTCGACCTTGAAGAACAGATGCGACAGCTCACCGTAGCGACCCTGATCCTGACCGGCGACGAGGACGAGCCCTGCCTGATTCCCGGGGTGTTCATGAAACGCCTGATCCGCAGTTCCGCCCTGGTCACGCTCGCCAATGCCGGGCACACCATCAACCTGGAGGCGCCGGACGAATTCAATCAGGCGGTCGACCAGTTCCTCATCCAGGTCCGCTCGGGCCGCTGGCCGGTACGCGAGGCAGCGACCGAAGCCGGGGGGTCTATTCTGGGGATGAATGAAAATAGAACTTGACCTGACTGACAGCCTGAACCCACGATCTTGAACGACTCCCGGCCGACTCTTGCGATCGCCCTGATGATCGCCTCGATCGCGTTCATCTCGGTCGTCGATGCGACCTGCAAGGCTTTCACCGACGAACTGCACGCGGTACAGCTGGTGTGGGGTTACTTTATCGGTATCCTTACGGCGCTTTGCTTTTATTACAGTGTGCGCCGGGTCGGCTGGCGTGATCTTACCCGTACCAGCCGGCCGCTACTGCTGTGGCTGCGCTCGGCTCTCCTGGTCGGGTCGATTATGTCGCTGTTCGTCGGCCTGACCTACCTGCCGCTCACTGATGCGACGGCCATCGGCTTCATGGCGCCGCTGTTCATTACCGCGCTTTCCGTAGTATTGCTCAAGGAGCAGGTGGGGTTTCACCGCTGGCTGGCGGTCATCGTGGGACTGATCGGAGTGGCCATTATCGTGCGCCCCGGCGGCGGGATCTGGCACTGGGCGGTGATCATGCCGCTGATCGGGGCGGTCTGCTTTGCGCTCTACCAGATCATCACGCGGATGATGACGGCAAGTGAAAGCACCCATACCATATTGTTCTATACGGGCCTGGGCGGCGTATTCTGGAGCACACTGGTGGTCATCTTCTTCTGGCGCGAACCCCAGCCCGAACACTGGCTGGTGTTCTTTGCCACCGGAATCCTCGGTGCTACGGCGCATCTGTGCCTGGTCGAGGCCTTCCGTCGGGCGCAGGCCTCGCTGATCGCACCGTTCAATTACACCAAGCTGATCTTCGTCGCTGTCCTCGGCTACCTGCTGTTCGATGACGTGCCGACGCTCAACACCCTGGTCGGCAGTGCCGTCATCATCATGGCGGGCTGCTATGTGCTGTACCGGGAGACCGCTGCAGCACCGAGCCATCCAACCGCCGAGATCTAGGCCGAAAAGCCAAACATCCAAAAACAAGGCGGTCTGCCATTGTCTGCACGGTAGACTTGATCACCTTATGGCACTGGAACCTCACCTTCTGCACGACACCCTCGGCGCACGGATCGACGGACTGGATCTCGGGCAGCCGATCGACAACGCTCTGTTCGTCGAGATCCTCGCACAGTTCAGGCAACATGCATTGCTGGTCTTTCCCGGCCAGGGCCTGACCGACGAGCAGCAGATCGCATTCAGCGAGCGCTTCGGTCCGCTGGAGATCACCAAGACCGGCAGTGACGGGGCGGGCACCCGCCAGGTCCGACTGACTAACATCGGACCGGACGGCGCGGTACTGCCCTCCGATCACCGCCAGAACCTGATCGGTCAGGCCAACCGCCTGTGGCACGCAGACAGTTCCTTCAAGCCGGTGCCGGCTGGGACATCGATCCTCTCGGCGCGGGAAGTCCCGGGGCGCGGGGGCAACACCGAGTTCATCAACATGCGGGCCGTCTACGCGGCGCTGCCGGCGGACCTCAAGGCAAAGGTCGAAGACCGCGTTGCGGTCCACGATTTCGCCCACTCCCGGGCGCAGGTGAACGCCGGGCTCATGACCGATGCCGAACGCGCCGAAGTACCGCCGGTTCGACAGGCCCTGGTGCTCGGCCACGGATCGGAACTCGGCCGCTCGCTGTACATCGGCTCTCACGTCAGCCACATCGAAGGTCTCTCCGCAGCAGACAGCGACCGCCTGATCGACTCGCTGATGGGCTTTGCCACCCAGGCCCAGTTCATCTACAGCCACCACTGGCGGCGCCACGACCTCGTGATGTGGGACAACCGCTGCGTGATTCACCGCGGCACGCCATACAATGACGACCGCGAGCGCCGCTGCCTGGTACGGACCACCGTTGCCGGAACGGCCCCGACCCTGCCCGAGCGCTGAATGAGCAGAACAGGTGCAGAGACCTTTGACTTCATAATCGTCGGCGCGGGCTCGGCGGGCTGTGTGCTGGCCAACCGGCTGTCGGCGCGGCCGAACACCACCGTACTGCTGCTCGAGGCCGGCGGTGGGGACCGCCACCCATACATTCACATCCCGGCGGCCTTCATAAAGACCTTCACCGACCCGCGCTTCAACTGGTGCTTCGAGACCGAGCCGGTGCCCGCGGCCGGCAACCGGTCGATCTTCTTTCCCCGCGGCAAAGTGCTGGGAGGTTCGAGTTCGATCTCGGGGCACCTGTACGTGCGCGGCCAGGCCGAGGACTACGACACCTGGGCGGCACTCGGCAACACGGGCTGGTCCTACGCCGACGTACTGCCCTTGTTCAAGGCCCAGGAAGACCGCTCCACCGGGGCCGATGCCTATCACGGCAGCGGCGGCCCCCAGCACGTCTCGGACATCCACGAGCGGCACCCGCTGTGCGAGGCCTTCATCGAAGGGGCCGTCGGGCTCGGCCTGCCGCGCAACCCCGACTACAACGGTGCCGACCAGGCGGGCGCCGGGTATTACCAGCGGATGATTCGCGCCGGCCGCCGGCACAGCGCAGCGGTGGCTTTTCTGCATCCGGTTCTGGAACGGGCCAACCTGACACTCAAGACCCGCGCACAGGTGACCCGCCTCGAGTGTGCCGGACGTCAGGTCACCGGCGTCAGCTACCACCAGGACGGTCGCACTCGACAGGCCGTAGCCCGCCGTGAGGTCCTGCTCTGTGGTGGGGCGATCGCCTCGCCGCAGCTGCTGCAGGTCTCGGGAATCGGGCCCGGTGCGTTGCTGCAGAAACTCGGCATCCCCGTAGTTCACGAATCCCCCGGGGTCGGCGAAGGACTGCAGGACCACTATGCGGTGCGGGTCAGCCGCCGTCTCAACCGCCCCATTACCCTTAACCACCGCGCGCGTGGCTGGCGGCTGTGCTGGGAAGCCATTCGCTGGTATACCTCGGGTAGCGGCCTTCTGGCCTTCAGTCCGGCACACGCTTTTGCCTTTGCCCGCTCCGCCCCGGGGCTTGCCCGACCGGACCTGCAGTTTGTCTTCACTCCGGCAAGCTACGCCGACTCGACCGGGCCGGTCAGCCGGCTGCAGGACGAGCCGGGGATGACCTGCGGCGTATGGCAAACGGTGCCAACGAGTCGCGGCCATGTGCACGCCCGCTCTGCTGACACCCGGGACGCACCGGCGATCCAGCCCAACTATCTGGACACAGAGCACGACCGCAAAACCATCGTGCAGGGTCTTAAGTGGTGCCGTCGATTTCTGCAGACCGCGGCCCTCGCTCCGGACCGCGGCCCCGAGCTCTCGCCGGGTATCGCCTGTGAAAGCGATGACGATCTGCTAACCTACGCGGCCTCGACAGGCAGCACGGTCTATCACCCGGTGAGCACCTGCCGGATGGGCCGGGATGCTCTGGCGGTCGTGGATCCCGAGTTGACACTGCACGGCATGACTGGCCTGCGGGTGGTTGACGCCTCGGTGATGCCGACCATGGTCTCGGCCAACACCAACGCAGCAACCCTGATGATCGCCGAGAAAGCCGCACAGCTGATAACGGGCGGCTGACCACACCTTCAAGAAAAGGAGCTTTCATGATTGAACTTCACAACGCGGCCCTGGACAAACTGCGCAGCGGGGCGCTCTCCATCGGTATCGGCCTGCGTCAGGCTCGTACGGTGGACATCGGCAAGGCCATGAAGACAGCCGGCTTCGACTGGCTCTTCATCGACATGGAACACAACGCCATGGATGTCGACACCGCCGTACAGATCAGCGTGGCGGCACAGGACGCCGGCATCGCGCCGATCGTGCGGGTACCGGGCCACGAGCATTACCACGCCACGCGGGTGATGGACGGTGGTGCACAGGGGATCGTGGTGCCCCACGTCGACGACGCAGAGACCGCCGCCCGGATCGCCTCGAACTGCCGCTACCCGCCGGTCGGCCACCGTTCGATCACCGGTGCCCTGCCCCAGCTCGATTTCCAGGCCCATCCGCTCAAAGACGCCACCGAGACCATCAACCGCGAAACGCTCGTGGTGGTGATGCTGGAGACCCCGACCGCCATCGACAATGCCGAAGCCATTGCCGCCGTACCGGGTATCGACTCGCTGCTGATCGGCACCAACGATCTGACGCTCGAGATGGGCATCCCCGGCCAACTCGGCGACGAGCGGGTCGTGGCCGCCTACGAACGCGTGATCGCGGCCTGCCAGGCCAACGGCAAGTATCCCGGCATGGGCGGGGTCTACACCCTCGATCTCATGCAGCGCTATATCGCCATGGGCGCCCAGCTGATCCTCGCGGGCAACGATTTCTCGCTGATGATGGATGCGGCACGTGGCCAGGCGACGGCGGTGCGCGACATGCTGGCCTAAGCACCAGGCAGCCCTTTGAACCGAGCGGAGACTCAAGACCTTGATTGACCTTTACACCTCACCTACCCCCAACGGCCGCAAGGTCTCCATCGCGCTGGAGGAACTCGGCGTGGACTACACCGTTAAACCCATCAGCCTGGGCAAGGACGAGCAGCACGCGCCCGAGTTCCTGGCCATCTCCCCCAACGGTAAGATCCCGGCGATCATCGATCACGACACCGGCAACGCGATGATGGAGTCCGGCGCCATCCTGCTGTATCTTGCCGACAAGACCGGCCAGTTGCTGCCGACCGAACCGGTGCGCTATTGGCAGGCCCTGGAGTGGCTGATGTGGCAGATGGCGGGCCCCGGCCCGATGCTGGGCCAGGTGCATCACTTCGTGAAGTTCAACGCCGGCAAAAGCGCCTACGCCGAGGAACGTTATCTCGCCGAAGGACAGCGTCTGTACGGCGTGCTCGACCGGCGACTTGCGGAACGCGAGTACATCGTCGAGGAGTACTCGATTGTCGACATCGCGGTGTGGCCGTGGATCTCACGCTTCAACTGGCAGACCATCGACATTGCGGCTTTTCCGAATGTCACCCGCTGGTACACCGCGATCGCTGGCCGGCCGGCTGTACAGCGCGGCTATTCGATTCCCAGGGACGCCGGCCCCATTCCCATGCCGGGTGACTGAACCCCATCTCGCGAGGCACTCACACCATGAGCACAGCTGACATCAGGGCCCTGACTTTCGACACGGGCGGCACGATCCTCGACTGGCACACGGGCTTTACCCGAGCACTGGCAGAAACCGGGCGTCGGCACGATCTTGAAAGAGACTGGGCCGCCATTGCCAACGACCTGCGCCGCCGGTCGCTGCAGAAGATGCTGCACCTGGGTCAGCACACACTGCCGGATTACAACTTCGACGACGCGCACCGGACGGTGCTCGATGAACTCATCGAGGAACACGGCATGCAGGCCTTCTCGGCTGCAGAGCGACGCCTGATCTGGTGGGACACGGTGCACAACCTCTCCTGCTGGCCGGACTTCCCGCAGGTACTACCGAGACTTCGCGAGAGACTGATCTGTGCGTCGTTCACGATCCTGAGCTTTCGAATCATCATCGACACCGCCCGGCGTAACGGCCTGGCCTGGGACGCGGTAATCTCGTGTGAGGCGATCGGTAAGTACAAGCCGCTACCGGAGGCGTACCGGACGGCCGCCCGCTACCTGCAGCTGGAGCCCGAACAGTGCTGCATGGTCGCCTGCCATAACTTCGATCTCGATGCAGCGAAGGCCGTGGGCTTTACCACCGCCTTCGTGCGCCGTCCTGACGAGTGGGGCGCGGCAGGGCCGCCCGACCCCGAACCCAACCCCCAGCACGACATCGTGGTCGACGACTTTCCCGGCCTCGCCCGGGCGGTCGGCATCGAGCCCTAAATATCGACCGGACGAAACGCAAAGGAGACCACCATGGAACTGGGACTGAACGGCAAAGGAGTGATCGTCACCGGCGGGAGCCGCGGGATCGGCTTCTCGACCGCCGAGGCCTTCGCCCGCGAAGGTGCCAATGTATCGATCTGTGCACGTTCTGAGGGTCCTCTCGAGAACGCCAGAAAGGCGCTCGCATCCCACGGAGGCACCGTGCACGCCGCAGCGTGTGATGTCTCGGACCCGATGGCACTTGCCGATTACTTCGCTGCGGCCCACCAGGCGCTCGGTGCGCTGCACGTGCTGGTCAACAACCCCTCCGGCTTCGGCCGCACGGACGACGAAGACGGCTGGCAGGTCTCTATCGACGTCGACCTGATGGCCCCTGTACGCGGCTCGTGGCATGCGGTACCGCTGATCGAGGCGGCCGGCGGGGGCGCCATTGTGCACATCTCGTCGATCTCGGGTCTCACCCAGAGCCAGCGCACCCCGCCCTACGGTGCGGTCAAGGCGGCACTCAACCAGTACACGATGACCCAGGCCCTGGATCTCGCGCCGCGTGGCATCCGCGTCAACGCCATCGCCCCGGGCTCGATCTATTTCGAGGAGGGCGTGTGGGGTAAGGCCGAGACCGACAACCCGGCGCTGTACCAGAGCATTCTCGAGAGCATTCCCGGCGGCCGCTACGGCCGGCCCGAGGAGGTCGCCGCTGTGGCAGTGTTCCTGGCCTCGGATCCCGGCTGCTGGGTGACCGGCCAGACCATCGCCGTCGACGGCGGCCAGATGCTCTGAGGCTCTCCGGCAACCTGCGTCACCACCCCCAATCGGGCTAAACTATAACCAGCAGAACCCTGAGAGACCCCGCGCATGAACAAGGCCTTGAACCAAACTCAACTCTCGGCGGACCAGCTGGCTGAAGCCGAACGCGAGCTTCGGGTGCAGCTCGCCGGCGCCTACCGGCTGGTCGACTACTTCGGCTGGTGCGAGCTGATCTACGGTCACCTGACCGCCCATGTACCGGGACCCGAGCCGCACTTTCTGATCAACCCCTATGGCTTGAACTACGATGAAGTCACGGCCTCGAACCTGGTCAAGATCAATCTGGATGGCAAGGTGGTGGAGCCCACCGAACACCTAGTCAACGAGGCGGGATTCATCATCCACTCGGCGATTCACATGCAGCCGAGCAGCCAAAACCGCGTGGTGATGCACACCCACAGCCGCTCGGGCATGGCAGTCGCTGCGCTCAAGGACGGACTGCTGCCGATCAGCATGGGTGCGACCATTTTTTACGACGCGCTCGCTTACCACGATTACGAGGGGCCCAGCCTGTACCTCGACGAGCGTGAGCGACTGCAGGTCTCACTCGGCGACAAGAAGGCCCTGATCCTCAAGAACCACGGACTAATCACGGTCGGGGCGACCGTTGCCGAGGCTTTCTTGAGACTCTACCGGCTCGAGCGCGCCTGTCAGACGCAACTCGATGCCGCATCGGCCGGCGAACTCAACCTGCTGGACGATCAGGTGGCACGCAAGTCCGGCCGCGACGTCAACCGTTTCATGGAATCGAGTGATGACTACGGCCAACTCGAGTTCGCCGCCCTGCTGCGCAAGATCGACCGGATCGACGATTCCTACCGCAACTGACAGCCGCAGAACAACAGCCGTGAACGACAGCCCCGTCGGCCAGGAGAGCTGGCCCGATGCCCTCTACGACAAGCTGCGGTCGATGGACATCAGTCTGTTTACCTACGTGCCCGACGCCGGCCACAGCGTCATGATCGAGCGGGCCCTCGCCGATCCGGCGGCGACCACGGTACCGCTTGCCACTGAGGAAGAAGGCGTCTCGCTGCTGGCGGGCGCGCACCTGGGCGGCACCCGCGGCGCGCTGTTGATGCAGAGCAGCGGCGTGGGCAACTGCATCAACATGCTCTCGCTGACCAACATCGGGCGCTTTCCGCTGCTCTCGATCGTCAGTATGCGCGGTGACTACGGTGAACAGAACCCGTGGCAGTTCCCGATGGGCCAGGGTGCCCAGCCGTGCCTGGAGGCCATGGGCACTATCTGCCAGCGGATCGAGACGCCTGACGACGTGCTGCCTGCGGCCGAGGCGGCGGTCAACATGGCCTACCGCTCGGACCAGTCCGTCGCCCTGCTGCTCTCGCAGCGGCTGATCGGCGCCAAACCGTTCTGAGTGCAAGGCGCCATAACCCCGAATCAAACACCCCAAAGGCCCACCCAGACCATGGCAGCATCCCAACCGGCAGCAAACGCACAGACCAGCTTTACCCTGGACCGCGGCGAGGCCGTGCCGGCGGTGGTCGGCAACCCGGACCATTTCCTGATCATCGCGGGCCTCTCCTGGTCGGCCAAGGACGTCGGCAAACTGACCGGCGAGGCGCCGAACGCCTTCCTCATGGGTGGCGGCATGGGCGGCGCCATCACCATGGCCCTGGGGCTTGCCCTGGCCCAGCCCAAGCGTACCGTACTGGCGGTGTTCGGCGATGGCGAGTGCCTGATGAATGCCGGGAGCCTGTCGACGGTGGGCTTCATGCAGCCGGCCAACCTCGCGATGCTGTGTGTGGACAATGGCACCTACGGCGAGACGGGCAACCAGCTGACCCACACCGCATGCAACGCCGACCTTGAGATGATCGCCAGGGGCTGCGGCATCGACCGCACTCTGACGGTGCACAGCGAGGATCAGTATGCCGACGCGGCGACCCTGCTACGCGAGGATGGTGCACCGCGGTTCGTGCTGCTTCGCGTCAGCGATGCCGCCCCGCCGCCCTACGGGCGCAACTTCGATGCCGTGGAGCGCAAGACACTGTTCCGACGTACCCTGCTGGGTTGACGGGATCAACGCGTCAACTCTGGTTATTATTAATCTTTTCGCTTATGGCGCACCCGTCTTCACCCGCGGAAGCGGGCTGCTCTGGATCAGGCCGCAGCCGCCAGCCGCACGGCCGCTAACGCCTGCACGACCGCCGCCTGGCTGGGGTCGATGACCGGCACCCCCAGCGCACGGGCTGCCTGGCTCCTGAACCGGGCCATGCCGGCACATCCCAGAATCAGCACGTCAGCACCGTGCTCGGAAATCAGCGCACGCCCCACCTCGACCAGACGGTCGCCGGTTTCGTCGCCCTCAAGGCCGGCAACGCCGGTGCCGAGCGGCAGACTCGCGGCATAACGCCCGCTCAAACCCAGCTGGCGCACGTAGCGCTGCTGGCGGACCACCGAACCCGGCAGGATGGCGATCACGCCGAAGGCCTCACCAAAATTCAGCGCTGTGGAATACGCGCTCTCGGCAATGCCGAACACCGGGCACGAAGCCACCTCGCGGGCCGAGTGCAGACCGGGGTCGCTGAAACAGGCCACCACGAAGGCATCGGCGCGGGCATTCTCATGCCGGATCATTTCACACATCGGGCCGACCACGCCGTCGACATGACACTGGGTCTCGATGCCGGGCGGACCCTCGGCGAGCGTCAGACAATCGATGTCCGGCCCATCGGCGCTGCGCAGCGGATTCAGCGCGTCGTCGATGCTGGCGGTAACCGCCTCGGACGAGTTGGGGTTGATCACAACGATCCGCCCGTTTGGCTCTTGAGTACTCATGAACCGGTCTCCTCTGGGTCGACAGGCTACAGTGCCTGTCCTGCGTCACACCCGGACCATTATATCGCCAGCAATCAGCCCGGAAGCGGCACGATCCGGCTCAGCCCGGTCACTTCTGGCCCGCTCCCAGGGGCACCTGTCCGGTCGAATTTATTCAAGGATGTGTTGCGCAAAGACGAATCTGCTATAACGTTTTCCAGAACGATGACCATCCCAACCGAATCAAAAGCCACAGAACAAGGAGAGACGACATGGCCAGGGTACTGACCGTAGGGGCGGCCCAGCTCGGCCCCATCCAGAAGGCGGAAAGCCGCACCAGCGTGGTCAACCGCATGCTGGCGCTGGTGGAAGCGGCCAACGACAAGGGCTGCGATCTGATCGTATTCACCGAACTGTCGCTCACCACCTTCTTCCCGCGCTGGTACATGGAAGACCAGGCCGAGGTCGACCAGTGGTTCGAGGCCGAGATGCCAGGACCCGACACCCAGGCGTTGTTTGACACCACCCGCCAGTACCAGATGGCCTTTCACCTGGGCTACGCCGAGCTGATCGAGGAGGAAGGCGAGTTGCACCGCTACAACACCGCCATCCTGGTCGACCGCGACGGGCAGATCGCGGGCAAATACCGCAAGGTGCACCTGCCGGGGCACGACGAGTTCGATACCGAACGCGATTTTCAGCATCTGGAGAAACGCTACTTCGAGGTCGGTAACCTCGGCTTTCCGGTGTGGCGCTTCCTGGACGGGATTTTCGGCATGTGCATCTGCAACGACCGGCGCTGGCCGGAGACCTACCGGGTGATGGGCCTGCAGGGCGTCGAGATGGTGGTGCTGGGCTACAACACGCCATCCACCAACTCGCAGTCCGACGAGGCGCCGCACGTGCGCGCCTTTCACAACCTGATTTCGATGCAGGCCGGGGCCTACCAGAACAGCACCTGGGTGGTCGGCGTTGCCAAGGCTGGCTGCGAAGACGGCCACGACCTGATGGGCGGCAGCGCCATCATCGCACCCACCGGCGAGGTGGTGGCCCAGTGCAGGACGCTGGATGACGAACTCATCGTCGCCGACTGCGACCTCGATGCCACAAAGTTCGGCAAGGAGACCATCTTCGATTTCGCCCGCCACCGGCGCATCGAACACTACAGCCTGATCACCGAGCGCACCGGCGTGGAACTGCCGCCCGAATGAGCCCGTCATGACCGAACTGGTGCGCTATGCGGTCGATGGGCCAGTCGCGCTGATCACGCTGAACTGCCCGGAACGGCTCAACGCCATGAGCCAGGAGATGCTCCAAGAACTCAGCGCCGCCGCAGCCCGCGCAACCGGCGACGAGGCGGTCCGCGCCGTGGTACTGACCGGCGCCGGCACTGCCTTCTCCAGCGGGTTCGATCTCAAGGCCCAGGCCGAGAACCGGCCGCAGGGGGTCGAGGCTTGGCGGCCGGTGCTGCAGCGCGATTTCGATGCCTGCATGGCCTTCTGGCACCTGGAAAAGCCGACCGTGGCCGCGGTACACGGGCCGGCGCTCGCCGGCGCCTGCGAACTGGCGATGGCCTGCGACATCACCATCGCATCTGAGAACGCCGTGTTCGGCGAGCCTGAACTACGCTTCGGGGCCGGCATCGTCTGCCTGCTGCTGCCCTGGCTGGTCGGCCCCAAAAAGGCCAAGGAGATCATACTGCTCGGCCTCGACAACGTCAGCGCGGCGGACGCCCTGCAGATGGGACTGATCAGCCGGGTGGTGCCCGAAGGCCAGGACCTCGACGAGGCGCTGGCCGTGGCCCGGCAACTCGCCCGGGTCGACCGACCGCTGATGCGCCAGACCAAACAGGCCATCAACCGGGCCTACACCATCATGGGGATGGACCAGGCGCTGGCCGAAGCGCTTGAGATCGACACCCGGATCGAGGGCGAAGGCATGCCGAGCAAGACAGCGTTTCTGGACATCGCACGAAAAGAAGGCCTGCGTGCGGCGATCGCCTGGCGCGACGGGCGCTTTGCCGGGGATTGCGACCCATCGTAAGCCGGCCCTGAGAACTCGGGCCCGCCATGCCCACCCAGCGGCTGCGGCCCGCGATTATGGTGCCCTCAACAAGCCTGGTTCCGATCCGTATTAACCCTGCAGGGCACAGTGGAAATGGTTAGCATAGGCGGCTCCAGATCACTAACAACCGAGGAGTTCCCATGGACCTGATGATTACCGCACACATTAAAAGTAGTTACGAGGAATGGAAGGGCCTGTTCGATGCTGACGCAGGCCCACGGGGCGATCTTTGTGACGAAGCCCGCACGATGGTCGGCAAGGTCGACGAGCGGACGGCCATCATCGCGCTTTTTGATGTGGACATGGCGGCACTCGGCCAGCGACTGAACGACCCGGAATTCCAGAAGATGACCGAACCGTACGTGGATCACCACGATGTATATACGATCGAGCCCATGGCACCGCCGGGGTAGGTAACAACGAGGTGAAACGCCGGCCCGCCCGGAGCTGTACCTCAACCCGTGGAGACACTCATGGCACGACCTATCAACACCGAACTGCTGGACGCGATCCAGATCGCTTTCAACACCCATGACGTCGACACCATCCTGTCGCACTTTACCGAGGACTGCGTGTGGCTGATGGCGCGCGGCCCGAATGCGCCCGAGGGCCGCCGCTGTACCGGCAAGGCGGCCATCGGCGCAATACTGACCGCCCGCTACGAAGAGATTCCCGACATGCGCTGGGAGGAGATGCGCCACTGGATCTTCGAGGACACCAAGGCGCTCTCAGAATGGGTGGTACGGGGCACGCCGCGCAGCGGCGAGCCTTTCGAATACCTGGGCTGCGATCTGTGGGAGTTCCGCGACGGCCTGGTCAGCAAGAAGGACACCTACTGGAAAACGATCGGCTAGATAGATCGAGCCTATGCCAGCGCACCCGGACCATCAAACTCATGTGGCCTTCAATTGTTCTATTCGTGGGACTGTTACTCAACCTGCCGACCGCCACAGCCGAGGTCTTTGCTACAAAGTTCATGAACTGGAACGAATCGGGTGCACTGGAGGAGCCCGCTAACAAAGCCTATTACCTTGGCGTGATACGTGGACTCGCATGGATGAACACCTACTTGGAAAACACCGGCGGGCAACCAGCCTACTGCATGCCAGAAGGTGCGGAATTTCAGGAGCAGCCTATTGCTATTATTAAAGAATTCTTTGAGAAGAATCCCCAGAAACTGAAAGACAATCCGCCTACAGAACTCGCCTTGCTGTTAGCGCTGATCACCGACTATCCCTGCGACTGAACCGCTGGGTTAGCCGCCGATACCCGATAGTCAGATCAGCACGTCAGCACTCTCAATCATGAGCGATCCTTGAAGCGGCTGTGCTGGGCCAGAAGCCGGCTCGCCCGCTGCACGATCGGCTCGTCCAGCATCTTGCCCCGATGTTCCACCGAACCCCGGCCCTCGGCTTTCGCCTGCTCATAAACCGCGACGATCTCGCCGGCCTCTGAGACCTCAGCCACGCTCGGCATCATCTCCTCATTCAGCACCTTTACCTGCAGCGGGTGAATGCAGAACGAGCCGGCGAAGCCCAGACGCCGGGCCTGCCGGATCATGCCGCGGAACTTCTCCTCGTCGCTGTACTCGGCGATCGAACCGACGAATCCCAGCGGCACCACGCCGGCTGCCCGGGCAGCCAGCATCACCTGCAGCGCCGGAGTGAACAACCCCTCCGGCTCGGGCAGCATACCCGTCTCCAGCGAGAAGTCCTCCTGCCCCAGCGTCATCGCCATCACCCTGGGGTGGGCCGCGGCGATCTCACGCGCCTGAAAGTAAGCCCCGGGCGTCTCGATCATGACGATCAGGCGGGTGTGGCCGTTGACAAGCCCGCGCTCCACCTCCAGTTCATCGATGATCTCGGCCATGGCACAGACATGACCCGGGTCCGGTGTCTTGGGCAGCGCCAGGGCACACACCTCAGCACTGACCGCGGCTTCGACATCACGCAGCGCGAGTCGCCACGGGCGGTTGATTCGCACCAGCACATCGACGCCCGCCTGGTCCAGACGGCGCACGGCATCCTGAAGACCTTCCCGGGCAGAGGCCTTCCCGGCCATCGGTACACTGTCTTCCAGATCCAGTATGTAAGCGTCAGCACCCCGCCCGGCAGCACCGTCGATAAAGCGATCGACGTTGGCTGGCACGAACAGAATCGAGCGCCACAGCGGCAGTTCTTCGTTCATCAGATCACCTCTTCCGCGGCCAGGACATCGACCGCCTCATCATCCAGGCCAAGGCCTGCCAGTATTTCGCGGTTGTGCTCGCCAAGCGCCGGGGCCGGACTGCGGATCAGGCCCGGCGTCTCGGACAGCCTCGCGGCGACGTTATGCATTGCAACGCTGCCGACCTCCTCGTCCGGCAGGCGCACCATCACCTGGTTCTCGCGGACCAGCGGGTCGTGCAACATTCCGACCGTGTCGTGCACCGGCCCCACCGTGACCCCGGCCTCGCGGAATATCTCGAGCGCCTCAGCCTGATCGTAACTTTCGATGAAGGCACCGACGATCGGGTCCAGCTGGTCGTTATTGCGCACCCGGTCGGCGTTGGTCAGGAACCTGGGATCGCTGATCAGTTCCGCCTGACCGATCGTGCGCATCAGCCGTTCGTACATCGACTGCATCGATGCGGACAACGCCACGTAACACCCGTCGCGGCAGCGGTAGGTGTTCCTCGGCGCAGTCAGGGTCGAGCGGCTACCGGTACGTGCCGGCAGCTCGCCGGTGAGTTCATAGAGCGCCGCCTGGGGCCCCAGGATGGACAGCAGAGGATCGAACAGCGGCAGGTCGACCACCTGGCCTTTACCGCCTTTGACCTCGCAGTGGCGCAGTGCCACCAGCGTGGCGACCCCGCCGTAGAGCCCGGCCACCATGTCGGCGAGCGCCAGCGGCGGCAGCACCGGCGGCCGGTCGGCAAAACCGTTGATCTCGGCAAAACCGGTACGGGCCTCGACCAGGCTGCCGAATCCCGGCAGGTTGCGGTCCGGGCCGATCTGGCCCCAACCGGAGATCCGCACAATGACGAGTGACGGGTTGACCTCGTGCAGCACATCAGGCCCCAGATTCCACTTCTCCAGTGTCCCCGGCACGAAGTTCTCGACCAGAACCTGGGCCGTGCGGACCAGATCGAGCAGCAGTGCCCGGCCCCTGGCATGACGCATGTTGAGGGTGATGCTTTTCTTGTTTCGGGCGTAGACCTTCCAGTGAATGCTCACCCCTTCGACCCGCCAGTTGCGAAGGTCATCACCTTGCCCCGGGCGCTCCACCTTGATCACCTCGGCGCCAAAATCCGCCAGCACATGGGTCAGCGCGTTGCCGGCCACCAGACGGGAGAGATCGAGAATTCGCACCCCGTCGAGCGGCGCCGGTGCGTCCCTGGCGAAATCGACCGCCGCCAGGCCGAATGGATCCTCTGATGTCAAGGTATCAGCCAGGCGGCACCATTGCCACCAGAGCGGCATCCACCTCTCCGGAGACCACACCGGCCAGTCGAAACACATCGATACTGACAGCCAGCTCGTGTGGGACGATCTCGACCTGCGACGACCAGCAGCCAAGGTTCTGGTAGGCAGCAATGGTATCGGCCAGCACCGCGGGCGGGACATCTGGAAAATACGACCGCTCGGATTCGGCGACCTCCTGCGGCGGCGCTTCGGCGACCCACTGCCGGGCGTTACGGAAGGCGCGCATGAAGGCGGCCGCCGGCCTGCCCGCCAGCCACGCCGGAGTGGAGGCCAGACTCGAGAACGCACAGCGGCCAACCCAGTCGCCGACCCGGCCGACGATCGAACCTACACCGTCCGCTTCAAGCTGCTGCGGGGCCGGGCCCTGCAGATGAATGTAGTCACCTTCGCCTGCCCGGAACGCGGCGATCATGTCATCGGTGGGCCCGGCGTCGATCGCCTCCAGAGACGAATAATCGACCCCGCCTTTGTGACAGGCATAACGGAACATGTGCAGCGGCTGGCCGCCATGGTCGACAATCACCCGCCGTCCGGCGAGATTACTGAGATCGAACGCAGATTCCGGCTCACGCCCGACCAGGAAGAAGCCGTCGGTGCAGTTGATCTGGGCAAAGTGCAGCGCCGGCGGCGTCTCACCGCGTTCGGCAAAGGCGAAGGCCTGGCTGGGCGCGGACTGCACGACGTCGACCTCACCTTCGCTCAGCGCCTTGATGGCAGACACCCCGGGTCGGGAAACCGACGACTCACCCGCAAGTCCTTCCGCCGCCAGAAAGCCCCCGCAGATGGTTGCGATCAGCGGCGAGTAAAAGGCCGAGAAACGGGTGAACTGGATCCGGACGGTATCGATGCTCATCTCATCCTCCCTGGACCGAGTAACCGCCGTCGACCGGGATGGCCGTGCCGGTCAGAAAATCCGAAGCAGCCGAGGCCAGAAACACCGCAATACCCGATAGGTCACCCGGAATGCCCCAGCGCCCGGCAGGGGTCCGCGCCTCGACCCGTTCGTGTAGGCCTTCGACCTGCCGTCTCCCTCTGCGGGTCAGCTCGGTGTCGATCCAGCCCGGCAGCACAGCATTGACCTGAATGTTGTCCTTACCCCACGCGCAGGCCATGCCCTTGGTCATCTGCACGATACCGCCCTTGCTGGATGCGTAGGGCACCGTGAACGATGCCCCGAAAATTGACATCATCGATCCGATATTGATGATTTTGCCCCCGCCGGCACTTTTCATGTGCGGGTAAACACCCTGGCTGAGCATGAACGCACTGGTCAGGTTGGTCTCGATGACTTCCTGCCACTCGCCGAGGGTGTATTCCTCCGGCTGCTTGCGGACATTGGTGCCGGCGTTATTCACCAGCACATCGACCCGCCCGAAGTCACTGATCACAGTCTCGATGAGTCTCCGGCACGACACCTCATCCCGCGCCTGAAGCGCCACAAAGCCGGAGCGCACCCCCAGGCCCTTGAGTGACTCGACCGCCGCTTCGCCTTTTGCCGCATCGCGCGCCGCTACGACCACCGACGCACCGGCCCCGGCCAGGCCCTCGGCCATGCCGAGCCCGATCCCGCCGTTTCCGCCGGTGACGATTGCCACCCGCTCTTTAAGATCAAAAAGATCCATGCTGGACTCCTCTTTATCCCCGAGTAAAAGCTCAGACGCAGCGGGCCAGAAACCCGGTCAGCGCGTCGTTGAATGCGCCCTGCTGCTCGACGTTCGAGAAGTGCAGCGCATCCGGAATCACTACCAGCTCCGAACCTGCAATCTGCCGGTTGATCAACTCGTGCGCAGCAACCGGCGTGCCGGGGTCGTCTTCACCGACGATCAGCAGAGTGGGCACGCTGATCGAGGGCAGGCGGTCGGTGACGTTCAGCCCCATGATCGCGTGACAGCAGCCACAGTAGCCTTCGACCGGCGTTGCGCGAATCATGTCGCGGACCTTGTCGACTTCCGCACTCGAGCGGACCTGGTAATCCGCCGAGAACCACCGATCGATAGTCCCATCTACCAGTGACTCCATCCCGCTGGATCTTGCCGCATCGATACGATCCTTCCAGGTGCCGCGCAACGCTTCGGGCACTGCACTGGAGGTGTCGCACAAACTGAGCGAAAGAAAACGGCTCTGGTCCTTGACGGCGGCGGTCTGGCCGATCATGCCGCCCATCGACAGCCCGACGTAGTGGACCGCCTCCAGCCCAAGCGCATCGAGCAGAGCAAACAGATCGTCGGCCAGAAGATCCAGCGTATAGTCATCCGCCGGCGCATCGGTACCGCCGTGCCCGCGGGTGTCATAGCGCACCACGCGGTAGGGCGAAAGAACCGGCATCTGCCAGTCCCACATCGTAAGGTTCGCCGACAGCGAGTGGCTCATCACCACGACCGGTGCATCGGCCGGTCCATCGCTGGTGTAACACATGGAAATACCGTTTGCCTGGACCTGCATGGTTCAATCCCCCAGTTTTTAAACCGTGTTTGGGCTTATTGCCTGTCAGCCCGCGAAACCGGCCGGACCTCTACGCTCGGCCGGCTGGCCGGCCGAACACAATGGCGCGTCGCGCCCGCGATGGCAAGCCCCTCGCTGAAACGCCGGCTTTCCAGCTCAACTGCCAACGAATACGAATGCGGGTTCCGTCCGCTACTAGGCCGAAGGTTCTTCGCCGGGAGCTTCGTTACCCGGACCGGAATCAACAGGCAGCTGGGCCGCAGCCGCCTGGATGGTTTGTGCCAAAGTACGCTCCGGATCGATGGTCTCGGGGCTTTCATCGGCAAACGGAGTTGCCTCCAGCAGCCGGTAGACCGCCGCAGCGCCCAGGTGAAAATGCGGTGTCACACCCTGGCCTGCAAAGGTGGTCGCGATTTCCTCCATCTCGCCGATCCAACGGTGCGCGTTCGGCGGCAGCCTCGGAATGGAAGCCTCCATGCTTTTCAGCGCGGCCGCCTGGCTGTAGGCAAACTCCTCGCGCAGTTCATCGCTCAGGCCCAGCGATTCAGCGACCGTCAGCAGGGCGACCTGCAGCGTACTGGTGCCCTTGGTCAAGGCGGCGTAGCACATCTTGATGCCAGAGGCCCTGCCACTGGTCTCGCCGAGCGACTTGACGGCGATGCCCTTGCCGTCCAGCGGCAGCATGGCCGCGGCATGGATACCGGAAATGTAAAGTCGCGGCGGCACACCGGCTCCTGGTGGTCCGCCGATGATCGAGCCATCGATGAACTTGCCGCCGGCCGACTGGATAAGGGCCTCGATCATCGCACTGCGCATCGGCGAGATCGCGTTGCAGTCGGCGATGTACGGCTCGGTACCGGTGTTCTTAAGCGCCGCGGCGAGCTCCCGGGCAAAGGCCTCGGCATTGGCCGGCACCAGAATCGACAGGACCAGTTCTGCTTCACTCACCAGGTCTTCCAGCGTCGGCACTTCTTTAAAGCCGGCAGCGCGGGCCAGCGCCTGCGTACGCTCACTGCGCCCGGCAAGGCAAGTGATGATCTCCACACCGTGTTCAGCCAGGGCGCGCCCGACTGCGTGCCCCATGTCGCCGGGGCTCAGGATCGCAACTTTTTCAACCGCCATGCATTACTCCGATACTTGGGTCTGTTGAAAGCCAGCCCACTCGTAGTCTTCTGGACGAAACGATAGGTACTGGCCGGACTGAAACCGGGCAGAATACCGGCGTATCACTGCACCGGCGGCGGGCGCTGCTAGCCGTTGACCAGCGGTCCGCCAAACAGCAGGAAAAGAACGATCGCAATGACTCCGACAGCGACCCAGAAGTTCTCATTTTTCAGGATCGGTTGACCCATGGGCTACTCCTGATCTTGGCTCAGGCCAGAGCAATACCCTAACACACTTGGGCGGGCTAAAACGCTTCAGGCAGCCAGAAACCGGGTTCCTTTCCAGCCAACGGCCGAACCTTGAGCAACCACCTGCACAGCATCGCCGACCGGGTCTCTGCGGGTCATCAATATGAAGATCTACCGCGCCTGCGAAGCCATGGTGCTGGAACGATCGGCAAGGGCTCGGTGCCTGTAATCAGCTCGATGCTGAAAGCGACTCAAGTCTCGGCACCGCCATTGCAGGCGATCATCTGCCCGGTTACGAACCCCCCGCCGTCAGACACCAGGTACGCGCACAGCGAGGCGATGTGGTCGGGCTCACCCAGATGTCCCAAGGGAATGCGTCCGACCTGATCCTGAATGTGGCGCGCCAGTTCGGCATCGTCGTGCTCGGAACGGATCGGTCCCGGTGATATGGCGTTGACGGTGATGCCGCTGGAACCGAACTCCTTGGCGAGCGCCTTGGTCAGACCCCAGAGGCCGTGCTTGGCGACCGATACCGGTACCCGGCCCTTGTAGCCGTGTATGGCATTCATACCAGTCAGATTGATGATCCGGCCCCAGCCGTTGTCGACCATTCCAGGCAGCACTTCGTGACAGGTGTAGAACGCCGCGTTCAGATCGACGTCGAGCACCCGGTGCCAGTCATCGTCGCTGGTCTCCAGAAAAGGCTTGAGCGGCCGGATCGCTGCGTTGTTGACCAGCACATCAATCCGGTCGAAGGCCCCGACCCCGGCCCGGCAGATCTCGCGGGCCGCATTGCGATCACCGATATCGCCCATTGCGACAAGCGCCCGGGCTCCCAGATCTTCCACCTCACCTGCAACCGCCTCACACGCTGCAAGGTTCGAAGAGCCATTGACAACTACATTGCAGCCCTGCCCGGCGAGCGCCAGGGCAACCGCCCGGCCGATGTTCCGGCCGCTGCCGGTAACCAGCGCCGTGCGGGTGACTGTGTCGGCTTTCATCATCCGGCCCATTGTAACGCCGATTGTGTTGGCTGTTGCGGCTTGCAGGCTCGAGCCGCACGGGCCATCATAGACGTTCCGAGCCGCCTCCTGGCGACACCGTTCCAGCCCAAACCTGTATGAGTGCCCTTCCGGAACAAACCCAGACCCACATCCTGTTCTCCCACACCGCCTACCAGATGGCGCAGTGCTTCGAGCAACTCGACACCGGTATCAGCCACGAACAGGCCTGGACACCCGGGGCGACCCTTGCCGGCCTGCCGCAGGCCGACGTGCTGGTGATCTCCGGCTTCTGGGAGGATGAACTCCTGGAGCACTGTCCACGGCTTCGCTACATCCAATCCATCGGCGCCGGCTACGACCAGTTTCCACTGGAGCGCCTGCGTGAGCGGGGCATCTTTCTGGCCAACGCCACAGGCGTGAATGCCGATGCCGTCAGTCAGCATGCAATGGGGCTCGCGCTTGGCCTGATCCGGCAGCTGCACTCGGGTCGCGACAACCAGAGCAAACGCTTCTGGCGCAGCATGATCTCGAACATCGCCGACCGCGAGGACGACCTGGTCGGACACACTCTGCTGATCATCGGACTGGGTGCGATCGGCGAGCGGCTCGCAGGACTCGCTAAAGCCTTCGGTATGACGGTCATCGGTATCAAGCGCGACACGGCGTCCCACGGGGGCCTGGCGGACGAAGTCCACTGCCCCGACGACCTGCCGGCGCTTCTCGAGCGGGCGGACTTCGTCGCGCTGTGCTGTCCGCTGACCCCCGAGACCCACCAGATCATCGACGCCGCGGCGCTCAAGGCCATGAAGCCATCGGCTTATCTCATCAACGTGGCGCGGGGCGGCTGCGTCCATGAACCGGCCCTGCTCGAAGCCCTGACCGGCAACTGGATTGCCGGGGCCGCCATAGACCACTTCAACGATGAGCCGCTGCCCGAGTCATCGCCGTTCTGGACACTGGACAACCTGATCATCACACCGCACACCGGCGGCGAGACGCGCAAGTACGAAGACAACGTCATCGGGATCCTCAGGGAGAACCTTGCCCGCCTGTGGTCGGGTGAGACGACGCTCAGAAATCAGATCGTCTGATTCACGGTCTGTAATCTCGAGTCGATCGATTCGGTTAAGATCAGGCTGACACGCCAACCCTGAGACCTGATATGGAACTCGGCCTTTTCGCTCAACCGGTACACCGCCCCGAGAAACCCTGGGCTACAGCACTCGCCGAGGACCGGGAAGCGGTGATCCTCGCCGACCGCCTGGGCTTTTCCGAGGTGTGGATCGGTGAACATTTTTCGACCAAAGCGGAGCAGATCCCCTCGCCGCTGATGTTCATGGCAACGCTGCTCGCCGATGCACCGTCGATCCGCTTCGCCACCGGGGTCATCAACCTGCCCTATCACAACCCGGTGATCGTGGCGGCCGAGGTGGCCCAGTTCGATCAGCTGAGCAGCGGCCGGTTGATCCTGGGTATCGGCCCGGGCGGCCTGATGAGCGACGCAGAGCTTTTCGGTGACAAGGAGATGCCGGCGCGTTACGGAATCGCGCTGGAGGCCCTGGACCTGATGGTCAGGCTGTGGGCGGAGGCGGCACCGCTCTCTCATCACGGTGAGCACTTTGACTACTCCCTGGATCGCCGGGTCTGGCTCAGTCACGGCGTCGGCGAGATGGCCAGACCCCTGCAGCAACCGCACCCACCCATCGCTCTTGCCATGGTCGGGCCCGGCGGCCTGACCGCCGAGACCATCGCGGCACGGGACTTCATCCCGATCTCGGCCAACTTCGTGCCCGTGGAGACTGTTGCCGCCCAGTGGCAGGCGTATTCCGCGACCCGCCAGAAACTCGGCAGACCCGCCGACCGGCTGATCTGGCGGGTCTGCCGCAATATTCTGGTGACCGATTCAGACACCCAGGCCGAGGACATTCTTGCCGACCCCGATGGCGTGTTCGCCTACTACTATCGCTACATTCGCGGGGTGCGGCAGATCGAGGATTTCAAGGACCGACAGCACGAACCGCTGAGTGTTCTAAACGAGATCGTCGAAGTGCCCCAGGCACTGGACGACTGCGTGATCGCGGGTACGGCCGACACCGTGCTCGACCGGCTGATCGCTCTGACCGACCAGCTCGGGCGTTTCGGCACACTGGTGATGGTGGCCCACGACTGGGACGACAGCGGCCTGTGGCCGGCCTCGATGCAGCGCCTGGCCGGCGACATCATGCCCCGGCTTTCCCAGCACACCGACCAGTTGCCGGCGCTGGACTGACCCGAAATGTTCCAGGAACCTACAATTAAGCCGCACGAGCGGGCTGAATCCTGTAACCCCGCCTAAAACCGAGGACCCCACTGTGATCGTTGAGCAAATCTGGACCGCAAACGCCTGGCGAAATTTCAATTACCTCGTGGCCTGCCCCGAGACCGGCGAGGTACTGGCCGTGGACCCGCTCGATCATGAGAAATGCCTGGCCAAGGCAAAGGCCATGGGCTGGAACGTAACCCAGATCCTCAATACCCATGAACACGGCGACCACACCGGCGGCAACGGCCCGATGGTGGCCGCGACGGGTGCCAGCATCATCGCCCATGCCAACGCCCGCGATGCGATCCCGGACATGGACCGGGGACTGAACGCCGGCGATGTGGTCAAGGTCGGCAAAACCGTGGAGCTTGAGGTTCTGGACACACCAGGCCACACCATGAGCCACGTCTGTTTGCTGTCGCGCACTGATCACCCGGCCATATTCTGTGGCGACACGCTGTTCAATGCCGGTGCCGGCAACTGTCACAACGGCGGACACCCCGAGGAACTCTACGAGACTTTCGCCAGCCAGCTCTCCAAGCTGACTGATGAGACAAAGGTCTATCCCGGCCACGACTACTGGGCGAACAACCTGGAATTTACCCTCGACCGGGAGCCCGGCAACGACAAAGCCCGAACGCTGATGGAAGACACCGGCACCCAGGACCCCGACAACGCACTTGTCTCGACGCTTGGCCTCGAAAAAGAGGTCAACACCTTCTTCCGACTGCACAACCCAAGCGTGATCGCCGGCCTGCGGGAACGCTTTCCCGACCTGCCGGACGAACCGGACCCCAAGACAGTGTTTGTCAAGCTCCGTGACCTGCGCAACAACTGGTGAGGCCGGCTGGCAGCAGGTATCCTTACCGGAACCGGCCACGGCCTGCACAATCGGCCACCGGTTCAGACAGGACGCACCATCAAACGGGAAATAGCAAATGACTGAAAAGCTGAACGAGGCAAGCATCCAACGTTACCAGCGGGACGGCTATATCGTGCCGGACACCCGATTGCCGGCCGCGACGATGGCCGGGCTGCAGGCCGCCGTGAGCGAGACCATTGACGCCAATCCCAAGATCCGGCCGGAACACCTGGTCAGCGCGCACATCGACCGCAAAAACGACGAAGGCGTTCGCGGCCACAGCGCCTGGCTCGAACTTGCCCGGGACCCGCGGATACTCGACCTTGTCGAACAACTGATCGGTCCCGATATCATCCTGTGGGGCTGCCAGGTGTTCTGTAAGCCGGCGGGTGACGGCATGGAAGTGCCCATGCATCAGGACGGCCACTACTGGCCCATCCGGCCGCTCGCAACCTGCACCGCCTGGGTCGCCATCGACCACAGCACGGTCGAGAACGGCTGCCTGCGGGTCGTGCCAGGATCACACGCCGGGCAACACTACTATCAACACGCCAAATCGGACCGCGAAAACCTGGTACTGAACCAGCATGTCGACGACCCGAGCGCTGACCTCGACAATGCCGTCGATGTCGAGCTTGAACCGGGCCAGTTTTCACTGCACGATGTCTATCTCATCCACGGCTCGAACCCCAATACATCCGGCAAACGCCGGGCCGGGGTAGCCATACGCTACATGCCCGCCACCAGCCATTTCAACCGTGAGTTGTACGCAACCAGTGACGGTTCCGGATACATGGTCAATTTCGCCAGCCGCCCGCTGTGGCTGCTGCGGGGTGCCGACCAGGCCAGTAACGATCTCAAGATCGGCCACCCCGCCTGAGCGGGCGATCTCAGCGGACCCCTGGATCTTGATCCGCGACTTCACTGGCCGCCCGGGCGCCAGCCTTCGGAGCCCTACGTGCTGATCGATACGGAGCCACTGTGCAGGCTGGTCAGCGAGATCTTTGTCCAATCCGGCTGCAGCATTGCCGAGAGCGAACGAATCGCCCGACACCTGGCCTCCGCCAATCTCACCGGCCACGACAGCCACGGCGTGATCCGGGTACCGCGCTACGTCAACTGGCTGAATGCGGGCAACCTGAGAGCGGGCCAGTCGATCTCCATGGTCACCGAAACGGAGGTCTTTGCCGTGGTCGATGGCAATCGCGGGTTCGGCCAGACCATCGGTGAGCAGGCCGTACAACTGGGCATCGACAAGGCCGCTGCCAGCGGCATATCAATCATTGCCCTTCGCCGCTCGGGACATCTGGGCAGGATCGGCGACTGGGCCGAGATGGCGGTCGAATCGGGCCTGATCTCCATCCACTTCGTGAACGTGGCCGGCAGCCTGCTGGTTGCACCGTTCGGCGGTGTCTCTCGTCGGATGTCGACCAACCCGGTGACCATCGGCGTGCCACTGGTCGGCAAGCCACCGCTGATTCTCGACTTTGCGACCGCCCGGGTCGCCGAGGGCAAGGTCCTGGTGGCCGCCACCGGCGGCACTCCCCTGCCCGAAGGTTCGCTGGTCTCCGGCGATGGCGAGCCGACCAGCGACCCGCGAGCCCTGTACGGCGACGTGGATCCGACCCGCACCACCGGCAAGCGCCCTGGCAGCGGTGCGATCCGGACCATGGGTGAACACAAGGGTTCGGGCCTTGCCCTGATGTGCGAGATGCTGGCCGGGGCACTGACCGGCGGCGGCTGTGCCGGGCCAGACAAGCCGTACATCATCAACGGCATGCTGTCGATCTATATATCGCCCTCCCATCTGGACACCGGGCATACATTTGCCGAAGAGGCGCGCCAGTACGTTGATTTTTTCACCGCCAGTGAGCCGGCCGCAGGCCACGACAAAGTGCAGGTGCCAGGTGAACCCGAGCGACGCCTGAGGGCTGAGCGGACGGCCGGCGGCATTCCACTGCCCGAGACGGTCTGGCATGTAATCCGCCAGACAGCCCGTGAGGTCGGCCTGCCCGACAAAAAGATCAACGATCTCACCGCACCATGCGCATCCTGAACGACCCCGGCGCCTTCTTGCCCATGCTGTTCGACCACCCGTACCGGCGCACAGAATGAGCAAAGGGCAGCCGTTTATCGGCATCGTACAAGGTGACGCCTGTGGGATCGGTCCCGAACTGCTGCCCAAGCTGCTGCAGGGCCTTGAAGAGAGCGAAAAAAACCGGGTGCTGGTGATCTCTGACCGGCGGGTGCTGGCGGCCGGCTGCGCGGTCAGTGGACTGGAGATCCCCTGCAAGGCCTTGCATGACCGGGCCGCTATAGACCCTCATTGTGGTGAGATCCAGCTGCTCGACGTACCGTGCCTCGACCCGGCCGGCATTGTTCCGGGCACGGTCTCGGCTGATGCCGGCCGCGCGGTGCTGGAAACATTTGGCCTTGCCATTGACCTTGCCTCGGCGGGCACCATCGACGGGATCTGCTTCATGCCGTTCAACAAGGCCGCCATGCACCTTGCCGGTATCGGCGTTGAAGACGAGCTGACCTGGGCAAAAGCGAGACTCGGCGTGACCGGCCGGGCCAGCGAGTTCAATGTGATCGACGGCATGTGGAACGCCAGGGTCACATCACATGTCCCGCTCAAGGACGTCGCGGGCAGGCTAACCATTGATCTGATCGTCGAGGCCATCGTCCTGGCTGATCAGACGCTGAAAACAGCCGGCTACGCCAACCCCCGGATCGCCGTCGCAGCTCTCAACCCCCACGCCGGCGACGGCGGTGCCATCGGCAAAGAGGAGATCGACACTATCACCCCCGCGGTTGAAAAAGCAGCGCTGCAGGAGATCGAGGTACACGGGCCGTTCCCGAGCGATACGCTGTATCTGAAGGTCCGTGACGGCCAGTATGACTGTGCCCTGAGCATGTATCACGACCAGGGTCAGATCGCGATCAAGCTGCTGGGCTTCGACCAGGGTGTGTCGGTGCTCGGCGGCCTGCCGGTGCCGATTACCACCCCGGCTCACGGCACGGCTTTTGACATTGTCGGCACAAATACCGCAAACGTGCGCGCCGCACGAAACGCTTTTCGCATGGTGGTCGCCATGGCGCAGGGCCGCGCCCATCGCCATGCCTGATCAAAGAGATTCATAACCTGAGCCTGCAAAACCCCTCACTACAGGAGGTCTCATGAAAGCCGTACAGTTCGATGCTTTTGGCCCGGCGCACGAAGCCGCTTGCTGTGCCGACCTGCCAGACCCGGGCGCCCCTGCAGACGATGAGGTGGTGGTCGAGGTCATCGCCTTCCCGATCAATCCGGCAGACCTTCTGACCATCGAGGGCAAGTACGCGGCGCGACCGTCGCTGCCCTACACTCCGGGGGCCGAAGCGGTCGGGCAGGTCAGTCAAACCGGGGCCGGGGTCGACGGCCTCGCCAGCGGCGATCACGTGATCCTGCTCAGTCGGGAGAACTGGGCACAGAAGCGCAGAGTCAAAGCGGCCGAGGCGCTCAGGATCCAGACCCAGCCCGATCGACTGCTCCAGTACGCCATGCTCAAGGTCAACCCGGCCACCGCTGCCCTGATGCTGCGCGAATACGTCGAACTCGAATCCGGAGACTGGCTCATCCAGGACGCGGCAAACTCTGCTGTCGGCCACTGTGTGATCCGGCTGGCCGGGAAAGCCGGTATCCGGACCGTCAATGTGGTGCGCCGCGAATCGCTGGTCGCGCCGCTCAAGGCCTCCGGCGCCGACGTCGTGCTGGTCGACCTTGACGGGTTGAGCGGGCAGGTCAGCGCGGCCACCGGCGGTAGCCCGCGCCTGGCGATCGACGCCGTGGCAGGAGACACCAGCCTGCGGCTGGCCGAGTGCCTGGCTGAAGGCGGTGTACTGGTCAACTACGGAATGCTGAGCGGTAAGCCCTGCAAGATGATGCCGGACTGGCTGGTCTTTCGGCGACTGAGCCTGACCGGCTTCTGGCTCGCCAGGACGCTCGGCCAGATGCCAAGAGCCGGGATCGAATCACTCTATGCGGAACTTGCCGGGCATGTCCAGGACGGTACTCTGGCGGTCGGGATCGAGGCGACCTATGACATCGCCGACATCAAGGATGCACTCGCGCATGCCGGACAGCAGGGCCGGGAGGGCAAGATCCTCGTGCTTCCTAACGGCCAGGTGTAAACACCCGTCTGTGCCGGACCGGGCCGGTGCTTTACGCGGTCACACAATCACCGTTGGTCGCGATGTCAAAGCCGATGGCTTCAAGATCCGCCATCAGTGACGCCACCTGATCATCCGGCAGCGCCGTCAACGGCGGCCGGGTCAGAGCCCAGTCGTGATCGCCGGTAAACCTGGCGGTCATGGCCTTGAGCGCCGGGATCATCGGGTAACCCTGCAGTGTGTTACGGATCTGGCTGATACGCGCCTGTAAATCGTCTGCCTTGCCCGACCCTTCCGCCCAAGCCGAATAGACCTTGCGTATACCGGCCGGGTTGGCATTGCCGCTGGCGGTGATGCAGCCGGCGCCGCCGCCGCGCACGGTATCAAGCAGAAAAGACTCCGAACCGGCAAAGGTGGCAAAACCCGGGAATCCGTCCAGGATCGCCTGAGTGTTAGCCCAGTCACCGGAACTGTCTTTCAGGCCGACCACGGTATCTGGATAACGCTCCACCAGCCGCTCGATCAAATCCAGACCGATCGGCACCTGAGCAACGGGCGGAATGTGGTAGAGGTAGACGTGCAGCCGCTGATCCGCGACCCGCTCGATGACTTCAGAGAAACTGGCAAACAGACCGTCGGTGTCCACGGCTTTGTAGTAGAACGGCGGCAGCATCAGCACGCCGCCACACCCCCGGCTGACTGCGTGGGCGGTCAAGCCTGCGGCGTCCATGATCGAGCAGGCACCGGTACCGGGCATCAACTTATCTGCCGGCAGACCGTTTTCAAGCAACGCCTCCAGCAGCATCTTGCGTTCGGCGACCGTCAGCGAGTTGGCCTCGCTGGTGGTGCCGAAGATCGCCAGCCCGTCGACACCCTGCTCGAGCATCCACCGGCAGTGGCTGACAAAGGCACCAGCGTTGGGCGACAGGTCGTCGTTAAAAGGTGTAATCACGGGCACCAGTACGCCACTGAACCTTGTTCTGGTCATGGGCAGAATCTCCGATTGGGGGTGAGTCCCTGCGGGACGTCAGGCTTTGACCCGGAAGTCGCGAATAACCCCGGGGTCGGGTTCCAGCCCGAGCCCCGCGCCCTGCGGCACCTCGAGTTCACCATCGACGGGGTCGATGGCAGACCCGTACAAACTGCCTTCAAGGTCCATGTAGAAGCGCTCGAAAGGCACTTCACCGGGCATCGCCGAGATCAGCTGGGCGGTGGCCAGAAAGCCGGGCCCGAAATAGGGTGAATGCGGTGCGATGGCCACGTTGCCGGTCTCAGCGATTGCGGCTACTTTGAGAAATTCACTGACCCCACCGACCTTGGTGACGCTGGGCTGGGCGTAATCGACCGCATTGAAATCGAACATCGACTGAAACTGCCAGGCCGTACAGGCGTTCTCTCCGGATGCAGTCGGCACACCGTAAGCATCGCGCAACTCGGCCAGACACTGGAAGTTCTCCGGCGGCCAGACCGGTTCTTCCAGCCAGTGCAGCCGGTATTCGGCCAGCTGCGCCACGATGGCACCTGCCTCGAGTGGCGACCAGGCACAGTTCACATCGAGCATGATCGCGACCTCATCACCGGCCGCCTCGCGCGCCGCGCGAACCGGTTGTACAGTCGACTCATGCAGTTTGATCAAGCGATAGCCCTGTTCCAGTGCATGGCCCGTGCGCTCGGCCACCACCTCCGGGTCCTGGTATTTCAAGAGACTCGCGTAGGCCGGCAGCTTCGTTTTTCCACCGCCCAGCAACTGCCCCAGTGGCTGGCCCGCGATTTTTCCAGCCAGATCCCACAGCGCAATGTCGATGCCCGATATCGCGAACATCGAGACACCGTAACGGCCCCACAGGTGCATCTGCACCTGCAGACCGTGCACCAGTGCCGCCCGGTCGTGCACGTTCTTACCGAGCACCAGCGGCCCTGCCACGTCTTCGATCATCGCCGTGACTGCCCGCCGGCAGTTGTAACTGAAGGCCTCTCCCCAGCCCACCAGCCCTTCATCAGTCTCGATCCGCACCAGCACGACGTCCAGCGCTTTCCAGTCATTGCCCACCCAGGCAATCGACGGACCGCCGTGCGTGAATGGAATGCTCAGGGGTATCGCATCTACCTGTGAAATCTGCAACGGGTCTCTCCGGACGGGTGGGTTTGTGCTGGCGTATTCTGGCATCTTCTGGAGTCACGTGCTGAGGCAGCAGTGCCGCTGAGCATCGTCGTTCCCGGCCGTCGAGGATGACTGCGGACAGCGCATGCTAGACTGCAGCGGAACAAAGACTGGCCCGTCATCGCTGGCCGGCAAGCCATCTCAAGCCGGAAAACACCGGCGCCCGTACACTGACAGTCACTGAAGAGGACGATCATGCCCAAAGAACAGTTCGAGCTACCGACACCGTATATGCTTGCCGAGAAGGACTCGGGGGTCGGCTGGATGATTTTCAATAACCCCGAAAAACATAATGCGGTGAAAGTGGAGATGTGGGAGGCCATCCCAACCATTCTGGATTGCTTCGAACGCGACCCGGAGATCAAGGTCATCGTGCTCAAGGGTGCCGGTGAGAAGGCATTTATCTCCGGGGCTGATATCTCCGAGTTCGAAACGGTCCGCTCGACCAAGGAGGCGACCAGCCATTACGAAGACATTGCCGACTCGGCCACCGAGCGACTCTACCACTGCCCCAAGCCCACCATCGCGATGGTTCGTGGCTACTGCATCGGCGGCGGCGCCGGCATTGCGGTGAGTTGTGACCTACGGGTGGCGACCGAGGCCTCACGGTTCGGTATTCCGGCAGCCAAGCTCAGCGTCGGCTACAGGCACGGCGGCATCCGCAAGCTGGTCGACCTGGTCGGGCCGTCCGTCGCCAAGGACATCTTCTTCACGGCACGGCAACTTTCCGCACCGGAAGCATTGAACGTCGGGCTGATCAACCGCATGGTTCCGGACAAAGAGCTCGAAGATACCGTCACCGACTACTGCCAGACGATCGGTGCCAACGCGCCACTGACGATCCGATCGGTCAAGCAGATCGTCGGCCAGGTCGTGAAACCCGGCGGGTTCGATCAGGCTTTGTGTGAAAAACTGGTCGAGGACTGTTTCACCAGCGAGGACTACGTCGAGGGTCGCCGGGCGTTCATGGAAAAACGCAAAGCCGTTTTCAAAGGTCGCTGATCTGGCACTGCGCTCGCGCCGAGGTGCACCGACCAGGAGTCTGACTCAGAACTCGAACACTCCCTTGCCGGTCTGCTGTCCATCGAACAGCGCATAAGCATCGCGCGCCTGTTCCAAGCAATAGCGCTCCGTGAACAGCGCGTCAACGTCGATATCGTGGTCAACGATAAAACGTGCGCAGTCCGCCTGGCCACTGGTCGAGAAGGTCCACGAACCGATCAATGTGACCTGCCGGCGAATCATGTCGTTGCTGACGTCCATCGTGACCTCACCGCCTTCGCCAACGTAGCAGGCCTTGCCCCAGGTCCGCACACACTGCACGGCGGCAAGGCGCGCCGCGGGCGACGAACTGCAGTCCAGTGACAGGTGGGCACCCGGCCCGCCTGTCAGCTCGCGAATGCGATCCACTGGGTCGTCCTGTGACGGATCGATCAGCGCGTCGGCACCGAATGCATCCGCCCGCGCCAGGCGTTCGGCACTGACATCGAGCGCAATCACCCGTGCGCCCATCGCGGCCGCCAGCTGGGTCGCGCTGAGACCGACCGGTCCCTGACCAAAGACCGCAATGGTGTCACCGGCCGAAAGACCCAGCCGACCGAGCGCGCCGTAGGCCGTGCCGGTACCACAGGAGATCGCAGCACCGGCAGCGAAGCTCAGGGCATCCGGTAACGGCACCAGGGTGCTCGCCGGCGCTTTCATGTAACGCGCATGGGCGCCGTGACCCGTCGCACCATAGACAACGACTCCCTCGCGGCACAGCTGGCCCCAGCCATCCTCGCAGTGGCTGCAGTGCCCACAACCCTTGTAATGATGCACCATCACCCGATCACCGATCCGCACCTGGCCGGCATCGACCGCGCTGCCGATCTCGGCCACCACACCACAGGGTTCGTGACCGGCGATCACAGGGCTGCCGTCACCACCAAGACCAAGTGCCGCGGCGCCGCCCACCACCCGATAGAACTTCAGATCGCTGCCGCACATCCCCGAAGCCTTGATCTCGAGCACCACCTCGTCCGGACCCGGCTCAGGGTCCGGGAACTCCATGAACTCGATCTTTCGATCACCCAGAAATACCACACCTTGCATGATTCATCCTCCTGCCTGTTGTGCTCTGTCAACCATCGGCGAGATGGAATCGCCAGACAACGACCTCTACAACACCTTTTCCTTGCCTGCCCGGCTGGGAACCCAGTGACTTATATCCGCAGCTTGCCCATGGTTTCAAGCGCCGCTCAGCCCTCGAGTAACGCCTGGATCCGGGCCAGTGCAACTTCGATGTTGTCGATGCTGTTGGCGTAGGAGAAGCGGATAAAGCCTTCCCCCAAACGGCCGAAACTGGTTCCGGCGACGGTCGCGACACCAGCCTCTTCCAGCAACCGCCCCTGCAGTGCCCGGGCATCCAGTCCGGTACCGGTGATATTCGGGAAGGCATAGAACGCACCGCCGGGCATTCGACAGCGGAACCCGGCAATCGCGTTCAGACCGTCGACGATGACACGGCGGCGTTCGTCGAACGCACCGACCATGCTGTCGACGGCCTCCTGGGGGCCCTCCAGAGCGGCGATACCGGCGTACTGGGCTGCGGCATTGACGCAGGAGTGACAGTTCACCGCCAGCCGGGTGGCGCCTTCGACCAGCGCCTTGGGCCAGACCGCATAGCCCATCCGCCAGCCGGTCATCGCATAGGTCTTGCTCCAGCCGTCGAGCAGAATGAGCCGCTCTGCCAGTTCGGGATAGGCCAGCAGCGAGACGTGTGTGCGCCCATCGTAGGCGATCCGCGAATAGATCTCGTCGCTCAGTACCGCCACATGGGGGTGCTCGGCGAGTCCCGCAACCAGCCGATCGATCTCCTCCTTCGGTACCGCACCGCCGGTCGGGTTGGCCGGTGAATTGAGTATCAGCAGGCGGGTCCTGGGCGTGATCTGCTCGAGTACGGCATTCGCATCGAACGAAAAGTCACGCTCTTCCAGCAGCGGGGTGGGCACCGCGGTCGCTCCAGAGAACTCGATCACCGACTCGTAGATCGGAAAACCCGGATTCGGGTACATGATCTCGGCACCCGGCTCACCGAACATCAGTATGGCGAAGAACATCGTCACCTTGCCACCGGGGACCACCACGACCCGTTCCGGGCTGACCTCAACCCCGCGCCAGGTCAGCAGGTCGTGAGCAACCGCCTCACGTAAGGGCAGTATGCCCGGCGACGGTGTGTAGCCATGATGACCGTCGTGCAACGCCCTGACCGCTGCCTCCACCACGTGCTCCGGTGTCTTGAAATCTGGCTGTCCAATGCCAAGGTTGATGATATCGCGGCCTTCACGGGCGAGCGCCTCGGCCCGCGCCAGAACTTCGAAGGCGGTCTCCGTCCCAAGCCGGCTCATCTTCTCTGATAGCTTCAGCATTTCTGACCTTGGGTATCCTTTGAATCGCAGGTAATCATACCCGCAAACCCTCCGGCAGGAATACTCTTTGCCCGCCGTATCGATTCCATTAGACTTTAATCGTATTCCTCTGGCAACGTGCCATCACTCGGGAGACACCCCATCAACAAGCCCACCGCTCACGGACGCGATCTTTTTCTGTCACTGCTGGAACAGGAAGGGGTCACTCACATATTCGGCAACCCGGGCACCACCGAGCTCGCAATCATGCACGCGCTCAACGACCACCCTGATCTGACTTACGTGCTTGGACTGCAGGAATCCATCGTGGTCGCCATGGCCGACGGCTTTGCCCGCGCCTCGGGCCGCCTGAGCGCCTGCAACGTACACGTCGCACCGGGTCTCGGTAATGCGATCGGGTCGATCTACAACGCCAACCAGACCGGTTCACCGTTGATCATCACCGCAGGCCAGCAGGAGCAGGGCCACGGATTGACCGAACCGCTGCTGTATGGACCGATGATCGAGATGGCGCGCCCGGTGGTGAAATGGGCACATGAGATCAGCCGGCTCGAGGATATGCCGCGGGTGATTCACCGGGCGGCCAAGATCGCGACAACGCCGCCTACAGGGCCGGTGTTTTTGTCCCTCCCGGGTGACATTCTGAACCAGCAGGCCGAGATCTCTCTCGGTACGCCAACCCGGGTGGACAGCGTCGGCCGCCCTTCGGATGCCGCACTCGAGACGCTGGTCCAGAGGATCTACGCTGCCCAGTGCCCGGTGATCGTCGCTGGTGCCGAAGTGGTGACCAGCGATGCTCAGGCAGAGATCGCGGATCTCGCTGAAGTACTGGGGGTACCGGTCTATCAGCAGACCGTGCCAAGCGGTGCTCATTTCAGATCCCGGCATCCGGCCTTCATGGGCAGCCTCACCCGGGATCAGCAGAAAGTGCGCGATGCCCTTGAACCCTACGATCTGATGCTCGCTGTCGGCTCGGACATTCTCCAGATGTCGGTCTGGAGTTCGATCGATCCCCTGCCCGGGCACCTCAGCGTGATTCAGATCGGCTTGCGGGACTGGGAGATGGGCAAGAACTATCCGGCGGAGATTGCAATCCGGCACGATGTCGGCGAGACCCTCAGGGCCCTGGTGCCATTACTCCGCAAACGGGCAAAAAGTAATCCAACGGCTCGGACCGAGTGGTCGCTTGCCGACATCGAAGCGAACAACTGGTCGGCCAGACGCAACACTCGAGCAGCGAAGGCCGCAACCATGGCGGAGCGCACACCCATCGATCCGGAGTGGCTGATGATGACCATCAGCGAGACCATCGCCGAAGATACCATCGTCGTTGACGAAGGCCTGACCGCGGCCAAGACCCTGCTGGATTACCTGCCGCTGCAAGACCGGCACAGCTATTTCGGCATGGTCAGCGGCGGCATCGGCTGGGGAATCGCCGCGGCGGTCGGCATCGGACTCGCCCAGCCTGCCCGCCGTATCGTGGCCGTCATCGGTGACGGCAGTGCGCTGTACAGCCCGCAGGCACTCTGGACCGCAGCCCACCTGGCGGTACCGATCACCTTCATCATTCTCAACAACCGAGGTTACCGGATCCTCAAAGAACGCCTCTATGCGTTTCATGGTGATGACCGCTATATCGGCATGGATTTCAAGACGCCACCTATCGACATGGCGGGTCTCGCCCGATCGTTCGGTATGCCGGGAGAACAGATCAGCGAGCCCGGACGGTTCGCCGATAGCCTGAGCGAGGCGCTCGGCCGCCCCGGCCCTGCCCTGCTGGAGGTGATGGTCGAACCCGGGCCTGGCTGACAACACTCGAGGCCCCAACCCTGAGAAGGGTTCGAACAGAGAAAAGTACGCCTAGGTCGCGATCAGAGGATCCAGACCCCAGTCGAACAGTGCCTCACCTCCGTCGGGGGTCACCCGGATCACCTCCTCAAGCCAGATACGGTGATGTTCGTCTCCGGGGTAGAGAATGTGCAGCGGCACCACCATATTGTCCTCGAGCCGCCAGTCGACATTGGGCTCGCCATCCGACGTGTGCTGCTCCAGGTCCATATGACTCAGGCCCAGACCATGGAAGAAGATCAGCACCGCATCAGCATCGGGCACGCCGACCTTTGAATAGACAGACCGGCCGATGCGTTGCAGTTCGCTGATCCGGACACCCGGGCGCATGGCCTCGAGTACGGCAACGGATGCCTCGGCCGTGGCTTCGGCGTAACGCCGGGCATCCCCCGCCGCTTCTCCGTCGACCACCCAGGTCTTGCCGCCATCCCAGCAGTAAAGATCCAAGGTACCGTGGCAATCGAACATGATGTGCAGGCCGGGCTCGACGACGAAGTCCTCCAGTGCGGTCTGCAGGGTCACAGCACGGTCCCCGCCGCAGGGATGTCCCCAGACCATGGCTCCGGGGTCGCGGACGAAACCCCCGAGGTCGATCACGGTCTTGTGGTAGGCATGATTGAACTCACGCCAGGTCATACCGCGCTGCCATTGGCCAATAGTGGCGCAGATCGCCTGTTCGTTCAGCCGAGTGGATCGCCTGAGCAACTCGATCTCTGCCGGCGTCTTGACAGAGCGTGCATACATCATCGGGTCGTAGCCGTCGGTGATCGTCACGCCGTCCATTGCCAGCAAGTGCCCGAAACGCAGATCATCAAAGGCAACCCGACCCGAAGCCAAACCCAGATCGGCCAGCGCCTGGCGGCAGGCCGCTCCAATAGTATCGGCATAATGGCCGCGGGCGTTCTTCACCCAGTCGATATTCAGACCAGGCTGGGGCAGGAAGCGATCAAGATCACACTCCCCCGGCGGCAGATCCAGAGGCAGCATCACAGCCCGGAACGAGCGGACATCTTTGATCCAGGTGGGCTGGTCGAGCAGGCTGGAGACGTAGTAATCAGCCACCACCAGCACCGGGTGGTCGGGCTGGTGCCGCGACAGGATGACCGCGTAAGGCCGTGGCTCATCTGATTTGTGGGCAATGCCCTTGAAGCCCGACAGGTAGAAGGTGTTGTACGGCGAAGTGACCACAATACCATCGAGATCCCTCGCAGCCAGCGAGTCAACCAGTCGACCCAGATTGCAGAACTGCTCGGGCAGTGGCTGCGGTGGGTAGGCCATCGCGCCGGTTTGCTCAGCGGCCACTGTCACGCCAGGCGCCCCCACTCAGCCTCCGGCAATGCGCGGCATCAGGTGCACTTCACTGTCGGGCTGGATTCTGGCGAACCAGTCATCCTGGTGCACTGTGCCGTCTATCGCTATGGACAGTTCGTCCTCCAGGCTTTTCGGCAAATCGGGGTAGCGTTCACGAAGTTTGCGAATCAGACTCCGGATCGTGCCGGCATCCAGTTCCAGCTCAGTCTCACCACCGGTGTATAGCCGCAGGTTTCCGGTGAGCACGATCTTTGCCATGTAAGGTGCGAACTCGGTTGGCTTAACCCGCCTGCTCAATGGCAGCCAGCACCCGTGGCGGAGACATCGGCAGTTCCGTGAAACGGATGCCCAGAGCGTTCTCGACTGCATTGGAGATCGCCGCTAACGGCGGGACGATGGGCGTCTCACCCACCCCCCGTACACCGTAGGGATGTTCAGGATTGGGGACCTCGACGATCACGGTATCGATCATCGGCACATCCGAACAGACCGGCACGCGGTAGTCCAGAAAACCTGCGTTTTCGATCTTACCTTTCTCGTCGTAGATGTACTCCTCGTTCAGTGCCCAACCGATGCCCTGCACGGCACCGCCCTGGTATTGCCCTTCCACATAGCCCGGATGGATCGCCTTGCCGGCGTCCTGGACGACGGTGTAGCGGGTGACGCTGACCCGGCCGGTTTCCCGGTCCACATCAACGTCCACCACGTGGGTGCCGAAGCTGGGGCCGGCCCCCTGGGCATTGGTCGAATGCCGTCCCACTATTGGACCACCGGACTTGGCCATGTCCTTGGCGATCTGGGCCATCGACATCGGTGCTTCGCTGCCGGCTCGACCGTTGGCCAGCCGGGCCTCGCCGTCGACCCACTCCACGTCATCGAGAGGAAGATCCCAGGTCAAGGCGGCCCGCTCGCACAACTGCCTGATCAGATCCTCAGCGGCCCCGACAACGGCAATACCCCCGGCAAAGGTCACCCGACTGCCGCCGGTCAGCATGTTATAGCCCAACGCACTGGTGTCACCGACCAGCGGCCTGACCTTATCCAGCTCGATACCCAGCGTTTCAGCGGCCATCATCGACAACGATGCACGGGATCCCCCGATGTCCGGAGTGCCAACCACCAGGGCCACCGAACCGTCTTCACTCAAATTGAGTGTGGCCGAGGTCTGACCGCCAATGTTGAACCAGTAGCCGGTCGCCACCCCGCGCCCCTGGCCGGGACCAAGCGATGCTTGGTAGTGGTCATGATCACGGGCAGCTTCCAGCGTCTGGATACAGCCGATCGGCCCGAACTTCGGACCGTAAGATGAGTCGACACCTTCCCGGGCTGCATTCAGCAGACGAAATTCAATCGGATCCAGCTCCAGTGCCTTGGCCAGCTCATCGATCACCGACTCGACAGCGTACTCACCGAGCGGCGCACCGGGTGCACGGTAAGCCGCCACCTTGGGCCGGTTGACCAGCACGTCATAGCCGACACTGCGGACGTGCTCGAGGTCGTAGGGAGCAAACGCGCACATGGCACCCGCCGGCACAGGAGAGCCGGCAAACGCGCCGGCCTGGAACTTCAGCGTGGCATCACCGGCGGTGATTTTGCCCTCGCGAGTGGCGCCGATTCTTACCTGCATGCTGGTCCCGCATGCTGGGCCGGAAGCTCGGAAGACCTCGTCACGGGTCATGATCATTTTCACCGGCTGGCAGGCCTTACGGGAAAGGGCCAATGCCACCGGCTCCAGGTAGACGACCGTCTTGCCGCCGAACCCCCCACCGATCTCTGAACTGGTGACCCGCAGTTTGGAGACATCCATGCCAAGTAGCGTCGCGCAGTGACCCCGCGCAACATAATGACCCTGGGTCGAACACCACAGATCGGCCTGGCCGTCCTCACTGAAACTCGCAAGACAGGCGTGCGGTTCGATGTAACCCTGGTGCACCGGCCGGGTCTTGAATTCACGCTCGATGACAACATCCGCCTGGCTGAAACCCACCTCGACGTCACCGTGGCCGAACTCCACCCGTTTGGCGATATTCGATGGTTTCTCTGGTGCAGGATCCATGCCTTCGGTAATCAGGTCCTCCTGGATCAAAGGCGCGTCTGCACCCATCGCCTCGTCAACATCGATGACATGCGGCAGGACCTCGTAATCGACCTTGATCAGAGACAGAGCCTGGCCTGCGACCCGGTCACTGACAGCAGCCACAGCTGCGACGGCATGCCCTTCATAGAGCGCTTTTTCCCGGGCCATGATATTTCGGGTCATGTCGCGGTAATTGATGATCATCTCTCCCGCAGGCTGGACAGCACCGGCGGGCTGATCGGGGAAATCGTCGCGCGTCACGACCGCTTTAACTCCCGGCAGGACCAGGGCAGCTGAAGGGTCGATCGACAGTATCCGTGCGTGCGCGTGGGGGCTGCGCAATACCTTGCCGATCAGCATATTCGGCAGGTACGTATCGGCGCCGAACTTGGCACGGCCGGTCACCTTGTCTACGCCATCGGGACGTGGTGCCCGGGTACCAACCCATTTCAGCGTTTTGCTGTCGGTTGTCTTGTCATCGGTTCTGTTTTCGATGATCTTCTCGACTGCTGCTGCCATAATTTACTCCCTCATTTCTGCGGCGGTATCCAGTACAGCCCGCACGATCTTGTCATACCCGGTACAGCGGCACAGGTTGCCGGCCAGCCAGTAGCGCACTTCGGATTCGGTCGGATCGGGATTGCGTTCCAGTAAGGATTTCGCTGCGACCAGGAATCCCGGCGTACACACCCCGCACTGCAGCGCGGCGTGATCCAGGAACTTCTGCTGCAGTGGATGCAACCGGTCGCCATCGGCCATACCTTCGATCGTCTCGACCTCGGCACCTTGGGTCTCTACAGCCAAGACCAGGCAGGCGCAGACCAGCCGCCCATCCATCGTGACACTGCACGCACCGCAGTCACCAGACGCGCAGCCTTCCTTGCTGCCAGTCAGATGAAGCTCGTCTCGCAGTACGTCCAGAAGAGTCTGTTCGGTATCACAGAGAAACTCGACCGGGTCTCCGTTGATGGTAGTGGTAACGTGATTCCTGGCCATCAGTGCTCCCCCGCCCGTTCCAGGGCAATTCGACAGGCCCTGCCGGCCAGCACGCCGGAGACCTGGGTCCGGTAAGCGATCGTGCCGCGTTTGTCATCGATCGGCCGGCAGGCGGCCCGCACGGCCTGTTGCATATTTTCCACCGCGCCCTCATCCACCGCTGTCCCGACTAGTGCGTCTGCAGCCTCGCTCACCAGCAGGGCCGTTGCAGCGACGGCACCCAGTCCGACACGTGCAGCGGTACACTGTCCTGCGTCGTCCAGCGTCAAGCTGACTCCGACCCCGACCACTGCAATGTCCATCTCGGTGCGCGGGATGAAGCGCAGGTAGGCATCGCCGGAGTGCGGCGGTCTGGCCGGCAGTATCAGCGAGACGACGAATTCTCCGGTGCCCAGAATCGTCTTGCCGGGCGCGGTGCAGATCGACTCCACCGGTACCGTGCGCTCACCATCGGGACCTGCTATCTGGCAGGTCGCAGCGGCGGCGATCAGCGCCGGAACACAGTCCGCAGCCGGCGAGGCATTGCACAGGTTACCGCCCATCGTGGCCCGGCCCTGGACCTGGGTCGAGCCGATCAGTTCTGCGGCTTCGACCACGCCGGGCCAGTTCTTCCTCAGTTCGGGGTGCTCATCGAGCTCGGCACCGGTGACCGCAGCACCGACCCGGAAACCGCCGTCCTGGGCCGTGACCTGGCGGGTCTGGCTGATCTTCTTGATGTCGACCACGACATCCGGTTCCACCAGCCCGGCGCGCAACTGCACGAGCAGATCGGTTCCACCGGCAAGAATCCTGGCCGATCCGTTAGCGGCCGCCAGCAACGCCACGGCCGCATCAACCGTTTCAGGCACTTCGTAACGCATCACTGCTCATCCTTTGAGTTGTCCATCAGTCACTTTCAAGCAACCGGTTTCAGTCTATTGTAACGATCCCACGAGGTCCAAGTACATGTCAGGGCCCAATGCCGGCCGTCAAGCTCCTGACGGCAATACTACGCGGCGGCCGAAACTGGTCGTACCATCCCAGGCAAGGCCTTGTGGTCTACCAGGCGCGAGACCGATAATTGAGTTCTCCACGCGAGCCACCCGGCAACCGTAACGATGACCAGCCGGATTTAAAGTGTTCACGATCTTCAATACGAAGCTCAATGCTTCAAGGAACAGCCCCCTGCCATGCCCCTACTACAACTGAATCCAGACGAAGGACTCTACTACGAGCACGATCGGCCGCAGCGCGAAGGCGCTCCGACATTTGTGTTTATCAACCCGATCACCGGCAGTGTCGACATCTGGCAGGGCGAGGTGGCTCCGTTTCTGCGGGACGCCGGTTACGGCACACTGTCCTACAACTTCAGAGGACAGACCGACAGCCCATTCAGGCCAGGCACTGCTTTGGATGATGATCTGATTTCCAGTGACCTCAGGCACATCGTAAAGACACTGGAGATCGACAAGCCCATTCTGGTCGGTCTTTCCATTGGCGGCCTGTTCGCCCTGCAGGCATACCTGGGCGGCACGCAAGCCGCAGGGATCGTCCTGCTCAACACCCTGAGAAAGATCGGGCCCCGCATCGCCTGGATCAACGATGCGGTGGTTCGGGCGATGGAGGTCGGCGGGCCGCAGTTGATGGCCGACGTGATGACACCGTTGGTCTGGGGACCGGAATGGTTGGCCGCCAATCGCGCCAGCTTTATTCAGGAAGATACCACTTACACCCCGATGGACCGGAACAGCGGTGCCTACAACCTGCTCAGTCACATGGGCGGCGCCGACTGGGACGTCCGTTACGAAGACATCAACTGCCCGGTACTGGTCATCATGGGCCTGCAGGACCGAGTGTTCTACGATGCAGAAATCGTCGATGAACTGATGCAGCGCATCCCCCGGGCCCGACGGGTCGACATCCCTGGTGCAGGCCATATGCTGCCGCTGGAAGTGCCCGCCCAACTGAGTCGGGAACTCAAGCAGTTTGCGGATGGCCTCTGATCCGGCCGCTCTGACCCACAGCCGCCCACACCCCAAGGCCTGACGGCGAGGCTTGCCTGTGTTGAATCCGCTGCGGTCTTGGATCTTCCGCGTCTTGAGCCGGCGCATGTTCTACGGCTGGGTGATTCTGGCTGCGACCTGTTTTGCAATGATTGGTACCGGCCCTGGCCAGTCCCACTTGATCGGGCTTTATTTCGAATCAATCAGCGCAGAGATGACGTTTTCTTTCGCCGCTGACTGGATGGGCGACAACCGACAGATCGCCATTGCTATCGCCTACGGCAGCGCGACATTTCTCGCCGCATTTCTGCTGCCGCAGATCGGCAAGCTGATCGACCGCTATGGCCCGGCGATCGTGCTGTCGTTTGTTATCGCCGGCCTGAGCGTTACTGCGTTGGTGTTCAGCCTGGTCCGCGACTGGCTGGCGGTGGCCATCGGTTTCGGTTTCCTCCGCTTCCTGGGGCAGGGCTCGCTGATGCTGGCCTCGGTCAACATGGTCTCTCAGTGGTTCGACCGGCGCCGCGGGTTCGCCCTGGGCATCATGTCGCTCGGCTTTCCGTTGTCAATGGCAATTCACCCACCGCTTTGCCAGTGGCTCATGGACCTGGTCGGCTGGCGGTCATCCTGGGTCTGGCTGGGTGTCAGCACGGTAGTGCTGTTCCTGCCGGCTGTGCTGCTGCTGGCGCACAGCAAGCCTGAAGTGCTGGGATTACGGCCCGACGGTGTCACGCAAAAGGCCACTGGCGAGCAGCAGGCCGAGGTCTGGGGGCTGAACCGGGCCGAGGCCCTGCGATCCCCGACCTTCTATATCATCACCGCCGGACTGACCTCTCTTTCGATGCTGGTCACTACCCTGCACGTCTATTTCAAGACCATCCTGACTGACCATGGACTGGATGCGCAGACAGCGACTCTGATGTTCACCGTCACCGGGATCACCGCGGCTGTCTCTATGCCGATCGTCGGCCATATGCTGGACAAATTCCGTACCGATTGGATGTTCTGCGGCGGCCTGCTGGTCATGGTCGCCTCGCTGACCTCGGTGACACTGGTCACCGGCGTGCCCAGCGCTATCGTCTTCGCCATCATCTTCGGTATCAACAACGGCGTCACCATGACCTTTTTCGGTTTCCTATGGCCGAGATATTTCGGTCGCAAGCACCTTGGCAGCATCCAGGGCATCGGCCAGATGGTCGGCATCGTCGGGGCTTCGATCGGCGCACTTCCTTATGCTATCGCCTCCGACATCAACTGGGACATCGATTTCGCACTCAGGATGTTTGCCATCCTGCCGCTGGCGTGCGCCGGGATCGCACTTTTCCTTCGTGATCCTGCCGGGTCTCCAGCCAGGCGCTGAGCCGTCGTTACGCCGTCTGCCCGAAGTCGCTCGCCCACAGCTCCCGCAGGTATTGTTGAGAGCGAGTCCCCAGCCCCGGCATATCCGGCACAGCGAGTGCCTCATCAAGATGCGAAAGCTCCGCGAGCCCGATCACTGCCGCGTTGACAGCCGGTTGATCAAGTACAAAACGCAGCGCTTTCTGGGAGTCAGAGCCTGATACATCCGCAAGGGCGCTCATCACCGCCTCGGCACGCCGTCGCTCGCTGTCATAGTCGGCATTGCTGGTCACCGGGATCTCTCGCCCATGCTGCTCGCCAGTAGCCAGGATACCCGCGGCATAGACCCGGATGCCCAGCACCCCGATATTCCGGGCCTGACAGCAGTGCAGCAGGCCCTGATAGTTCTCACTGTACCAGGCGGCGGGCACATCGATACCTGCACTGGGATTGATCGCGTTGTAGTAGACCTGGGCTGTGTCCACCCGACCGGTTTCAACCACAGCCAGACACGCAGCGGGATCACCCAGTGCGGTGAATCCAGCATGGTCGATCACGCCGTCCGATTTCAGGACATCGAACGCGTCGAGCACACCAGCCGGCCGAATCAGCTCATCGACGGGTAACCGGTTCTGACCATCACCCAGCTTGTTGTGCAGCTGAAGCAAAGGTACCCGCGTCATCTGCAGCCGTGCCAGGCTGGCCGTCAGCGAACGTCTGATTTGATCGAGGTAGCTGCCGCCACTGCTGTCGACGGCAACTTTGGTCGAGACCTGGGGTCTTCTCGACTCGGGAAGCTCCGACAGCAGCCAGCCCACCACTTCTTCCGACTGGCCATTGCCGTACGATGCGGCGGTGTCGATCCAGTTGATCCCGCCGTCCAGCGCCCTTCGAATGGCCTCGCGCCGGACGTCGTCGCTGGCGTGTAACAGAATACCACCGACAAAACCACCGCCGAAAACCAGCTCCGAGACCTGAAGCCCAGTTCTACCCAGTGTGTTTGTTTTCAAGTTTCCTCCTGACCGCTCAACAGCGGGTTCAATCCGAATACGACAAGCCTATTTCTATCGTCCCATAGTCACCGAAATCGGCAGCCACCCGGTACGCTCCACCCAGGGGCGCCGGGTCGCCACACACACCAGTGGTGACAAACTGGCCACGCTCGATGGTGAGACCCCGCCCGGACAGATGATTGACCAGCCAGGTCAGGGCAAAGCGCGGGTCACCGAGTGCATCTGCACCAGACCCTTTGGTCACCTCTTGTCCATCCATGACCAGACGGGTCGGTCGAATCGACAGATCATCCGCCTGCCAGTCGCCCGGGACGCGGGGGCCTAGCACGAACAGGTTGGCACAGGCATTGTCGGCAACCAGTTGCGTTACTCCGGCCTTGCTGAAAAATCGGTACCGTGAGTCCGGCAGTTCTAGACCCAGCCGCAGATGACCGACAGACCTCATGACCTCCTGCCAACTGTAAGGCGCCCGGCGCGGTCTGACCGGGGAGGCGAACTCGAAGACAAACTCCGCCTCGGCGGCTTGCATCAGGTTGTCTTTCATCTGTGCCGTACCATCCGGGACCAGGACCTGCGAGGCCAGCAGCTGGCCGGAGATCGGGTGATCGATACCGATGTGCTCCTGCCCTGCGCGACTGGTCGCGGCGATCTTTAACCCCAGAACCTGTTCTCCCGCCTGGCTGACCAGTGCCGATTGAATCTGATAGGCCTCCTCAAGATCCTTCGGTTGCAGGTGTGTCGGCAGCACATCGATGCGCACACGGCGAGCCGCGGCATCGCCGAGTATTCGTGCAGCGTCATGAAATTTTTCAGTCATTATCAATCAGTCTGCCCAAGGCTCGAGCCTGGCGGGTTCCGCCATGACCGGTGATCTGAGAGCTGCCGGCGGGTTGAACTATACTAGGCTGAGGCCTGCCGGACATCTCACAGTCCGGTATCCGGCCAAAGCTTTCGAGTCTGAAATTCAGCGGAGAACCCACATGACTGACAAGCCTGCACAACGACTTCGCAGCCGGGAATGGTTCGACATTCCAGGCGATCCGAGCGCCACAGCCACCCACATCGAGCGTTACACCAATTTCGGTATCTCGGCTGCCGAACTGCGCTCCGGGAATCCGATCATTGGCATAGCACAGACCGGCAGCGACCTGGTGCCGTGCAACCGGATCCACGTCGATCTGGTCCAGCGGGTGCGCGAGGGTATTCGTGAGGCCGGCGGAATCGCCATCGAGTTCCCGGTCCACCCGGTACAGGAGAGCGGTAAGCGACCGACCGCAGCACTGGATCGCAATCTGCAATACCTCAGCCTGGTCGAAGTACTGTTCGGTTACCCGCTGGACGGTGTCGTTCTGACCACCGGCTGCGACAAAACCACACCGGCCATGCTGATGGGTGCTGCTACCGTCGACATCCCGGCCATCGCGCTGTCTGGCGGCCCCATGCTCAACGGCTACTGGCGGGGGAAACTTGCCGGGTCCGGCACCATTTTGTGGGAAGCACGCAAACTGCTGGCTGAAGGCGAAATCGACGACGAGGAATTCGTCCAGCTGGTAGCCGATGCCACGCCATCGCCCGGACACTGCAACACCATGGGCACAGCCACCACCATGAACTCGATCGCCGAGGCGCTCGGTATGTCGCTGCCCGGCTGCACCGCGATCCCGGCACCACACAAAGAACGGGCCGAGATGGCCTATCTTACCGGCCGGCGAATCGTCTCGATGGTCGAAGAAGACCTGACGCCTTCACAGATCCTGACCCGCGAGGCTTTTGAAAACGCGATTGTGGTCAATTCAGCGATCGGTGGCTCGACCAATGCACCCATTCATCTGAACGCCATTGCCCGCCACGCCAACGTGCCGCTGGACATCGGCGACTGGCAAAGTATCGGCCTCACCATTCCTCTACTGGTAAACCTGCAGCCCGCAGGTGAGCACCTCGGCGAGGCGTACCACCAGGCCGGTGGGGTGCCTGCTGTGATGAACGAACTGCTGCAAGCCGGAAAGCTGCACGGCGGCGCCCTGACTGTCGCCGGCACCACAGTTGAAGAAAACTGCCGCAACACACCATCACGTGACCCCGATGTGATCCGTCCTTACGCAGACCCCATGATGAAAGACGCCGGATTTGTCGTGCTCAGGGGAAACGTCTGTGAAGCAGCGATTATGAAGACCTCTGTCATCAACGATGAATTCCGCTCACGATATCTTTCCGAACCGGGCCAGGAGAACGTGTTTGAGGTCCGCGCTATCGTATTTGACGGTCCCGAGGACTACCACGCGCGGATCAATGACCCGGAACTGAACGTCGACGCGCACTGCATCCTGGTGGTCCGGGGCTGTGGCCCGGTCGGTTATCCCGGCTCAGCGGAAGTGGTCAACATGCAGCCGCCAGACGCGCTGATCCGCCAGGGAATCCGCGAACTGCCCACGCTGGGCGACGGCCGCCAGAGCGGCACATCGGGCAGCCCCTCGATACTCAATGCCTCCCCGGAATCGGCTGTCGGCGGAGGCCTGGCACTGCTCAACACGGACGACCTGCTGCGCATCGATCTGAACCAGGGGACGCTGGATGTGTGTATTTCAGACCAGGAACTGGCTGAACGTCAGGCGGCACTTGAGAATCAGGTGCCAGAGCATCAGACGCCCTGGCAGGAGATCTACCGGGACACCGTGGGCCAGCTGGCAACGGGCGGTATCATCGAACTCGCCACCAAGTACCAACGCATCCGTCACGTGATTCCGCGCCATTCTCACTGACCAACGGTTGTCCAGGACAACTATGGGGCGACTTCGTCGCGCGGCCTGCCCGTCGCGAAGAACGCCTCTATGTTGTCGATCACCCGCATTCCCATCTCATCCCGGGTCTCAACAGTGGCGGTTCCCACGTGAGGTGACATCAGCACATTGTCCAGCGCCAGCAGGCCTTCCGACACGAGCGGCTCGTTGTGAAAGACATCGAGGCCGGCCCCGGCGATCACACCACCTTTCAGTGCCTCTATCAGTGCCGTTTCGTCAACCACGCCACCCCGGGCCGTGTTGATCAGCACCGCACCGGGTTGCATCAGGGACAACGCCCGGGCATCGATCATGTTGCGGGTCTCGCCGGTCAACGGGCAGTGCAGGGAAACGATGTCCGATCCTGCGAGCAGTTCATCGAGGTTCTGGCAGTAAACGGCACCAAGATCAGATTCCAGCTGCGGCCTGCGAGTGCGGCCATGATAAAGCAGCGGCATTCGGAATGCTTGTGCGCGCCTCGCCACAGCGGCACCGATGCCGCCCAGCCCGACGATCCCGAGCGTCTTACCCCAGACCCGGGCACCGCCATTGGGATCGTCTATGCCGATCCCGGCCCAGCCCTGCTCGCGGATCAATCGATCGCCGTGGACCAGCCGGCGATTCAGCCCCAGCATCAAAGCAAGCGTCAGGTCCGCCGTCTCTTCGGTCACCACGTCCGGGGTGTTGCTGACCTGGATGTTGCGGGCCTTAGCAGCGGCGACATCGATGTGCTCAGTTCCGGCACTCACACACGCGATCAGCCTGATACTGTCAGGCAGTTTCGAGATAAAGGCGCCGTCCAGCCGGTCACCACCCCACGGACAGAGCACCGTCGCACCACGGCAGCGGGCCAGGATCTCTTCCGGGTCCAGCGGGGTGTCGTCAGGGTTGAGACGCGCGTCGAAACGCCCGGTGAGCAGATCCTGCGCACGTCTGGTCCACCTGCGGGTCAGCACAACGACAGGCTTTGACATTTCGATTCTCCAGACGTTCGCAAGACAGGAAAGCAGTTGACAGGTCTCGTACTGAACCCGCCTTACCGGTCATAGGCCCGCAGGGTTCCTGGGTCCATTCCAATGCTACACTGAACCCGTGTTCGGCCGGCACTCTAACGAATCCAGCAAGCATATCGCAAACCAGCAAGCGGGCCGGCCCGCTTGTAGTCAAGAATCCATACAACCGTTTCCGATCACCACCCCAACAACGTTGGCCACTACCCGGAATTAAAGCGCGAGGACTGAATAAACCATGAATACCCGAATCAAGACCGCAATCATCACCGGTGCAGGATCAGGTGTCGGTCGTGCTGCCGCCCTCGCCCTGCACAGTGAAGGCTATTCGGTCACCCTGGCTGGACGCCGACTGGATGCCCTTGAAGAGACTGCGGGCCTCGCCTCCTCTTCCGGGGAACGGACCCTGGTTGTGCCCACCGACATCACTGATGCCGATTCGGTCAGCGACCTGTTCAGCCGGGCGGTCGGCGCCTTCGGCCGGGTCGATGTTCTATTCAACAACGCTGGAATTGGTGCGCGCCCGGTACCCATGGAAGAGCTGGAGATCGAGGAATGGCGTGCAGTGGTCGACGTCAACTTGACTGGGACCTTTTTGTGCACCCAGGAGGCCTTCCGCATTATGAAATCCCAACAGCCAAAAGGCGGACGAATCATCAACAACGGCTCGATTTCCGCGCACACGCCGCGCCCCAATTCCGCACCCTACACAGCCACCAAACACGCCATTGCAGGACTGACCCGCTCCACATCGCTCGACGGGCGGGCCCACGACATCGCCTGTGGGCAGATCGACATCGGCAATGCGCTGACCGATATGACGGCCAGGATGGCCGGTGGCGTGGCACAGGCCAACGGCAGTATCGCCGTGGAACCGACCATGGACGTCAATGACATCGGCCGGGCGATCATCTACATGGCAGGACTGCCGCTTGCTGCGAACGTCCTTTTTATGACCGTCATGGCCAGTCACATGCCGTTTGTAGGACGGGGTTGAGCAGGTCGTATCCGGCGCTAAAGATCCTCTCGTGAGATCTCCAGTCAAACGATCACAGCACCATTAGCGCAGACAACGCCACCTTCAGGTCCCGACCGTGAGCGGGTCGACCAGCCTTCTCAGCGCCGCAATAATGCTGAGCACCACAATCCTGCCGGTTCGTGGATTTTCCTCGGTGGGAATGTTCTCGATTTTGATTTCAAACCGGGCACTATCCGACTCCACAACGATGCTGTGGGTGTTACGGCGGACCCCGGGGTCCGCCCACACCTCAAGGCGGGTGCGGTCCGGCCCGATCCCGGCAAGCCCCAGCGCTGCTGCCACGTTCACATTAGCCGGAAACGCAGCCACACCTTCACGGGCCGACCCTTCGAACACTTTCAACGGCCGATCGACAGCCCCAAGGTCTATAGCGCTTCGTTCAATGTGTGGCGCACCGGCGAGACCGGCCGGCGGTTTGCGGGTCACGATCAAGACCTGTTGGATGTCTCCCTGGGCAGCCGCGCGGACCGCGTCCAGCCCCAGTACCGCGCCGCTCGCCACGTTGATACGAGCCCCGGTCCTGGCAGCCAGATCAACCAGGTGCCAGTTGGCCAGGAGGCCGCCGACGCTGACCGGGATCAGAACCTTCCCCGACCGGATTGCAGGTTCAGCCACCTGTTCGAAGACCTCAGCCGGTGCGCATTCGACCACCACATCGCAGACCTCTGCCAGATCCGACAAGCCCAGCACGGGCACCGTCCGCTGCAACACCGCCAGACGTGTTCTTGCCTTATCCCGGTCACGCGCCGACACTGCGGCAAGTTCCAGGCCGTCCAGCCCCGCATCCAGTCGCCGGGCAAGTTCCATGCCGATCGCACCCAGACCGCCAATCGCGACCCGCACCGGTGCCCGCCGCGCTGTGGACAGAACCGACATTCTTTGTATGAATTCCCTGTACCGACGATGGACAAAATCTATCGATTGACCCGCTGGCTGCACCTGGCCATCAGCCGGTCACCATCGATTGTTGTCCGGTTCGTGTCTCGACGCAAGACGTCTTGAATGCTGCAGGATGGGCCAGCGACCGGAGCGGGTCCTGATCAATGGTGTTTTCGATTCCGGCAGGGGTCCAGAACAACGCTATTCCTGATCTGACAGCTGATCGACGATGTGCCGTGCAATCGGGAAACACGAGGTAGCGGCCGGTGACGGAGCGTTACAGACTACCAGGCAGTGGCCTGTTCTGTGAAACAGGAAGTCGTCTACAAGACTTCCCTCGGCGCTGACCGCCTGGGCCCTGATCCCCGGCGGGTAAGCCTGCAGATCGGCAACGGTCAGTCCAGGGCTGTATTTCTGAACCTCCTTGAGATAACCCTGCTTGAACAAGCCGTTCTTTAACTCGTGCACGGCGGTACCGAAGTGCGTCCACAGCAGTCTGCGAAAGCCTGGAAAGGTCAACATTTCAAGGCTGTCACCCAGGGAGAAGGCGAACCGGCTGTAGCCTTCGCGGGAGAAATTGACCACTGCGTTTGGCCCTACCGTGACTGAACCGTCGATCATCCGGGTCAGATGAACTCCCAGAAACGGCAGCGCCGGGTCTGGTATCGGGTAGATCAGGTGACGGATGATCCGGTTGTGGCGCGCTGCCAGTCGGTAGTAGTCACCGCGAAAGGGCACGATCTGGAATTCCAGCTGACCGCCCAACATTCGAACCAGACGGTCGGCCATCACACCGCCACAGGCGATCAGCTTGCCGGCCGAAATTGAGGCACCGCTGCACTTGACCGCCACACCGCTATCGTCCTCGCCAAGCCCGGTGACCTGACTGTTGTAGGTGATCACGCCGCCGTCAGCCTCGATCAGTTCGGCCAGCCGCTGGCAGATGGCCGTGTAACTGACAATCCCTGTTGATGGCACACGGATCGCGCCCACCCCTGTGATATTCGGTTCCGCTTCGGCGAGCTGGGCTTTGTCCAGTATCTCGATGGTCAGGCCATTCTGCCGCGAACGCTCGATGAGGGCCTGCATGCGTTCCAGTTCCAGGGCACTGGTGGCAACCAGCAGCTTGCCGCACTCATCGAACGCGATGTCGTGTTCCCGGCAGAACGCCTTGATGGCTCTGTTCCCCTCGAAACAGAACTGCGCCTTGAGGCTGCCCGGCGTGTAATACACGCCGGCATGGATTACGCCACTGTTGTGGCCGGTCTGGTGAAAGGCGGGCCGGTCCTCTTTTTCCACGACCCGGACGCGACTGCCGGGGTGCCGATACTGCAGTTCCCGAGCGGTACTTAAGCCGAGGATCCCTGCTCCGACCACGAGAAAATCACTGTCTGTCATCTGGATTTATATGCTTTAAGAATGGAACGGCGGATTCCCCCGATGGAAGCGAAGATCGCCCACCCGACCGGCGACCACAGACTTATCCGACTCGAGCTCAATCGAAGGACGGACGCTACTGTACCATTGGCAATCCTTGCAAGGGGTCCTGCGGTTAGAATCACACTCTGCCCCGCAGCCGAACAAAGCGTGGCCAACCATTTCAAGGCTGAACTCGAATATGCCTGATCCAGCAAGCGGTGAACTGAGGCCCGCGATCGAACGCATGCCCGTCTCGCGAATCCGGGATGTGGCGAATGAAGCCATGGGTATGGAGGGTCTGATTCCGCTCTGGTTCGGCGAACCGGACGTCGCCACACCGGATTTTATCTGCCAGGCCGCAGCCGACGCCCTGTCCCAGGGTGAGACCTTCTACTCACCCAACCGGGGCGTGCCGGACCTGCGCCATGCGCTTGCCCGCTACACCAGTGAGCTTTACCAGGTACCGGTCGCTGACGACCGGATCACCATCACGGCCTCCGGCATGAGCGGCATCATGCTCAGCCACCAGCTGCTGATCGAACCTGGCACCAATGTGATCTGCGCGACCCCGGCCTGGCCCAACGTGCAGGGTACAGTGGACGTGCTGGGCGGAGAGTTCCGGCCTGCACCTCTGAAATTTACAGGTTCTGGATGGCACCTCGAGCTCGAAACGGTGTTCGACGCGGTCGATGACAACACCCGCGCTGTGTTCATCAACTCACCAGGCAACCCGACCGGCTGGGTCATGCCGGGCGACGATCAGAAAGCACTGCTGGCGTTCTGCCGTGAACGGGGCCTGTGGCTGCTCGCCGATGAAGTCTACGCCCGGCTGGTCTACGACCGCAGCCACGCCCCTTCGTTTCTGGAACATGCCGGACCCGAGGACCGTGTAATCGTGATCAACAGTTTCTCCAAACCCTGGGCCATGACCGGCTGGCGCCTCGGTTGGCTGGTGACACCGGCACGCCTTGGGCAGAGACTGGAAATGGTCAACGAGTTCAACCTGGCTGGTGCTGCCACTTTCACCCAGATCGCGGGGATCACCGCTTTACGTGAAGGTGAAGACTTCATTGCCCGCCAGCTCGAGCGCTACCGCAGTGCGCGGAGCGCGGTCTACGAGCGCCTGTCTGCGAACCCCCGCATTCGAATCGGCTGGCCGGAAGGCGCCTTCTATGCCTACTTCGCGGTTGACGGAATCGACGACGGTCTCGCTTTTTGCAAACGACTGGTACGCGAACACCGGGTCGGCCTGGTACCAGGCAGCGCCTTCAACGCAGCCGAAGAAGGCTGGCTGAGACTCTGCTTCGCGAGTCAGCTCGACACGTTGAATACCGCGCTCGACCGGCTCGAAGATGCCATCGCCTCCTGATCCGGCATCCCGAGGACACCCCGCAGGGCGACTCAAGGATCGTGCCAGCGGCCTGCGATGACCATCCCTTCGGCGACCAGCTGGCTGTCGCCCTGCCGGCTCTGCCCTTCCGCATCAATGAATTGAAACTCGCCAGACGCCATCCGCAACACTGTGGCGTCGCCGGTCGTACCGGCTCCTAAAGTCCCAAGATCAGGACGCCGAATCGCGTCAGCCGGACCAACTGTACTGGCCGCAATCACATCGGCCAGCGGCATCCCCATGGCCAGAAACTTCGAAAGCGTCACCAGCTGGTTGTGGGCAGGTCCGTCGATACTGAGTACATGTACATCGCTCGAGATACATTCAGGCTGGAAACCGGACTCGAGCATCACCTCGGCGGTCGCGAAGCCGAACGAGCCCATGCCATGCCCAATGTCAAAGATCACGCCGCGCTCGCGTGCTGCCAGGATCTCTTCATGCACGGTGCGATCGCGCAATCTGGCCGGAGCATTCGGAAACGGCCGGAAGCAGTGGGTCAGTATGTCGCCTTTGCGCAGCCTGGAAACGACCTCCATGCGGCTGGGCGGGGGATCATCCAGATGACACATGACCGGAAGCCCCAGTTCGTCTGCGACTTCCAGGGCCAGATCCAGCGGTGCGACACCCCGGCCGTCGCTGGCATTCATGCCGACCCGTACCTTGATTCCAACAATGGAGTCCGGATAGGCACGAGCGACCCGCAGGCAGGGCGCTGGGCTGAGCAGACGGAAGTCCCCGCACTCACCCACCATCACTTCTTCGCTGAAAGCAAAGATACCGGGAAAAGCGATGTTCAGAAACGCCAGGATCCGCGGCACGGCCGGTTCGATGACGTGCTCGAGAAATCCCCGGTAATTAGCCGGACCGGCTGTACCGGCGTCGACCAGGGTAGTGGTTCCTGATTTGCGTGCATAGTCATCAGGTTCGATACCGATCGAAGTGCCGCCCCAGTACACATGCGTGTGCAGGTCGATGAGACCCGGTGTGACGATCAGCCCGGCCACGTCCCGAATCTCGGCCGCCTCGGATTCGGCAATGCTCTGTGCCAGTGCCGCGACCCGACCTTCGGCAAACGCGATGTCGCCGGTCGCATCGTGACCACTGCCAGGATCCAGCAGGCGGGCATTCTTGAGCAGCAGGTCGTACATCGCATCACCCCTTCGGCCCGGCTGTTTCCGGCCCGTTGTCTGTGTAGAATGAGCATGGGAGTTTGCCATGAAACTTGAATCCTACGAAACGCTTCACTGCGATGCCGGATGGCGTAAGTTCTCGTTTCTGAGACTGGTTGCCGAAAACGGCACCACCGGTATCTCCGAATACAATGAATCCTATGGCAGTCCGCGGCTGACGCAGCTCATCGAGGCCCTGCTGGATTGGGTAGTCGGCCACAACGTCCTGGCCCACGAGCGGATCTCCGCGGAGCTTTACGCCCGCACCCGGCAGGCCCATGGAGGTATGGCACAGCAGGCGATCGCTGCGATCGAGAACGCTCTGCTGGACCTGAAGGCCCGCACCCTCGATGTGCCGGTCTACGAGCTTCTTGGTGGTGCAGTACGTGATCACCTGCAGCTTTACTGGTCGCACTGTGGCTCTTATCGCCTCGGCCAGACGGCCGCTTACCTCGAGAAACCCGAGGTCAGATCCCTGGATGACCTGGTCGATCTGGGCCGGGAGGTTGCGGAGCTCGGTTTTGGCGCTCTCAAGACCAATATCTTTCTGTTCGACGAACAGCCAAGAATGCACCAGCCCGGCTTTGCCCGCGCACCGGGATGGCCCGAATTGAACCCGGACCGGAAAGTCACTCAGGCCCTTCGAGACCAGTTGGGAGCCTTCCGGGAAGGCGCCGGTCCGGACATCGAGATCCTGCTGGACCTGAACTTCAACTACAGAACAGAAGGCTATCTGAGCGTCACCCGGGCTCTGGATGACCTTGGGCTTGGCTGGTACGAGATCGACATCTACGACCCGGACGCACTGTCATTGATCCGGCGCTCGGTCCGGACCCCGATTGCATCATGCGAGTCACTGTTCGGACTGCGTGGCTATCGGCCGTTCTTTGAGCGCCAGTCGATGGATGTCTCGATTGTCGATGTCCCCTGGAACGGCATCTGGCAGTCACTGAAAATCGCCGCGCTGGCTGAAAGCTTCGAGGTCAACGTGGCACCACACAACTTCTATGGCCATCTGTCGACACTGATGAGCGCTCACTTCTGCGCAGCTATCCCCAATTTCCGGATCATGGAGATCGACATCGACGACGTGCCCTGGAAAGACGACATTGTTACGCAGACACCCCGTATCGAGAACGGCCAGCTGCTGCTGCCCGACGGACCCGGCTGGGGTGCTGATCTCAACGACCAGGCGATCCGGGCTCATCCACCCCGGGAAGCCGAGCCCCGGCAGTACGAACGCGGCATGGGCTGAGGCGGCTCGTCCGCTCACGATCGAGAAGAAAGTGCCGGAACCAAAACCGAACGAGGCCTGGCTCGCCCAGACCCGGGAAGAGACGATAGACCCTGGACTGCCGATCTGTGACCCCCACCATCACCTGTGGGATCACCGGGCCGGCAGCATCGCTGCGCGCTATCTACTGGATGAGTTCCTGTCCGATGCCTGCAGCGGCCACAACGTTGTTTCCAGCGTCTTCATCGAGTGCGGCGCGATGTGGCGGCACGACGGACCGCCTGAGATGCGGCCCGTCGGTGAGACCGAGTTTGCCAACGGTATCGCCGCGATGAGCGCATCGGGCGTCTACGGAGACACGCGGGTAGCAGCGGGGATTGTTGGAACGGCCTCTCTCAGTGCGGGCGACACCGTCGCGAGCGTACTGGACGCACAACTGGTTGCCGGCGGAGACCGGTTCCGGGGCATCCGTCAGGCCGCCGCCCGAGACGATGACCCTGCCGTTCCCGACCACCGCACCAGTCCGGCACGCGGGCTTTACGCAGACCGCCGCTTCCGTGAAGGGTTTGCGCACCTGGCGCCGCGGAATCTGAGTTTCGAGGGCTGGTGCTACCACACTCAAATCGAAGAGCTCAGCGATCTCGCCCGGTCGTTTCCGGACACCACCATCATCCTCGATCATTTCGGCGGACCGATTGGTGTCGGGTCTTATGCAGAGCGGCGCGACGAGGTCTTCGACCAGTGGCAAAGAGCCGTCTCGGAGCTGGCCCAGTGCCCCAACGTGGTGGCCAAACTCGGCGGTATCGCCATGGAAGTGAACGGCTTCGGCTGGCACCTGCGTCCAAGCCCGCCTGACAGCCGGATGCTGGTTGCTGCCACCCGCCACTACTTCGAACATACGATTGAGGCGTTCGGTACAGACCGCTGCCTGTTCGAGTCCAACTTTCCCGTCGACAAAGTCAGCTGCAGTTACAACGTCTTGTGGAATGCATTCAAACGCTTGACGACCGGCTACTCAGCGGCCGAGAAAGCCAGCCTGTTCCATGACAACGCCGCGAGGATCTACCGGCTCGACTGACCGGCAGACGACCCTGCTGAACAGCGGGCGGCCGCCATCACCCCTTATTCAGCGACTGAAAATCGCCAGGAGGGGAATAAAACGGGACTGACACCAGGATCCTGTTGTCCTGCGCGATCAGGTAGCCCGCCTCCCCGCTCACCGCAAGATAATTCTGCCAATCGGGATCGGCCTGCATAGCTTCTCGCTTGCTGGCCCGATCGGAGACGTCTGCATAGGCCCAGATGTGAACGTAGGTATTCACATTGCCGATCTCGGTCACAGCATAAACGATCGGCTGGCCGAGGTGACGTGTCTGAGGGCCCCAACCATGTTCTTCATAAAGGGCCAGTTGCTTCTTGATGGTCCCCGCTCGACAGGTATAGGTTCTCTGGTCAAATATCATCATCATCTCTCCAGTTCAGATCGACCCCGTGCGCCGCATACATCTCACGGCTCGGAAGGGTCCTTGTAGGAAGCCCGTTTGTCTTTGATCATCTGTACCACGACAAGCACAACACTGATACCAAACCCGAGGTACAGCCACTGCTTGTCATCGGTGATCAGCAACCCAAGCACAGCCAGCGCAAACACCAGGCAGGCAGCCGTCGTACCGTTCATCATCCCGCGGTCTCCGGCACTATCATCACCCGATTCGGTGGTACTGGTCTGACCATGGCCTTAGCGGCACACGAAGCTCAATCCCCGCCGTTCGCGCTGATCCCTGACCAGAGTTGTCAGCCAGGCAACCGGCTCGGGCCGTTGCTGGAGACCCCTTCTCGAATGGATCTTGGTACCAAACTTCAATTGATCCTGCCTGCCTGCCACGCAATTCTTCTTACCGGACGTGAAATCACCTGAGCGTCTCGCTTGGCGAAGCGCACCGGCTGACCTCAAATTTCTGCCTACCTCGAACTATAAGGTTCCCCGACCCGACATTGCACGCAATCCGGAGCTAATTGCAGAGATTTCCAGGACTTTGCAGGGGCTGGCCCGTGCTGCAGCCAACGACCTGACAGATCGATGCGCATCGAAACCGCGACTTGAGTGGATACCGGTGGAAGGACTGGAGTATGCTTTGAGACTGGAAAACCATACGGTCGAACCGGGCGCCGCCTGGACGCCGGTTGTTGAAACAGAACCAACGGGAGTAACCATGGACCTTGGAATCAGCGGAAGACGGGCGATCGTGTGCGCGTCGAGCCGCGGACTGGGCAAGGCGTGCGCCCTGTCGCTGGCCCGAAATGGTGTACACGTGACGCTCAACGGGCGCGACGAGGATGTACTGGCGGCGACCGCCGCGGAGATCGAAAAGGCAGCGCCGGAGGTCGAGGTCAGGACCGTCGCCGGCAGCGTATCGGACCGGCAATGCCAGCAAGCGCTGCTTGACGCAACACCGAACGCCGACATTCTGGTCAACAACAACGGCGGCCCGCCATTCCGGGATTTCCGCGAGCTCGACCGGGATGCACTCATCGAGGGCGTGATGATGAACATGGTGACACCCATCGAGATGATGACCGCAGTGATCGACGGCATGGCCGAACGGCAGTTCGGAAGGATCGTCAACATCACCTCAATATCCGTGAAGAAGCCAGTACTTGGACTGGACCTTTCCAGCGGTGCTCGGGCCGGGCTTACGGCGTTCCTGGCCGGTGTCAGCCGCTCGGTGGCGAACAACAACGTCACCATCAACAATGTCCTGCCCGGGTTCTTCAACACCGACCGACTGCGCGACAGTTTTGATGCCAGCTCAAAGGCGCTGGGTATCTCGGTTGAAGAGGCCGCTGCGGCCCGGGCTGAGCAGATCCCGGCCCGGCGCTTTGGCGAACCGGAAGAGTTCGGTGAAGCCTGCGCATTTCTGTGCAGCACACAGGCCGGCTACATCACGGGGCAGAACCTGCTTCTGGACGGCGGCCTTTTCGAGAGTGCATTCTGAGCATCATCATCTCCCGTCAACTGCCTATTCAGCACACTGATCCGGAAGACCGCTCCCCGTGAACCTCGCGGCACTCAGCCTCAACGACAAGTACGAGCAAGCTGATGGCCAGCTGTATCTGACCGGCACCCAGGCGCTGGTCAAGGTTGCTATGCTGCAAAGCATCCGGGATCGTGCCGCAGGACTCAACACCGCCTGTTTCATCTCCGGCTACCGCGGCTCACCGATGCACAATCTCGACAAGGAACTGTGGCGGGCCGAGCGATTTCTACCGCAGAACCAAATTCACTTCCTGCCGGCAATCAACGAGGACATCGCGGTGACCTCGCACTGGGGTACCCAGCAGGCCGGTCTCTTTGGCGATGCCTGCCATGACGGTGTTTTTGGGCTCTGGTACGGTAAAGGACCCGGGCTGGACCGCAGCATCGACGCCATGCGTCACGCAAACCTCGCCGGCACCTCACGCCATGGCGGCGTGCTGGCCATGGTCGGTGATGATCACGGCATGACCTCGACCGACGTGCCGGCTATGTCTGTACCGACCTTCATCGACCTGATGATGCCGGTGCTGTATCCGGGCAACGTTCTTGAGTTGGTCGAGTACGGGCTGTACGGCTGGGCGTTATCTCGTTACTGCGGCGCCTGGATCGGCTTCAAGACCAGCCCGGAAACGCTGGATACGGCAGCCAGTGTCATGCTGCCGGCTGACTGGCCCGAGATCACCCTGCCGGACTACCCCTTCCCGCCCGGTGGCGTCAACATTCGCACACCCGATCACTGGGCCGACCAGGAACACCGACTGCACGAGCACAAAATCGGCGCCGCAGTCGCATTTGCCAAGGCCAACCCTGTGAACAAGGTGCTGGTCGACAGCCGGCAGCGGCGATTCGGCATCGTGACCAGCGGCGTCGCCGCCTTTGCCGTACTCGAGGCACTGCGCTCCCTCGGGATCGACCAGGAACACGCCGCAAGCCTCGGCATCACGGTGCTCAAGATCGGCATGCCCCACCCGATTGACGACGAGGCGATCCGACGCTTCTGCACCGGCTTGGAAGAGGTCCTGGTGGTAGAAGAGAAACGCCGTATCATCGAAGTCGCGGTCAAGGACGTACTCTATGCGATACCGGCGAAGGATCGCCCCCGAATCTCCGGCCGGCGCGACGACAGTGGCCAACCGCTCCTCAGTGCAGTGGGTCAGATCGGCCCGGACGCGATCGCCCGGGCCATCGCACAGCGAATCAGGCCCTTTCACGACAGTGCCACCATGCGGGACCGGTTGGCCTTCCTGGACGCCAAGGACACCGAACGGGCAGACCGGCGATCCCTCAATATCGTCAGAACGCCGTTCTTCTGCTCCGGCTGTCCCCACAACACCTCGACCCGCGTACCTGAGGGCAGCCGGGCGCACGGCGGGGTCGGCTGCCACTACATGGCGACCAATATGGCGCGCAGCAACGTCACGCATTCCCACATGGGGGGCGAGGGCGCGACCTGGATCGGCATGTCCCGTTTCGTCCGGACCGAACACGTGTTCCAGAACCTCGGTGACGGCACCTATTTTCACTCTGGCCTGCTGGCAATCCGCGCCTGTGTGGCTGCGGGCGTCAACATCACCTATAAGATCCTGTACAACGACGCCGTGGCCATGACCGGAGGACAGCCGGTCGACGGTACCATCAACCCGCCGGCAATCAGCCGCCAGGTCCACGCCGAGGGTGTACAGCACCTTGCGATCGTCACCGACCAGCCCGAGAAATATGACGGCAGACAGCACCTCGCACCCGGTACCGAGGTGCACCACCGGCGAGCGCTGGATGCGGTCCAGAAGTCTTTTCGCCAGCACCCCGGTGTGAGCGTCATCATCTACGACCAGACCTGCGCCGCTGAAAAGCGCCGGCGCAGAAAGCGCGGGAGCTTTCCCGACCCCGACCATCGCATGTTCATCAACGAGCGCGTCTGTGAGGGCTGCGGCGACTGTTCAGACAAGTCCAACTGCCTGTCAGTGATACCGGTAGAGACATCGTATGGCCGCAAACGGCGGGTTGATCAGTCTTCGTGCAACAAGGATTTTTCCTGCCGCGAGGGATTCTGTCCCAGTTTTGTCTCAGTCCGGGGCGGACGGTTGCGGCGTCTGGCGAGCGTCAGCGAGATCCCCCGGCATCTGCAGTTGCTGCCGGAACCGGTCCGGCCTGATCTGCTGACCGATCAGCCTTATAACATTCTCGTCACCGGTATCGGCGGTACAGGTGTGGTCACAATCAGTGCCATGATCACAATGGCTGCACACCTGGAGGGCCGGGCCTGCCAGGCGATCGACCAGTTCGGTATGGCCCAGAAAGGCGGTGCAGTGACCAGCCACATCCGGCTCGCAGCCACCGCCAACGCTATCCAGGCAGTACACCTTGACGCCGGTTGTGCAGACCTTGTACTGGGATGTGACGCCCTGGTCGCAGCCGGCGACCTGGCTCTGCAGGCGGTTTCAGCCGAGCGCACTCAGCTTGTGATCAACACCCACCAGGCAATCACCGGACATTTCACCCGCAGCCCGAACCTTGAGTATCCGCACGATGACCTGAACGACCGCCTGAGGCGCGCAGCAGGCGCCACCAACCTGACATTTCTTGATGCGACCCGCATTGCGACCCGACTGATGGGTGATGCCATTGCGACCAACATGTTCATGCTGGGCTACGCCTACCAGCGCGGCCTGATACCGGTGTCCTCGGCAGGCATCGAACAGGCCATCACACTGAACGGCATCGCGGTCCAGAGCAACATCGAGACCTTCCGCTGGGGCCGGCGGGCGGCGCTCGACGTAGAGGCCGTTACCACGCTCGCATCTGGTGATGCGGAACAACCGGGCGCACGACCGGATTCCCTGCCGGCCCTGATCGAGGCATGGGCGGGCGATCTCGCCGACTATCAGAATTCCGCCTATGCCGAGCGCTATAGAACGCTGATCCAACGGGCCCGCCAGGCCGAGGAAACACAAGCCGGCGGCCTCTCAGGATTCGCGCTGGCGGTCGCCCGCTTCTCCTACAAGCTGATGGCCTACAAGGATGAGTACGAGGTCGCAA
>CAZVVN010000002.1:79973-109584 GCA_964630665.1 uncultured Acidiferrobacteraceae bacterium | reverse complement strand
CTTCATCATGGCGGGGATGAACCGGCCAGATCTCGCCCTCGAAACCCAGTTGTGTGGATTGCCGGATGACCTCGGCGGCCTCCCGGCCCCCGAAAACGGCGACGGTCTTGGGGCGAAACAGACGTTCCAGATCCAAAGGTCTGCTCCAGGAACCGCTTAAGGATCAGGTCCAGTGCGGGCGCAGAATGTCCCTGGAAATAATGTGCCGCTGAATCTCGCTGGTGCCTTCCCAGATACGTTCAACCCGCGCATCACGCCAGATCCGCTCCAGCGGCAGGTCGGCCATTAGCCCCATCCCACCGTGAATCTGGATGGCCTCATCAGCAACGAAAGCCAGCATCTCAGTACTGTAAAGCTTGGCCATCGCGTAATCGGTGTCAGTAGCCGTTCCTTGATCGGTCTTCCAGGCAGCCTGCAAAGTCAGGAGTTCAGCCGCTTCCAGGCGCATTTTCATGTCCGCCAGCTTGAACCCTACGCCTTGAAAGCGACCCACTGGCTGGCCGAACTGCTGCCTCTGCGCGGCCCACTGGTTCGCCAATTCCAGCGCGCGGTGTGCCCGCCCCAGACACATTGCGGCAACTTGGAGACGGGTTGCGCCCAGCCAGTCATTCGCAACCTGAAATCCCTGGTCCTTCTCCCCAAGCATCTGCGATGCCGGTACCCGACAGTGGTCGAATTCAAGAATGCTGTTGTGATAACCGCGGTGTGAAACACTGTGATATCCGGGTCTGACGGTGAAGCCCGTGGTTCCCTTGTCGACCAAGAAAGCACTGATCAACTTTTTCACACCACGACTGGTAACCTCTTCTCCGGTTGCAGCAAACAGAATAACGAAATCGGCTATGTCGGCGTGACTGATAAAGTGTTTCGTACCATTGATGACATACTCATTACCATCGACGTCAGCCCGGCAGACCATGGAGCGCAGGTCAGAGCCAGCACCGGGTTCCGTCATCGCGAGACAGTCTATTTTCTCGCCTCGAATACAAGGCAGAAGATAACGCTCCCGCTGCTCACCCGTACAGGCCTGCAGGATATTGCTTGGCCGTCCGACAAGATACTGCAGTGCGAAGTTGGCCCGACCCAGTTCCCTTTCAAATAACGTCAGCGAGACCGTGTCCAGACCCCCGCCACCGAGTTCTTCAGGCATATTGGCTGCGTAAAAGCCGTGCTCTATAGCTTTATCGACCACCCTCGCTTTCAGTTCTGGCGATACTTGATCGCTGGCCTCGACCTCGTCCTCGCTGGGATAAAGCACCTGCTCGGTAAAGTGCCGGGCACTTTCAATCAGCATCCTTTGTTCAACTGAAAGGGAAAATTCCATACCCGCCTGATCCTGCAGTAATCGGGCTAACGCCCAGACGATCCCTGTTACGTCTCTATCGTACCGTGCAACGCTACCACAAAGTAGACTTTATCTGGTTCTCTTTCGACAGACAGCGGTACCAGCTCTCCGGAGTATTTTGAGCCTGGCGCGCAGTCTCGTTTCACTGACGAAAGATAGGGTGAGCTGACGGACAACTTGGAAGCAGAACAGCAGCCCAGTTAGTACGGGCCAACCAGGCTGGATTTATTGCGAGATGACGGGCCTGCCAAAATTGACGGGGGCAGGGTCGTCATCGTCGAATGACACCAGCTCCCAGGCACTTGGGCGTTCCTGCAGCAAAAGAAGCAGGCGGTTATTAAGTGAGTGACCCGACTTGTGTGCAGTGAATGCGCCGATCAACGGGTATCCCAGCAGGTAGAGATCTCCAATGGCATCGAGGATCTTGTGCCTGACGAATTCATCGCCGTAACGAAGGCCTTCGTCATTGAGAATATGGTAGGCGTCCATTACGATCGCGTTATCCAGGCTACCGCCACGGGCAAGCCCTGCATCCTGGAGCGCTTCAACATCCTGCAGGAATCCAAAGGTGCGCGCCCGACTGATCTCTTTGATAAACGCTGTGGTCGAAATGTCAATGCTGGCGCTCTGGGTCGATGACTGCAGAATCGGATGGTTAAAATCGATACTAAAAGTGACTTTAAACCCATTGTGTGGTTCGAACCGCACCCACTTGTCAGCATCCCGTATTTCAATTGGCTGCAGAATGCGGATGAACTTCTTTGGGGCATTCTGCTCCTGCAAACCCGCCGACTGGATCAGGAATACAAAAGGGCCGGCACTGCCATCCATGATCGGTACTTCACCGGCAGTCAAGTCCACCCAGGCGTTGTCGATTCCGAGGCCGGCAAATGCCGACATCAGGTGCTCGACTGTGGATACCCGGGTACCGTCGAAGTCCAGCGTCGTCGATAAACGCGTGTCACCGACAAGGTCGGGCGACGCTTTCAGTTCCACCACGGGATCAAGATCGACCCGACGAAAAACGATGCCGGTATTGGCCGGTGCCGGACGCAGGGTCAGGTAGACCTTATCACCAGTATGGAGCCCCACGCCGGTAGCCCGGATGACGTTTTTGAGCGTGCTCTGCTTGGCCATGCGACCGCATATTCCTTGTTATTGTTCTGGTTCAGGCCAGGAGTCTGACCACACTCGATACTACATCAGATGACCAGTATTGTGTAGTATTTTTGAAAGATTATTACCACTTTTTTTGCATATTTTCTCTCAATTCAATGCAAATCCTCGATTTCGGGCCCAGATTAGGTCTTTAGCCGGCCTGACGGCGCAGAAATGCGGGAATATCAAGATAATCCATATCGACTGCAGTATTGCCCTCGGAAACAGCAGCAGTGCGAGACCGGCGCCGAATGACAGTCGGTGTATCGTAGTCTTCTACCGTAAGGTCTTGGGGTGTTTCTTCCGCCTCGGTGTCCTTGACCAATCGAAAATCGGGTGCCGAAACAGCGTTGCCGATTCCGGTAGCAACCATCGTGACCCTCAGATTCCCTTCCATAGCCGGATCAAGGACCGTGCCAATGACTACCGTCGCGTCTTCCGACGCAAAGTTGCTGACCACATCGCCTATGTGGGCAAACTCATCCAGAGTCATGTCTGGCCCCGCAGACACATTGACCAATAAGCCTCTGGCTCCAAAGATATCCACGTCTTCCAGCAACGGGCTCGACACTGCGCCGTGTACAGCCTCGATGGCGCGATCCGCTCCCATTGCCGTTGCCGACCCCATCATCGCCATACCCATCTCCATCATCACCGTTCGGACGTCCGCGAAGTCAACATTGATCAGGCCAGGGCGCGTAATCAGTTCGGAAATGCCTTGAACTGCATTGAACAACACTTCATTGGCCTTGCCGAAAGCGTCCAACAAAGTGACCTGCCCGCCCATGACTTCCAGGATCCTTTCATTGGGTATGATAATGAGAGAGTCGACCAGTTCACTGAGTTCCTTGATACCCTGGTTGGCCGCTTCAATTCTTCTCCCACCTTCGAATTTGAAAGGCCGCGTCACCACTGCGACAGTCAGTATTCCTTTCTCCCTGGCAAGTTGCGCGACAACCGGCGCTGCACCCGTTCCCGTACCCCCACCCATGCCTGCAGTGACAAACAACATATCAGTGCCATCGAGCACTTCGGCGATCTTGTCGCGATCTTCGCTGGCTGCCTGCCGTCCGACGTCCGGATTGGTTCCTGCCCCCAGCCCCTTGGTCAGGTTTTCGCCCAACTGTAGAATCTTGGACACGCCGGATCGCCGCAGGGCCTGGGAATCTGTGTTCGCGTTGATGAACTCAACGCCCTCGAGATTGGCGGACAGCATGTGGTCAACAGCATTACCACCCCCACCGCCAATACCAAGTACCTTGATCACAGCCTGTTGACCGGAAGTTTCCATCAGTTCGAACATGATTGAGCTCCTATTGCCAGGTTAAAAAGAAAATATTCACTGTAGTAATCCGAGATAGGCACCATGACAGGCTGCCTACCGTGTGTGCTTTTGAGGCTGACGCTGTTCATTCCTCGGTGAAGTGATGTCTAAACCAGGTGTTCAGCCGCTGCAGCTGGTTTTCGGGCCACACCGGTCGTTTCTTCGGACCGGCAGATTCGCTTCGGTGTTGATGCCCAAAAATGAGCAGCCCCATACCAGTTGAGCAGATCGGGTTGCGCACCACCTCGCTCAGCGGGCCAGCATACTGTGGGGTGCCCAATCGAACGGGCAGTTGGAACACTTCTTCGCCCAGTTCTTCCATACCCTCCATCTTGGAGCTGCCCCCAGTGAGAACGATACCCGCACCGAGAAGCTCCGCATATCCGCTGCGTCTCAGTTCCGCCTGTACCAGCAGGAACAACTCTTCGATGCGGGGTTCAACAACATCTACAAGACTGGACAGTGCGAGCTTCCTCGGCGCTCGGTCACCTACGCTCGGGGCGTCAATCGACTCGCCCTCCGGAGCCATGCCGACCAATGCATAGCCGAATTTCTTCTTGAGCTCTTCGGCTGCCTGAGTTGGTGTTCGCAGCGCAACCGCAATGTCATTGGTTACCTGATCTCCGGCAACCGGCAGGACTGCTGTGTGACGGATTGCGCCCTCAGTGAAGATCGCAATATCTGTGGTACCACCACCGATATCAACCAGGCAGACACCCAGGTCCTTCTCGTCATCGTCTAGAACTGCGTAACTCGATGCGAGTTGTTCGAGAATCAGATCGTCGACAGCCAGGCCGCAGCGGCGTACGCACTTGTCAATATTCTGCGCTGCACTGAGCGCTGCGGTTACGATGTGTACTTTTGCTTCCAGTCGCACACCGCTCATGGCGATCGGTTCACGCACGCCTTCCTGCCCGTCAATGATAAAGTCCTGCGGCAGGATATGGAGAACCCGCTGGTCGTCAGGAATTGACTGTGCCCGGGCGGCCTCGATGACACGCTCCACGTCATCGTGGCCGACTTCCCTGTCCCGTATTGCGACTACACCATGGGAATTCATGGATCTGATGTGAGAACCGGCAATCCCGGCGAATACTGAGTTGATCTGACAGTCAGCGGTAAGTTCGGCCTCCTCTACTGCACATTGGATGGAATGCACGGTAGAGTCGATGTCGGCAACCACTCCTTTGCGGAGGCCCCGGGAGATGTGCTGACCGATCCCGATGATCTCCAACTCACCGTCATTGTCGATATTTCCAACCACGGCCATCACCTTTGAGGTGCCAATATCCAACCCGACAATGATTTTTTCTTCGTGTTTTTTCGCCATCAGGGTTGCCTTCAGTTCCCGTATGGTCTGCTATCCGCCAACTGCATCGATGAATCAGCTATGCCTTTCCATTGCACTGCGAAGCCGCTCGCGTAGCGCAGGTCTACCCGTTCCATGTCCGACAATCGATCCCGTAGAACGAGATCGAACGCCGCTGCAAAGCGGCCGACTTTCTTCAGTGGTTCCTCGCGACCAATGACGATTTCAACCCCTCTAGAAGCTTGATCCGTTTCAGACGCTACAACGAGCCTGAAGCCCCCTGAAGAGTTCATTGACACAGCCGATGGCTCGAGGCCAACCGGACCGAGAATCCTGGTCAGTGCAAGGCAGGTCTCAATCACTTTGCGGCGATCGGCAATGCTACTGGTCAGAAGTGGTTGCAACGAGAGCCCAGTACCGGGTGGCAGATTTACGAATTCAGACTTAACGACCGCCTGGTCAGCCAAAGAGTGCCATCTGGCGATCACATCGGATTCCGTAATCGATACGGCCAGGCTGTCCGGCCAGACTCTTCGAACCGCTGCTCGGTAAACACCAGGGAGGCGTGCCAGGTGGTTTTCGATCTTGGACAGGTCGACAGTGAAATAATTGCCCTCCAGGTTCTGCCAGACCGTGCGTTCTATTGTCGGCCCATCGACTCGTTTGAGCGGCTTGCTGATTGTCACCCGTTCGATAGTGAAACGACCGGGACGTAGAATCTCGTCAGCCAGTATCACACCTGTGATAACCAGCAACAGGATCAGTGCGAGCATCCCGGCCGGACTTCGCAGCACCCGCAGGATAGAACCGGGGTCAGGAGCCGGCCCGCTGACCTGACCCGGTAACGGTGATGGGATCTGAACAGTGTCCTGTCTGCGCTTCACGATCGTTTTCCCACGATCCTGACTTCTGGTTCCAGCAGGACGCCAAATTGCTCCTTTACCCGAGTCTGTACTTGGCCGATCAGCGCCTCAATGTCACTGGCACTTGCGTGGCCACAGTTGACAATGAAATTGGCGTGCTGACAGGAAACCTCAGCGTCACCCTGGCGCAACCCTTTAAGACCAGCCTCATCAATCAACCGGGCTGCGTAATCGCCAGCCGGGTTGCGAAAGACCGAACCGGCACTCGCAGCTCGAACCGGTTGTCTGTCAGCCCGTTCGACCAGTAGAGAGCGGATACGACCGCGGCCGTATTCTGCGTTCCCTGTCGCAAGCCCAAGCGTCGCGCTGAGAAACCAGTGCCCGACAGGCAGATCAACAGCACGATAGCCTGGCTCGAAGTGCGTTGCGTTACGGCTATGGACCTGTCCGTCACGATCGATCAGCTCGACACTACTGACGATATCCCAGATCTCACCACCAAAAGCACCGGCGTTCATCGCCAGGGCACCACCGATCGTTCCAGGAATACCCGCCAGAAATTCTGCCCCTCGTAGCCCGGCCCGGATACTGAAACGGGCGACCTTTGCACAAGAGACACCGGCCTCGATGTACAGACTGTTTCCGGCCACTTTCTCCAGTCTCGAGAGGCGGCCATGACAGCACACCACCGCGCCTGGAAAACCTCCGTCCCTAATCAGAAGATTGCTACCATGACCAACCCAGAGCAGCGGTGTTTCACGGGGTAAAACTCTGAGAAAAAGTGACAAGTCCTCGCGATCCTGCGGCTTGAAGTAGTAACCGGCAGTACCTCCGACACGCCAGCTGGTATGTTGCGCCATGGGCTCGTCCTGACGGATTTCCCCTCGAACGCCGGGGAAGATGGTGGGTAATCGCATGATCGCTTCCGGTGTCACCCTTGGGCACCCTCGGTCATGGATCGATGGAATGTCAGGCATTCGCGCACCACGCGGCCGATATCACCTGCGCCCAGCGTCAATACGACGTCACCCGGTTGCAAGACCCCATCGAGCCGGACCGCAAGTTCCCGAACATCCTCCATAAAGACAGGATTCCTGCCCCCGCGACTGCGAATCGCCTCACACAATGACCTGCCGTCAGCCCCGTCGATCGGCGCCTCACCTGCCGCGTACACCTCAGCGATAATCAGGCAGGCTTCAGCTGCCAACAAATCAGCAAACTGTTCAAAAAGATCCCGCGTTCTGGTGTATCGATGCGGCTGAAACACCACTACCCGGCGCCGGTCAGGCCAGCATCCCCGAGCTGCCTGCAGTGTGGCTTGGATCTCTCGTGGATGATGTGCGTAATCGTCGACGAGTACAGCGGACCCGCCTTGGACCGCAACCTCTCCCAGGATCTCAAAGCGACGGCCAATACCCTCGAAGCCCGACAAACCATCCCTGATTGGCTGGTGGCCAACCCCTACCTTGTCGGCAATCGCGATCGCAGCCAGGGCATTCAAGACATTGTGTTGACCCGCCAGTGCCAGATCAACCGCCAGTGTGTGGCCACCGGGCAGATGCGCATTGAAGGCCATACGTGGACCCTTCTGGACAATATCCGTGGCACGATATTCGGCACCAGCAACTGTTCCATAAGTGATTACCGGCTTATTCAACCGAGGCCGGAGCCTTCGAATCACTGGATCATCGACACACAGAATTGCCAGGCCGTAGAACGGTAGGCGCTGGAGAAACTCGACAAAAACATCAACGAGCTTTTCGAAATCCCCTGCAAAATTCTCCAGGTGATCGGCGTCAATATTCGTCACTACAGCCAGGTAGGGCTGCAGACACAAAAAGGAGGCATCACTCTCATCTGCTTCAGCAATCAGCCACTGCCCGGTCCCCAGCTGAGCATACCCCCGGACACTGTTGACCAGGCCGCCGACCAGAAAGGTCGGATCGAGCCCGTCTGTGGCCAGAATACTTGCAATGAGGCTGGTGGTGGTGGTCTTGCCGTGGGTGCCCGCAACGGCGATGCCCCTGCGAAACCGCATTAGTTCGCCGAGCATCTCTGCCCGTGGAATCACCGGTATGCCGGCATTTCTCGCCGCCGTAACCTCGACGTTCTCGGTTGAGACTGCCGTGGAGGTTACAACAACGTCTGCACCGACAATATGTCGAGCATCATGACCGACATCAATTACCGCACCGCGTTCTGCCAACCGCCGGGTAAGAGAGCCAACCACAAGGTCAGAGCCGGTAACGCGGTATCCCTGGTCCAGCAGGACCGATGCAATACCGCTCATGCCCACACCTCCGATCCCGACAAAGTGTATCTGTTGGACGAATTCACGCACCAATGACCTCCAGGCACTGCGCCGTCACCCTTTGTGCGGCATCGAGACGGGCAAGCGCCCGGGCATTTTCACCAATTGACAGCAGTCGCCCCCGGTCGTTCTGTAATTCACTCACGGTCTGGGCGAGGTGCTGAGCGGAAAGATCCGACTCATCAAGCGCGATGGCGGCGCCCCGGGACGCCAGGTAATCCGCATTGGTTCTCTGGTGATCACCAGCGGCATAAGGATACGGTACCAGCAGTGCAGCAAGACCGGCGGCACAGATCTCAGCGACCGTCATCGCCCCGGCCCGGCAGATCACGAGGTCTGCCTGCCGGTACACGGCAGCCATGTCATCAATGAACTCCGGCACCTCCGCATCCATTTTCAGTTGCTGGTAGTGCCGCTCCAGTGGAGCAGATCGGCCACGCCCACACTGGTGAACCAGTTTCGGCCGTTGCTCGGGTCTCAACTGGGCCATCGCCAGAGGCAGCACCTGATTCAGGACTCTCGCACCCTGGCTACCGCCGATAACCAGCACGCGCAGGACCCCATCAGCGTGCTGACCATAATGGTCTGCCGGAGGGGGAAACACGAGAAACTCTTCACGAACAGGATTACCGGTCCATTCAACCCGGCCACCGAGTCCGACAGTCGCCGGAAAACCACACATCACCGATTTCGCCAGAGGCGCCAGAACCCGGTTCGTAAGGCCGACCCGAGTATTCGCTTCGTGAATCAGCAGTGGCAGGCGCATGAACCAGGCGACCAGTCCGCCGGGTCCTGCGACGAATCCACCCATACCAAGCAGAGCCACCGGTCGGTGCCGCCTGATGGCTGCATGGGCCTGAAAAAGGGCCCGCCCCAGCATCACAGGTAGCCACAGTTTTCGGACCCATCTACTTCCCCTAACGCCCTTGACGTCGATCCACTCCACTTCTATGCCGGCGGCAGGAACCACTCGTGCCTCGAGTCCGGTGCGGGTGCCCAGCCACACTACATTGATGTCGTAGCGAAGGAGCGATTTCGCCACCGCCAGGGCTGGGTAGACGTGCCCACCAGTTCCACCGGCCATGACCATCACAGTCTTCAACGCTCAACTGCCTCGCGTGCGGCACTGCGGTCTATGGACAGTAATACCCCTATAGCTACGCAGCAGGCCAGCATACTGCTACCGCCATAACTCATCATCGGCAGGGCCAGTCCTTTGGTCGGCACTACACCCAGGTTGACGGCGAAGTTCACGATGACCTGCACAGCCAACAACAAACCAATGCCCTGGGCCGCGCGTGCCTCGAAGATTGCGCCAGCACGGCCGACACGATCTGCGATTCGAAACGCACGCCACAGAATAACCGCGTAGAGCGCCATCAGAACCGTTATTCCAACGAGGCCCAGCTCCTCACCGATTACCGCAACCAGAAAATCGTTACTCGCTTCCGGCAGATAAAATAATTTCTGCACGCTGGCACCGAGGCCAACGCCAAACCATTCACCACTGCCCAGCGCGATCAGAGCCTGGACCAGCTGGTAACCCGAGCCATAGGGATCTGCCCATGGATCCAGAAAACTAACGACACGCTGGAGACGATAAGGAGAGACGAAAATCAGGACACCAAGCACCAACAACCCGGTAAGCACGGCACCACCGATATACACCAGCCTTGTTCCGGCAAGAAACAGCATACCCAGGACCGTTATGAGGATGACCGCCGTACAGCCGTAGTCAGGCTCCAGGAGCAGAAGCGTCGCCACACCGGCAAAAATGAACAGCGGCTCGATGATCCTTGCCTTGAACAGATCGAGTTCCCCTGACCTGTTCGCACAATGATTGGCCAGATAAAGGACCGCGAACACCTTGACTACTTCCGATGGTTGAAACTGCAACGGGCCGACTGAAAACCATCGTGTACTGCCATTGACTTCCCTTCCGATACCAGGCACCAGCAACAACAGCAGCAACAGCATTCCCAAAGGCATCAGGATGCGGCTGAGTTTCTGCCACACGCGAACATCGACCAGCGACACCACCAGTGCAACTGAGAGGCCAAGTCCAATGCTGAACAGATGTTTCACCAGCGGCACCACACTCGATCCGGAGTCATGGGTGCCAAGTGTGGCTGAGAAGACCATCACTGCACTGAAGCCGAGAAGACTCAGTACAGACATAACCAGCGCTCTGTCCATACCTGCCGGGTAATCAACGAGGGCCCGAGCGAGGGAGTCGCCTACGCTCACTGTAACCTCTCCGTCACCATCAGGCAGAACTTCTCGCCACGGTCTGCGTAATCCTCAAACATATCGAAGCTGGCACAAGCCGGGGAAAACAGCACAACATCACCAGCCTGTGCCCAGGTGGCTGCGAGAGAGACAGCATCCTGAAGGCTGTCCGCCAGTGTCATCGGTACGCTCTGACCCAGGCTGTCAGCAATTCTGGTGCGATCCTCACCGATCAAAACTACCTGCCGGGTGTATCGCCTCACGGCTCGGGCCAGGATTGAGAAGTCAGCTCCTTTGGATTGCCCGCCAGCTATCAGGACCACCGGCCGACCCATACCCTGGAGGGCGGCGACTGTCGCTGCGGGATTGGTTCCCTTTGAATCATTGACCCACAACACACCATTGCGCTCGAGAATCACTTCGCAGCGGTGCCGCAGACCCTTGAAGGTCCGGACGACCTCCAGCCCAGGAGCTTGTGTTGGCCCACTGACGGATTCGGCTATGGCCAGCGCCGCGAGCGCGTTCGCTACGTTATGTCGGCCCGGGACCGACAGTTCCGACGCCAAAAGCAGCTGTTTACTTCCACGAACAAGCCATTCACTTTCTCCCTGGGAAAGCACACCATAATCAGTTGTGGTTTCCGGGAGGTCCAGTCCGAAGGTGACCTGACTCTGGACGCTCTCAATCGTGTCTCGGTCCAGCACAACCCCAGCCTCTTTGCGCTCGGTCACAAGTACTCTTGCACCCCTGGCGATTCGGGCCTTGGCAGCAGTGTATTCGGTGAGATCTTCGTAGCGATCCATGTGATCCGGCGAGATATTCAGAATTGCTGCGACCGCTGCAGTCAGGCTCACGGTGGTCTCAAGCTGGAAACTGGAAAGTTCAAGGACGTAATAATCCGGCGGCGGCTCACTGAGCAAATCCAGGGCGGGTCGACCAATATTCCCTCCAGTCAGAACCGTCAACCCTGCCGCTTCCAGCAATCTGCTGACAAGTGTTGTTACCGTGCTTTTACCGTTTGACCCGGTCACGGCAATGACCGGCGATTTACAGGTCCGGGCAAACAACTCGATATCACCGATGACTTCAACTCCAGAGTCGATTGCCTCCCGCAGGGCGGGTTCGCGCAGGGACACCCCGGGACTCATCACCAGAACTTCAGTCTGCGCAGCAATTTCTCCATCGAATGACCCAGCATGGAGTTCAATGTGGGGAAACGCCCGGGAGAGGTGTTCGAGATAAGGCGGCTTTTCCCGGCTGTCCATGACAGTGACCGAGACACCCTGTGCGTCCAGGTACTGCACACACGAGTAGCCAGTCTGACCCAGGCCCAGCACGAGGGCCCTGTGCCAGTGAAATGGTGCAGGGATAGCGTTCATAGCCGGTTCCGCAACCACGCTTACCGGACCTTCAATGTCGCCAGCCCGATCAGAACCAGAATCAGGCTGATGATCCAGAAGCGCACGATGATCTTCGGCTCTTCCCAGCCTTTGAGTTCATAGTGATGATGCAATGGCGCCATCCTGAAGATCCTTCGTCCCGTGAGACGAAAAGACACCACCTGGAGCACCACTGAGGCGGTCTCCACGACAAAGATCCCACCCATGATCGCGAGGACAAGTTCTTGGCGGACCACTACGGCAACGGTACCGAGTGCAGCTCCCAGTGCCAGAGCGCCGATGTCACCCATAAATACTTGCGCGGGATAAGTGTTGAACCACAAAAACCCGAGTCCCGCACCCATCAATGCTGAGCAAAAAACAAGTAATTCGCCAGCACCAGCGATGTAGGGAATCCCGAGGTACCCCGAAAAAACGAAGTGCCCAGTAAGATAGGCAAATATCCCCAGCCCCCCGGCCACCAATACGCTTGGCAGTATCGCTAAACCATCCAGCCCATCGGTCAGGTTCACCGCATTGCTGCTGCCGACAATTACGAACCACGCCAGCAGCAGGTAACCGATCCCCAGGTCTACCGCCACCTCCTTGAACAATGGCACAATCAACTGGCTCTCGACTGGGCTCTGGGCGGAGTAGTAAAGACAGCAGGCCGCCGCTACTCCCACGATGCTCTGCCAGACAAATTTTCTGCGTTTGCTCATCCCGCGGCCGTTATCGCCGATTAGTTTGCCGCGATCATCCACCCACCCGATCAGACCAAAGCCTATACAGGTCAGCAGGGTGATCCAGACGAAACGATTTCCAAGATCGGACCACAGTAACGTCGCAATGGTCGTGGCCACCAAGATCAACACACCCCCCATGGTCGGTGTGCCGGATTTGGGCAGATGGCTCGAAGGGCCGTCCTCGCGAATGGTTTCACTGATCCTGAGTTCATTCAGTTTGCGGATAACAACCGGCCCAATTACGAAACTCATCACCAACGCCGTCAAAATGCCACAGATGGCCCGAAACGTCAGGTAGCGAAAGACGTTGAAGCCGCTGTAATCGATAGAAAGGAGCTCGAAAAATGCTTTCAACATGAGAGCTTACGCTGCTGTTGGTTGCGTCAACGCATCCACAACATTCTCCATGTGCGAACTGAGCGAACCCTTGACCAGGACCGTCAACTCTGGAGCGAGAAGTTCGCGCAGTGCAGCGATAAGACACTCCTGCTCTTCGAAATGACAGGCCGTAGACCCGAATTCCTCAGCAGCACAGCGGGCAAGGTCACCGGTTGTGAGCAAGTGTTCGATGCCCGCCTCTCGGGCATGCCGGCCCGCAGTCTGGTGGAAGTTTCGAGCATCCTTACCGAGTTCGGCCATGTCGCCGAGCACCAGCATCCTTGAACCAGAACGGGCAGCCAGCACACTGATGGCAGCCTGCACAGAAGCCGGGTTCGCGTTGTATGTGTCGTCGATCAGTCGGGCACCGAATGGTGCGGGTATCTGTTCCAGCCTTCGATGGACTGGCTTCATTTTCTCCAGCCCGGTACGGATCTGCTCGGTAGTGCAGCCCATAGACCAGGCTGCTGCTGCCGCTGCCAGTGCGTTTCGAGCGTTGTGCCGCCCCAACAGACCAAGCATGATTTCCACCCTGTCGTCCGGCAGCGTAACTTCGACAAGCATCTTCCCATCAACGGAAGTCACGTCTCCCATCACGTCGGCATGACTATCGAGGCCAAAAGTGACGCTTCGGAAGTGACGGGCCCGAGCCAACCAGTAAGCTGCGAAACGGTCGTCCGCATTGATCATCACTACCCCGCTGCGTTGCAATCCACCCAGAATTTCCGCTTTGGCACGGGCAACCCCGGTAAGGTCACGTAGCCCTTCAAGATGTGCTGAAGCTGCATTGGTAATCACTGCAACACTGGGCCGTGCTATGCGGGTGAGGTAATCGATCTCTCCCGCCTGGTTCATACCAAGTTCCAAGACCGCGAAACTGTGCTCGGCCCGCAGCCGCAACAAGGTCACTGGCATGCCAATCTGATTATTGAAGTTTTTTTCAGGAGCAAGAACTGGCCCGGCTTGCTGGAGAATCAAAGTGATCATTTCCCGCACGGTCGTCTTTCCGTTACTGCCCGTGACAGCAACAACTGGCAGGTCAAATTGGCGTCGCCAGTGGGCAGCCAGCTTTCCCAACGACTCGGTTGTATCACTGACAACCAGTGTTGGCATGTCGAGTGCAAGTTCATGACTCGTCATGGCTGCAACAGCACCGCAACCCTTAGCCTGTAGTGCAAAATCGTGTCCATCGTAATTGTCCCCTTTCAGTGCAACGAACAGTTCACCCCCACTGAGTTGGCGACTATCCGTTGCGACGGCGTCGAAGTTGACATCGTCACCGATAATTCGGCCGTCAACGGCTGAGGCAGCAGTCAGTAGATTCATCACACGTGTTCCTCCAGAAGTTGCCTGATTGTGTCCTGGTCACTGAACGGCTCAGCGACTGAACCGGTCACCTGCTCTGTCTCGTGGCCCTTCCCGGCAATGAGAACAAGATCGTTCTCTCCGGCATTATTGAGGGCAAAGCGAATTGCCTCCATCCGGTCAACGACCACCGCCCTTGGACCTGCAGCCATACCGGACTGGATTTGATTAAGAATCTGCAAAGGCGCCTCACTACGGGAATTGTCGCTGGTCAGCACGACATGATCGGCCAAACGCTCTGCCACAGCCCCCATCAAAGGCCGCTTTCCACGATCGCGATCGCCGCCGCAACCAAATAGACACCACAACTCACCTGATGCATGGCCTCGCGATGCGGTCAGCGCCTGCTCGAGTGCTGCTGGAGTGTGGGCAAAATCGACGATCATTTTTGGTCCCTCTTTTCGGTGCTCTACCAGTTCCATCCGCCCACGCACGGGCCGTAACCGGGGCATTACTGGCTCGATCTCTTCGGCGGAGTATTCGAGCGCCAGCAGGGTGCTCACCACTGCGATCGAATTGACGACGTTGAACTGGCCGAGTAGCGCAGTCCGGAAACTCACAACGCCTGAAGGTGATGCGAGTTGTAGACGATATCCGTCAGGCAACGCTGTCACTTTCAGCGGATAGACATCCGCGCTGCCGTCGTTTCCGTAGGTCCAGACCTTGGCAGACAGGCCCGCCAGCGCAAACTCAGCCCCCCATGGATCATCCGAATTGATCACAGCTGTGCGCAGGCCACCACTCCGGAACAGCAGAAGCTTAGCGGCTGCGTACTCATCGATGCTGGCGTGATAGTCGAGATGGTCGCGGCTGAGATTCGTGAAAACTGCCGTGTCAAATTCAATCGCATCGACCCTGCCCTGATCAAGTGCATGAGAAGATACTTCGACGCAAACGCTATCAGCACCTTGTTCAAGCAACTGTGCAAGATGTGCATGAAGGCTGACGACATCCGGAGTAGTCAACGGCTGCGGCTGAAGGTCATCGATCAAACCGACTCCGACCGTCCCGATGAAGGCGCTGCGCCGGCCAAGGTACTTCAGCGCCTGGGCCAGCAACCCAGCACAGGTCGTCTTGCCGTTGGTGCCGGTAAAACCGATGACACAAAGTGGGCGGGACGGAAATCCATAGAAGCGACTGGCAATACGCCCGATGTGCTGACGCAGATCTTCGACTGGGAAGCACGGCACACCATAGTCCTGTACGGACCAGTCCCGGGATTCATACAACACAGCTGAAGCGCCGGCCTGAACCGCCTCTTCAATGAAACTGCGACCGTCTTGTCGAGATCCCGGTAGTCCGACAAAGACCCCGCCGGGTAACACTGAACGGCTGTCAAGCGTCAGGGAAGAGACCTCTAGATCTTCAGCGTTGATAGCCTCTGTCACACCCTCGAGTAGCTGTCCCAGTACCCGCACCGAACTCAATTTCGGCATGGTCATGCGTCTGAGTCCGAAACGCCGAGGCGAGCGGCGTCCTGAGCAAGTTTTGCAGGCGCATCCGGCACCACGGCATGCAGCCTAAGTGCATCCGCCATGATGCCGCTGAAGGCAGGGGCCGCAACTTCTCCGCCATAGTACCGATCACCTTTTGGATCATCAATCATCACGACCAGCACCAATCGAGGATCGGAGACCGGGGCGAAACCGGCAAACAGTGACTGGTAACTGTCCTTCTGGTATCCACCATCGGGGTTGATCTTGTGAACAGTTCCTGTCTTTCCGGCGACACGGTAATGCGGCACCGCTGCGCGTTTGGCGGTACCTTCAGTCACCACCCGCTCAAGGATGGCATTGATCTCACGAACCACGTCTGCTGGCAGAACACGGGTCCCTGTTTCGGTTCTGTTTCGCATACGGATCGTCACCGGCACCAGCAGGCCCCCATTGGCGAGAACACTGTACGCCCGGGCCAGTTGTAGCGAGGTCGACGAGAGGCCGTAACCGAAAGACAACCAGGCGTGATCCACTGGCCGCCAGCGTTCTCTTTTCAGCAACCTGCCCGACTGTTCACCCGGCAGCTCTACCCCGGTTAGTCGGCCAAACCCGACCGCGTTCAATGTGTTGTATAACTCTTCCGGCGCTAGTTCCATCGCCACTTTTGCGGTCCCAACATTGCTTGATCTGATCAAGAGTTCTGCAACGCTCAGCTCGCCATAGTCACGTATATCCCGGATCGGTTTACCCCCGACATAGTGAACACCGGGGCTGGTCATCACTTTACTGTCGGGGCTGAATACTCCTTTCGCAAGGGCCATTGACAGGGTGAAAGGTTTGACTGTCGAGCCAGGCTCGAAGAGGTCGGTCACAGCACGGTTACGAAACCGTTCGCCGCTGAGGTCGCCACGATCGTTTGGATTGAAATCTGGCAGATTCACCATTGCCAGCACCTCTCCGGTCCGTGAATCAAGCATAACGGCAGAGCCCCCAGCCGCCTGGTTTGCCTGCACTGCAGCTCGCAAGTGCCTGCGAGCTGCAGCCTGAATTCGAAGGTCCAGACTCAAACGCAGCTGACGGCCATGATGAACCTGGCGAATGCTTTCGACGTCGCCAACAACACGATGCCGAGCATCAATAAGCACCCGTTTATAGCCTTCAACACCGGACAGGTGACTGTCAAATGCCCGTTCGACGCCTTCCTGTCCCTGGTCATCGACATCGGTGAATCCGACGATGTGCCCTGTAATCGCGCCAGCCGGGTAGTAGCGACCGTATTCCCGCTGGGACGCGACCCCACGAACACCGAGCTGCTCGATCTGATCGGCTTCCAGGGGTGGTAAATGCCGGCGCAGGTAAACAAATTTCTTTTCGGCATATCGATCCAGGCGACTGCTGATCTGGCTGACTGACATCTTTAATGCATTGGCAAGCCGCGGCCAGTCCTCTTGGACCTTGCGCAACTCCCCGGGATCTGCAGTGATAGCATCCAGTGGCGTACTCACTGCCAGGATCTCCCCCTGGCGATCCTCAATCACACCCCTGACAGGCTTGACCGGGTAGGTTCTCAGTTGCCTGATCTCGCCTTGGCGCTGCAGCTTGCCGCTCTCGAGAATCTGTACCTGGAACGCGCGTACCAGAAGAAGCGCCAGGCTCACTGCCATCAAGCCGAAAACAAACCAGTGGCGGCCAGGATAGAACTTCAATTTAGGTGTTGCTGCACCTGTCAACGGGAGGCCTCCAGTCTCACGACCACAATGTCACTCGGGGCAGGAGGAACCATCTCCAGCTCCCGTCGGGCCTCCATTGCAACCAGACTGTGCAGCGACCAGGTAGCCGATTCAAGCTGCAATTTTCCCCATTCCTCATTGAGTCGGTCTCGTTGGACTTCAGCTTCTCGGACATCAAGATACACCTGGCGATTTTCATAACGAACCAGAACTACAGCAAAGGCACTGCAGGTCACCGCAAGAACCGCAATGATGATTATTCTCACGGGCTCGCTCCGCTGATCTTCTCTGCCGTCCTCAAAACGGCACTCCGGGCCCGCGTATTGCGCTGGACCTCCTCGGCGCCGGGGCGCACGGGCCTGGACACGACTTTCAGCTCTGGAACGATCTGGTCATGGGTGACTGGCAGTTCCGGTGGGTAGTAATCGCCTTTGGCGGCCCGCTGCATGAAGTGCTTGACAATGTGGTCTTCCAGCGAATGAAAGCTGATCACCACCAGTCGGCCTCGGGGTTCTAGGATGTCCAACGCCTGAGGTAACACGGACTGCAACTGTTCCTGCTCCCCGTTGACCTTCATCCGCAGAGCCTGGAAGGTGCGGGTCGCAGGATGCTTGCCGGGTTCTCTACCCGGTACTGTACGGGAGACCAGTTGTGCCAGTTCAGATGTGCGAGTCAGTGGCCGGATACTTCGTGCCTCGATCACGGCCCGCGCGACCCGCCGGGCGAAGCGCTCTTCACCAAGATCGCGCAGGACCCGATAGAGTTCGGCTTCCTTGACGTCCTTCAGCCACTGTGCTGCTGACTGACCCTGCGACGGGTCCATTCGCATGTCCAGCGGCCCATCGCCCATGAAACTGAAACCACGCTCATTCTCATCCAACTGAGGAGAAGAAACTCCGAGATCGAGGACAACACCGGTCACTCTCCGCAAGAGCCCACGGGATTGAACAATCTCGAACAGATTCGAAAATGGTGCCTGTACGAACGTGAGCCGGCTTTCAGTGGAACAATACTCCATAGCGTACTGACAGGCATCAGGATCCCGGTCAATGGCAAGGACACGGCCGCTGGGACCCAGCCGGCTCAGGATGGCTCTGGTGTGACCACCCCGACCAAAGGTCGCATCGACGTAAGTACCGTCAGTTCGGACATTAAGCGCCTGCACGACTTCTCTCGTCATCACCGGCACGTGTCCGCTGGCTGACATGAGCCGTTCAGTCACCTACAGAGAGAGCGACTCGAGTTCAATTGAAAGCTGCCGGTCCTCAGGCTGCGACAACCAGTCGGGTAATTTCATTTGCCAGACAGCTTCATCCCATATCTCAAATTTGTTGCCCTGCCCGATAAGAACGATCCGCTTCTCAAGACCTGCAAATTCACGCAACGGCGCCGACACGCGCACCCGCCCGGCACTGGAAAGATCACAATCGGTGGCGTATCCGATCAACAGGCGTTTCAACGCCTGGGCCCTTGCGTCAAAACTGGGTAACTGAACGACTTTTCTCTCGACGTCATCCCATTCGTCCTGAGGATAGAGCCACAGACAGCGATCACCGGTGTTGATCACATTGACAGTCAGGATGAACTGTCCGGCACAACGTTCAGTCAGTTCCTCGCGATACTTCGCCGGCACGGCAAAGCGACCCTTCTGGTCCATGTTGAGAGTGCTCGCGCCCCGGAACATCGTCAGTCAATACCTTGCTATACCCTTTTTTAGCCGAAAACCGGTCAACTCCCGGACCCGTACCGACCACCCCACCCCTTCGGTGAAAGAACTCCCGGCCCCTGGCGGGGCCGGGAAATCACCAAAGGAGGATGAGGATGGATGGATAGGCCGCCATCCACGGCTTGAAATTGAACGTTATTCGGCGCCCGTTTGAGGCTCGAAAAGAGGTCGAATTGCACTTGTTTTCCGACATAATTCGACTCTCACTATTCCCGTTTTCTCCACAATTTCCCACTAATCGACACTATGGCCCCTCAATTGAAGCCTGTCAACCCTGTAAATCAAAAAAAACAGAGGGTTATCGGCGGTGTTTTCGCTAGCAACAGGGCTATAGACCGGTGAGAAGGGGGAAATCTCACCGGTGGGCCCGCTTGGCCGCTCCACGCGCGCTTAGTCGTGGACGACTCGGGCCGCTCAGAAAGAACGGAATCAGTCGAACCTTTACGATTGGCTTGCCGCTGAGAAAGATGGGAGCCGGCCTGTAAGCCGGGTTCTGTCAAAGGCAACCATTCATCTGGAACGCGCGTCACCGCGCGACTCAAGCAACCTACCCGAATCCAGTGCGGGCCACACCATAGGATTCCTATTTGGTCTTGCTCCGGGTGGGGTTTACCCTGCCGTTCGTGTTACCACCAACGCGGTGCGCTCTTACCGCACCTTTTCACCCTTACCCACTGGTGGACCAGTTGGGCGGTATGTTTTCTGTGGCACTTTCCATCGGTTCACACCGTCCAGACGTTATCTGGCACCCTGCCCTATGGAGCCCGGACTTTCCTCCGCTGCGCACCGCAGGGTGTCCTTTGAGGACGCTCGCAGAAACGCAACCGCGGCTGCCCGGCCGACTCCCAGTAAGACCATATTACCCGGGAACGAATATGGCAAGTCAGATAGGCTGCTCGTCATGGGCAGCCAGCTCAAGGAGCTTGCTGTAATAATCATTCTTTCGCCCACCGAGGAGCCGAACAGCAGCCTGCGCGGCGGCGGCTGGCGGCAGGTAATCAGCAAGCACTCGTAGAAGTTGATCCGGTCTGATCATCGTATCCGAGCCCGGGTTCCTGCAGCCCTCTAAAATCACTACCACTTCTCCACGCAGCTGATTGCTATCTCTGCTGATCTGAGGAATCACCTCATCCGCAGTACCGTCAATCATGCTTTCAAAACGCTTGGTCAACTCCCGCAGCACTGAAATCCGCCTAGATCCGCCGACTTCGCTCTGAACGTCCTTGAGCATCGCCAGCAGGCGCCGTGGTGATTCAAAGAAAACCATGCTGCGGGGCTCATCGGCCAATCGCTGTAACCGCGCGCATCGGGCAGCCCGCTTTGCGGGCAGAAACCCTTCGAATACAAACCGGTCAACTGGCAAGCCGCAAACTGAAAGGGCAGCTGTCACGGCACTTGCTCCTGGAACGGTTCGAACGGGGAGATCCTGAGCGAGGCTCTCCGCAACCAGAATCTTGCCCGGATCGCTGATCAAAGGTGTACCCGCATCACTGACCAGAGCAACATTTTCACCTTGCTGAAGCCGGCCGATGATCGCCTCGCAACGCTTTCGCTCATTGAACTGGTGCAGTGAGACCAGTCGGGTCGAAACACCAATGTGATTGAGAAGGATTTTCGTGTGCCGTGTGTCCTCGGCAGCAATTAGGTCGACCGAACCCAGAATCTCAGCGGCACGGGTCGTCAGATCGCCCAGGTTCCCGATTGGTGTGGCGACGACGTATAGCGTTCCTAGCTCTGGCCTGTTCACTTCTGTCGATTCTGTCTCGCCGCAGTCATATTCACCGGGCAGCCGTATTATCCCTCACCTGAGTGCTGGCCAAAGTGTATCCGCTATACTGAATCGATGTTCCTGGCAGCCTTCGATGATCGGCACAAGCTGTTTCTGCTGGCTGCCGCCGTCACGATTGCAACCAGCGGTTGCGCCGGGCCCGGCAGCATTTCGTCTGGAACCCCTCTGCCAGGTGCTCCAGAATCGGGCCAGGTCGTGGTTCTGGAACAGCAGACGAGCACAGTACTAACCGCACTGGATTCTGATCAGACCGGTTGGGATCTTCTCTGGCAATCGCAGACCCTCAGTGGTGTTCAGGCGCAAAATCGATTGCTATCCTCTGCTCAACGGTTTCTAGACCACCGGCATACCGAGATCGCTGCTTCCGTACTGGAGTTGGTCCAACGACATGAGCTGGATCACAGCCAGGTTGTTGACCTGGACCTGTTGCAGAGTCGAGTGGCCCTCCAGTCTGGCCGCCCGCACACAGCCCTTGCAGTACTCGATCGGCACAAAGATCAAACCATGAAGCCAACGCAGCAGGCTGAGCACCTTTTCTTTGAGACAGCAGCTTACCTTCAGCTGGAGGAGGTCGCCCGGGCGCTTGAGTCTGCCCGACAGCTCGAGACACTGGTCATCCGACACGATCTGGACTCAGCTTATCCAATGTTCTTGCATCACCTGAAATCGATGCCAGCTGCAGAGCTTGTGTATCTGGCCGGGGATACCACAACGCCAACGATAGCCGGCTGGGCGGAACTCGCCTTGCTGATGATCGAGCATGGATGGAACGCCTATGGTCTGGCCAGGGCACTTGACAGGTGGCAACAAGTCCATGTCGATCACCCGGCCAACCGTTATGTCCTGGCGAAGTTGTTGGAGGATCAGACCCCGGCCGAACCAACGCCGGCGCAACTGGCGCTGCTGTTGCCCCTGTCTTCAGTCTACGCGGATGCTGCGAAAGCCATCAGGGATGGCTTTTTGTCGATGCGGCAGATCGACACCAGTCCCACTGCACCAAAGGTCAGAGTTTACGATTTCGGTGACCGGACCGAGTTGGTACGTGCCTACTACCAGCGAGCGATTGACGACGGTGCGGAGATGGTCATAGGTCCTCTGGGGAAGAACGCAATCGCCGCCCTTTCCGAGCTCGATACTCTGCCTGTTCCGACTCTGGTCCTGGGCGCAGCCGAAGGCCTCCCGGCAGATCAGGCTCTTGGGTTTTCCCTGTCACCGGAAGATGAGGCGTTCGCCGTTGTCCGGCGTGCCTACCGCGCCGGTTTCCGCCGTGCCGCAATACTCTACCCGGACTCAGTGTGGGGACGGCGCATGATCCATGCAGCGACACGTCACTGGAAACAAATGGGTGGCACCATCGTAGCCCAGAGCCCCTACTTCGAATCGGCCAGTGATCACTCCACAACCCTTAAACGACTTTTAGATATCGACCACAGTCTGGCCAGAGGTAACGCACTGCAGGACACTATCGGCCGAGAGACCAGAATCCGCTTTATCCCGCGCCGCCGCCAGGATCTCGATGTTCTGTTGATGTTCGCAGACCCCGCTCAGGCCAGACTCTTGAAGCCACAGATAGACTTTCTCCAGGCTCATGACTTGCCGGTGTATTCCAGTAGCCGTATTTTTTCCGGCAGGCCCGATCCTGTCGCCGACCTGGACCTACAAGCCGTGATCTTCGGAGATATCCCCTGGATGCTGGTGAATACCGGTCGTTACGCGAATTCCAATACCTTCGCTTTGCAGCGTGAACCGTACCGCCAGACACCGCTTGATCGATTGTTCGCACTGGGGATCGACGCTTACTCTCTTGTCTACATGATTACCCGATTGCGCGGCAACCCGGATCAAAGCCACCATGGTGCTACCGGGGTGATCCGAATCGATCAATCCGGCCGTGTGCTGCGCGACATCAGCTGGGCCACATTCGATGATGGTAACGTCACTTTGTTGCCTCGACCTGTCATCTCCAGCGACGACTGAACCGACGTCTCCGGAGCTTCTGATGTCAACTGGAAATCACCCCCACTGGTCTGAAGACACGGCCTGCGACTATCTTCAACGCCAGGGTATGAAGCTGGTTTGCCGCAACTACAACATCCGTCTCGGTGAGATCGATCTGATCATGCGCGATGGAAGCATGCTGGTTTTTATTGAAGTCAGGCAACGAACCAGAACCACATTCGGGCGACCGGAAGAAACTCTCGACAAGAACAAACAGCAGAAACTTCGCCGTGTGGCTGAGCATTACCTGCAGCACCATCCAGATTCAAGAAACAACCCGTGCCGCTTTGATGTTTTTTCCATCACTGGGTACCGGAGCGCAAAAGAAATTAACTGGATCCGTGACGCCTTCTAATCCATTTGCCGGCCCGAGATAGGACGTGTGCGACCAGTGGTCCGGCCAGGGCCTGATGCAGGGGGCTATGGCACAGGTCACTAGCCTGCTACAGTTAAATACCAGGGAAAGCCACTGGTCTGGCACGCTGCCAAACAGAATCTAGACCGCAGGTATAGTTCATGGATCTGGAACAACGAATCCGACAGCAGTTTGAAGACAGTGCTTCGACGGCCCTCGACACTTCGGCGGCAATTGGGGCAAAGATTCTGCAAGCCGCCCAGCGGATGGTCACAGCGCATGACCGGCAGGAAAAGATCCTGATCTGCGGTAACGGTGGGTCCGCTGCTGACGCCCTGCACTTTTCAGCGGAACTATTATGCCGCTACCAACGAGAACGACCACCCCTGGCCGCCATCGCGCTGTCAGCAGATACTGCAACCATCACAGCGACCGCAAATGATTATGCCTTCGGCCAGATATTCTCAAGACAGATCGATGCCCTGGGTAGGCCCGGTGACCTGTTGATTGCTATCACCACTTCGGGGAATTCACCGAACATTCTCGAAGCTGTAAAAGCAGCTGCCGGTATCGGGCTGGATGTCGTTGCACTCACCGGCCGTGGTGGCGGTACCCTCGCCGGACTACTCCGTGAGACCGACATCGAGTTGCGCATCCCATCTGATTCAACCGCCCGGATCCAAGAGGCTCACGCTATAATCATCCATTCGATCTGCGACCTCATTGACCTTCACATAACAGGCGAATTCCAGCTATGACTGATCTACTACGTCGATTCTCCGGGTCTGTTCTGATTCCCGCCCTGCTCGTGACCGCCGTACTCTCTGCCGGGGGTTGCGGGATTGCTCTGGTGACTGCCGCTACTGTACTGACCATAGATGTCGTTCGCGACCGGCGGGAAGCTCGAACGTACTGGGATGACAACAAGTCAGAGATGGACATCCGCGGGGCGGTCGCAAAGAGCAAGGACATCGATGACGAAAACATCAGCGTGACGATCTGGAACGGTGTCGTTCTGCTGACCGGGGAAGTACCCAGCCAACGCAATATTGACACCATTCTGGATATCGCAAAATCACACAATCATACCCGCCAGGTGATCAATCGGATCGAATTGGCTGGCAGAACCAACATGACCAGCCAGGTTAACGACAGCTGGCTGACAGCACGTGTTAAAACTGCGATAGCAGCGTCTGGAACACTGGATGCCACGAAATTCAAGATAGTGACCGAGCGGGCCAATGTCTACCTGATGGGGTTGGTCACCACAGCTGAAGCAGCAGCCGCGGTCGACATTGTACGGACGGTCCCGGGTGTCGTTCGGGTCATCAAGGTCTTCGAGTACATATAGCAGACCGGCAGGCTACGGCTGGCCAGCCGTCTTATCGTTGAACACGACCGATAAGATTCTGTCGACCGGCGAGCAACTGCATCGACGGCTTCGAGCAGTGCCCAGACCACTGGTTTTCACCAATGGATGCTTCGACATTCTGCACCGCGGTCATGTCGCCTACCTGGAAGAAGCAGCGGCATTCGGTAGAACACTTTTCGTGGCTGTAAACAGTGATGCTTCTGTCACCCAACTGGGCAAAGATGGAAACCGGCCGATTAACCCACTCGACGACCGCATGGCATTACTGGCTGCGCTGGGCTTCGTCGACCTGGTGATGGGCTTTGAAGAGGCGACTCCGATTGAACTTATCCGCCAAGTTCGGCCAGACCACCTGGTAAAGGGTGGTGACTGGCCCGCTGATCAAATCGTGGGCGCCCAACTGGTTGAAAAATATGGCGGGCAAGCTCATTCGATACCGATACGCCACGAGCGCTCTACCAGTGCACTGCTGCAGAGAATTCGTGGAACAGGACCCGATCACGGAGGTAGCGCTCAGAATGTTGAACCCGACAACAGCTTGCCGTAGACCCTGGCGTCGCGCTCACTGAAACAACAAGCCAGAATACGGGGCACCTTAGATCGGTACGACTGCATCGTTTCAAGGGCTAGAAGTGCAGCTTGTTCGACCGGGTAACCGTAAGCGCCAGTGCTGATCCCGGGAAATGCGATCGAGTCGAGGCCTTTGGCTACTGCCAGTTCAAAAGAGTTCCTGTAGCAGGCCTGCAACAGGCCTGCTTCGCCTTGCGAGCCTCCCTGCCAGACGGGCCCGACGGTGTGAATGATCCAGGACGCGCGCAGTCCGAACCCCGGAGTCATCCGGGCCTGGCCGACTGGACAGCCGCCCAGCGTCCGGCAGTGGGCCCGCAATCTGGGGCCGGCAGCCCGGTGAATCGCCCCGTCTACACCGCCACCACCGAGGAGGGTCGAATTCGCTGCGTTGACAACCGCTGATACATCCAGCGTCGTAATATCCACCGTCACGACTTCAATCATCCCGATCTATACTGACACAATGAGACGAGGATTTCACCGATTGTTAATCCTGGCTGCACTCAGCAGTGCTAATCTGCTTGGCATCAACTCCGCAGAAGCCGGTGGAAACACTGGAACCGCCCGGCTTCTGGGTAGATACCTGGCGCAGGATTTCTTTCTGCATGCCGGCATCGGTCTGGAACAGGTGCGTATTGGTGACAGCCTCACGACGGTTCTGGACAGATGGGGTAATCCGAGCGCCATCCAGTTTGCGGACAGTAATGCCCCACAGCAGCAGTTGATCTACCAGGCGGAACGCGATACCCAGATAATCGTTTCAGGGCTCGAAACAGTCAAAAAGATTACTGTGGTCGGCGGCCCCGCATCATCCTACCGGACGCTGCGTGGTGCCCACTTCGGAATGCCTTTACACCAGGTCGCGCTGCTCTACCGAGGCCTTGGTGACAACAGCGATCCGACCAACACGCTTGCTTATCCAGAACAAGGTATCTACTTCGAATTCAACCGCGGCAGACTCGCATCGATAATCCTGGTCAGCCCAAACTGAATGCCAGTCTCAGGGTTCTTGAGGAGACGGTCTTTCAGGTACTCGCACCCAGCTGTATAAGCATTGGCTCCAGTTCGGTCAGAGCCCGGCGGTAGACCGTTCGCTTGAACGGCACGATCTGCTCGAGGGGCAGCCAGTAATCGACCCACCGCCACTCATCAAATTCAGGTTGCTCGCTGTGATCTAGACAGACCTCAGTGTCATCTGCCAGCATACGCAACAGGTACCACATCTGCTTCTGACCGCGAAAGGCAATGCCACTTGAGCGGAGGTAGTTGCGTGGCACGTCGTATCGGAGCCATTGCTGAGTGCAACCGATGACCTCGACGTGGGTTGGCAACAGCCCTACCTCTTCGAAGAGCTCGCGGTAAACAGCATCGATGATCGATTCACCCTTCTCGACGCCACCTTGCGGGAACTGCCAGCCGTCGTGTCGCCGGCGCCGGGCCCACAGGACCTGGTCATCTCCATTACACAGGATGATACCCACATTGGGTCGATAGCCATCACTGTCTATCGACCGATGTCCTGACTCTCGCATGATCGGCGATTTTCCTGCTACTGCCTGATAACGACGATTGTTTCATGATCCGAGGCGGTAAACAATGCAGGGGCTGGATGATCAAGCTTCTGCATTGCCCCAAAAGATAGATTGAAGTGCAGCCGGGCTCTATCCTGAAAAATCCCGGGCTGTCTTTAATTCTGGCTCCGGGTCGGGCTCCACCGGTCGATTTCGAACGAAACAGTCACTTGCTGCCCGTCAACTCCTCATAACGGGATCGGAAGACTTCCTCCAACTCGTCGATGATCTCTTCGTGCTCCCGCTGACCCATGACCTGCTGGGTCATCAGTGAAGCGGCCGTAGAAAACACGCTGTCTTTGTCCAGCATAGGATAAGTTCTCGCCAGTCGACGTATCGCTGCAATCACTGATTCATTCTCAGGACGAGGCAGCGGGATCGGATCGCGCGCTATCTCCTCGACCCCCCCTGGCTCCCGGATCGCCAAAAAGCTGGCAAAATCCACCAGGCTGTGGCGCGCTCTAGGATTCATCGACCGGAAAGCCTCGAGCAACCTCGCCTCAGCTTTATCCTGCACCGATGGCGACCTCGTTTCAGATCCGTACTTTCGTTCGATCACCGACGGAAGACTCCGACCAGCGATCCGGATCAACTATCGGAGTTGATTCTTTCACAATGTTCTCGGATGAACAGGAGGAACTCCTCCATTGCGCGCAGACGAAATTTCTGACGCTGATAAACAATGGAAAACGGACGGGTCAGCGCAGGGTTCAAGCTGGTCTTGGCCAACAGGTTCAGGCTGAGTTCCTTGTCCAGGGTCGCGACAGAGAGCACTGAGATTCCGAGCCCGGCTGCAACGGCACTCTTGATCGACTCGGGGCTGCCGAACTCCATGGCCAGATTGAACGCCGAGAACGCCAATTCGTGATCCCGGAGATAATCACCGATCACCTCCCGCGTACCCGAACCCTCCTCCCGGCTGATAAACGGATAATCCATAATCTTCTGGGGTTCAACTGCAGTGTCGCCAGCAAGCGGGTGCTCCGGCGGCGTCACCAGCACCAGTTCATCGGTCCAGCAGACCTCGGTCACCAGGTTCTTGTTGCTGACCGGCCCCTCCACAATACCGATATCGATCTCGTTGTTCTCCACCATGTGGATCACACCCATGGTGTTGGCGACGTAAAGCCTCACCGTGACCTGCGGGAACCTGGCCTGATATTCACCCAGCGCGCCGGGAATCACGTATTCACCGATCGTCGTGCTGGCACCGATAACCAGAGGACCGAGTACATCACCGGTCAGTTTTCTAATCTCGTTGTCCATTTCACGATACTCGGAGATGATCCTGTCGCCATAGGACTTCACCAATTTCCCAGCCGTCGTGAGCGTGATCCGGTTGTGGGTCCGATCGAACAAACGGGTATTGAAATATTCTTCCAGCTGCCGGATCTGAAACGTCACTGCCGGCTGCGTCATATGCAGACTCTCCGCAGCCTTGGTAAAACTCAACAACTGCGCGACCGTGGTAAAAACTTGAAGCCTTCTGTCAGCCATGGAAAACGACCCTTTGATGAAGGCGCATTAAGCCCAGCTTTTCACGGGGGCCGCTTTGTGATGCCGTCAAGCGGATTCTCAGTGTGTTCATGATGACATTGTAGGTGGGCTTTGCTGCAAAAAATAGGACCGTGTAGGTCACTCGCGTACTGCCGCACCGCCAGCCCTGAGAAAATCCAACGGCTAGAGAAACACTCAAGCTCTGCGACAATCTCAGCTGACGGCCTGCCGCGCACCTTCATCGATGACAAACTGCCTGAAGGCCTGGGCAGTCGGTGACAGGCGCTTGCCCCGCCGGTGCCCGACATACCAGCGTCGCTTGATCGGCATCCCCTTGATATTCAGCTTAATCAACCGCTTGGCTGCGAGCTCCAGCTCGACCGTGTGGATTGACACAATCGCCAGACCCAGACCGGCTTCGACGCTCTGTTTTATCGCTTCATTATCGGTCATCTCGATGGTTGCGCAGGGTTCAAACGCTTTGAGGTTGAAAAAGCGTTCCATCGCAATTCGGGTGCCCGATCCCGACTCCCGAATCACGAAAGTCTCAGTATCGAGATTTCCCAATGCGATCGTCCGCCGTTTTGCAAAGCGGTGATCGGGTGGCGCTATCATAATGAGTGGATTGTCCATAAAGGCGTCTGCCTGAAGGTCCAGACCCTTAGGAGGCGCACCCATCAACACCACGTCCGGTAGATTGTGTTCCAGATTCTGCAGCAGTGTCTCGCGATTGGTAACATCCAGCGTGATCTTCACTCCCGGATGCTGGCGTGCAAACCTGGCCAGAAGACGCGTGGCAAAATAATTGACAGTCGAGGCAACGGCAATTCTCAAGCGTCCCGAATCCACCCCTTTCAGATCATCCATCTCCTCTCTGGCGGCGGCCAGGTGCCCGATGATGGTTTGGGCATGTCGCAGCATCGCCTCACCAGCCTGAGTCAGGAAGATACGCTTACCGATTTGTTCAAAAAGCGGCAAACCGACAGAGCCTTCCAGCTGCTTGATCTGCATGGACACGGCCGGCTGGGTCAGGTGCAACCCCTCCGCAGCTCGGGTATAACTCGCATGTCGTGCCACGGCTTCGAAAACCTGCAATTGGCGGATCGTGATATGCATCGACGGTTCTCTTCAATGCACTCTTGAGCGTGGCGGTCACGGAA
>CAZVVN010000002.1:0-79873 GCA_964630665.1 uncultured Acidiferrobacteraceae bacterium | reverse complement strand
GGACCGCCTGGCCCGGCCAGCTATTGTTGGGCAGCCTCCAGGCGGCGCAAGGCCTCACCACTATCCAGTGTCTGTCTGACGGCTGCCGCGCCCTCTTGCAGAGTAGAGACTTGACCCAGTTGCCAGAGAACGACAGCCCCGCCGTACACTAGGCTGTCATACATCGGCCCGGGTTGACCGCGCAGGGCATTCTGGCCAGCTGCGGCTGCGGCCAGCGCTACGGCTCCGGCATCAACACGGGGCCCAATGCCGTCATTCAGATCTACGCTCGGCAGATTGTCCGGAAGCGGTACTGACCGGTCGGCTGACTCGAGCCCAATCTCGAATGGATCAAGGCGCACCGCTTCATCGTCGCCAGAATTGCAGAAACGAACCAGTCGCGAGGTTTGGTTGAGCGAAGCGATCACACCGCCTTCGACTCCGCGTACGATTGCCGCCGACGCATAGCCCGCCTGGCGTGCCAACATGCTGTAGACCGGGGGATAAGACTTGTGAACATAGCCCGTCACAAGATGGGTCGCATGCTGCCCCAGCACGGGTGCCAACAACACTTCCAGCGTAGTCAGCATGGGACGCTTCACGATTCGGGTACGCAGCTCTACCAGGGCGTGCAGACCGGGACAGGTATAACGCTGATCCACGTAAGCCCATCCGCATCGAGGAGCCTCCAGCTGCTGGGCGGCCGATGCCGGTGAAAGCTCTACATTGATGCCAATTGCCCGGAGCACCTGCCGATGCGTGGCCCCATACTTGGGTCCGACAGACTCTGCTCCGCTGCTGAGCGTGGCGATACCACAAGCAGCAAGCACGGATGGCAGAAACGGAGCCGCCGGTAGCCCACGGGTAAACCCGTCAAAAGGATCAGCGATGTGAACAACGTCATTTATACGGGACGTGACCTGAATCGAATGATCCAGTAGCGCACGAAGCCCGCCCCTGTTCTCCGCGTTGGTCTCTCGTTTCATACGCAGCGCAATCAGGAAGATCGCCGACTGGACTTCGTCCGCCACCCCGTCCAGGATCGCGGACACTGCCCGGCACGTCTCCTCTTCAGTTAGATCCTTGCTGAGTTCCGGGCCCGTCGCGATACGCTGTAAATACGACCGCATTTCCAGTTCAATCGAAGCCTTTGTCATCAGTGCTCTCTTCAAACCAACATTACAGAGCGTCACAGTCTAAATCCGGTACGCTTTACTCTCCATACCCAAATGGGTAGTGAAAAAGCCAAAAGCACAACCTATAGTCGGCCCAATGCCGGATGATCTTCAGATATCTCTTGGCAGCGGTATAGCCGCCTTTGAAGCCAAGCAATTCAGCCAGGCCAGGTCGCTGTTGAAGCCGTTCGCTGAGGCAGGTGAAGCAGCGGCACAATATCGGCTGGCCATCATGTGCCAGAACGGGCTGGGCCAGGTCCGAAATGAACAGCTCGCTTACCGGTGGATGGCAAGCGCAGCGGGGCAGTATTACGGTCCGGCGGTCCACGGGCTGGGGCAGATGCACCTGGAGGGGGACTGCACAGTTAAGGATGAACGCAAGGCGCTGGCCTGCTTCCAGCAGGCCGCTGACCTCGGCCTTCAAGGATCGATGGTAGCACTCGCCCAGATGTACCAACAGGGACGGGGTACCGATAAAGATGCTATCAAGGCGAAGGTGCTGTACGAAAGAGCCGGGTTTGATCCGGACGAGTTATCAGGGTACTGAGCGTAGAAAACGGGTGATGAATTATTTACCGATTTTCCTGCACCTTCGAAACGCACCGTGTCTGGTGACCGGTGGTGGCGATATCGCTTACCGGAAGATCAAGATACTGTTGAAGAGCGGAGCCCGGGTCACTGTCGTAGCAAAGTCGGCCAACGCCAGGATCAAGGCAATGGCGGCGGAAAAGGCACTCACCCTTATCGAAGACACGTTCGTTCCAGAACAGATCGAAGGAATGCGACTTGTGGTTGCCGCAACCGACGATAAAGAGATTAATCGACAGGCCTCGGAAACTGCTATCCGTCAGGGTGTACCCGTCAACGTGGTCGATCAACCCGAATTATGCAGTTTCATCGTGCCGTCGATTGTCGACCGCTCGCCGGTTCTCATCGCGGTCGGTACTGGCGGTTCTGCACCTGTCCTTTCAAGACTGCTGAAAAGCCGCCTGGAAACCCTGATCCCGGCGGCTTATGGCCACCTTGCCGACCTCGCAGGCTCGTTTCGGACCAAGGCCAAAGCTACTTTCAAATCGACCCGCGTACGCCGGGCCTTTTGGGAACAGGTACTCCAGGGACCTATCGCTGAGCTGGTTTTCGCTGGTAGAGATGAAGAAGCCCGAGACGCACTCAAAGAACTGATCGAGAATCCACAGGACAACGATTATCGGCAGGGAGAGGTCTATCTCGTCGGGGCCGGTCCTGGCGACCCCGATCTGCTGACATTTCGTGCCTTGCGGCTTATGCAACAGGCTGACGTCGTTCTCTACGACCGGCTGGTCACAGCAGAGATCGTTGATCTTGTCCGACGTGATGCGGAACGAATCTATGTCGGCAAAGCCCGCGCCAACCATCGAGTACCTCAGCAGGACATCAACCGGCTGCTGGTCGATCTGGCCAAACAGGGCCGGCGGGTCCTTCGACTCAAGGGCGGTGATCCTTTTATTTTCGGCCGCGGCGGTGAAGAAATAGAAGACCTGGTCAGGGAAAACATCCCATTCCAGGTCATTCCCGGTATCACTGCGGCCTCAGGCTGTGCTTCCTATACCGGTATCCCGCTGACCCATCGGGACTATGCGCAGTCGTGCACTTTTGTGACTGGCCATCTCAAGGGTGAGATTATCGACCTCGATTGGCGAATGCTTTCACGACCTAAACAGACGGTGGTCGTCTATATGGGCCTGACGGGCCTGGAGTCAGTCTGCCAAGCCCTGGTCAAGCATGGTTCCAGCATCGATAAACCCGCTGCGCTCATCCAGCAAGGCACGACGCGCAATCAGAAGGTCATTGTCGGGACGCTTGGCACTCTGCCGTCCAGAGTAGCTGCCGAGAACGTTCAACCGCCGACACTGCTGATCATTGGCGAGGTGGTCAGGTTGCGTGAAACACTGGGCTGGTACCGACCAGAATCAGATCACCAGATTCTGGCCACCGAGACCGGTCTTCGACCTGGTTCTGTGCGGGTAGACTGAAACCGGAGACGATGACGATACCCGCGGACGCCGAAAGCTGGCACGATGCGCCGGGTCTCGGTAAACCCGTCCAAGTCGACCCTGAGATCTACACTGCAGTAATCAGGAACAACAGGATACAAATTGCACAACGGCGTTGACAGATCAATTTTAGTGGGGCCTTGGGCTCGCTTCAGCCAGCGAGGCCGTTCCAAACTCACATAAGGCGCTGACCAGGTCATAGCGGTCGCGCAGGATCAGCGCCTCCACCAGGCCCTGTTTTTCACGCGGCGAGAAAGGCAGGCTGCAGCCCAGGGTGTCGACCAGTTCGGGAATCTCTAGGTCCTTCAGGACCTCCCATTCCACACTGAGATTGCGTTGCTCAAGATAGCGCCGCACTGAATCCAGCAGACCTTTCTTCTCCAGGTCCAAGTCCCTTTCCTGATCCAGATCATGTGCAAACCGCTCCCAGCTCACCACTGATTGGCGATACCCGCGGCGGGTATCCAGCTCTTTAACAATGTCGAACCGGCAGACGCCGCCCAGAACAATCAACAATCGATCGTCGCGTGTTTCATTGAAACTGACGACCCGTCCAGCACAGCCGGTCAGATGGAGTTCCGGTAAATCGCTTTCCATGCCTGGTAGAGGTTGTACCATTCCGATCAACCTTGGGCCTGCAAGTGCGTCAAGCACCATGTTGAGATAGCGTGGCTCGAATATATTGAGAGGCAACTGGCCGTTCGGAAGAAGTACCGCCCCGGTCAGCGGGAAAAGGGGTAACTCATCCGGCAGGTCCTCGTGGCGGGTTGAAAACACATTCTGCATGGCACTGTTCTCATTGAGGCACTCTATTGTATCGCCCACCGGCCAATAATCTGTCAACCGAGATACCCACTGGCCGGATGAGGTTGCGGGTGGCCTGCCTTCACTGACAAGCCCGGTTCTTATCTCGCGTATCATTGGGGTAGCTCATCCACTGCACGACCAGGCCAATATGCCCCTATACGCTATCATTGGATTTGGCTCCCTGATCTGGGACTTAGATGATCTGAGACCCTGGGTAACGGGAGAGTGGGACTTTTATTCAGGCCCCATCCTGCCACTTGAGTTCTCCTTGGTATCTGCAAAACGCAAACGGGCCCTGGCCCTGGTCATCGATCACATTGACGGGCAGAACTGCCCGACCTGCGTCATTCGCAGCCGGCGGGATTCATTAGCGCTCGCAGTATCTGATCTCGCCACCAGGGAACGTGCCGCGATCGACAAAATCGGTTATCTGGATGGGAACAGGGGGACACGGTGGTCCCGATCCAACACCACTCTGGCCACGGTCCAGCGCTGGCTGCAGCACTCAAGTTTTGACGGCGCTGCCTGGACCGATGGCGAACGGAATTTCGAGAAAGCGACTGGCGAGCCGTTTTCGGTGCCCGCGGCCGTAGCCCATCTGCGAGATCTACAAGGCGAATCCCTATCAGAGGCCCACCGTTACATCCAGATGGCGCCAAGTCGAGTGGACACCCCCTTACGCCGTGCCTTGGCGGAGCAATCCTGGTGGAGCAAACAGTTCGATTGAGCCAAAGTGCCTGATCACGCTGACGATTCTGCCGGACCGGCCTATGCCGGGCGCTTCGCGCCATCTCCCACTGGCCTGCTACATTTTGGCTCCCTGGTAGCCGCGGTAGGGAGCTATGCTGACGCGCTTCACCAGGGTGGCACGTGGCAGGTCCGGATCGATGACATCGACGAGACGCGAGCAGTACCGGGTGTGGCCGAGGCCATTCTGCAGCAACTCGAGGGATTTGGATTCAGCTGGCACGCTGCGCCCGCCTACCAGACGCAGCGCAAATCTATCTATCAAGAGATCATCGGCGAACTGGTGTCCGACGGCCTGGCGTTTTACTGCGATTGCAGCCGCAAGGACGTTCTAGCTGCCGGTAGGAAAGGCTCACAGGGTCCGATCTATCCCGGAACCTGCAGGAGAATGCCGCCTCAAGGAGAGCGGAGGCTGGCGGTAAGGCTGAAAACTGACCAGGTCTCAATCAAGTTCAGCGACCGGTTCGTCGGCCAGGTGTGCCAGAACCTGGCCTTCGATGTCGGCGACTATGTGATACGTCGCTCCGACGGGTTTGCCGCATATCAACTTGCCGTTGTCGTTGATGATCACCTGGATCGAATCACCCACGTCGTTCGGGGTGCGGATCTGCTTCACTCCACCCCACGCCAGATCCATCTCCAGACCCTGCTGGGCTACGGTCGACCCGCTTATGGACACCTGCCAATCGTGCTTGATGATCAGGGGAAAAAACTCAGCAAGCAGGACAAGGCCCGACCAGTCTCGGCAAACGCGCCAGTGCCTTCCCTACTGGCGGCCTGGGAATTCCTAAACCAGCCTGCACCAGATTCACCAATCGAAACCACCGATGAATTCTGGGCATTCGCGGCAACAAACTGGAACACGACCTCACTCCCTGATCCAGAAGACAGTCTGCTCGACAACCAGACTGAACAGGACTGATGATGGCGCAGCAGTCCAGGGCGCCTGTGGTTAACACCGGGCCCCTGCCTACCGCCTGAGCGCCCTGTTATCACGCCGGAAAGATCGTCTGCTATGCCCTGCTCTCACGGGTCCTCGCCACGATCGCCCCGACGGCGGTGCTGGCCAGTCGTGCAGCTGCGGGATCGGCCCGGCTGGTAAGCAGAATAGGCACACTGGCACCGAGCACGATACCAGCGGCACAGGCGCCCAGAAAATAGACCATCGTCTTGAACAGTGCATTGCCAACCTCGATGGTCGGGACCAGGATAATGTCGGCGTAGCCGGCGACGGAACTGGAGATCCCCTTCAGCCGTGCAGCTTCTGGGGACACGATATTGTCAAGGGCAAGAGGTCCATAGATATCGGCTGCCAGCGCCAGATCAACACACCTGTTCATAATTTCCTGGCACTCAAGGGTGACCGGCATGGCCCGACTGATTTCCTCGGATGCTGCCAGCAGGGCGACCTTTGGCCTGGGATTACCGAGATCGTGAGCCAGTTCCACTGCGTTGTGGATGATTGTGGTTCGTGCCTTGACATCAGGTGCGACATTGATCGCACAGTCAGTCAACATTAGAACCGTATCACTACCAGGTACCGTCATGTGAAATACATGTGACAGGCGTCGCCGGCTCCTGGGACCGGTCTTTCGGCTGATCAACGGGCGCATGAAAGCGTCGGTATGAATATGCCCCTTGAGCACCATCTCGACCTCGCCGCTGCGGGCCAGTTGCGCACCGCTCATGCCAGCCGTGATCTCGTCAACCGCCGCAATGATCTCACAATCCTTTGTGCTCCAGGCGATTTCATCAGCGTACTCCGAAATGACATCTGGATCACCGATCAGAACCGGTTCGATGATGCCGGCTTCAACAGCATCCCGGACGCCTTCAAGAACCACCTGTGCACCCGAGCCGACCACTGCTGTCTTCACCGGCTTGAGATTTCTCACCTTCTGCAGGAGATAATCCGGACAACATACCTTTTCGGAACTCAACACATTGCACTCCTGCGCCGCCGCAAACAGTAATTCGGGTGAGACCAGCAGACCGGCATCACCGACTATCAGGTCTTCTGGGAGAGGGGAGGTTAACCAATCTGGTCTCAATACGAAATAGGCTATTCTGCCTTGTGAACACGTGGGACTGCCCTTATAACTATGGCCGGAGCCATCAACGGTGGGTTTCCTGGATGTCCCTGCCGCCCGGATGACGGTCTAATCCAGTCCTATTCAACAGATCAAGCCAGCACAGGTCAACATGCTCAATAGACAAGAGATTGAAGACGACCATCTGAATCGGCGCAGCATCTTTGAGGTGACCGGCGGGCAGGCCACCTCGGATGGTGCCGGTGTACGCCTCAGACGCTATATCGGCTCCCAGGACCTGGATCACCTCGACCCTTTCCTGCTGCTGGATTTTTTTGAATCTGACAACCCGAACGATTACATCGCCGGCTTTCCATCCCATCCACACCGCGGGTTTGAAACAGTCACCTATCTCCTCGCCGGCACGGTGCGACATGAAGACAGTGCCGGACACAGCGGGGTCATCGAGAGCGGTGGCATCCAATGGATGACGGCCGGTAGAGGCATCGTCCATTCTGAAATGCCTGAACAGGAACACGGGCGGCTTGCCGGGTTTCAGCTGTGGGTCAATCTGCCCAGCACGGAAAAGATGTGCGCCCCCAGATACCATGAGTATCCAGCCAAAGATATCCCTGTTGAGACCCGCTCGGAGGGTACCCGGGTACGGGTGATCGCCGGGCGTACCTGCAAGGGTACGCTGGGACGGGTGTATGGTGTCATCACCGACCCCCTCTACCTAGACGCGGAGGTGCCGCCAGGACAGCGGTTCATCGAGACCCTGCCGACCGCTCACGCTGCATTCGTTTTCGTCATCGATGGCACAGTTGTCATCTCGAGTACGGACGGCCAGAGCGGGCAAGTCAGCGCCCGACAGCTTGCAGTGCTGGGCGAGGGTCGGGGTGTCGAGGTGATCGCCGGTGACACCGGTGCCCGGTTTCTCCTGGTCGCTGCCCGGCCATTGAATGAACCCATAGCCCGATATGGACCATTCGTGATGAACACCCGCCAGCAAATCGAACAGGCCATTAACGACTTCAATTCAGGCCTCTTTTAAGCCCTGTTCATACACGCATATTCAGGGAACAGGATTGCCGGCTGAGGTTGTATGGAACAGGATTTTGTCACCTTAAAAACCAGTGTCGATTGTCCTGACAAGAACACTGCATTGCCCTATGTTCGCTGGAGTTACCGGTGACTGAGGCTGCCAACCTTTTACAGTTGACCCGCAAGATCAGTAGAGCGCTCAGGTAATGGACCAAACCCAAAAGGGGGGCTCAGCCACAGTCACTTCAGCACAGCGCTGGGCGATACCGATGATTACTGGGAGCACCCTGCTGATTTCGGTCAACGGCCTCATCATCCGCAGTATCGAATCCGCAAATGAATGGCAGATTATTCTGTATCGCCAACTTTTCTTTGTCCCCGCCCTGCTGCTGGTTCTGGCCTATCAGTACCGCACAAGACTGCCCGGCCTTTTCCGCCAGGTGGGCTGGGCAGGTCTTGGCGCTGCTGTGTCCCTGGGTCTGGCAAACCCGATATTCATCGTTGCCATGAGCCACACTACCGTCGCCAATGCGCTATTTACTATCAGTTCAGCACCGTTGATCACAGCTGTCCTGGCGCGGATGTTTCTAAAGGAGAAGATCACCCGGCCTACGTTCATCGCAGTCCTGATAGCCATGTCCGGAATCGCTGTGATGGTGGGTGACGGTTTCATATCAGGCGCTGTCTTCGGCAATCTACTGGCCCTGCTGTGTGCCCTTTTCTTCTCGATCTTCGTCATATGTCTGCGCATCGGCAAGGACCGGAACATGCTTCCGGCGAGTGTTCTGGGCGGTATCCTGGCCGGTCTCATTGGCCTGATCGGCAGCGGCTTCGACATGCAGGTCTCCACCCGAGACATCTCAATCTGCTTCCTCTGGGGCGCCGTCATCGTGACCACAGTGCACTACTTCTTTACCCTGGGCTCCCGCTATGTCGCCGGTACTGAGATCATGCTGATCACCCTGATCGAATTCACCCTGGGACCGGTCTGGGTGTGGATGGTTTTCGGAGAAACACCGACCCGAATGGCGTTGTTCGGGGGTATCATGGTTCTGGGTGCCGTTGCTTACCGTGCGGCCACACTGCTGTATCAGGAGCGAAGATCGGCCGCACGAACGGCGGGCTCATGACTGGCCGGGTCCACGGCGCGACTGGTCAGCCATCAGGAGCGTGTCCACACGTGGCCCTTAACCCATGCCGGTTCAGATCTGTCTGACCTGCGTCCCTGCTACCTGATTGGGAAAGTAATCCTCACAGGCACCTTCTCGAAATACATCCCCGGTTGCACAGTGCAGCCCGCCACCAAAAGGATAGGCATCGCGGAAGGCCAGGGGTAGAACCTCGAAACCGAGGCTGTCCAGCTGCTCAAGCTGGTGTGCCTCACTTGCTTCTGCGACAACGGTCTTGTGATCGAGGATGAGCACGTTCATCGACAACCAGACGCTGGAATAACACAAAGGTGGTGGCGTGTCATGAGCCGGCTGAGCAGCATCGATGATCTGCCAGTCATTAGCCTCAAAGATTCTGCGTTGCTCATCGGGCAGACGCCGATTTGGGTTGTTCATGATCAGGCCGGGCCGTAAGGGCACAAAGGTCGCGTCGATGTGTATCGGATAAGGATCACCCGGAAAATTGACCGCATGCACGCGGTGATCGGGAAAATGACGCTGTAGCCATTCCATTCCACGACGGTTGGTGGTCAAACCGTGCTGACAGAACAGATCCACACCCATGCGCAGCACATCGGCCGCATCGAACAGTGGCTCGTGTTCCGTGGTAACAAAATCAAGCGCTGCAGTGCGCCTCAGACGCTCCTCGATAGTGATCTCATCAAAATAACCCGCCTGATATGACTGGTCGGTCAGGCGGGGCCGCGGGGCCTGTTCCCAGCGAAAGCCTGGATCTTCATCAAAGTAGCGCTGCATCAGAGAATGATAAGCAAGGTACTCCCAGAACCGGCAGCGGAACGACATCGGCGCTGACAGGATCTCCCTGCCGATCGTCAACAGCACGTCCCGCGGTGGCATGCAGCCGAACGAGGAACCGGTCGCGAAATCCGGGGTATTGACAGCCTGGTTCCACTGAATCGGTTCCGGGCGATCCACCCGTACACCACGTGATTCAAGCAGACCGGCGAGCGCATCAAGTTGTGCGTTGGCTTTCTCGACACTGTGCTGAGGGCGCGGGCCCCACATACCGCGCATGTCGCTGTCTTCAGGAATCTTGGCTTCGGTGGCCGGTTCCGTCGGCGGAATACAGGTGAAGTCCGCCCGCCCGACGATCGCGTGCTTGAGCGGATCAAAATCGTTCCACGAACTGACCAGCGTGTTTCCCATTTTCTTGCTCCTCGTCGAATCCGCCTCCGGCATCTGCCTGGGCTTGTGCCGCGAACTATATCGTGGGGACCTGCAGTCCACCAGCAATCCGGATAGCTTGCCGTGCCGGTCAACGGGACGCTTGCGTGAACATCCGAAGTCGGCTACTTTGCCTTCCTGCGAGCCACGGAGGACCTTAGATGTACAACCCTCGTCATAGTGCAGCCTCACTGCTAGCCGCGCGCCGGCCAGGTAAGCCCCTTGACAGCCTACCGCCAGAACATGCACCCGCCGACCTCGAACAGGCCTATGCAGTGCAGGACACGCTAGTTGAGATGCTGATTCCGGAACTCGGTCAGCCCACTGGCTACAAGGTCGGCTGTACTAATGCCGCCGCCCGCGAATTACTTGGCATCAACAGCTGTTTTTCTGGCCGATGTTTCGAGTCCGGAATTCATCAATCGCCCTTGGTGCTTGACTCGGAAGATTTCCACATGGTGGGGATCGAACCCGAGATCGCGATAAAGATTGGAGATGATCTGATATCCGGTGATCCCTGGACCGCGGAGCGGGTCGCCGAATTGTCAGTCGAGGTCATGCCCTCAATTGAAGTCGTTGAGAGTCGTTTCAGCACATGGCCACGGATGGGTCCATTGGCTGCAGTTGCAGATAACGGTGTCCACCGGGAGCTGATCCTGGGTGGATCTGTAACGGACTGGAGCGTCGAATCAGTCAATGGCGCCGCGGTCACCCTGACCGCCAACGACCAGATCATGCAACAGGGAAACGCCGGGAACGTCGATGGGGGTCCTTTCGAAGTACTCGCCTGGCTGGCCAATCATCTCAACAGCCGCGGCCGGATGCTCAGGGCCGGCGAGATCGTCACCACCGGCGTGATGACCAGCATCTACAACGGTACTCAAGGTCAAACGCTGAGTGCCGATTACGGTCCTTTCGGCACAATCAAGATCCAGATCAACTGAACCGTGACCGACGATCTGATCCAATCGACCGCCAGGCAGATTCGAGCGGACCTTGCCCGAAATGCGGTGTCACCTTCAGAGTTGCTCGATGCGCTTGAGAGTCGAATCGCGCAGGTCGATCAGAGGGTCAACGCGCTGCCGACGCTGTGCTTTGATCGGGCAAGGGACTTCGCATCTCGGCACGATTACTCGAAGACGGCACTAAAAGGGCTGCCGATCGCAATCAAGGATCTACTGCCGGTTGCCGGAGTGCGCACAACCTGGGGCTCGATGATTCACCAAAACCATGTCCCCGAAAAATCCGATTTGCTGGTCGAACGGCTGGAAGAGGCCGGTGCCATCGTCTACGCCAAGTCAAACACACCTGAATTCGGCGCAGGCGCCAATACATTCAATGACGTTTTCGGAATCACCCGCAATCCCTGGAACACAGCGCTATCGTGTGCCGGATCATCAGGCGGCTCTGCCGTCGCACTGGCGACCGGCATGGCCTGGATCGCCAGCGGTTCGGACCTGGGTGGTTCACTGCGCAACCCGGCAAGTTTCTGCGGTATTGTAGGATTCCGACCCAGCATCGGGACGATACCCACCGATCCAGGGGACATGGCCTTTTATCGACTGGCTGTGGAAGGACCCATGGCCCGCAATGTGGGCGATGTGGCTATGCTGCTTGACGTCATGGCTGGTCGCCACCCCAAAGATCCGATTTCCCTGCCCCGCTCCGTAGAGTCCTATGAGTCCGTTGCCGACGCGCGTACGCCACCCCGGCGGGTGGCATTTTCCCCCGATCTCGGAATCACTCCGGTCGATCCGGAAATCGCCGAGATCTGTGCCCAGGCGGCGCGGCGCTTTGAAGATCTAGGTGTGACAGTCGATCAGGCTCAGCCGGATTTTTCCGGCTTACAAGACGTCTTTCAGACCCTTCGCGCGCTCGGTTATGCTGTTCGGCATGGCCATACCCTGGAAGAACAGCGCGAAACCCTCAAACCCGAGATTGTCTGGAACATTGAAAAAGGACTCAAGCTCAGCGCCGATGATATCACCCGCGCGATGACCCAGCGTGCCGCTATCTATGCCCGTGCCCAGGCTTTCTTCGAAAACTATGATCTGCTGATCTCCCCGGCAACCGTTGTGCCGCCCTACCCTGTGGAACAACGTTACGTCGAACACCTCGGCAAACATAGATTCTCAAACTATATCGAATGGTGTTCCATCGCCTATGCGATTACCGTCATTGGAGCGCCCGCAGTTTCGGTGCCCTGCGGATTCACCGCCAGCGGACTGCCGGTCGGCCTGCAGATCGCCGCCTCACCGCTCAGCGAAGGCTCACTGCTCTCTGCGGCCATGCTATTCGAAGATATCGCGGAGCTGTCGCCTAGAATCCCGATAGATCCAATCGACCCGGCAGATCCCAGTCCCGGTTGATCTAAATTCCGGCGACAAGCTTAGCCGGGAGTCGGCGCATCAGTCTCGCCCTTCATCTGCTGAATACTGTCATAGGGTCAAACACACTTGAACAGTTCTCCCTGGACCGAGGATTAACAGCAGAATGCGCAACCAACAATTCCACAGTGGTGCAAACATTCAGCCTTCGGCCTTCGGCCTCCGAACCGACCCGTATTAAGTGAGAGAAGCCTCGAGGGTGCGCTCCCTGGACCAGCGGTCAGCCCGGTATCCCCCTTCCAGGCCACCCGCTGACAGGACGACCTGCCAGAGATGGTTGTCCCGTGCCCGAAAAGCACCCGCACAGGTGAGCAGGTAGTAATCAAACATTCGTTTGAATCGCTCGTTGTACCGGTCCTTCAGCGACGGCCAGGCGTCGCTGAAGTTACGGAACCACGCCATCAGGGTCGGATCGTAGTCGGCGCCTATGTTGTGCCAGTCCTCGATAGTGAACAGTCCATCACAGTTGTTGACGATCGCCTGTGGAGGAGGCAGCACCCCGTTTGGAAAGATGTATTTCTCGATCCAGCGGTCCACTGCATAGCCCCCGCGACCGGCGCCAATGGTGTGGAGCAGAAATATCCCGCCATCTTTCAGGACTGAACGCAGAACCTTGAAGTACGTCTGGTAATTCTTATGGCCGACATGCTCGAACATACCCACGGAAACGATCCGGTCGAACCTGCCCTCAAGATTCCTGTAATCGGTCAACTGGACCGTCACTGGAAGATCCCGGCAACGCTGCCGCGCGTACTCAGCCTGTTCGCTCGAGACGGTAATGCCGGTTACTTCTACACCATGACGCTCGGTCATCCACCGCGAAAGGCCTCCCCAGCCACAACCGACGTCTAGCACCTGCATCCCGTTTTCCAATTGAAGCTTGCGACAGATCATCTCCATCTTATGCTCCTGGGCTTTGGCCAGATCCCGCGCATCCGCCCAGTAGCCACAGCTGTAGTTCATATACGGGTCGAGCATAGCCTCAAACACATCGTTACCAATGTCATAGTGCTTTTCACCCACGATGTACGCCCGTTTGCTGCTCTGCAGATTGAATAACCTGGAAAAAGTAAGAAACAGCAGGAACCGCAAGTTGTTCCGAATAGCACCTTCCAGGCCCGCCCGCAGGCCTCGGGAGAACAGCTCATCCAGACGCTGGCAATCCCACCAGCCATCCATATAAGCCTCGCCCAGTCCAAGGGTGCCATCTCGAATTACCCGTCGAAAGAGCCGCTGGTCATTGACCTGTGGATCCCATTCGTTCGGACCATTAAGCACGATACCCGCCGGTGCCAGAAGGTCTTCGAAATGCTTGTAGCCTTTTGGATCTGAATGGCTGCTCATCGGTCACTGAAACACGGTTGTACTCCGGACAAACAATCACAACCGCTCATCTCAAGTGCTCCGTCAGCTTGCCCTTGATCACCTTGCGGGTCGGCGTCAGGGGCATCTCATCAACGATTATCAGGTCTTCGGGCCATTTGCTCTTGGAGATGCCGTGGCTTTCCAGTAATGCGCAGACCTCCTCGAGATCTATTGCCTTATCCTGTCTCAACTGGGCAAAACAACAAGCCCGCTCTCCCAGTCTGGCATCCGGAATCGGAGCAATGGCGACCAGTTCAATTCTCGGGTCGCTCAGCAGAACCTCCTCGACCTCGACGGGGTTGTATTTAACACCTCCGCGGTTGATCAATTCCTTGATGCGGCCGGTTATCTTGAGATTTCCAGATCCATCGATTACGGCCAGATCTCCGGTTCGGAACCAGCCTTCTTCAACGAATGCCTCGGCATTGGCATCCGGGTTGTCGAGGTATCCCGGAAACACAGAACTCCCACGCACCTGCAGTTCACCTTCGGTGCCAGGGGCAAGCGGTTCGCCAGTCTCCTGGCCGACGACCCGGATCTCGTTCCCGGGAGCGACGGGGCCCGCACTGTTGATGCCCACTTCCTTGTCCTGATCGGGATAGCTGTAGGCGCCTGCCGCGAGCTCGGTCATCCCCCACAACTGGCACACGCTGCTGCCGGTACTGGCGTGGTAGGCCCGCAGCAGTTCTGGTGGGCAGTAGGCACCGGAGAAGACGGAAAACCGCAGCGATGAGAAATCATGTTTTTCAAGAAGGCCTGCGCTCTGCAATGCGACCGCGTGGGCAGGACCCAGAAACACGGCAGTCGGGCCCACTGTTTCAACCAACTCAGCCATCTGAGCTGGCACGAAGCTGGGCAGCAGAACTGCTGCTGCACCGGCACACAACGTAATGTGATAACAATGCAGGCCGTAGAGATGACTGAACGGCGCTGCCGAAAGAATACGGTCCCCGCCAGTAACCTTAAACTGATCCACGCTGAGCCGACTGTTGCTCATCATGTTCTGGTAGGTCAGTGGCACGCCTTTAGGATTCGAAGTCGTACCCGAGGTATAAAGCAGCAGAAAGGGGTCCGCACCGACCGGCGGATTAGCGATCCCTGGGTCACCATTATCCATAAGACTGGCATATCCGATTGCCCCTTTCTCAACTTCTGAACCAAGAATGATGACATGTTCCAGCGCGGAAAAATTCCGCCTGCAATCAAGCATGATCTCCTGGGTCGGGATATCCTTAAACGCTGCGAGGCTGATGACCGCCCTGGCTCTGGAGTGTCCCAAGAAAAATTCGATGTCAGACCGGGCATATGGCATATGGATGGTCTGCATCACGCCGCCAAACGATGCGATCGCGAGATAGGCCGTCAGGAACTCGGGGATATTGGGCATCTGGACCGCCACCACATCCCCCTTGCCGAGCCCCAGGCCGGTCAGCCCATGGGTCAGGCAATCGACCTCATTCTTGAGCTCACCGTAACTCAGCGTCGCCTTCGAGTTGATCAGTGCCGGTGCGTCCGGCGTCTGGACAGCATGCCTCGCCAACCAACCACTCAGGGTGTCGTTGTTCCACAGGCCCTGTGCCAGATAGACCGCGGCCCTGGCGGGATCAAAAGTCAATGCTTTACGCAACGTCATCGCATCCTCCCGAATCCATAACCGTTCATCCGAATTCTGGTATCTGTTTCTTTTCAGCGGCAGCAGGTCCGGCGAACCGTGGCCCTTCGGCGCGATTTTCCCAATCTCTCGACGTCCGTCAGGCCGAGGACCGGCTTCCCTTTTTTCAAGCAGTAAACCCGCATAATATCCTTGGCCAGAGCAGGATCGAGTGTGTTTGTCATACCGCTCCTGTGAAATACCGAACAACGACAATAGATAACAAGTTTAGCCCAGAAGCCGGACCAGATGCTCAGCTGCCGGGGCTTCCAGCGCAAACTCGACTGACTGATCAGGCCTGGGCCGTGACGGGATCTGAACCTGTCGTCAGCAACGGCTCACGACAGCCAATCTGTCCGACTTACTTAATGATAAGACCAGGCAGTCTGGGCTGGATCAAGCGTAAATCTGGCAGTACTCCCTTGCCTGGAAAATCCCCTGGCCGCCATGGATGTTGAAGGGCACCTGAGCGTATAGAATGGTCCTCTGGTATCCGCGTGATGCCCACTCCGGGCATCACGGTTGCATGGAACCTGCGACTGAACGATCTAACAGCAGCACACCAGGAGAAAGATAGAGATGACTATTCGACGAATTGATAGCGGCGAGCGAATGAGCCAAACCGTTGTTCACGGCAACACGGTCTATACAGCCGGTCAGGTCGCAAGAGACGCGCCCGGGGCATCGGTCACTGACCAGACGACAAACATCCTTGCCGCGATCGATCGACTGCTCTCGGAGGCAGGTACAGACAAGTCAAAACTGCTCTCCGCCACAATCTGGATTAGCGACATGTCTACGTTCAACGAAATGAACGCGGTTTGGGATGCCTGGGTCTCACCGGGGAATACGCCCGCTAGAGCCTGTGTCGAGTCGACCCTGGCGTCCCCCGACTTCACAGTCGAGATAGCGGTCATCGCCGCCTGCGACTGAACAGCCAGGGTATCAAAGGTGCACATCGCAGTACTTGGTGCCGGCGTTGTTGGTGTCACGACCGCCTGGGAGTTGTTACGAGACGGCCACCGGGTAACAGTCATCGACCGGGAGAGCGAGCCGGCGAGTTTCACCAGCGCAGCCAACGCCGGACTCGTCGCGCCGGGCCACGCCTACGCCTGGGGTTCATCCCGGGCTCCAGGCATGATGTTCCGGTCGCTGTGGCGAAACGACCAGGCAATCCGTTACCGGCCCAGGCTGGACCTGGAGCAGTGGCGCTGGGTGACGGCTTTTCTTGGCCAATGCAACGATCAGCGCGCGAGTATCAATACCCGGCGCAAGGTTCGGCTGTGCAGCTACTCCCAGTCTCAATTGCGCCGGACCCAGGAAGAAACAGCGGTCGAATATGATCGGAATGAAGGCGGGCTGCTGTACTTCTATCGCTCCGAAAAGAACTTCGCTACGGCCACGAACAAGTGTGAGATTCTCCGTGGCGAAGGCGTCAATATCGAGGTGCTTGATCCCGATGGCGTCGTCGGACGGGACCCGGGACTCGCCGATGCGCGTGACCGGATTGCAGGCGGGCTCTGGTGCGGGAGCGATGAAAGTGGTGATGCACAAACCTTCACGCGGGCGCTCAAGGAGAAATGTGAGGCGCAGGGCGCCGAGTTCCGCATGAACACTACGGTGCACGGCTTGCGAACAGACGGTACCCGGCTTCAAGCTGCTGAGACGCAGTCCGGCCCCGTGCAAGCTGACGCCTTTGTTCTGGCGCTCGGTGTTTTCAGCCCAAAGCTGGTACACGGGCTGGGGATCAGGCTGCCGATCTACCCGGTCAAAGGATATTCAGTAACCCTGGCGGTCGATAAGAGCCACCATGGACCGAAACTCGGTGGAGTTGATGAGGACAACCTGTTGGCCTATTGCCCAATGGGCGATCGCCTGCGCCTGACTGCGACCGCAGAGATCAGTGATTACAGCACCTCATGTCGACCAAAAGATTTCACGGTGATGATGCGCAATGCCGCCGAATTGCTGCCACAAGCCGCCGATTACAGCCAGCCCACTTATTGGGCGGGCCTGCGACCCATGACACCAACCGGCCTGCCCGTGATCTCGGGGACACGGTTTGATAATCTGTGGCTCAACACCGGCCACGGTCACATGGGCTGGACGATGGCCTGCGGTTCGGCCCGGATAGTCGCCGATCAGCTTGCCGGTCGCAAGCCGCAGATTGAACTCACAGGCATGACACTGGACACGATAGGAACCTGATCATGACTTCACTTCATGAAACCAGAGAAGACTTCGTCAACATCACGGGTATCCCGTTTGACGTCGACCAAGGCATCGCGGGCAGGGCCCGTATCGGCCTGATTGTGCTGGCATCGGACCACACGGTGGAACACGAGTTCCGCCAGGTCGTCACGATGCCGGGTGTGGCTCTCTACGAGGCCCGGATACCCAATTCTCCAACCATCAATCCAGACACACTTCGGGCCATGGCAGAACACATCGCAGACCGGGCGGCCCTCATACTGCCCGGGGTCTCGCTGGACGTTGTGGCCTACGCCTGCACGGCGGCGTCAATAGTGCTCGGTGAAGAACAGGTTTTTGAACTGATCCGTGACGGGCGACCTGAGGCGCTACCGACTACACCAATCACAGCGGCTTTTGCCGCCTTCCGCGCACTCGGTAAAACCCGCATCGGAGTGCTGACACCGTACCGTGATGACGTTAACGCTATGGTCCGACAGTACATCGTCAAGAACGGATTCGAGGTCCCGGTCTTTGGCTCATTCAATGAAGATGATGACAACCGGGCGGCACGCATCACTACCGACAGCATCCGGTCGGCTATTCTCGACATCGGCCAACACGATGACGTCGACGCGGTCTTCCTGTCCTGTACCAGTCTGCGGCTGACCGAGATCGTCGACCAGGTCGAACAGCAACTGGCAAAACCGGTAACTTCATCGAACCATGCCCTGATCTGGCACACGCTGCGGCTGGCGGGCGTGAAAGAAAGCATTCCTGGATTCGGCAGGCTCTACCACTTGCCTGCCGACCCGGCCTGACTGTTTCCTCGGGTCGTATGGACAGACGGGTCGTTTTCATCGAGCACCACCCCGATCCCAGGGATGACCGGGCCTCAACACACCTGGCAGCGCGCGGCTTTCCAATCGAGTGGGTCCAGCCCTTCAAAGGGGAGTCGCTACCTGACACCTGTGAATCCCTCGCCGGCGTGGTGGTCACGGGTGGGGGTGCCAATATCGATACGATCGGCGAGACTCCTTATCTTATTGAGGAAGCCCGATGGCTTGAGCAGTGCCTGAAAAACAGCATACCGGTACTTGGCCTTTGTCTTGGCGGGCAACTGCTGGCGCACGTACTGGGTGCACACGTCTTGCCACGAGCAGATGGGTGGGAGGAATTCGGCTACTTCCCCATACAGCCGGCGACAGGACAGGAGTCCTTCGTTCCGAAAGACTTTTATGTCTTCCAGGCCCACAGCCGTGGATTCGAAGTCCCCCGGGATGCGACCTTGTTGGCCCGCGGTGATCTTTTTCCGCACCATGCTTTTCGCTACGGTGAGTCTGCCTACGGCTTGCAGTTTCACCCGGAAGTCACCCCGAGCGTGCTCAAGCGCTGGCAGGACTCGGACTGGGCACCGTGGGACAATCCAGGCGCCCAGAGCCGGGCGGAACAGGAGACCCTCGCGCCGTTACACGATCCGCTGATTCACAGCTGGTTTGTCGACCTGCTCGACGGGCTGTTCCTGGCCGATCCGGGCAGGCCCTGACAGAAATAGCGACCCATGCTAAGCACACTCGCGGATGAACTGGGTGCCCGAATCGAGAACGCCTGTCCAAATTCACAGGCCGTGACCCAAAGTATTTGTCCGGGTGCCGTCGATGCGCTGATGAGTGAGAAGCTGTGTCGCGAGGCCCGCCAGACGATATCCAGCTGGACCGGACATCAGGCCACCCCGCTTAGAGCGCTACCCGAGCTGGCGCGGCAGACCGGGGTCAGTAACATTTACTACAAGGATGAGAGCCTACGTTTCGGGCTCGGCAGTTTCAAAGCGCTCGGTGGCTCTTATGCGGTTCTCAAGACGGTGGCTGAGGAAATTGCCGGACGTGACGGCAATTCTTGCGATTTCGACGCACTGATGGCTGGTCGGTTGTCCGACCGCGCTGGCAAAATCACCGTGGTCACGGCAACAGACGGCAACCACGGCCGTTCTGTGGCCTGGGGCGCGCAAAACTTCGGCTGTCGGTGCATCATCTACATGCACGCGGACGTCAGCGAAGGCCGGCAGACCGCCGTCGAGAAATACGGGGCACAGGTCGTGCGGGTCGATGGCGACTATGGTGAATCGGTCAGAAAAGCCGCCGAAGATGCGGCGTTGAACGGCTGGCTTATCGTCTCCGACACCTCGTGGCCAGGTTACACTGAGATTCCGCGCCAGGTCATGGCAGGATACACGCTGATGAGCAGCGAGGCGATGGATCAACTGTCGGAGGAGCAACCACCTACCCACGTGTTCATCCAGGGCGGCTGTGGTGGACTCGCGGCCGCCGTCTGTGCCGATCTCTGGCACCGCTACGGCTCCGGTCGACCACAGTTCATCGTGGTCGAACCGGAACCTGCCGACTGTCTTTATCGCAGCGCCCTTGCCGGCCGGGCAGTAAACATTACTGTCACAAGGGAAAGCATCATGGCAGGTCTGTCGTGCGGGGAGGTGTCGCTGATCGCCTGGCCCGTACTGGCACTTGGTGCTGATCATTTTCTGACCATCAACGACGACCCCGTTGGCCCGCTGATGGCGCGCCTTGCTCAGGGTAGCGCCGGCGATCCCCGTATTGTGGCAGGCGAGGCGGCTGTGGCGGGCCTTGCCGGTTGTATCGCCGCCTGTTCAGAACCTGCGCTCAGCCAGGCCCTTGGCCTTGACCACAATGCCCGGGTACTGGTTTTCGGGACCGAAGGTGCGACCGACCCGGTGGTCTATCACCGGCTTGTCGGCAGTGCGGCCGACGGTCTGATCTGATGTCTGTGGTCCCCGCTATGCCTGAAACCGCCCTGCCCCCCCGTGGATTTGCCGAGACCGAATTCGAGGAGCGAACCCGGTCGGTGCAGACTGCGATGCTGGCGTCGAAGCTGGACGCGATACTGCTGACCACCGAGCCCGAGATCCGCTACTTCACGGGCTTTCAGACCCAGTTCTTTGAAAGCCCGACCCGCCCCTGGTTCGTGTTAGTGCCGCTGTCCGGCAAGCCCATTGCGGTCATCCCGGGTCTGGGTCTGGCAGGCATGCGGGCCACCTGGATCGATGATGTGCGAACCTGGCAGTCGCCCTGTCCGGAAGACGACGGGATCACGCTTCTCGCCGACACCTTGAACGGCCTGCCGGCCCGCTTCGGGCAGCTGGGTCTCGCCCTGGGCCAGGAAAGCACCCTCCGCATGCCGGTCCGTGACAGCCAGATTCTGGCAGAGCGAATAGCACTTTCCCCCGTTGACTGCGCGAAACTCCTGCTGAAACAGCGATTCGTGAAGTCGCAGGCCGAAGTGGCAAAGATCCGGGCCGTCTGTCAACTCACCTCGGCTGAATTCGAAGCACTTCCGGAGTACACGTCGCTGGGCGAGTCCGAACGCCAAATCGGGCGGCGCATGCGGATCAACCTGCTGGCGCGTGGCGCAGACAGCACGCCTTTCCTGGTCGCGGGCTCCGGGCCCGGCGGCTACGACAACATCATCATGGGACCGACGGACCGGCAGCTCGGGGAAGGTGACGTGCTGATCATCGACACTGGAACGACCTTCGATGGCTACTTCTGCGACTTCGACCGGAACTTTGCCTTTGGGCACATCGCTGATGACACCCGGAAGGCCCATGCAACGGTCTACCGGGCGACCGACGCCGGTTTTGCTGCAGCCCGACCCGGCGCGACCATGGCCGATGTCTGGCGTGCGATGTGGGAGGTCCTTGAAAGCGGCGGCGCACTTGGAAACAGCGTCGGTCGCATGGGTCACGGTCTGGGCATGCAGCTGACCGAGTGGCCGTCCGTGAAGGAAGACGATCTGACCGTACTGACAGCGGGCGCTGTCATCACTCTGGAACCGGGGATGGAGTTCGCACCGGACCGACAGCTGGTCCATGAAGAAAATATCGTGATTACCGAGGACGGTGCAGAGTACCTCACCCGCCGGGCACCGGCTGAGATGCCGGTAGTCTCCTGACTGACCTGACCATCGAAAGGACATCGTTCTTGCCCAGCGTCATGATCACCGGTGCCAGCCGTGGCCTCGGTCTTGAATTCGCCCGGCAGTATGCATCGGCGGGCTGGTGTGTACATGCCGGTGTACGCAATCTTCACGGCCGACCAGCGATCGATGATCTCAAGCACGACAACGTTACCATTCATGATCTCGATGTTTCGAACCACGGTCAGATCCAAGCTGTTGCGAAACGACTGGTTAACCAGCCCATCGATCTATTGATCAACAACGCAGGGCTCTGGCTGGGCGAGAATGAACACTACGGTCGCTGTGATGACGCACAGTGGTTCGAAGAATTTCGCGTTCACGTGTTCGGCACGATGGCGATGTGTGAGGCTTTCATCGCTCATATCAAGATCGGTGACCTCAAACTGATCGCCAACATCTCCAGCGCCAATGGCAGCCTGACACTGGACAACGGTGTCGGGGACTATCCCTACAATACGAGCAAGGCGGCCCTGAACCTGATCACTAGGGGCTTGGCGACCGACCTCGAAAAACACGCGATCTCGGTCGTCTGCCTTTCTCCCGGGTTCGTGGCGACCGACATGTCGGGGCCGAATGCCGACCTGACACCCGAGGAAAGCGTCAGCGCGATGAGGGACCTGTTCAAGACTCTTGGCCGCGACGCATCCGGCACATTCCTGCGCTACAACGGACAATTCCTCCCCTGGTAAGCCATGTCCGAGCGAGCCTTCACAACCGTGATCACCGGCGCCAACCGCGGGATCGGATTTGAGCTTTCGGCCCAGTACCTGGCTGAGGGCTGGCAGGTATATGCCTGTTGCAGGCAACCAGACGCGGCGAGAAAATTGCAGGCGCTCTCAGCAAATCCGGCCTTAAAGCTGTGTCAGCTCGACGTCACCGACTGGGCTTCGGTCAAAGGCTTGGCAATACACCTTGCAAGCACACCGGTGGACATCCTGATCAACAATGCCGGTGTCTTCGGTGGTGACTGCCAGAGCTTCGGCAACCTGGATTATGACCGGTGGTTGCAGGTACTCGACGTCAATACACTGGGGCCCTACCGGGTCAGCACCGCACTCGCCGACTCGGTGGCACGCAGTACACATCGCACCATCGCCAACCTGTCCAGCAGCATGGCGAGCATCCAGGATTATTCTTCCGGTGGAGGTTATATCTATCGGAGCAGCAAGACCGCACTCAATATGGTCACCGTGAACCTCGCCCATGACCTGAAGCCCCGTGGCATCACCGTGCTGGCAGTAGATCCTGGCTGGGTTCGCACCGACATGGGCGGCCCGAATGCTGAGCTCGACCCTGAACAGAGCGCCACTGGCATAAGAGCCGTTCTCGAACAAAGTTCGGTCGCTACCAGTGACCGTTTCGTTTCCTGGGAAAACAAGACCCATCCCTGGTAATCGACAACCGAACCTGCAACTGCTAGGGACAGCTGCGTGAAAAAAACGGTCGTTCTGGTCAATCCGACTTCCGGTAGTGGCAAGGGAGGCCGAACCTGGGAAAAACTCCAGAAGTCCAGACCAGACCTGGCATCCGCCCGAGTCATCTGCTGCAGCGCACTCGACCAGGCGAGAGCTGAACTCAAGGACACGCTGAGCGGTAATGTACGCCGGTTGATCGTGATCGGCGGTGACGGAACTTTTCACAGTGCAGCAGGCCAGCTGCTGGCATCAGGTCTTGCCGGCCAGGTCGCCATCGGACTGATCCCGGCCGGTACGGGGTCGGACTATGCACGTATTGCAGGACTTTCCGGCAACCCCCTCAAAGCCCTTGCGAGGATACTTGCAGCCGAACCCCGGCATGTCGATGTCCTACAGATCTGCGACAGCCAGGGCAGTACCCGCTATGCCGTCAACACTTTTTCCGCCGGCGTCTCCGGCTGGGTGGGTGAGCATATGGCCGGTGACAAGGGCAATGTTCCGGCCGCCTACCTCAGAGCAACGCTCAAGGCATTCATGTCTTATCGGCCGGTGTCCTGCCGCGTGACCATTGACGGGGAACCCTGGTTCTCCGGGCCGCTCTACCTGCTGGCCATCACCAAAGGCTCACATTTCGGACAGGGCATGTACATCTCACCCAGAGCGGTCCTGGACAACGGCCTAGCAGAGATCGCCGCAGTTATGCCCATGGCGCGCTGGCAACTGCCGTTGCGACTGGGCCGCCTATACCTTGGTAACCACCTCGGTGCCAGTTATGTTCACTACCGACGCGGTCGGTCAATACAGCTTGAGCCCGGTGCGGGTTGTAACTCGTTTGAAACGGACGGGGAGATATCAGCTGCAAGCCCAGTTCGCATCGATACCCTGCCGGCGGCACTGTCACTTCTGGCCTGAGGAAGGATCTCTGAGCAGCGGTTCCCGGCTGAGGACAGCCAGCAGTCCTAGCCGTCAGTTTCAGCGTAGCCCATGCGTGCAGCACAACAGCGCCAGACATTGGATCATCACGGTAGCGGCAAGAAATGCAGTCATGCCGCCCACGTCATGCGGTGGGCTGACCGTATTGACGTCGACGGCTACAAAGTTCAGACCTTCAAGACCCTTCAGCAACGCCAGCCCTTCCCTGGCGGTGGCACCACCCCAAGTGGGAGTACACACCCCCGGTGCACAGGCCGGGTCGAAGAAATCCATGTCAAAACAAAGATATACCGGCCTACCGGTCAGGCACTCATGAAGCTGGCCGAGGACATCGGCGGTACCTCGCCGGCGCAGCTCGGCATCGTCGATCAGGCCGTAGCCCCTGGCCCTGGTGTGCTCGAACACACCGCCCATCATCACGGTGCCGCGCGCACCCACGTGGAAAGAGCGGGCGGTATCGACCAGTTCCTCTTCGGCTGCGCGGGTGAAGGTAGTCGCCGTGTTGTAACGCTCATGAATCTCCTGTCCATCACCGGGGTAGGTATCGGTGTGGGCGTCGATGTGAAGGAATACGAGGTCCGGGTGCAGGCGATGCATCGCGCGAAGCTGTGGCAGCGACACCAGTCCGTCGCCACCCATGGTCACGGGTACGACATCAGCCGATGCGATCCCGTAGACCGCCTGCTCGATATTGGCCAGTGAGGACTCGATCACACCCGGTGTACAGTTCACGTTTCCGCAGTCGACCACGCCGAGTCGATCGAGCGGATTGAAATCGGCCCACGGTGGCTGGAAGGGACGCACCAGAACGGACTGTTCGCGAATCGCGGTGGGGCCGAGCCGTGCCCCTACCCGCGCCGGGTGCGTCCCGCAGTCAAAAGGAATACCCAGCACGGCCGCCTGGCTCTGGCTGAGATCACTGGACAACGGCAGGCCCATGAAACTGGCCGGGCAGCTCAACTCAGAGTCCTTCGACTTGTCAATTTGATTCATGGACTTGACGACGGTTATCGCGTAAAAGACCGGTTGACCGCAAACCAGCGGCACATACTTTGATTTTAATGATTTTCCGTGCTGCCCGTAGAACCTGTTTACAGACAGGTCCATTCAGGGGGCCGGAGGAGAGACAACCATGGCAAGCATACTGCGCACACCGGATGAACGCTTTCAGGATCTGCCCGGCTACGATTTCGAACCGAACTACCTCGACGACCTCGACGGCTTCGACGGGCTGCGCTGCCACTATCTGGATCTAGGTCCACCGGATGCCGAACAGACTTTTTTTTGCGTGCACGGTCAACCGACCTGGGCTTACCTCTTCCGGCACATGATTCCGGTGTTCCTGGAAAGCGGCGCCCGGGTCATTGTGCCTGACCTGTTCGGGTTTGGGCGTTCAGACAAACCGATCGAACAATCGACTTATACCTTCAGCTTTCACCGAAACATGCTGCTGGCTTTCACGTCGCGCCTGGACCTGACTGATCTGACCCTGGTTGGTCAGGACTGGGGCGGTATTCTCGGCCTCACCCTGCCGATGGAGCCTCCGCAACGCTTCTCCAGGCTACTCATCATGAACACTGCACTGGCTACGGGTGACCTGCCGCTTGGCAAGGGTTTCATTGCCTGGCGGCAGTGGTGCCGCGACAACCCCGACCTCTCGGCAGGACGTCTACTGGGTCGGGCCTGCCCTCACCTGTCAGCCGAAGAACGGGCCGCCTATGACGCGCCGTTTCCGGACATCAAGCACAAGGCAGGTGTCCGGGCCTTCCCTGAGCTACTGCCTGAGCATCCCGACGCCGATGGTGCCGAAATCTCACGCCGGTCCAAGGCATGGCTGCAAGACGAGTGGCAGGGCGAAGCCTTCATGGCCATCGGTATGCAGGATCCGGTCCTGACTCCAAACATGATGCACCACCTGCACAAATCCATCCGCAACTGCCCGGCACCGTTCGAGGTTGCTGAGGGTGGTCATTTTTTGCAGGAATGGGGTGCTGGCGTAGCCCGCCAGGCGCTTCAGTCCTGGCAGCGTTAGGTTGCTGCCGAGGAACCCGCAGACCATCCGCATGGCGGGTCAGCACGTTCACAAAAGGGAGCGAAGAAGCCACAAATAATACCCCCCCGGGAAAGAAATAAAAGAAGTCCATCAATAAATGCATAAGTTTTTCGTTTGCCTAGACATGTGGTCGCTTTACCAGTCATTGTCCTGTTTGGTTTGATTTACTTCGCTACAGTGTCCTACTGGACCGCTAACGCCTATCTGGCTGTAATCATCGGAATACTGTGGTTGGTTTGGATGAAGAAACGGAAAACGAACTAGTTGAAGTTTCTACGCTACTCGTCGTGGAGTGTCTTGATGGATCGTTTAACCTCTAGTGTTGTCCGGTAGCCCTCACACCCCATCTTATACATCTCTGATACAACTATTCCTGGTATATAGACCCTAGTTATTATGCCGGCAGTCCTGTATAGAATTCGAAGACGACCACTCAAACGTATGAGAGGCAAGAAAAACCAGGTCGATCACTAATACTCATCACGATCCATATCGTTAGGATCATCCAATCGAGACCAACTATGACTTCTAATACGGTGGAAATACTTAATAAGCGGTTACTTGATGCCATTGATAATGGCGACTTGGAGACTTATAGAGAGTTATGTGATCCGTCCTTAACAGCTTTCGAGCCAGAAGCACTTGGTAATATAGTGGAAGGTTTGGGTTTCCATGAAACTTATTTCGGTAGTCCAGCCACAGGCAAACGCAAGTCGAATGTTCGGTCTCCTCATATACGAATGCTAGGTGATACTGCCGTAGTCGCCTATGTAAGACTGGTACAAAGCACTACGAATGATGGTCAGCACAGCACCACAGCCTTTGAAGAAACTCGCATCTGGCATAAGATCGACGAAGGCTGGAAAAATGTCCATTTCCACCGATCAAATGCAGGAAGGATCGAACTGGGTTAAGCCCTATCTGATACTGTCTACAACCTGCTTGAAATCTTTCTGGGGAAAAGCCGCGTATATAAGCCGATCATCCCTGGCAGTTGAATACAGGACCATGAAGGCTCTTCAATGAAAGGCCATAACTAGTACTGTTGTTCGATTGTTTGAGTGTAGTCTGGTGTCTACAGACCCGATAGAGGCTGAGATCAATAAACCCAACCGGGAGGAATGATAATGAAAAAAATGCTGGTCGTATTGTCAGGCGTGTTGGCCATTCAGGGCTACGCCTTTGCCGAATCATGGCAGGATCGTGCCACGAATAAGACTCCCTGAAGTTCTGATTTTCCAGATGATCCTGCCTGTTGGGACCCACCTGTTGGATGGAATTCGGAGAATCCGTGTGTGGTGGGGAAGGGGGATCACGAGACCTATTATGGGCTTGCCAACTGTTTTAGAGCCTGTGCCGAAAATGACACCTGTTACAAAGATGGTTGGCAAGATAAGGCTGCAGCGTCAGCAACATGTGAGTTGGGGGGGGGTGATCAGTTTAGACACACTTGTGTGTTAGATCCGAACTGCGATCCAGACAGCGATCATTACGAACCTGGCCCGCCATGGTGGAAAGCTACAGCGGCTCTAAAATCGATTGTCAAGGGATATGCGCCGACTGGTCAGTCGGAAAAATTGTATGTTATGGCCTGGTGCCAGTAATTAAGGTCTGAGTTTCTTTAAGCTCAATGGTCAATCGTTTTAACTGCCAAGCACCCGAAATTTGAAGGAGCGGTGCCGGTTACGTAGCTGCTGTTCGGTTTATCTGGATTGATATTGCGATTGCCACAGACGCGGAATGGTGCTTTGAAGGTAGATGTTTGTTAACGTGGCGTGGCGTCAGGCAAACCACCATCCACAGGCAATGTCACACCAGTGGTCGGGGTGGCGCGCGTCAAGAAGAAGAGCACAGCGCTGCCAACGTGCTTGGCGGTGATCCGCGCTTTCAAGAGATTCCGATCGCGGTAGTATGCTTCAAGACCATCGGCATCGAGCCCTCGGGCGAGCATGCGCTCCGGACCGACCTCTGCCCAAAGGCCGGAGGGTCGCTCCCCGTGTGAAAAAACTGCGTCGGGAGCGACCATGTTCACGCGCACGTCATCAGCGGCGAACTCCTGACTGGCGATCCGAGCGAGCTGGTGACCGGCTGCCTTGGTAGCACTGTAAGCCCCGAATTCAGCGCCGGGTGCGAAGACATTCTTGGTTGAAACCAGCACGATGTCACCACCGGTCCCTTGCCGTTTCATATGCCGTGCCGCCTCGCGCAACAGCAACAAAGTGCCATGTGTATTAACCCGCTCGAGTTGCTGAAACTTCTCAATTTCCATGGCCTCTAGTGAGGAAACGTGGGCCAGTCCAGCATTGATCACAACGATGTCCACACCGCCCCATGCGCGGCTCACCTGTGCGAAGCCGTCGGTGACGGAACCGGGATCGGTGACGTCGAGGCCAATGGCAAGAACCCGGTCGGGAAACTTCTGGCCTAACGATTCAGTCAGTTGGCTGAGCGAATCACCAGGTAAGTCTGTGACCGCCACGTGCGCACCCTCCAAGAGAAGCCGCTCGGAGATACCCGAACCAATTGCACCCCCCGCACCGGTCACCAGTGCGACTCGACCACACAGAGGCGGGGCACCTGCCCGAGCCAGCTTCGCCTGCTGCATCGGTCGATACTCCATGTCGAAAAGATGCTCTTCGCCGGGAGCCTGATAGCGCGAACCCATGGCTGCGATTAAGGCCTTTGCGGAAAATGTCTGGGCCGTAATATCGCGAGCGATCACGGCCGAGCGGGCGTCCTCACCTACACAGAGTGCTCCCATTCCGGGGAAAAGGACGACCGTCGGAGATGGCTCGAATGGCTCGATACCGGCGGGCAAGCGGTTGCTATGGCGGTCAAGGTAAGCGCGGTAGTCTTCGGCGTAGTGCTGGAGTCCAGTCTCGATCTGGCGTATGAGCAGTGCCTCGTCATCGTAGGCCGGGTCGCCTATCCACGCCGGCAGAATCTTCGTCCGAATCAGATGATCGGCAGTGAGCGGGGGCGAAAGTGCCAGTATCCGGGCCTCCTCAGTATCGAGGAAGGCGAGAATCTCCGGTGTCGCCAGCGGGCGGAGCACCATTCGTTGGTACGGACGGTCCGGATCACCGGTCGCGCGCGCAAGCCGGCCACGCAGCAGAGGCGCCACACTGGACAAACGCTGGCCGGCGAGATCTGCCGATGTCTCTCGTATGGACACCAGAACTCTGGTCGCAGTTTTCTCCAGGTATGCCTCGGCACGTGAAACGAGATCGATCATTCGACCGTAACTCTCGCGTGCCGTCTCTGCCCAGACAGTAATGCCATGATGTGCCCATACCATGGCCTGAGCTCCCGGCGTCGCAGCAACCGCGGCGGCGCACGCCTTAGCCAGACGAATGCCGGGTGGTATATAGGGCAGGATCACGATGTCATCTCCGAGCGCAGCGCGCACGTGCCGGGTTCCATCGGCCTGATTGGTCAGAGTAAGAATCGCATCAGCATGAGTATGATCGATGACGCGGCCTGGCAGACATGCGTGGACAGGCGTCTCAATCGAGGGCGTCGGAGAACGGTGGTCGAGAAGATGGGTACGAAGCTCGTTCAACAACGCTCCGTCAGAAAGATCTTCGACTTCGTGAAGCCGTTGCAGGTAGGCAAGGTCTACCGGTACGTGGCCCTCGGGAGCAATGGTTGCCAGGTCCTGTCCCGAGGCTTTGATGAAAAGAGCAGCTGCGGTTTCTCCGAAAAGGTTCGGTAGCGTCCCTTTGACGGAGGTGTTTCCTCCACCGTGGAGCACGAGAGAGGGCTCAGTACCGATCAGGCGACTGGTGTATGTTCGCAGAGCCAATTCCTCGCCATGGTCTACCCCGTATCGTTCGACGAACTGTCTCGCCTCGACATCCGACCAGCGATTTTCCACGATCAGCGTGCCTCCACTACAGAGTAAACAGTGATGATCTCAGCACCAGCCTTCACATAATCCGCGATCTTATCGATCGAATCGGTGATCATCAGGTACACATTTCTGATACGCGATGTAAGCACGGCACCAACGGTCGGCGGGCTAATAATCGTCATGGGACATGAAGCATCCATCCATCACCTCGAAGCGAGCCAGCTTGACGCTACTGTGTTCGAGGGGCTCGCCATATTCGCGCGGCGTTCGCTCAACTGTCAGCCGGATGCTCGTCGCCGTCTTTGAGTGTCAGATAGAGGTCGTAAGCCTCTTTTGGAGAGAGATTCTTGTGAACCACACCTCGCACAGCCTGGATCATGGCCACAGGGGCTTCCGACTGGAATATGTTCCGTCCCATGTCGACGCCGGCTGCTCCCTGCTGTACCGCGTTGTGGGCGAGCTGCAACGCCTCGGCCTCGGGCAGCTTCTTACCACCGGCAATGACGATCGGTACGGGACACGCAGCGGTAACCGTCTCGAAGCCCTCGTCGACATAGTAGGTCTTAACGTAGGTGGCACCAAGCTCGGCACACATCCGGGTCGCCAAACGCATGTATTTGGCGTCACGAACCATATCCGTCCCCACTGCAGTCACGGCGAGCGTTGCGATTCCGTGACGATTACCCATATCTACAAGCCGCGTCATGTTGTGGACCGAGCGGGTCTCATGTTCACCGCCGACGAACACCTGAACGGCCATGGCTGCCACGTTAAGGCGAATGGCCTCGTCGATACTGACGGCAATCTCCTCGTTGGAGAGCTCTTTCAAAATGCTCGGACCGCCGCTGGCCCGCAGCACGATACCTCTGGTATAGGTCGGGGGAATGCTGGTCCGCAGGATGCCACGAGTCAACATCAATGTGTCAGCATATTGGATCAGAGGAACGATATTCAGGTCGACCCGCTCCAGGCCACTGGTCGGGCCCAGGAAATAGCCGTGGTCGAATGCCAACATGACGGTACGGCCAGAGGAGGAGTTGAAGATCGCAGCCAGGCGATTTTTCATTCCCCAGTCAAGGTTGTTCGAACCTTTGAGAAAAAAGGGCTCGCTGCGCATCGGAACATCGGCTGCGTAATTCTTGGCCTCGGTATTGTCTGCGTCAGCCATGAGTTTCAATCTCCATCGGTTGGCGATTGGGGAGACGACCTTCTGTGTGGAAGGCAGGTGTAACCGTCAAAGTCTATCGCCCGGACCACAGAGTGTAAACGCAGCAGCTTGCGGCGTAGCAGGGTACTGCAAGATCTTGCATTGTGGAAACGACTTGTTTGACTCAATCTGACAGCAGTGCAATCAAAATGCTTTAAGCTTGTCGGGGCGAATCAACGCCTGGCTGAAGAATACTCGTCATACTCAATTCCTCATCTTGATCTCGTCAAGCGGGTAGATCGGCCGGCGTACGTTCTCGAAACTGATCTCCGAATAATCCGATGTACAGACGCCGAGACCCGCGCACTCGACCACCTCACGGGCCAGATCCCGAAAACCCACCCGGTAGTGAATGCGGCTTTTCAGCATCAGGAAACGCCGTTCGGTCGGCTCTATACCGACCGAACGGAAACAGCCAGGATCCACAGGTTCAAAGTGACGCGAGATCACCATGATGTCGACACTGCCGACCGAAAGAACTGCCGTCTTTCCCATGTCGGTCATCAGACCCCGTCCCATGGCTATGCTGGTTTCAAAACGACCGTCTGTCAGGCACTTGACGCGGCCGCTGACCTCAAGTGGGCGGCTCTGACGGTGTAACGCGGGCATCGGCAATCGGCCACCCAGAGGCAGGGTCACCTCGCTGCCAACACCGGACGAGTACAGATGCTCAACTGCCTCGGGGTCGAAAATCCCGCAGAAGGCAACGTCGTCGATACCCTGCTTCAGGACCTCGGCCAGCACGTTGGTCGTGTCCATGGTGCCGCCGGATGCGGTATTGTCATAGTGATCGAGGATCAGGACGGGACCGTCGCTACTGGGCTGGTCACCCAGTTGCTTCGCACGGCTCACCGACACCTCCAGTGGCTCCAGCCGGTAAACGAAACGCTCCCTGTCCGTCCACGCCTGGTCAAGTAACTCGTCGCGCAGCTTTACGGCAAGATCAGGATCGTTATCTGTGGCCACCACAACCGACAGGCCTGCCTGGCTGATGTCTGCATGCGGAAAACCGGTAAATAAACTGACCGCGAGCGCTCCCTCGCGCTCCATCTCCATAGCACGTTCCTGCAGGGCCCGATTGGGCAGATCATCGGTGCCCTGGCGCATGATGTGCGGCAGCATGGGGTTATTGCCCCAGGCCATTGTCGGCATGACTTCTTTTTGAATGTGATCGACCAGTATCCGGCCGGCCAGCTCGGCGGTCTCGTACATGTCGATGTGCGGGTAGGTATGGTAACCCGTGATCACCGTCGACAGCCCGACGATGTCGTCATAAAGATTGGCGTGCATGTCGAGGGCGACAGCAATAGGCACATCCGGATTGACTTGCCGGATGCGGCGCAGCAATTCCCCTTCTCCGTCTTCGACCGAGCGCGTCACCATAGCGCCATGCAGATCGAGAAACAGTGCGTCGCAGCCATCGGCTGCCGCCTGCACGATCTTAGCCGCGATATACTCGTAAGCATCGTCCTCGACGGGGCCCGACGGCGGCGCCCCTGCAACAACCGGAATCGTAATATCTGCACCGCTCGCTTCGGCTACGGCGAGGTAACCTCCCATGCAGCTCGCCGTACCGCGAAACACGTCCTTAACTGCATCACCTTCCATTGGATTTCCGCTGCCGCCGGGTGAGAAACGCGCAAGGTCGCTGACCACGGGTGAGAACGTGTTTGTCTCGTGACTCATCTGGGCGATGACAATGTGCATGGCGGTGCTCCTGAAAGGGTTGAGCCCGGTTCGGGTTCCGGGAAAGTATAAACCGCTCCTTCTGCTGTCTTGTAGGTTTGACCCCTTGCGCGGATGGGTGCCAGAATGCCGACAGAAATGATTCTATTGGCCGCCTGGCCGCATGACTGAGCCAGGCAACTGCTATGAGCTAAAACATGCCGCCCGCGACCGACGATCCGCTTCAGAGCCAGATAGACGAATGGCAAAAGACGTATGACGGCCCGCCCGTCGTGGTCGCGGACCTTCTGTGTGACCGCCATGCCGGAGACAGTCCTGGGCTGATCTACGAAGACGCCATCGGCAGTGAGGCGACCTACACCTATACCGAGCTGCGTGATCTGTCAGGCCGGTTCGCCGCTGTTCTACAGTCGCTTGGTATCGCGCGCGGCGACCGGGTAGCAACCTTGCTGCCCAAGTCCCTGGCGCTGGTGGTGGCAACGCTCGGCCTCTGGCGCCTGGGTGCGGCCCACGTTCCGCTGTTCACCGCCTTCGGACCACAGGCGATCGGCTCGCGGGTCGGCAACAGCGCTGCAGCTGTGATCGTGACGGACACGGCCAACCGGGCGAAGCTCGAGGAAGCCGATTTGGGCACCCCTGCACCGAAGATCATCACTGTCACCAGTGATGAGCACCTTCCAGCGGCGGGCGACATCGACTTCAACGCAGCAGTCGATGGCGCAGAACCACACCAGGTGGCGGTTCCTGTAGCGGGTGACGAACTGCTGATTCTGATCTACACGTCGGGCACTACCGGCAGCCCGAAAGGTGTCGAAGTGCCGGTCAAGGCACTGGCCTCCTTCGAGGCATACATGCGCTGCGGCTTGGATGTGCACGATGATGATGTGTACTGGAACATGGCTGATCCAGGCTGGGCCTACGGGCTGTTCTACGCTCTCGCCGGTCCACTGCTGCTCGGAAAACCGATTCTATTTCTCAATGCACCGTTCGACGTCCAGGCGACTTACGGGTTTCTGGAGAAATACCAGGTCACCAACGCGGCGACCGCACCGACGGTGTTCCGGATGATGCGTGCAGCCGGTCAGTTGCCGGGCAACGAACCCAGCCTGATGCTGCGCCTGGCTTCGTGCGCCGGTGAACCGCTGAACCCTGACATCGTCGCCTGGGGCAGCGAGCAACTGGGAGTCAGCATACACGACCATTACGGCCAGACCGAAGGTGGGATGATGGTGTGCAATCATCACCTGCCAGCCTTAAAACGCGAACTTCGCCCGGGATCGATGGGGCACGCCATGCCGGGGTTCCGGATCGTGATCCTGGACGACGGTGGCGCCGAACTGGGTCCCGGACAGGAGGGACAGATCGCAGTAGACACCCACAACTCACCGCTTTTCTGGTTTCGCGGTTACTACCAGGATCCGGAAAGAACCTCGGAGCGCTTCACGGCCAATGGCCGTTACTATCTGACGGGCGATTCCGCCAGCCAGGACCGAGACGGCTATATTGCCTTCAGCGGGCGCGACGATGACATCATCACCAGCGCGGGTTACAGAATCGGCCCTTTTGAACCGGAAAGCGCACTGATCGCCCACCCAGCAGTGGCAGAGGCTGCAGTCATCGGTATACCGGACGAGGTGCGGGGCGAGATCGTTAAAGCCTTTGTGGTCCTAAAGCCAGGCCACAACCCCTCGGTTGAGCTGTCCGAGGCCTTGCGGGTCTTTGTACAGTCCAATCTTTCAGCGCACGCCTACCCGCGTGAGATCGAGTTCATCGACCAACTGCCCAAGACACCCAGTGGCAAGGTCCAGCGCTTTTTGCTGCGCGGACAACAGCGTGTCTGAGCATCACAGGAGGCCTCGTGTCCCAGGATAAAAAACAGGTCACCCGGCAACGCTGGCTGGCGCTGCTCGAGGCACAGCGAATAAATTTCGACGCACCGGGCTCGCAAGAGTTCTGGGCACCTCCCCGAGACTGTGCCTCGCGCGACGAACTGCGCGCCCTGCAGGATGCAAAACTGAAAGTGCTGACACCTTTTCTTTATGAGAACAGCGATTTCTATCGCCGCCGATTCGATGCCCTGGGATTGACACCGAGCGATATTCAGAGCGTCGATGATCTGAGCCAATGGCCCCCGCTAGACAAAAAGGAGATGGTTGAAGACCTGATGGCCAATCCACCATGGGGCACCTACACGACCCACGACGATGCTCTGTGGAACGAGCGCGGCTGGAGCCTGTTTGCAACTTCCGGGACGACCGGCCTGCCGCGGGTCTTCCGCTATAGCACTTTCGACCTCGCGCAGTGGCGCTGGGCGAACGCCCGCGCGCTCTGGTCGCTGGGCGCCAGGCCCGGCGAAAGCGTCTTCCTGGTGGTGGGATTCGGACCGCACGTCTGGGCCTGGGGTGTCAGCCAGGCGCTCGCGCACATGGGGGTACCGTGTCTTTCCGGCGGCGGAATGACAGCCGAGATGCGCTGCAACATCATCGAAAGATACCGACCGACTGTCCTTGCGACGCTGCCGTCGCAGTTGCTGCGCCTGGGTCGGGTCATGCAGGACATGGGAATGGACCCTGCCAAATCTTCGATCAAGACCCTATTCACGGGTGGCGAACCGGCAACCGGGGTCTCCAGCACCCGCGCGCGGCTGGAAGACCTGTGGGGTGCGCGACTGGTGGAGTTTTACGGCTGTACTGAAGCCGCACCGCATTGTGGCGGCTATTCCTGCCCGGCTTCCAGCCTGCCCGGTGAACCGGTGCACGCTCACCTGATGGAGGACCTCCAGGTCTGGGAACTGATCGACCCAGACACGCTGGAACCCGTAGCCGAGGGTCAGCGTGGCATCACCGTCTGTACCAACATGAATTCCGAGAGTTCCTCACAGCTTCGCTTCATTGTTGGAGACTATACGACCTTTGACTCCTCTCCCTGCGCCTGTGGACGCACCCATGTCCGGGCCATGGGCGGGTTCTGTGGTCGCGCCGATGACCTGATCAACCTGCGTGGGCTGAAGTTCTACCCGTCGGTCATCGAGGAGGCGGTGCGCGCTGTCGCTGGCGTCGGCGACGAATTCGATGTCCGGATCGAGACTCGTGAGAGCGGCATCGATGTGATGACCGTACGCGTTGAGCATGTCGACCATGAATCACCGGACGCGGTCGCCCTTGCCGTTGCCAACGCGGTCCAGACCCGGATCGAAGCGCGTTGCGAGGTCGAAGTGATTGCACCGGACACCCTGCCGAAAACGGAATTCAAGGCCAAACGGATCTTCGACCATCGTGACCAGGGCTGACCCGGAAATCGCTATGACAAGGACATCTGCCCCACCCTTTCGTGCCGAACATGTGGGCAGCCTGCTCCGCCCCAGCGAGCTGACCCAGGCCTTCCGGTCGTTCAATAGCGGCGCAATCTCAGCCGCAGCGTTCACCGATGTCCAGGACAAGGCCATTCGCGAGGTCGTCGTAATGCAGGAGTCGCTAGGGCTTAAAGGAGTCACCGACGGCGAGTTCCGCCGGGCCTCTTACTGGGGACACTGGGTAGAGGCGATCGAAGGATTGGACGTGGCCCCGTCGCTCTTCACCTTCCATGACGACTGCGGGACTGAACAGGAATTTATCGCCGCCACCTGCACGGGCACGCTCAAGCAGACAGCGCCCATCTCCACCGGTGAATTTGCGTTTCTGCACTCAGTCGCATCGGCCACCCCGAAGATCACGCTGCCGTCACCGTCGACCCTGCACTTCTGGCGGCTCGATCAGACCATCGCCGGGTCCGGCTACGCTTCGGACGAAGCGTACCTGACCGATCTGATAGCGATTTACCGCCAGGAGATCGCCGCACTCTATGATCTTGGCTGTCGCTACGTCCAGCTGGACGAAGTGCCGCTAATCATGCTGGCCAATCCTGAAAACCGGGCACGCGTCACGGCCTTCGGCAGCGATCCTGCAAGGCTCAGAACCCTGTACATTGAAGCCCTCAACCAGGCTGTGGCTGAGCGCCCAGTCGACATGACCGCGGCGCTGCACATCTGCCGGGGTAACTTCAAGGGCAAATGGCTCACCGAGGGGGGCTATGACGACATTGCCGAAGCCGTCTTCCAGGGCGTCGACGTCGATGGCTTTTTCCTCGAGTTCGACACGCAGCGTGCCGGCGGGTTCGAGGCACTGCGTCACGTGCCCACTGGCAAGAAAGTGGTCCTGGGACTGTTCAGTTCCAAGATCGGGCAGATAGAGGATCCCATAGTGATCAGGAAGCGTGTTGAGGAGGCCGCCCGCTACCTGCCGATCGAATCGCTGTCAATCAGCCCGCAGTGCGGATTTGCCAGCACTGTTGCGGGCAACCCGATCACAGAACAGCATCAGATCGACAAGCTCGCGGCACTGGTACAGCTGGCCGAGGAGATCTGGGGAGCGGACTGAACCCGGCGAGCCGGGCAGTCTGACTCGCCTCAGATGGGCGGTCGCGTCAGCTGCGTACCGCCTCCAGCGCCGCTGCCGTCGCGCTGGTCAGAATCCGGACGTCGCTGCCGACGGTCACCAGATCAAATCCCATCGACAGCATCTCCCTGGCATACGCCGGCGCCAGGCAGTGAATCCCCGCCCGGATGCCGGCAGCCTTGGCAGTGTCTAGGATCCGCCGAATCGCCGACACGACCTCGGGGGCATCGTGGTCGAGTTTCGGGGTGTGTCCCATCGACAGGCTGAGGTCGCTGGGCCCGATGTAGACCCCGGTCAACCCCGGTGTCGCCACGATTTCATCCAGCGCCTCGAGCGCCCGGGTGGTCTCGACCATGGCGAGCGTCACAATCTGGTCATTGGCGACCTGGGCATAGTCGGGGCCGTGTGCCATGATGGCTCGGGTCGGACCGAAACTTCTTTCACCGGCCGGGGCGTAAAGCGCATAACGCACGAGGTCCGCCGCATCCTGTGCCGAATTGATCATCGGGCAGATCAGACCCACTGCGCCGGCATCGAGGAGTTTGCCGACGATACCGGGCTCAAGCCACGGGACCCGAACCATGGGCGCAGACTCTCCGATCGAGATGCTCTGCAACAGACTGAGAGCGGACTGATAATCATTCAGTCCGTGCTGCAGATCAACAGTCAGCGAGTCGAAACCTGCCCTGGCATTGATCTCGGCGGTCACGGTACTGGGAATGGACAGCCAGCCGTTGACGACGGGCTTGCCCGCCGCCCACAGTGCCCTGATCCGGTTCTGTTCCAACTATATGTCTCTGTCGAGCCCGCTAGCCCTTCCAGATGCCTTCCCGGGTCAGCTCGTCCATGGTTTCCCGGATGCTCTCGTGCAGCACCTCGACCATGGTATCGATCTGACGACGGGTCAGTACCAGGGGCGGCGACATCACATTCAGGTGTGCGATCGGCCGAACGATGACCCCCCGTGACTGGCAGTGTCTGGCGATCCGGTTGCCGATCCCAGCCTCGTCCGGCAACAGTGCTTTGGTTTCCTTATCCGCAACGTTCTCGATACACATCATGAAGTGGCTGCCGCGCACGTCGCCCACAATGGGGTGTTCCAGCAGCGTGTTGAGCTGCTCTTCGAAATAAGGCCCGACCTCACGCACATAGCCACAGATATCGTCGCGTTCCATAATCTCGATGTTCTTGAGACCCGCCGCGCAACTGACCGAGTGACCGGAGTAGGTGAAGCCGTGAGTGAACAGAGCCCCCTCGGCCTGCGGCACACTGATCACGTCGTAGATCTCCTTCGACAGGATGGTCGCCGACAACGGCACATAACCGGATGAGATACCTTTGGCACTGGTGATGATGTCAGGAACAAAATCAAATACGGCCTCGGAGGCGAAGAACTGACCGAGGCGACCGAATCCGGTCACCACCTCGTCCGAGATATAGATCACCTCGTAGCGGTCACAGACCTCCCGGGTCCGCCTGTGATAGCCCGACGGCGGCACGATCACGCCACCCGCACCCATGATCGGTTCTGCAATAAAGCAGGCCACGTTCTCCGGGCCCAGTTCGAGGATCTTGTTCTCCAGGTCAGCGACCTTTTCGTCACAGAACGCCTCTACGCTCATGCCATCGGGCCGACGATAAGGGTTCGGTGCCGGTATGTGATGCACGAGATCCGGCGCCAGGTCAAAGCCCTGGTGATCGAATTCCACGCCCGTCATCGACATGGCGAGGTAAGTGCTGCCGTGATAGCCGTCGGTCCTGGAGATGATCTTTTTCTTGCTCGTTTTACCCAGCCGGTTGAAGTAGTAATGGATGATGCGGATCGCCGTGTCGTTGGACATCGAACCGCCGGTACCGAAAAACACGTGATCCAGGTTGCCGGGGGTCAGTCTGGCGAGCTTGGCAGCCAGTTCAGCCGCCGGTGGCGTGGTCTGATGGCCGAAGGGCGAGAAATACGGGATCTGCCGTACCTGCTCGGCGATGGCTTCAGCCATTTCTTCGTTGGCGTAACCGATGTTGACGCACCACAGACCCCCGATACCATCGATATAGCGGTTGCCATCCGAGTCGATCACGTAGGCGCCTTCGGAGTTGGACATCACCATCGATCCCTCTTCCTTGAATGTCGAGAAATCTGTCCACGGATGGATGAAGTGATCCCTGTCCTTGCGCCACAGGCTCTCGGTATCGTATTTCAGGTTTGCGGACATCAGCATTCTCCCCAGTCAAGTGTTGAGCCAAACGGCGGATTCAAAGCCCCTTTCGAACCCACCCGGCAGATTAACCACGATTCCACCCGCCTCGTCAATGTTGCATTGTCCTTCCAGCACCAACAACCTGGACGAAAACACGATAGCGCCGGGCTCTGGCCAGAATGTCAAAGTCAGGCCAAGGAGTGTTCATCAGAATTAACCGTCGTCATGCCGGCAGGCTGCTCTCACAAAGGCCATCGACAAGCCGCCCGAGCATCCCGGCACAGATGTCCAGCTGTTCAATTGCAACAAACTCATCGGGCCGGTGTGCCTGTTGAATACTGCCCGGTCCACAGACCACGCCGGGAATCCCCAGCTTACCTTTGAAGAGCCCGGCCTCGGAGCCAAAACTGATCTTTTCAGTGCTTCTACCTCCGCCCAGCAATGACTGAACGAAACCTATGACCGGCTCGTCCTGGCCGGTCGCAAGCCCCGGGTACCGGGTGAGACTTTCAATGGTAATTGCGGTGTCCGGATCAGCAGCCTGCATGGCCGGCAGCAGCGTCTCGCTCGCGTAATCCGTGATCTCGTCAACCAGCGCATCGACATTCTGCTCCGGCAGGTGCCTGATCTCGAATTCGAACACACAACTTTCCGGCACGATGTTCAGTGCACTGCCGCCACGAATGGTACCAACGTGCAGTGTGGTGTTCGGCACCCGGTAGGCCTGATCGAAGGGCCCGTGAACCCGGATGTCCGCCTGCAACTGGCGGATCCGAGCGATCAGGTCGACTGCATACTCGATCGCGTTGACCCCGTCCGTCGGGTATGCCGAGTGCGCGCTGCGACCCCCGACGCTGACCCGGAAGGCCCGCTTGCCCTTGTGTGCGCAGACCACCTGCATGGTGGTGGGCTCGCCGATGATGGCCATACGCGGCAGCACGGGTGCGCCCGACAGTGTCTCGATAAGCCGCCGTACACCCAGGCAGCCGACTTCCTCGTCATAGGAAAGTGCGATGTGAACCGGGCTCTTGAGCGCAAGGCTCGTCATGCGCGGCACCTCGGCCAGCACACAGGCGATGAATCCCTTCATGTCGGCAGTGCCGCGAGCGAAGTAACGCGCGTCCTTTTCGGTCAGTACAAAAGGATCACTGTGCCAGTCCTGGCCGTCGATCGGCACGACATCGGTATGTCCGGAAAGCATCACACCGCCGGTATTGCCAGGCCCAACGGTGGCGTAAAGATTGGCCTTGCTGCCGGTCTCGTCGAACACCAGCTCGCTGTCGACTTCGAGGCCAGTGAGGTAATCCTGCACGTAGTCGATCAGTGCCAGGTTGGAGTGACGACTGGTTGTGTCAAAAGCGACCAGGTCGCGCAGCAATGTCAGACGATCTTGCTTCATTTGCAGATCATACGACAGTACTGGACTCAAGCTCAGGAATCGAATACACCCCAGTGCCGAAAGAGACCGCTGAGAACGGCCATCACGCCGCCATGGAAGGGTCGTCCGCCAGCGGCGACGCCACGCAGTTCATGGTCTCGCCCAAAGTATCAACGGTCAGCCGTTCCTGAATCATGCTCGTTGGCCGGCCCGGCTACTCATCGCCCGGCACACCGTAAGCCGGCGCAGCTGCGGGATCGAGTGCCCGGCTGACGTAATCCTGCATCTGCGGTTCGTACCGCTGCCAGCAGCTGATGAGTTCCATTACCGGGTGATCGGCCCAATCCACGCGTAGATCGACCAGTGGCCAGGGCTGTTCATGGGCTACCAGCAGTGCCGCCGAGTGGGTCGGACCCTCTTCTCCACCGGCCCTGACACCGGCGTCGAGCGCAAAAACCAGCCGCTCAGCCAGATGCACCCCGTCGTTGTTCTCAAAAGCCTCTACCATGGCTGCCGTCACAGCAGTGCTGGACAGCAGATTACCGGCCGCAACGCAGCCGTCCCCTTCGGTCACCGCATGCACACCCAAGGTCCTGCTGCCCGAGAAGTGGCCCGTCCGGCCAGCAAGGTCCACCGCGGCGACCTGGCGATACTCGGCATGCGCGCGCTCGCTCATTGCGGTACTCACAGCATCGCTTGCGCTATGCCCGGCACCCATCAGGTCCAGCACATCGCAACCGATGGTCGGATCGGTGATGTTCTGGGTCGCGACAGCTCCGGCCCCTGCCCGCACCCAGGGGCAGCGGCTGCCCACCGAGATGCTCGAGGTGGTGATGGCGATACCGCTCATGCCGGATTCGCGGCAGGTCCCACTGATTGAAAAGGTCATCGGTAACCGCCTCTGATCTGCGGCACAAGTTCGGCCGGCTGTGTCCGTAGGCCCCGGTCAGTCATCGTCTTCGGGTATGACTGCGGTGACCTCGATCTCGACCTGCCATTCGGGTCGGGCCAGTGCAGTTACGACCAGTCCGGTCTGACAGGGATGTACACCCTTGAACCATTGGCCGATCTCCCGGTAGACCGGTTCGCGATAACGTATGTCGGTCAGGTAGACCACGACCCGGCAGACATGGTCCAGCTGACTGCCCGCTTCCTCAAGCAGCAACTCCACGTTCTCCATGGCCTTACGCGCCTGCGCAGCGGGATCATCAGCGTGAAGAGAACGCCGCGTGCCAAGATCCTGGGAGACCTGTCCCCTGAGAAAAACCAGTGTTCCGCGTGCAATGACGCCCTGGCTCAGGTCGTTGTCGAGTTTCTGTTCGGGATAGGTGTCCCGGGTGTTGAATTTGCGCAGCCGTTCGTGGGTCATGTTTCAAACTCCGGTGGCCGACTTGGCCTGTTTGTCACGGGCTTTAGCGCCGAATAACTGCCCGGCACTGGCGTCACCCGCCACAGCCCCCATGTTGTCCAGCAGCCCTTCGGACAGTCCCGCCGCTTTGTGGGCAAATTCCAGGGATTCACCCCAATCAAAGTTTCGATAGACCGCGGCGAGATGGGCAAACGGGGCAGACTGGGCAAAGAGCTGAAAGGTCAGGCGGTGTCCTGCGTAGTCTGAGTTGAGTAGGTCGCGGGCGAAAGCCAGCAGTCTGCGCCGGTCTTCAGCAAGCCAGTCATCGTTAATGGTATAAAACTTCTCCATCCACTTGCCCGTTTCCGGGTGCCTGAAGCTCGCCGAATCAGGCGTGACGCAGATCTGTCCGCCGCACAGTTCGCGGGCAAGATGCATCATGGCCGGCAGATTGGTACAGGCATGGACGCGGCCGGTAAAAAGCAGTGACTGGTTGGGCATCAGCAACCCGCCGGGGCTTTTCTCGGCGGTTGCGATCGCGGCCGTCATATGCGCGTTGATGCCTTCTCGGTAGACGGCGAGTTGTGAGAGTTTCTCTTGTACGGCGGGCTGCTTGTCGAGGCCCGTCTGGCGGACATTAAACAGTGCCGCGCCGATCATGAGATCGGCCATGCGCAGGTTCCGCTGTACAAAAGCAAAGGCGCTGTAACGATGAAGCGTCGCCCGGATAAAAGTCGCTGCCCGGGTGTGGCGATAGAACAGCACGTTCTCCCAGGGTACCAGCACGTTGTCGAAAACCACCAGCGCGTCGATTTCATCGAGCCGGTTGGACAACGGATAGTCTTCGGCCGGCGCACGACCGGCAAATCCTGTCCGACAGATCATCTTGATGCCGGCTGAGCCCAGGTCGCAGATGAACCCGACAGCGTAATCGGACAGCGTATCATTACCCCAGTTGGCGATGGTGGGCTTGGTGAACGCCTGGTTGGCGTAAGGCGCGGCAGTTTCGTACTTGGCGCCGCGGACGATGATTCCCTGGTCCGTCTCCCTGACGACATGCAGCAGCATGTCCGGGTCCTGGTCCTGGGGCGCCTTGGAACGGTCTCCCTTGGGGTCCGTGTTGGCCGATACGTGGAACGGATCGAGTGCGATAACCCGCTCGACATGGTCACGGATGTTTTTCGAGAACTGGGGGTCGACCTCGTTGAGGACGTCCTGCCCGTCAAAAAGCGACCACATCTCACCGACTGTTTCATCACCCACCCGGGTCACGACACCACCGACCTCATCCATCACCCGATCCGTGGAGGCGCGCTTAAGGTGCCAGTCCTCCTGAGTGTGGGGCAGCTTCAGACCGATGGAGAAGGACTCATCTCCTTCCTGGTAGGTCATGACGTCCCGGGTCCCGGGGTCGTGCTGCATGTCATAGATCCGGGCACGAATGTCGACCAAAGGCTTGAACATGGGGTGGCTCGGTACATCGTCCACTTTCTCACCGTTGATCCAGACCTCACGCCCGTCGCGAATCGATTCCAGATATTCAGCAGCGTTTCTGATCATCAAGTCGTTCCTGGCTGGTTTACTGACGGCCTTCAGGCCGTCAAGTGCAGATCCTTGGGCAGTATGATGCCGAGTCAATGATTATTGTAAAATATTATTTTATTATTTTCTGTATTGTTTTATTCTATGCAATTCACTCTGAAGCAACTCGAGCAGTTCATTGCAGTGGCCGAGCACGGTAACGTCTCGGCCGCGGCCCGGAAACTCTTCATCTCTCAGCCCACCCTGTCATCATCCATTGCCCGACTCGAGCGATCGCTGAGTCTTACGCTGCTGATCCGCCATCACGCCCGCGGCGTCTCGCTGACACCCGCCGGGGCTGATTTTCTGGTTCGGGCACGGTCCCTGATTGACCATGCCCAGGAGATCGAAGCCGATGTCCTGGAACTCCTCGATTCGGTGAGCGGTGCCATCACGGTAGGCTGTTTCGTCACCCTGGCGCCATTTTTCGTACCGCGTCTGATCAGCCGCCTGAAAGAAGATCACCCGGAGTTGCGCGTTCAACTGACCGAGGGGACCCTGGATACGCTTCAGCAGCACCTGAAATCAGGCCACCTTGAAATGGCCCTGCTCTACGCACTCGAACTCGATGCGACGCTTGAGAGCGAAGACCTGACAGTGATTCAACCGCATGTGCTGCTGCCAGCCACCCACCGGCTGGCGCAGCAGCGATCGGTCTCCCTTAAGGCCATTCAGGATGAACCGATGATCCTGCTGGACCTGCCGCACAGCCGGGACTATTTCCAGCAGCTGTTCCAGCACCTGGGTATCAGTCCCCGAATCGACCACCGAACCGCATCCTTTGAACTGGTCCGCGGACTGGTCGCCCGCGGCCACGGTTACAGCGTACTCAATCTCCAGCCGGCCTCTGAGCTGACCTATGACGGCAGCCGGGTCCGCTGTCTGCCGATCCGTGAAAAAGCAATGCCACTCCGGGTGGTACTGGCCCGACTCAGAAACAGCCGCTGGACCCGCCGATCCGAAGCATTCGCCACAACTTGCAGGGCATTTTTCTCCGACTGATGACTTCGCCTGCAGGCCAACCACCGCAGGTTCGTTCAATCCCCAGCAAGGGAGTCCAGCACCTCCCGGGCGGCCCGTTCACCGGTCATTTTGGCCCCATGGCAGGTGCAGAAATGATCGATGGAGGTCGCTTCCCCACAGAAATAAAGACGACCGGCAAGGGGTTGGGCGAGCACACTGCGCTGGTGGAACTGTCCAGGCACCGCACTCGAGTAAGCACCGCGTACGAACGGGTTGCCGCGCCAGGCTGACTGACGATCATCGGTCACGTGCCGCACGATGTCGTGACCGAAAAGGTCGGCCAGGGCATCGCTGACGTACTCTCTGGAAGCCTCTACTCCGGCGCGTTCCAGCCAGTCAGCAGAACGCCCGGCTACGATACCGATCACGCAGTCAGATCCATAAGGGCACAGAGTGAGCCCGAGAGGTGAATCGCTGTCTGAGGTAACGACAACACGGTCAGGTATGTCCGGTTCAAAGAATCTCCTCTCGATCGACAGCCGGACGTGGTTGTAATTACCTAGCGGCAGTGCCGCAACCGCGGACTGCTTGTCGACCGGCAGTTCGGGGATGAAGCGCAGCTCGCCAGAGCCCAGCACACCGGTCGACACAGCAATCACGACATGATTGGTACTGATCCCGCCGCGTGAGGTCTCGACCTTGACCCCGCTGCCACCCCAGCGGATTGCTTTGACCACCGTATTCAGCGCCACCGGCACCCCGTAAGCCCAACGCTCTACCAATGCACCGTAACCGTCCGGGACAGGCCAGTTCTCCCCGGTGTCATGGTAGTTGACGATGTCGCCCACAGACACCTGATCCGGGTCAGAGGAGGTGTTCTGTGCCGTGTAGTAATCCAGCACATCGGCCCATTCACCATCGCGGTCGGTGGCATCGGCGACCGCAACATCGCGGCCCGCTGACCACGCCGCCTGTATGGAACGCTCACGTGCTGCTGCCTCGGCTTCAAAGACCGGGCTTGCATCTTCACTCAGCCATTGTCCATTCCTGAAATAACCGATCCTCCCGAAGTCAGTTCTTTGCTGGTACCGGAAACCGAATTCCTCAGCGACTGACACGAACGGGTTGATGCTCGCCGAGTGCAGCCAGTGGCAGCCCAGGTCAAACGGTGCACCATCGGCCGGATACTCGGTATGTGCGCGGCCGCCGATGCGGTGGGACGCCTCCAGCAATTGAAAACTGACGCCGGCCTCGACAAGCACCCGGGCAGCCGCCAGTCCGGCTGCACCGGCACCGACAATGACAACATCGACGGGGCCGGTCACGACGGTTCTACCCCGGCCACTGGGTTTTCTCCTGTCCGCAACTCTGCGGTCAGCCGCCGGCCGTCGATCTGACGGATTTCCCGCTGGGTCAACACCACGACCAGGGTCACTGCAAGGATCACCCCGGCGCCGGTGAGTACCGCGGCGCCCGGGTTATAAGTCGACGCCAGCACACCGCCGAACAAACCGCCGAGCGGCATCAGGTAGAAACTGACCGTATGAATGCCCATCACTCGACCACGCAGGACGTCCGGCACGCGGATCTGCAGGACCGTCATGGACGTGATCAGAAACACGGAGCCGAACAGACCGACAAAAAAGGCCGCGACCAGGGCGCTGTTAAACGACCAGGACACCGAATCGCCGAAGAGTGTCGAAACCCCGAAACCAGTCAGTCCTGCCACACCACCCAACAGGCCGGAGAACATGATCCCGCCGAGCAACCTGGCCTTTTGCATGGGCCCGACCAGAATCGTGCCGGCGGCTGATCCCGCTCCAACTGCCGACATCAGGGCCCCGAACCCCAGTTCCCGGGTACCCAGCACGTCGGCAAAGGCCGGCATCAGTTGGTTGAAGGAGAATCCGAAAAACATCCAGACCCAGGTCATTGGAATCAGGACCAGAAAGACCCGATTGACGACAATGAATCGCATCCCGTCCAGAAACTGCTGCACTGAGTTGCCGGAGACCGGTGCCTGGCGGCGTACCGGCATCCCCAGCAGTGTGGCGAACATCACCATGAACCCCAGAGCACCCATCACGAAGACCATCGAAGTGCCGGCCGCGGCGATCAGAATGCCGGTGAGCCCCGGGAGGATCATGCGACTGGCCTGCCACAAGATTGAATTAAGTGACACCGCACTCATCATCTGGTCCGGTTCAATCAGACTGGCAAAGAACGCCTGGCGTGTGGGCCATTCGAATCCTGTCACGATGCCGATCAGAGCGCCAATCACCAGAACGTGCCAGACCTCGACGACAGCGAGGTAGTCGAGGGCCGCCTGGATGAGCAGCAACCCGGCCGTAATCACCGATGTCGTCATGATCAACCGCCGCCGGTCCCAGCGGTCTGCCAGTATGCCGCCGAAGATCATAATGAATATTGACGGCACGGAAACCGCCGCACCCAGCGCACCGAGATCCATCGGTGACCCACTGAGCTGGAAGACCAGCCAACCCTGCGCCATCAGTATTAGCTGGCTGGCCCCGACCGTACCGATCGAACCGAACCAGTAGCGGCGGTAGCGGGGCGAACGCAGGGCAGAGAAGAGCATCAGGAATAAAACCGGTTGTGGAAGTGCGGTCGATGATCTGCAGAGAATGCCCCGTAATCCAACGCTTGGGCACCAGTGTGCCCACAGTGGCCGGATTTAGGGTGACATCAAAGTGATCAGGATCTCAGCCCGGCTCGGAAAAATCACGCAGCACGCAACCGGGCGTACCGCAGTCGGCCAGCAGCCCTGCCGGGTCGACCACACGTCTACCGTTGACCCATACGCCGTGTAATCCCACGGCGGGCGTGTCGACACGGCTGTTGCCGCCGGGGAGATCGTTGACCCTGCGCCGTGGCCCACGCCCCACGGTCTCCGGATCGAACAGCATCAGGTCAGCCTTGTGCCCGGATACCAGTCGCCCGCGGTCACTGATCCGGCAGATATCAGCCGGCCGGCTGGTGACTGACGCCACGGCCTGTTCCAGTGTCAGGTCGCCCCGGTCACGCACCCAGTGCCCGAAAAGGTGCAGCCCGAACCCGGCATCGCACAAGAACGACAGGTGTGCACCGGCGTCCGACAAGGTGACGGCTGCATTCGGATGCTGGAGCAGTTTTTTGACCCTGTCCTCTTCGGTGTTGAACAACTTACAGTCGAACATCGCGTCCATTTCGCCATCGAGGGCAAAATCCAGCAACCAGTCGAAGGGGTCCTTGCCGCTATCCAGCGCTAGCTGGCCGACTGTTTTTCCAACTCTGTCCTGGTGTCCCGGATCGACCACTGTCATGACGGTCAAATGGTCAAACTGGTGATAGGAGAACCGGTTGGGAACCCCCTTGGTCCGGGCTTCAGCCTTGATGCTTTCCCGGAAAGACGGATCAGCCAGAATACGCTCGTAGTTATCTTCTCCTTCCGCTTCGATCGCCGGCCGCCAGGCCAGAAAAGCCTCCAGTGGATAGGGGTGCCGGATCGTGAACTCCATACCCAGCGGGAAACAACCGACCTGTCCCCACAACTCCCGACCGCGGGTACGGGCATCTTCGATCTCCCCGAATTCCCGGAACACTCGCTCGGGATCATTGGGGTCCACGAACATTGCCGCAATCATAACCGGCCTGTTGTTATTAGCGGAGATCCTCTCCAGGAAAGGTATGCTGGTGGTCATTCCCTTGGTCAGCATGAAAATGCCCCGGCCGGCCTCACCCAGGGCCCCGGTCAGTTCCAGCATCTCGTGTTCGTCTGCCAGCCGGGAGGGCATGGGAATGCCGTTCTCCCCGTTGTGCTGTTCCAGTGTCGAGGTGGCAAGCCCGACAGCGCCCGCATTCAATGCCTCGAGAAGAATCGACTTCATCTGGGCGACCTCGTCAGGTGTCGCCGCCCGATCCGACGCCTCCTCACCGAGAACCCAGGTGCGAAGCGAAGAGTGACCGCAGTACGAAGCAACGTTTGGGACCACACCCTTGCGTTCGAGACAATCAAGGTATTCCGGATACGACTCAAAATCCCAGTCGATGCCTGTCATCAAGGCGTCCAGGGACATACCTTCAACGTGCGTCAGATTGCGAAGCGTCAGTTCCCGGTGCTTCGGCCGGCACGGGGCAATGGTAAAACCACAGTTTCCGATCAGCGTCGTGGTCACCCCGAGCCCGGTCGACGGTGTCGCAAAAGCATCCCAGGTCAGTTGTGCGTCATAGTGGGTATGAAGGTCGATGATCCCCGGCGCAAGAGCCAGGCCATCGGCATCGATCTCTTCGCGGCCCTGCCCAAGGCCCTGCCCAAGGGCCGTGATCTGCTCGCCGTCGACCGCGAGGTCGCCCTTCTGGAGAGGGCTGCCGGACCCATCGATGATTTGTGCGTTTCGAATAATGAGATCATGCATCGTCGCGGTCCTTATCTGAAAGGGTGAATTGAAAGCGTCCCGTGCAGATGACTCTAATCCCATGAGTACTGCGTTTCAATCAATGCGACCGCCACCCAGTTGCTCAAACGAGAATTCAACAGGGTCAGTGGCAACCGCGCTATAGGTCAGTCTCCAGAAGGTGGAATTCTGGTGAGTCTGCCCTGCACGATCAGTTCGGCCTCGTGTGCGTCACAGAGGTCGGATTCAGTGTGGCCTGCGAGCAATGCCCTGAGCTGTTGCCAGTGCAGAGCAAGGTAAGGTGTGGCCGGCAGTTCGAAACCGAGATTTTTCTCTACTTCCAGGTGTAGGGCCGGCAGACGATAGAAAGGAACACCGGGAAAGGTGTGGTGCACGCAGTGGTAGGTCATGTTCCAGTTGACCCAGCGAAAGAAGAAACCGGCCCGGATGGTCCTTGTATTTAACAGGGTCTCTGGCCGGTGGGTCAGGCCGGTGTGCTCGGCCAGGCCCTGGAGCATGTACGACCAGCGCATCAGGAAAAACGGGCCCCACCAGAAATACAAGACCCACCATGAATTGAACACCAGGGCACTGGCAAGAGCCAGGGCATAGCCCGCAATGTGCCAACGGGCAGCCGATACCACCTGCCTCTGCTGGCGGGGAGACAGATACCACTCCTGGCCGCTGACAAAGGCATGCCGCCAGATACGCGCAAGCTTGAAGCGGATCAGTGGCAGCCCACTCAAGGCCAGCAGATACTGCGCGGCGGTCCTGAAGGGAGGACGCTCGAGTTCCGTATCTTTCTCCCAGTCCTGGGTATTGCGATGATGCGTAAAATGTGTCCAGCGATGATGATCACTGGGGTTGAAAATCACAAATCCGCAGAGCCGGGCGACCCAGATGTTGAGCCATCGCGACCTGAAGGCCGTCAGGTGATCACACTCGTGGGTGGGTGCGTAAAGAAAATTCAGCAACACTCCCTGAAGAATGAACAGCGGCAGGCTCCACCAGGTTCCCCAGAATACTAAAAGCCCCCAGCTGTTCGCGGCGAGCGCGCCCCAGTGACTGGCGAGATGAGCCAGAGCCGGCCAGTCACTGCGCTGGCTGAGTTCACTGAGCCGCTCTGGAGAGACGACCCCTTTGACACCGACGAAATCCTGCATACGTTGTTCGCCCACCGTTAGCGCGGGCAGTATAAACCAGAGGTGTTGTGCCGAGATTTGCAGCAGATGATATGCTGAAGTCGATCCCGACAATTAACGAGAACTTACAACCCATGGAATGGAATCCACAGGTCTTCAGGATCGGCGATTTACCTCTTGAATCAGGAGAAGTCATCGAGGACTGTCAGATCTCTGCCTGTATTCTTGGCAACAGCCATCCAACCTTAACCGTCCTCACCGCCGCCTCCATTGCCGGCACCCACCGCCGGCTTGATTTCCTGATCGGCCCGGGGCTGGCGCTGAATACCGACCATTACCGGGTCATCGCAACCGATGCCCTTGGCAACGGACTCTCATCGTCGCCGAGCAACAGTGCCTCCCAGCCCGGAACCGGATTTCCCAACTTCACGATCCGCGATATGGTCGATTCCCAGGCTGCACTGCTGGATCACCTGGGCATCGACCGGATCGATCTGGTTATTGGGGCTTCCATGGGCGGCATGCAGGCCCTTCAATGGGCCGTATCTCACCCAAAGCGGGTCGATTCGGTGGTCGCCATCACCCCCATGGCGCGGACTACAGCCTGGTCCCGGAGCATCAATGCCGTGTCTCGTCAGCTGCTGATGAGTAACAGCGACTGGACCGAAGGTGCAGTCAAGGCAGACACCTGGCACGGCTGGGCGGCGCTGATGTCGGTCATCGCCGGCCGCACGCCGGTATCAATCGCGGCCGAGTTCCCAACGGATGACGCCGACGCTCTGCTGCAGCGCGAGCAGGCGAATGTTATCGAACGCGACCTCGATCCACGCGACTGGATCTGGCAGACCCGTGCCTATGACAGCCACGACGTCGGTCACACGCCTGGTCATGATGGCGACACGGCCAAGGCGCTTGGCACGATTGACGTGCCCGTTCTGGTGCTTGCGGCACCGGGTGACCTGTACAACCCCGAAGCGGCAGCACGCTGGGCCGCAGAGCAGATCTCAACCGCAGAGTACCTGGAAATCCCGTCAATCCATGGCCACCAGGCCGGCGCGTCCCGCTCGCACAGTGATGTCGATTTCATGAACCGGCAGATCACCCGGTTCCTCGAACAGCTGCGCCGCTGAAGCCTCTCAGTGCTGCATCATGACGACAGACCGGACACCGTCGCCGGCACGCATCGCATCAAACCCTTCGTTGATCTGCTCGATCTCAAGCCGTCGTGAGATCAGGTCGTCCAGGTTGAGCCGGCCGGCAAGGTAAAGTCGTGCCAGCATCGGGAAGTCGCGACGCGGCCGGGCATTTCCATAACTGGATCGGACAATCCGCTTCTCGCCCATCATCGATCCCCAGCGCACATTGAGCGTGGCCTCGGTATTGGTTTTGCCGAGCAGAACTACGTTACCTCCGGTCCGCACCAGGTCAAGGGAAGGCTGCAGCGTCTGCACGATGCCGGCGGCCTCAATCACGTGGTCGGCACCACGACCGCCTGTTGCCACCATCGTCCGGTCAGCAGCTTCATCGGGCGAGAAAACATCCGTCGCGCCGAATGCCCGGCTCATTAAACGCTTTGATGCGTCGCTGTCACAGGCCAGCACCTGTTCGGCGCCACCCAGTACCGCCCCTTGAACCGCATTCAGCCCGACAGCGCCGCAGCCGATGACCAGCACGCTTTCGCCGGGCTTCACCTGCGCCACATTGAGCACCGCGCCCACACCGGTCATCACGCCGCAGCCGATCAGGCAGGCGCGGTCGAACGGAATGTCCCGAGGCACCGCAATGGCGCCGCTTTCCGGCACAACACAGTACTGGGCGTGCGATGAGACGACTGAAAAATGGTGCAGATCACCACCGTCAGCCAGAGACAGGCGTCCGTGGCCGTCGGGTAACCGTCCCAACGGCTGATTCGCAGAAAACGGCTCACAGAGTATGGGCTGGTCCCGGTCGCAGTAATAACAGTGGCCACAGTTCGGATTCCATGAGCACACCACATGGTCACCCACGCCCACCCGTTCGACCCCCGGGCCGACCGACTCGACCACACCGGCGCCTTCGTGGCCCAGTGTGATTGGCAACGGATAGGGCAGACTGCCCTCGATCACCTCCAGATCAGTGTGGCAGAGTCCGCTGGCGTAAAGGCGAACAAGAACGTCGCCTTGCTTGAGTTCTGTGAGCTGAACATCTTCGACGGTCAGCGGCAGACCGATCTTATGCAGCACGGTGGCCTTGAAATTCACGGGCGTTTCCTTTTATCTGGTGACTCTACCTGGTGTCTTTGGGCCGACAGCCAGATGCGTTCTTCTTTCGCTGCCACGGCCCTGTCGGCATAGTGACTCATCCCGATTTCGGTTTCACGACCGGCAGCTCGATTCGGGATCGCCACCGTGGGCCCATGTATAACGTGTTGCTACAGGCGATCGTGTGCGTGTGGCGCCCTAGAGGCTCCCCGGTACCGGGGTTGACATCGTACTTGGGGAAATTACTGCTGGCTATATCCAACCGGATACGGTGCCCGGATTGAAAAAGATTACTGGTTGGAGGAAGCAAAAGGCTAACGCAGGTGATCTTGCCCGGTGTCAGCATCCTGGCCCGGTCGAACCCATGCCGATAGCGGGCCCGGATGATTGAGTCCGAAAGATTCAGATGGTAACCGGCGGGATAGTCTTCGCTGGGTGGATAAACATCGAGCAATTTAGCTGTGAAATCAGTGTCGACCGCGGTCGACGACATCACCAGGACAACAGTGATCGCCCCGCTGATCTCGACGCTCGCCTGTAGTAGGTCGGTCTGAAAGACCAAGACATCCGGCCTGTCGGCAAGCAACGGGAACGGAGGTCGTGCCCCGATATGCTCCGGAGCTTCTTTCTGGTGCCCGCCACCGTTGATGACCAGCGGTGTCATCCGATCCCGCGGCGGTATCCAGTCGCTGCCTTCGGCCAGCTTTTCCAGTCTCGAAAGTGCCGTAACATTCGAGGCGATAGTCGGTACGGGCCAGGCCGGGTCGTGCGTATAGCGCAAGGGAACCTCATCCTCGACCGGAGCCTCCCACGTCAGTCGACCGTCGGCGCGCAGGTAATAGCTGTGCGCTTCGACGTGAGATAACGGCCAGGACACTTCCTGCCGCCAAGCTCCGCCATGGTTCAAACGCCCCTGTGCATTACGTTTTCCATCGCCGCCGCCCATAACAAAGATCTGGACCGGCGGGTCATGCTCGGCACCGTTGTGAATGTCCTTCAGCCAGCGATCGAACCATCTGAGCCGCTGCTGGTTGTAAACCGCAGTCCCGAAACTCGCATGCGGTCCGAAATCGACGTCACCGGCGCTGGTCGCGCCGGTGCGCATCCCGTTATGGGTCCAGGGCCCCATGATGAGTTTCTGCGGGGCCTTGCTCCGGGCGGCCATTGTTGCAAACTGATGTGTCGTTGCTACGGCAAACGGATCATACCAACCACCGGAGTAGACGGCCGGCACATCCGCAGCCTTGTGGAAGTGCGCTTCCTGGTCACAGATCTCCTGGGACCAGAAATCGTTGTACTCGCCATCCCGGCAGTAGTGGAACAGTACTTTTTCGAGATTGGGAACATGCCTCAACGGCGTCTGATCCGCCGTCAATGGCATCGAGCCGATCAACTCAGCGATGTTCTCCCACCCTTTGATGATCTCCTCCAGGGCTGCAGGATCATTACGGATCTCCTGGCTGTCGTAGGCGTGAAGAAACAGTGCGCCGAACATCTGCAACGACATGGCGCCGCCCTCACGCGACTGGTGGGCAAAGATGTTGGTCGGTGCGACATCGATCCAGATCGCCCGCAGGTGTGGCGGTCTCATCAGTAAAGCCGCCGTCTGAACGATTCCGCCATGAGAACTGCCGGTCATGGCGACCCGCCCGTTTGACCACCGCTGTGACGCGATCCACTCGATCGTGTCATAACCGTCTTGACCCTCGTGAACGTTGGCCGTGTGAAAGTACTGACCGGTTCCCTCGGACCGATAGCGTCCGCGCAGGTCCTGAAGGGCGACCACATAACCTCGTGGGGCAAAAAAATCAGCCACAGGTTCGACCCACAGTTCAGGCCAGGTTTTGTCGTAGGAGGTCCTGCCCAGGATAACGGGCAGAGGCGTACTCAGTGGATCGCCCTCTTGTACAGGAAAATAAAGGTCAGTGGCGAGCCGAACACCATCGCGCATGGGCACCATCACGTCCTTGACAATGGAAACAGCGAACTCTGCTCCGGACCTCCGCATCGTGTTGCTACACCGGAATCAGGCAGAATTCAGAGCCGTAGCAACGGGCCTTCGCCACAATTGATTTCACCAGACGGACCCTGTGGGAGCAGATCTGATACAGCGTCTTCCCAGACCAGCGATCAAGTCAGGTCAACTCGTCACCGGTAAACTCCATCCCACGCCCCGGACTGGGTCTCGGCGATGGTGCCGTCCGGATTCATCAGCGGCCGATTGATGTCGAAAACCGTTTCCGGCTTAACCACGGCGTACTCCATGTAGCCCATACGCGCGATCGGCTGCATGGCACCGGTATCGACCATACCGTCTTTTATATACCGATCGTCGATATAGATTCCAACCACCTCGCCGATGACGATGAAGTGCCCACGTTCGCTGCCGGGCTCGACATCAGGCAACTCGATAGTTTTCCAATGCCGGCACTCAAAGGCTACCGGGCTTTCCTTGACTCTCGGCGGCTTGACGAACTTCGATGCTACCGCGGTCAGACCCGCAAGAGGATATTCATCGGCATCGGGCGGTACCGGCGCAGATGAGATATTCATCCCTTCACGTGTATCCCAGGTCGCCATCGAGCAGGTGAATTCGCCGGTCTGCGAAACATTGCGCAGACTGTCCTTGACGTTGGAAGAAGAGAACATCACATAATGTGGCCGGTCACTGACCGCATTGAAGAAACTGTAGGGTGCAAGATTGCAAACCCCGTCACTACCCACACTGGTAATCCAGCCGATCGGACGTGGTGCAATCAGAGCCTTGAACGGGTCGTGTGCGAGCCCGTGCTTGTTTTCAATCGAATCGTAATGCATGAGTGTTTGTTCCAGTTAACGTTCCCCCAGAGAATGTGTTGTACACAACTTTAAGGACCCCTGTCCAGAAGGCAAACCAATTATTTTGAGCTATTATCGAACCGAGATCTCATCAGCAGCGGGGAAACGGACATGTTTGAAGGGTTCGAGAAGACAACGATCGATGGTCACGGCTGTCGTATCAATCTGGTCCACGGCGGCTCGGGTCCGGCCCTGCTGCTGCTGCACGGCTACCCGCAGAACCATGTCGAGTGGCACAAGGTCGCACCTGCCCTGGCGGAGCAATTCACCGTTGTCTGCCCGGATCTTCGCGGTTATGGCGACAGTGAGAAACCACCGTCATCCGACACCGATCTTTCCACCTACTGCAAGCGGGCTAGCGCCCGTGACCAGGTCGCGGTGATGGGTCATCTGGGGCTTAATCGCTTTCACCTGGTCGGTCATGACCGCGGTGTGCGGGTCGGCTTGCGCCTGGCACTGGACCACCCCGAGCAAGTCATGAGCCTGACGAATCTTGACGTCGTACCTTCGCTGGAGGCTTTTGAAAACATGGATGCATCGCTGGCCTTTTCCTGGTTTCACTGGCATCTGATGCGCCAGCCCTCGCCTCTGCCGGAGATCCTCTTCAGCAGCAATCCGAAGCTGTTTCTCGATTTCTTTCTGGAAACGTGGTCAGCGGTTCCGGACAGTTTCACTGAAGAAGCCTACGAAGAATACCTGCGCTGTTTTTCCGATCCGGACACGGTACGTGCGATGTGCGCCGACTACCGCGCCGTGGCCCTTGACATCGAGCACGACCAGACCGACCGCGGCACGCTTCTAAAATGCCCGGTACTTGTCCTGTGGGGGGCAGAGATGGCAAAACGTCCCGGGTGGCAGACCGGCAAGAACCTTGACATGATGACGGTCTGGCGTCAGCGAGCTCAGGATGTTCAAGGCAAAGCGATCGCCTGCGGCCATTTCATTCCAGAAGAAAAACCGGACGCTCTGGTCGCTGAACTTTGTGCGTTCCTGGAAGATATCTGAGCCAACCCGAGCAGCATCAGGATCCGCTGCCGGTCGTGGCGGTCTTCAGCAGGTCCTCAAAATGAGTCCGGGCGCACCAGCCAAGTTCGCGCTCGGCACGTCTTGCACTGAACATCGATGCCGTGGGGTGGTCGACATAATGTTGAAGTTTGCGGACCGTGTTCTCCGACATACCCATTGCAACAGCTCGTTCGGCTGTCGGTGCAGGACTCATGGACCAGGGTGCGGTGACCAGATAAACCCGATACGCAGCAGAGATCTTGGCCTCCACAGCGGCGACGAAACAGCGCGCGCAGTCTTCCGGCCCGACATACGAACGGGTAGGTGTCAACGGCTCCTCAGACGAAGTCCCATCGCCAGGTTCTCCTACTGGCCATCGAACACCATCCAACTCTCCAAGCGCCTGAACAACACCACTCAGCAGGTCGTCGAACGCGATAAAGGCTGGGCGCAGACAAACTACCTGTAGCGGGCCCCGTCGAGCGAAGCACTCAGCGGTGGTCTCTGCGACCTGCTTACTCAGTCCGTACGCATGGTAGGGCCGGCAGGCATGGGTTTCGTCGACCGGCAGGCAGTCGGGCGGTCGATCGTCGGCAAGGCCCAGTACCGCAACACTGGAACACAGCACGACCCGTTGTACACCGGCCTGCTCAGCAGCTTCCAATATATTCCAGGTACCCTGGACATTCACCTCAAAGAACATCCGTTCGGGCGCTGCAACCGAAGCGTCCAGCGCTGCGAGGTGTACAACCATCTCCACGCCAGTCATTGCCGACTGGACACTGGTTCGATCCAGAAGATCTGCCCTAATGTGAGCGGCGCTTCCCGGAGCTGGCGCTTTGTCGAAGGTCTGAACCTGATGCCGGCGCTGGACTAGTGCTGCGAGTACGTAGCGGCCGAGCCGGCCACTGGCACCCGTCAAGAGGATGCGGCTCACAGCGGGTCCAGTAAAGCACTCGCAACACGGGCCCGGAACGCCGCAGTGCCCTGCTCCCAGACCGGCGACATGTCAGCAGCCCGGGCTGCGGCCGGTGAATGGGCCGTTGCCTGCAAGTCTTCCAGTATCGCTATGTCCTGGCCCATGATCTCGCACCAGGCCTCAGCCGTTTTCTGGCGTTCGGATTCAAGAGTCGGGTTCGTCGCATCCTCACCCAGAAAATAGAAGTTCAGATGCTCGACGCAGCGATCAGGACCGTCTGGCTCGATCGTAACCAGCATCATATGATGCGGCATCAACTCAATGAGAGTGTTCGGGTACAGGGCGAGAATGTCCTGGCCAGACCGCTGCGCGTCGGTCAGTCGCTGGAACCGCTGAAACTTTTGCCCGGAGGACTTCGGTTTATCGACAGCACCAGTCGTGTAACAGATCCCGAATACGGTGCCGTTGAGGTTAACGTCCGAGAAACGCCTGGCTGCGGCAACGTCTCCCAGCTGTGGATGAACCATCGGTAGATGGTAAGTATCCAGATAATTCTCAATGGCAAACTTCCAGTTCGCATCTGCGGTCAGGGTGCGCTGCTGCCCCAGTCTCAGCAGGTCCAGGTCGTAGTTGCGCCAGCGTTCGGCCAGGGGCGCTACGAAATCTGTGAACTCGGGAGCCTGTCCGTCGACATTTATGAAGACCTGGTCCAGCCACACGGCGGCCCGCACCGGCTCCAGGCCAAAGTCCAGCGCGTCGAAACCTGGCGGTGCACTCTGGTCACTGGTTTTCCAGTGTGGTGTTCCCCTTAACGCGCCATCCAGCCCATAGGACCATCCATGATAGGCGCACCGCAACAGGCGTTGCCCATGACAGGCTGCCCTGAGTAGCCGCGCACCGCGGTGCCGACAAACATTGTGAAAAGCCCGGACCTGTTGTTCGGAATCACGAACCAGGATCAGTGGCAGGCCCGCCACAGACACGGGAACGCAGTCACCGACTTCGGCGATGCGACTCGCCGAACCGGAGTTGACCCAGGTCTTTGCAAACAACCGCAGGTTCTCACGTGCGGCAGAGTCCTTCTCGTGATACATCTCGAATGAACTTTCCCGCTGCATGACTACAGGCTCCTTGCGCCGGTTGACTCAGACCATGACCTGTCGTGATTTATCCGATCGCTGACGGGCCCGTTCCCTCGCCACATCGCCAAACGACTCGAACAACCGCCGTGACAGCGTATGGTTTTCTGGTTCCCATTCCGCATGCCACTGGACACCAACCGTAAATCCGGGGTCTTCTTTGAGCCTAATCCCCTCAATCAGGCCATCGGGCGACACAGCCTCGACTTCAAAACCATCAGCCAGTCGACTGATGCCCTGACCATGCAAGGAGTTCACCAACACCTCCTCAGCGCCGGCGATCTCTGCCAGCGTGCCGCTCAACGCCACCTTATGGCGAAGGCAAAAGACCTCTTCCAGGGTAACATTGTCGTGGCGCGGCATACGGTGGTCTTCCTTGCCGTCCACCAGGTGAACGCGGTAATGCAAAGCTCCACCCATTGCGACATTCATCTCCTGAATACCCCGACAAATCCCAAAGACCGGTACGTGCTGCTCAATGCAAGCACGAATCAAAGGTAACACCGTGTGGTCGCGTCCAGGATCAATGGGTTCGTCTTCAGGAAAAGGATCTCCGGAGAAATAGTGCGGCTCTATGTTGGCACGACCGCCGGGTAGAACCAGGCCGTCTAGCCGTCCGGCAAGATCGTCGAAGGCATAAGGTTCGTTCATCCCGGGCAACAGAAACGGGATGCAGTCCACATGCCGGATCACCGACTGGACCACCATCTGGCCAGTACCATGCACCATGAAGCGCCCGTTGGCGACTTCCATCAGGCTCGCGGCGATACAAACCAAGGGCTTGGGCTCTGTGGCCATATATTCAGGTCGACGAAACCCGCTCCGTTTGAGGTGTAGGACCCGTTCTTTGGATAACGCCAAGCAGTATAAACCAGCCTATTTCCACCGGTAACATCCAGAATTACGGGGCGTTGGGGGACCCGGCCCGCCGACTGCTATCGAACGACTGGTCCCCGCTGCCTATGGGATGGGCTCCTCAGGTCGCTCCTCAAGATCGGCCGCCAGGGCTGCATGCGATGACTCCGGGAGTTGGCTTTCATGACGATAAGCCGGATGATCAATCCCGATGTGTATGCTCTCGCCGGATTTGAATGCGCTGACCATCGAGCCTGTGAGTTCGAAGCGAACAAAGTGTACTGCCGAAGTCTTCCGGTCTGTCTCCCGTTGCAGGTCCTCATTGGCCACGGGTATGACCCGTTCCAGAGCACCTATCTGCAGCCACAACGCCCGTTCGATCCCCAGCAGTCGCTCAAGCGCCGCCCGCCTTTCTGAGACATCAGGATATTCGATCATCAACGTGGCCTTGAGGTTCGTGCCGTCTGGAATCAAGGGGTTATAGGCGTCCAGTTCGTCCTGAATCTGGTCTGGCTCGAAGATCCGCTCGATCCGGAGCATTTCCTGCACCTGGTACTGCATGGTCAGCGCATCCTCGAAATACAGTGTCGCGTGGGGCCCAACCGCGACACGGCGTGCCTTTTTGTGGGCCATCACCCTGGCACGAAACGATTCGCGCTCCAGAGCATACTGCTCCAGGCTGAGCAGCCTATTCCGGGTCAGTTTTTCCATCAGGCCACCCGTTTCAGACCCCGTAAGCCTTGCGCAACAGACTCAACGGATGGTCGGGCTGAGTGCCGTCTCCCACACCGTTGGCCAGGTGGTGACCTGCGATCGGACAATCACTGCCGTAGTGATCTGCCTCCGCTTCCCGAATCTGTCGAATGACCGGACGGGCAATTTTCATTGCCTTGTCAAAGGTCTCCGCTTTGACGCCATAGGTGCCGTCATGGCCCGAGCACCGTTCAACGACGACAACCTCTGTGCCGGGAACCAGGTTCAGGATGTCGCGGGTCTTTGGGCCGATGTTCTGCACCCGCTGATGACAGGACGCGTGGTACAGCACCTTGCCGAGGCCACGGGCAAAATCTGTCTTGAATTGCCCTTCCACATGACGGGCCATCAGGTATTCAAAGGGATCGAAGAATGCCCTGGCGACCTTGATGACCTCCTCATCGTCCGGGAACAACAACGGCAGCTCCTGCTTGAACATCAGTACGCAAGACGGCACGAGCGCCATGAGGTCCCAGCCGGCATCTACCAGAGCGGCCAAAACGGGGACATTCGCCTCTCGTGCCCGTTTGACTGAAACCAGGTCACCCAATTCCAGCTTGGGCATGCCACAGCACCGTTCTTTCTCGGCCAGGGTCATGGGTATTCCATTGTGTTCGAGTACTGCAATGAGGTCTTTGCCCAACCCGGGCTCGTTTCTGTCTACATAACAGGTGGCAAAGAGCGCAACCCGCCCCCGGGTTGGTCCCGCCGGGAAGGCAGTATCGGGGCCCAGACTCGGATGATCCGCAAAGCGCTTTCTCAAGGTGGAAGATTCGAAATGTGGAACGCGGGCATCGGCGTGTATACCGGCGACCTTTTCCAAGGCCCTGCGCACGGGGCGCGCGTTATTGGCCGCATTGACCACCACCGAGATGCCCGGCAGGCCGGCCATCCTGCCCACAGCATCGGTACTGGTCAGCACCCGGTCGCGCAGCGGGGCCCCCTGCTTTCGGAATCGTACCGCCTTGGCCCTCAACATCAGGTGCGGAAAATCGATGTTCCACTCGTGGGGCGGCACGTAGGGGCACTTGGTCATGTAACACAGGTCGCACAGGTAACACTGATCGACAACTTTCCAGTAGTCCCCATGCTCTACCCCATCGACCTCCATGGTCTCTGAACTATCGACCAGATCAAACAGGGTTGGGAAGCTGTCACAAAGGGATACACAGCGGCGACAACCGTGGCAGTGATCAAAGACCCGCACCAGCTCCGAGTAGAGCTTGCCTTCATCGTAGAATTCCGAATTGTGCCAATCGATCGGATGCCGTGTCGGGGCTTCCAGGCTGCCTTCACGCTGCCCTGCCATTGCCTAAACCAGATCTTACGAACTGAAAGGGCAGGAGGCGGCGGCCTGCCTGCCCCGTATTTTCAGCCGTCCAGCGTATCCAGCGCTTTTTGAAAACGGTTGGCGTGGGACCGTTCAGCCTTGGCCAGGGTCTCAAACCAGTCGGCGATTTCGTCGAGCCCCTCATCTCGGGCGGTCTTGGACATTCCGGGATACATATCGGTGTATTCGTGGGTCTCACCGGCAATCGCTGCCTTCAGGTTTTGTGACGTCTCTCCGATGGGTAGACCGGTCGCCGGATCACCCGTCTGCTCGAGGTACTCGAGGTGTCCGTGTGCGTGGCCGGTTTCCCCTTCGGCAGTCGAGCGAAACACGGCAGCCACATCGTTGTAGCCCTCAACGTCGGCCTTGGCAGCAAAGTAAAGGTAGCGCCTGTTGGCCTGGGATTCGCCCGCGAAGGCGTCTTTGAGATTCTGTTCTGTCTGGGTGTCTTTGAGTGACATGATCTGCTCCTGGTCGTCTTGGTTGGATTATCAGGCAATCGAGCCTTTCTGCCGCTCGATGACTGGCACTTTATTGCGGATTAATTGATCTGTACAATCGTTTATTTATATTAAACTCATTGTCTATTCCTATTATTAATCATGAATCTTCGCGACCTTCAGTATTTGGTGGCTGTCAGTGAAACGCGTCATTTTGGTCATGCCGCAGAGCAGTGTTTCATCAGCCAGCCCACACTTTCCGGACAGATACAGAAGCTGGAAAATGAACTGGGCGTGACTCTGTTTGAAAGAACCAACCGCAGCGTGAGTGTGACGCCCGTGGGCAGGCAGATCACCGAGCACGCGCGCCGGGTGATCGAGCAGGTCGAGGCGATCCGCACCCTGGCACAGAGTCAGAAAGACCCACTGACAGGACCTTTACGCGTCGGCGCCATTCACACCTTGAGCCCTTATCTACTGCCCCTTTTTATACTGGATTTACGCGAACGGCACCCCGAACTCCTACTGGAAATCACTGAATCGACCACCGATCGACTGCTCAAGGGACTGAGGGACCACAGCCTTGATGCTGTCCTGCTGGCCACACCGCCGGACCGCGATGATCTGGAATACATTGCGCTGTTCGAGGAACCGTTCTGGCTGGCGCATCCAAGGGATCATGCGTTCTATACCCAGGACGATATCGTTCTGGATGACCTGGCCGGATTGGACGTTTTGCTGCTGTCGAACGAGCATTGCCTGTCCGAACAGGTGATGGCCGCCTGCCGGATGGAGGAGCGGCCCGACAGCGGGCCGATGGCAGGGCTCAAGGCCTCAAGCCTGGAAACGCTGGTCCAACTGGTCGCGATGGGCATGGGAGTGACGCTGGTACCAGCACTGTCAGCGCACGGCGGCCGGTTGGCTGCCGACGGTGTCATCCTCCGGGAACTTGGCGTGCCACAGGCTTTTCGACGAATCGGTCTGGTCTATCGCTCGACTTTCCCGCGGCGTGCAGGATTGGCGTTGCTGGCCGACAACATTCGGCAGGTATTGCCCAACACGGTGCGGCCCGTGCACTGAACCTGCACTCTTCCCGGAAAGCCGCTCAGAGCCGTGGGCGACCCGGCTCGTGCGCTGGTACTGATTTGCATCTGAAGTGACGTTAACGTAAACTACTTCTCGCAAGCGTAACAAAGTCATAGATGAAGTTGCAAAACCAAAGGAGGACTCGATGGCGAGCGTCGAACATCCACAGCCTTGGCTCAATCACTATCCAGAGGGGATCGACTGGTCATGCGAGTTGACCCGGCAGCCCCTCAACGACTACATCGACCAGGCCGCTGTCCGGTTTCGTGACCGACCGGCGATCGATTTCCTGGGCCGCAAGACGACCTACGGTGAACTTGCCCAGCAGATCAAACAAGCCGCCAGGGGCTTTCAGCAGATCGGCGTCAGCAAAGGGACCCGGGTCGGACTGTGCCTGCCGAATACGCCTTACTCGGTCATCTGTTTTTTCGGCGCCCTGCGCGCCGGTGCGACGATCGTCAACTACAACCCGCTTTACGTCGAACGGGAACTCGCCTTCCAGGTCAGCGACAGCAATACCGAGATCATGGTGACCATGGATCTTGAGGTCCTGTACCCCAAGGTGGCGGCGATGCTGAGCCAGACCGACAGCCTGCGGCAAATCGTGGTCTGTCGAATGCCACCGATACTGCCGACGGTCAAAGGCCTGCTGTTCGGAATCGTCAAACGAAAGGAGATCGCCACCGTCGCAGCCGACGATACCACCGTGCGCTATGAGGATCTCGTCAACAACGATGGAAATCCCAAGCCGGTCGACGTCGATATTGACGACGACATCGCAGTGCTTCAATACACCGGTGGTACCACCGGCCGGTCCAAGGGTGCGATGCTGACTCAGGGAAACCTTTCGGCCAACATCTCACAGGTGCTTGCCTGGTTTCCTGGCTTGAGACCCGGCGAGGAAAAAATACTCGGCGTGCTGCCGTTGTTCCATGTGTTCGCGATGACAGCCGTGATGAACTTTGCTGTTGCCTCCGGGACGGAGATGATCCTGCTGCCACGCTATGAACTGGATCAGACCCTAAAGTCACTGAGCGCCAAAAAAGCAACCCTTTTCCCGGCTGTCCCGACCATTTACACCGCCATCAACCAGGCACCTGACCTTTCCAGCTACGATCTTTCTTCAATCCGTTACTGCATGTCGGGCGGCGCACCGCTGCCGCTTGAAGTCAAACGAAGATTCGAAGAGATCACCGGCTGCCGACTGGTTGAGGGCTATGGCCTCAGCGAGTCCTCGCCCGTAGCAACCTGTAATTCGCTCACCGGCGAGAATAAGGAAAACTCGATTGGACTGCCGGCCCCAGGTACCGATGTGTCGATCCATGACCTCGAGCCGCCACACGATCCGGTCGCCCCCGGCGAACGCGGCGAAGTGTGGATCAAGGGTCCCCAGATCATGAAGGGCTACCTGAATCGTGAACAAGAAACGGCCGACACTCTTCGGAACGGCTGGCTGCGGACCGGGGACGTCGGCTACATGGATGAACAGGGTCACTTCTTCCTGGTTGATCGTCTTAAGGACCTGATCCTGTGCAGCGGTTATAACGTCTACCCGCGCATGGTCGAAGAGGCTGTCTATCTGCATCCTTCGGTGGCAGAAGTCACCGTAATCGGAATAGACGACGATTACCGTGGTCAGAGTCCCAAGGCCTTTGTCAAACTCAAAGACGGCAAATCCCTCTCGGCAGAGGAACTGAAGACTTTTCTAGAAGACAAGATCTCCAAGATAGAGATGCCGTCCCAGATCGAATTCCGGGATGAACTGCCCAAGACCATCATCGGAAAACTGTCCAAAAAGGAACTGGTCGCCGAGGAACAGGCCCGCCTTAGCGGCGAGAGAAGCTGATGGGCTCGGCCGTGACAGAACACGAAACAGACAGTGTCTACAGCGTGACGGAACTGGCCGTCGATCTCGGCATCACTGCTCGGGCAATCAGGTACTACGAAAGCAAAGGTCTGCTGTCACCGCGACGGGCCGGCAAGATCCGTGTTTACAGTCACCGGGAGCGTGGCCGTCTGCAGATCATACTGCGGGGAAAACGCCTGGGTTTCAGCCTGGCCGACATTGGCGAATACCTGGATCTTTACGATGCCGATGCCACTCAGCACGAGCAACTCGTCCTACTGCTGGACAGAATCAGTACCCGCCTGACAGATCTCGAACAGCAAAAGGGAGACCTTACCACCCTGCTTGCCGAGCTCAGGGACATCCGCTCGCAGACCCTAGCGGCCCTGGAGCTTTGCGAACATCAAAATGCGGTTGGGCAAAACTGACCGTATAACTGTGGATCGAACACCCGGATTTTGAGCTTGCCCATCGCAAGCAGACTTTAAGGAGGACATGATATGGAAAGTGTGGTTATCGCCGGTTACGCCCGATCGCCGTTTCATTTTGCACACAAGGGCCTGATGGCAAAGGTGCGGCCGGATGACCTGGCGGCGCAGGTTATACGGGGTCTAGTCGAGAGGACCGGTGTCAACGTCGACGACATCGAAGACCTGATCCTCGGCTGCGCATTTCCCGAGGGCGAGCAGGGCTTCAACATGGCCCGACTGGTCGCGCTGTTGGCCGGTCTGCCGATCACAGTCGCTGGAACGACAGTCAACCGGTTCTGCGGTTCGTCAATGCAGTCCATACACAATGCGGCCGGTGCCATCCAGATGGGTGCCGGCGCGGTCTTCATCTGTGCCGGTGTTGAGTCCATGAGCCGCGTGGCAATGGGGGGCTTCAACCCCATGCCCAACCCGGTCCTGCATGAAACGATACCGGGAGCCTACATGTCGATGGGAGAAACCGCCGAAAACGTCGGGCGGGAATATGGTATCTCCCGAACAGAACAGGAAGAGTTCGCCGTGTTGAGCCAGCAGAAAGCGTCTGAGGCACAGTCGGCCGGTCGACTGAACGAGGAGATCGTCCCGATTCAACTCGATGACATCATGATCGAGACCGATGGCTGCCTGCGCCCGGGCACCACGGTGCAAGACCTTGCCGGACTCAAACTGGCCTTCGACCAGAACGGCAGTGTCACGGCTGGTACCTCTTCCCCGCTGACTGACGGTGCCGCGGCGACCCTGGTCTGTTCGGAAGATTATGCCCGTCAGAACGGCCTCGATCCTATCGTGCGCATCAAGAGTATTGCCGTGTCCGGTTGTAAGCCAGAGACCATGGGCCTGGGACCGATCTTTTCTTCACGCAAGGCGTTGTCCCGCGCAGGCCTTAAGGCCGACGATATCGACGTCATCGAGATCAACGAAGCCTTTGCGACCCAGTCCATCGCATCGATCCGTGACCTCGATCTCGACATCAGCAAAGTCAACGTCGATGGCGGTGCCATTGCCATTGGCCACCCACTTGGCGCCACCGGGGCCAGGATCACCGGTAAGGCCGCGCAGGTCCTTAAGCGCGATGGTGGTCGCTACGCGTTGTCCACCCAATGCATCGGCGGCGGCCAGGGCATTGCCACCATCATGGAAGCCGTCTGAGGATGACAACAATCAACAAAGTTGCCGTGATCGGTGCCGGTGTCATGGGGGCCGGCATCGCCGCCCAGGTCAGCAACGCCGGCCTGCCCGTAGTGTTGCTGGACATTGTTCCGGAGGGAGCCTCGAACCGCAACGTGGTGGCCGAGGGCGCTGTCCAGAAGATGCTCAAGACCAATCCAGCACCCTTCATGCACAAGCGTAACGCCAAGCGGATCACTGCGGGCAATATCGAAGACCATCTGATCTGGCTGGCTGACTGCGACCTGGTGATAGAGGCCGTGATCGAAGATCTTGCTGTCAAGCAGGACCTGTACCGGCGGATCGATCAGCACCGCAAGAACAACGCCATCGTGACATCCAACACATCGACCATCCCGCTGGCCAGGCTGGTCGACGGTCTAGCCGATACTTTTGCCCAGGATTTCGCAATTACCCATTTCTTTAATCCGCCAAGGTACATGCGACTGCTGGAGATCGTCGCTGGCCAGAAGACCCGGCCCGATGCGATCCAGGCACTGCGGGAATTTGGCGACCGGACCCTGGGCAAGAGTGTAGTCGAGTGCAACGACACACCGGGATTCATCGCCAACCGCATCGGCATCCTGTGGATGGAGAGCGCCGTTCGATTCGCCTTTGAAGATGAACTGACCGTGGAAGAAGCCGACGCGATCATCGGCAGGCCTATGGGTATACCGAAGACTGGCGTATTCGGACTGATGGATCTGGTCGGGATCGACCTGCAGCCCCATATCTCCAGTTCGATGCTCTCCACGCTGCCTGAGAAAGACATGTATCGGGACATCCATCGCGAGTCCGAGTTTATCGACCGGATGATCCGAGAAGGCTACACCGGACGAAAAGGCAAAGGCGGGTTCTATCGCCTAAATACCGACTCTGGCAAGCGGGTCAAGGAATCGGTCGATCTTAAGACCGGCGAATACAGTCCCTCGAGCAAAGCCACGCTTGACAGTATCAATGCCGGCCGAAAGGGGTTGCGCGCACTGGTCGAGTACCCGGACAAGGGCGGGCAGTATGCCTGGCGGGTACTTTCCCACACGCTGAGTTACGCAGCCTCTCTGGTGCCGGACATTGCCGACGACGTACACGCCGTCGACGAGGCCATGAAGAACGGTTATGCCTGGAAATGGGGGCCCTTTGAGTTGATCGACAAGCTGGGGCCGGCCTGGTTTGCCAACCAGCTATCAGAGCATGGCATGGCTGTGCCCAGCCTGTTGCAGGCCGTAGGCGAAAACAGCTTTTACCGCACGCTAGAAGGTCAGCTGCAGTATTTCGGTACCGACGGCACCTATCATAACGTCGCCCGAGCCGAAGGTGTGCTGCTTCTGTCTGACATCAAACGTTCATCGGACAGGGTGTCCGGCAATGGTTCGGCCAGCCTTTGGGACATCGGTGACGGCGTACTTTGTCTTGAATTTCACACCAAGATGAACAGCATCGATGCCGGCATCATGGCGATGCTCGACAAGGCGATCAAAACCGTGCCGTCGGCCGGATACAAGGCACTGGTGATCCACAACGAAACCAGTAATTTTTCTGTCGGCGCGAACATCGGTCTTGCTCTTTTCGCGGCCAACATCGCCGGCTGGCCGGAGATCAGCAAGTCGGTAAAACAGGGTCAGGATACCTACAAAGCGCTCAAGTACGCACCCTTCCCAGTGGTCGGTGCCCCGTCGGGCATGGCGCTCGCGGGCGGCATGGAGGTCCTGCTTCACTGCGATGCGCTGCAGGCACACGCCGAGACCTACATGGGCCTGGTTGAAGTCGGCGTCGGCCTGGTGCCCGCCTGGGGCGGCTGCAAGGAAATGCTCGCCCGCTGGCAGGGGAACATCCGTGCCCCACAGGGACCCATGCCCGCCGTAACCAAGGTATTCGAGACGGTCGGTACTGCCATGGTCGCACGATCAGCAGAGGAGGCGCGCGATATGCTTTACCTGCGCCAGGATGACGGCATTACCATGAACCGTGACCGTCTGCTTGGGGAGGCCAAAACACGGGCACTTCAGATGGCGAAAGATTATGCAGCGCCGGAACCGCTTGAGTATCGCCTGCCCGGGCCGACAGCAGAAACTGCAATGACCATGGTCCTCAATGACTATTATCGGTCAGGCAAGGCAACAGCTCACGACCTGGTCGTCGGCAAGTCGCTGGCCCGGGTCCTCTCCGGTGGCAAGACCGACATCACGGAACTGCTGACAGAGGATCATATCCTTTCCCTGGAGCGGCGAACCATTCTTGAACTGCTCAAGACACCTGCAACCCTGGCCCGGATCGAACACATGCTCGAGACGGGCAAACCGCTGCGCAACTAGTAAACGGAGCCGGGAACATGGCCAGCTACACCGCACCACTGCGCGACATGCGCTTTGTCTACAACGAACTCTTCAGCGCGGAGGAGATCACCTCACTGCCCGGCTGCGAGGAAGCGACCCCGGATCTGGTCGACGCCGTCCTGGAGGAGGCCGCAAAACTCTGTCAGAACGAATTGTTTCCTTTAAACGGGATAGGCGACGAGCAAGGATGCACGTGGGTGGACGGCCATGTCACGACCCCGAGCGGCTTCAAGGAGGCTTACGAGAAATACACCCAGGGTGGCTGGAACGGACTGGCCTGTGACCCGGAGCACGGCGGCCAGGGTATGCCTGGAGCACTCAACGTTCTGGTCGAGGAGATGATGTGCTCCTCGAACATCTCGTTCGGCATGTACGCGGGACTGACCCGCGGTGCTTACCGCGCCTTGAATGAATTTGCCAGCGATGAACTCAAGGAGCGCTATCTACCCCGCCTGGCGAGCGGTGAATGGTCCGGTACGATGTGCCTGACTGAGCCGCAGTGCGGTACCGATCTGGGGTTGATCCGTACCCGTGCAGAGCACGATGACGATGGCAACTATGCCCTGCGGGGCACCAAGATCTTCATCAGCGCCGGCGAACATGATCTCACCAGCAACATTATTCACCTGGTCCTGGGCAGGCTGCCCGATGCGCCTGCCGGCATCAAGGGCATCAGCCTGTTCGTAGTGCCGAAATTTCTGCCTGACGCCAGTGGCGAACCCGGTCAGCGAAATTCAGTGAGCTGCGCATCGATAGAGAACAAGATGGGGATCAAGGCCTCGGCTACCTGCGTCATGAATTTCGACGGTGCAAAAGGCTGGCTGGTCGGCGAGCCGCACAAGGGTATGCAGGCCATGTTTACGATGATGAACGACGCCCGGCTCGGCGTAGGCATGCAGGGGCTGGGCCTTGCCGAAAGCGCCCAGCAGGCCGCTGTGGAATATGCTCGGGAGCGACTGCAGGGCCGGTCGATCAGCGGTACCAAGCACGAGGACAAGCCCGCCGATCCGATCATCGTGCACCCCGACATCAGACGAATGCTGCTGACCATGCGCACGTTCACCGAAGGCGCCCGAGCGATGGCTGCCTGGATCGCCCGCCAGATCGACCTGCGGGACCGGGCCGGAGATGACGAGACCCGCCAGGCTGCCGATGATCTGGTACAACTGTTGACGCCAATCGTCAAGGCATACTTCTCAGACTGCGGCTTTGACATGACCAACCTGTGTATCCAGGTCTATGGGGGGCACGGCTACATCCGCGAAAACGGTGTCGAACAGTACGCCCGAGATGCCCGAATTGCCCAGATCTATGAAGGCGCCAACGGTATCCAGGCACTGGACCTGGTCGGACGAAAACTACCCGCACACATGGGCCGCTATCTGCGACGGTTCTTCCATCCTGTGCAGGCCTGGATCGACGACAACACGGCCAGCCCCGACATGCAGCCTTTCGTACTGCCGCTCGCCAAGGCCTTTGGTCGACTGCAGCTGGCGACCGGCCATATTGCCCAGGCCGGGCTGAAGAATCCCGATGAGGCGGGTGCGGCGGCCGCAGAATATCTGAAACTGTTCGCTCTGGTGGCCTTCGGTTACCTGTGGGCCCGGATGGCCAGGATCGGACTGGACAGACAGTCGGGCGACGAAGCGGAGTTCTATTCTGCGAAAGTCGCCACGGCGCGGTTCTTTATGGAGAGAATCCTACCGCAGAGCAGCGCGCTGTTCGCATCGATCATGGCTGGCGCGGAAACCATGATGGAATTTCCGGAAGAATCATTCTAGGTAACGGTCACCAACCTTGAGGCCGGTCGCTCTGGTCTGGGCACGGCCGGCTCGCCTTTTCACTCATCGTCAGGGCGAATGCAGAACCCCTGGCCTTCGTCCTAGCGAACAGCCTGATGAACCGTAGGGCCCAGCCTTGAATAAGCCATCGGAACCCAGCCGCTCTCCTAAGCGTGACCTGACCCGCGGCAGTATCAAGGGGCACATGCTCCGTCTGACCGGACCGATGGTCGTGGGTCTCGCCGCGATATTTGCGGTCGACCTCGCTGATGCCTTCTGGGTCGCTCGCCTGGGTACGCTCGAGCTTGCTGCACTCGGGTTCTGCTTCCCGGCGATCCACGTCATCCTGAGCGTCAGTCTGGGACTGTCGACCGCTGCGACTGCCATCTTGGCCCAGCGCATCGGTGCCGGTGACACGGACAATGCCAGGCGCTTCGCTCGTGACGCCCTGGCGATTTCCGTGAGCATAATGGCTTTGGTTGCGACGATCGGTATCCTGACACTGGAGCCGGTGTTCCACAGCATCGGTGCCCGCGCTGAGACTCTCGAGCAGGTCAAGCAGTTCATGAGGGTGTTCTACCCCAGTGCACTGGCACTGGTCATACCGATGGTCGCCAACGGTATGCTGCGCGGTGCCGGTGACAGCCTGTGGCCAGCGCTCATCATGGTCATCGTGGCGATCATGAACGCCGCACTGGATCCCGTGCTGATATTTGGTGCCGGTCCGATCCCGGCCATGGGCCTGCAGGGTGCTGCCTGGGCGACACTGATCTCGCGTATCGTTTCGATCTTCATTGCGGTCGGTATCCTGCACTACCGCGAGCGCCTGATCTCCTGGTCACTGCCGACCTGGTCCAGCGTGGTGGACTCTGGCCGCCATATTGTTCGGATCGGTCTCCCCAGCGCAACGACCAATGCGCTCACACCCCTGGCCATCGGGCTGGTCACGGCTATCGTTGCCGGGTTCGGCAATGCCGCAGTTGCGGGTCTCACGACCGCCATGCGGATCGAGGTCTGTGCCCTTTTGGGAGTGTTCGCCCTGGCGGTCGGCTGCTTTCCGGTGCTGGCGCAGAACTACGGGGCTGGCAATTTCGAGCGACTTGCGGCAGCACGCCGCTTTGCATTGCTGACAGGCTGTCTCATCGCCATCGCGGTTGCCATTCCGATCACCCTGGCAGCCCGACCAATTGCCGGCATCTTCATCACGGGCGGTATGGTCCATGAGACCGCCGCCGGGTTCCTCGCTCTCGTACCGTGGTCGTGGCCTGGGTTCGCCCTGGTATTCGTCATGGCTAGCATACACACTGCCACAGGACGACCTTTACTGGGTGCCAGCCTGACCGTGGCGCGCATGTTCGCTTTCCTGATTCCACTGACCTGGCTGCTGTCACAAGCCTTTGGACTAGCAGGGGTGTTCGGTGCATTCGTCGCAGCCAACCTGTTGTCCGCTCTGGCAGGCCTGGCATCCCTGAAGCTGGCAACATCACACCGCACCTTGGCCTGAACCTGCCACTGATCATGAAAAACAATATACTGTCGAGTATCGAAACTCGCCGCCTTCTTCGAAACCATGACTGAAGACTTGAGTCCCTACCTGCAGCCGGGAGTAACTGTCCAGAGTACCGACGATTCTGTCGTCGCGTTCACTCACCGGGCGATCGGATCAGAGACCGATTCCATCGAACAGATTCGGCGGCTGTATTACGCTGTTCGCGACAGCATCCGTTATGACCCCTACCAGATTGACCTGTCGGTTGAGGGGTTGTGTGCCAGGCGCACGCTCGAACAAGGACATGGCTGGTGCGTTTCCAAGGCCATCCTGCTCGCAGCCGGGTGCCGGGCCATCGGCGTACCTGCGAACCTGGGCTATGCCGATGTCAAGAACCACCTGTCGACGGAGAAGTTGCGCCAGCAAATGAACAGCGACATCTTCTACTGGCACGGATATACCTCAATCCACATCAACGGCCGCTGGCTGAAAGCGACACCCGCCTTCAATCTAGAGTTGTGTGAGAAATTCAAGATCAAACCGCTGGATTTCAACGGCCGGGAAGATTCCATCTACCACCCCTTTGACCTGGAAGGTAACCGGCACATGGAATATATAAATGACCGGGGGCACTACGTTGAGCCGCCTATCGAAGAGATTCGCTCGACCTTCGAGACGGAATATACGGGTCAGGTTGCCGGGGAGCAGGCCATAAACTCTGATTTCGATGTCGACGCCGAGTTGGAGAACCGGATCTAGAACGCGTACAAACGGGCCTTGGCTTGCCCGTCACAACTTATCGGATGTGTTCTCGGTGAGTTCCAGGGCAATCAGGGGCAAAAAGCATGCGGGGATCCCGGGGAGCGTACGGATAGCTGGATTTGGTATACCGAATCAACTCTGCTTCAGGGTCTTCAGGTACTGATCAACGAAATCGTGGCCTACAAGCTCGGCAAACGCCGCCGTCAGCCTGGCGGTAACAGGCCCTGGCACTTTACCGTCTCCCAAAGTCTTGCCGTTGTAAGTGCGCGCAGGGCACAGACAAAGACTGGTCGATGTCATAAAGGCCTCATCGGCGGTTTCGGCCTGAAAAGTCGTGAGATCTTCTTCTGATACCGGAATCTCAAGTTCAACTGCAAGGTCGAGCACAATCTGCCGGCTCACTCCTTCCAGAACAAACTGAGAACGCGGCGTTGACAGCCTTCCCTCACGCACCAGAAAGATATTGCTGCCGATGCCTTCGCACAGGAACCCCCGGGTATCGAGCAACACTGCCCACGGATGTTCGGCATGTCCGCGCACCTCGTCTTCTGCCAGCACCAGATTCATGTAGTTGACGTTCTTGATGTTCGGGCTCAAGCACTCAGGTGGTATCCTCCGAATGACCGGTGTCAACACGTCTATCCCGTCTCGAAACATTGGCGCGCGGGACTTTAAAGGCAACGGTGTGCATTCGACAATCACCGTTGCTCCGCTACCGTGTTGCGGATCTCCGACGAGCGCCCGTTCACCGCGGGTCACCCGTTGAAATACCCAGTAATCTTCACCTTCTTCGAGCAGAGGCAGATTTTTTTCCACCACCTTCTGACTGATCCTTGTCATCTCTTCGGGCGACAACCCGGGATCCATATCCACGGCCTTCAATGATCGGTACAGGCGATCGATATGATCGTCGAGCCTGAAAATCTTTCCCTCAAATGTCCGGGCCGTATCGAATATCGCGTCCCCTAAAACAAATCCGCGATCCCGAAAAGAGACCTTAACCTCACTTTCGGGAAGATACTCACCATTCAAATATGCGACTCTTTCCTTACTCATCGGTTGTCCTCTCCTTTTAGTTTGATTCCAGAATTCTGAAAACCCGATTGCGGCTACCTCGATCTGGCAGGTATAGATTTCGAGCCAACAGCGATTTGATTAAGCGGCAGTCCAGCCTCCATCGACCAGCAGTGCAGAACCTGTCACCAGACGCGAGGCATCCGACGCCAGATAAATCACCGCACCCATCAGATCTTCGACCTGGCCGAGTCTTCCGAGGGCGATCTTAGACAGGACCCAGTCTTCAAATTCGCTGTCTTCGAGCATCGGGCGACTCATCGGCGTCTCGATAAAGGTCGGGCAGAGGGTATTCACACGGATACCGGCATCTCCCAGTTCCCAGGCCAGCGCTTTGGTAAAGCCTTCCAGGGCGTGCTTGCTGGCACAGTACACGGTCCGCCCGGGCCCGCCTACATGCCCCATCTGGGACGACATGTTGATGATTGAGCCGTCGAGCCCCGCCTCGACCAGCCCATGGGCGACTGCACGGGCAGTGAAATAGACCGACCTGACGTTGAGTGCCATCACCTCGTCATAGTCGTTCTCATCGTAATCGATACATGGGCCGGGCCGGTTGGTGCCCGCATTGTTGACCAGCACCTGAAAAGGTCCCTGTTCCGAAATCATCCGTTCCGTCGCCTGCTTGTCGGTCACATCCAGGGCGATCCCGCTGGCGGTACCACCACGTGCCTGGATCGCCTCCGCTACTGCTAAGACTTCGCTGCCGGTTCGGGCGATCAGGCAGACCTCGGCACCGGCTTCGGCCAGTGCCGAGGCGGCCGCCAGACCAATCCCACGACCCGCGCCCGTCACCAGCGCTTTGCGGCCATCCAGGCGGAACGACGGTGTATTGGGCAGATCCATCACGAACGATCAGCGATTGATGGCCGAATACCAAGGCACGTCCTGCCCACCGTACCGGCGGACCCGCACATTGGCCTGCTCACCATGACCTGCGAATCCCTCGATCGCGCACAGGCGCGAGCAGTACTCACCGACCATCGTCGACGCCTCGTCGGTCAGCACGCGCTGGTAAGTGCAGGTCTTCATAAACTTACCAACCCACAATCCCCCGGTGTAGCGTGCAGCACCCTTGGTCGGCAGCGTGTGATTGGTGCCGATGACTTTGTCACCGTAGGAGACATTGGTCCGCGGGCCGAGAAAGAGTGCACCGTAGTTGGTCAGATTCTTAAGAAAGTAGTCGGGGTCCCGGGTCATCACCTGGACATGCTCAAATGCCAGCCGGTTGGCTTCCTCGACCATCTCGTCTTTTCCGTCGCAGACGATAACCTGGCCGAAACCGGACCAGGATTCAGCAGCGACGTCGGCCGTCGGCAGGATCTTCAACTGCCGCTCGACCTCCTCGATCGTGTCCTGAGCAAGACTGGGCGAATCTGTCAGCAATACAGCCGGTGAGGTCGGTCCGTGCTCGGCCTGCCCGAGCAGGTCGATCGCACAGATCTCACCATCGACCGAATCGTCCGCGATCACCAGCGTCTCTGTGGGTCCTGCAAACAGATCAATACCTACCCGCCCATACAACTGCCTCTTCGCTTCGGCAACAAACATGTTGCCCGGTCCCACCAGCATGTCGACAGCAGCAATGCTCTCGGTACCTAATGCCATCGCGGCAACGGCCTGTATGCCACCCAATACCAGGATCTCATCGGCACCGCCGTAATACATCGCGGCGACGATGGCAGGATGCGGCCCGCCGGCGTGGGGCGGGGCCGTGGCCGTGATGTGCTTAACCCCGGCCACCTTGGCGGTCACAATGCTCATGTGTGCTGAGGCCACCATCGGGTACTTGCCACCCGGCACGTAACAGCCGATGCTGTCCACCGGGATGTTGCGATGCCCCAGAACAACGCCCGGCAAGGTCTCGATTTCAAGATCTTTGAGGCACTCTTTCTGTTTCTCAGCGAAATTTCGAACCTGGGCCTGGGCAAACCGGATGTCTTCAAGATCCCGGTCCGGGACCTGGCTGACGGCGGTCTCAATCTGTTCAGTCGTCAGACGAAAAGAGGGTGGGCTCCAGGCATCGAATTTCTCTGACAACTCGCGGACTGCAGCATCACCACGCTGCTCGATGTCTGCGAGGATACCCTCGACGGTGGCACGGACCTTCGCATCACTCTCGGCGACCTCTGCAGCCACTTTTCCTGTTTTCAGGTACCTTGCCATTGCCTGGCCTCCTTTGCGTCTGCACTACCGGTTTGGGCTGTGAAGACCCTGTAACTGCAATCTGTCAGTGGTTCTCGCGCAGTTCAACACGCCGGATCTTACCGGCAATGTTCTTGGGCAGGGCGTCACGGAAACGAATGTCTCGCGGATACTTGTAAGGTGCAGTGGTTTCCTTGACGAAATCCTGTATCTGGATCTTCAGCGCCTCGGATGGTTCGTATCCCTCAGCCAGCACGATGTGTGCCTGAACGATCTCGCCCCTCAACTCATCGGGGCTCGCCACGACCGCCGATTCAGCCACTGCCGGATGTTCCAACAGTACGCTTTCGACTTCGAACGGGCTGATCCGGTAGCCGGCCGAACTGATGATGTCGTCAGAGCGGCCGACAAACCAGATGTAGCCGTCTGCATCACGGGTGGCGGTATCTCCGCTGTAATACCAGCCATGCCTGAAAGATTCCCGGTTCAAGGTACCGGCATCCTCGAAATAACCGTGAAACAACCCCGGTGGATGCGGTTCGGTCAGTCTCACGGCTATGTGACCGATCTCATCGTCAGCAAGAACCGCTCCATCATCGTCGACAATCTGGACATCGATGCCAGGCAGTGGCTTGCCCATGGACCCCGGACGGATCTCCATCCCGGGCACATTGGCAACAACGTTGACCGTCTCGGTCTGTCCATACCCGTCGTGCACGGTTGTCCCGGTCGCCTCTTTCCACATCTTGATCGCCAGCGGGTTGAGCGGCTCACCCGCGCTCATGGAGTGGCGCAGGGAGCTCAGGTCGTAGTCCGAGACATCCATCTGGGCGAACAGACGATAAACGGTCGGTGGTGCACAGAACGTCGTTACACCGAGGTCTCTGATCAAGCGCAGGTGGATATCGGCATCAAACCGGGGATCGCCATCGTAAAGCACCACCGCGGCGCCAAACAGCCACTGCGGGAACAGCATGCCCCAAGCCGCCTTAGCCCAACCGGTGTCGGATAATGTCCAGTGTACGTCATCTTCCCGAAGGCCCATCCAGTAACGACCGGTGATCGCATGTCCCAAAGCATAGCCATGATCCCGTGGCACCATCTTGGGAAAAGAGGTCGTGCCTGAAGTGAAATAAGCCATCATCATGTCATCACTGCGCGAACGACAAACTGCCGCGGGTTCCACTTCGTTACTCACACCAGCGCAGCCTTTTTCGTAATTGATCCAACCCGACTCCTCGCCAGCGACCAGGATGAAATGCTTCAGCGACGGGCAGTTGTCCCGGATCGAGTCAATCTTAGCTACGTGTTCTACTGAGACCACGATCGTCGTCGCCTGCGACTTGTTGATCCGATATTCGATATCTTTTGCGGTCAAAAGATTGGTCCCTGGCATGGCCACCACACCCGCCTTGATACAACCAATGATCACCTCGTACCATGCTGGCACCCGAGGCAGGACCACGATCGCGGCATCACCCTTTGCGACCCCGCTGCCGTGCAGCAGGTTTGCAAAACGGCTGGAGGCCTTGCTGAGGTCGGAGAACGAGTGATGCTCTATGTGCGTGGCACTGCGGTCTACCCAGATATAAGCCGTTTTGTCCCCATCACTGGCGCGGGTATCGATGACGTCAAAACCAAAATTGAAGTGCTCCGGCATGGAGATCTGATAATTGCCCGACACTTCCAGCTGATCCAGCAGTGGTTTCAGGTCAAACATAATCCTCTCCTAAAGAGCGCCGACCTAGGCTGGCGGAGTGTTGACCGCCATAAGGGGCTCTATCTCAGGTGTATCCTCCGGAACAAAAAAATCGCTCCACAGCGGCTTGTCCGGATCCATCCGGTAAACGCTGAAATCGGTCACACCTTCTTCGGCAAGCAGCACGTCATCGATGCAGAAGTGACCGGTGAATTCCCGCGAGTTCCTGGCCAGAATGGCGGCCGCAGCGTCAGCCATGATCTGGGGTGAACGGCAGTAAGCCAGCGCTGCATCACCGGCCAGCACATTACTGATTGCGGCCGTGGCAATCACGGAATGCGGCCACAGGGCATTCACCGCAACACCCTTACTTGCCAGCTCACCGGCCATGCCGAGCACACACTGGCTCATGCCGAACTTCGATATGGTGTAAGCGACGTTCGGCGCGAACCACTTTTGCTGCATGTCCAGGGGCGGGGAGATGTTGAGTATGTGGGGATTCTCGGCCTGCAGGAGATGGGGCAGGCACTCCCGCGACAACATGAATGTACCCCGGACGTTGACACCGAACATCAGGTCGAATCGACGCATCTCCGTCCGGGAAGTCGGTGTGAGCGAGATGGCACTGGCATTGTTGATACAGATATCGATACCGCCAAATGTCTCGGCGGCTTCAGCAACAGCAGCTTGTACCTGTTCTTCGCTTCTGATATCGGTGACTAAAGGCAGTGCCCTGCCGCCAGCCTCAACAATCTCCTCAGCTGCCGTATAGATGGTCCCGGATAGTTTTGGATGAGGTTCGGTCGTCTTGGCGAGGATCGCAATGCTCGCGCCTTCGCTGGCGAGTTTCTTTCCAATGGCGAGACCGATACCGCGGCTGGCACCCGAAATCACCACTCGTTTATCTGCAAATGACCCCATTTGGTTCTCCTGTGGGTTGTCTGGTCTGTTCATAACGCCCAGTTCTGGCTTTGAGCTGCAGCCGGGTGTCAGTTGATGCCCCAGTCTTTGAGGATTTCAGCGCTGTGCTGACCGGGCGATGGCGGCCCGTGGCTGAGTTTGGCTTCGGTGCGGCTGAAGCGCGGGGCCGGGGCCGGCTGAACGACGCCGTCACGTTCAATGAATGTCTCTCTGGCGCGATTGTGCGGATGGTCCGGTGCTTCGGACATGGCCAGGACCGGGGCAAAACACACATCACTGCCTTCCATAATTGCACACCACTCGTCTCGCGTCCTGCTCCTGAAAATCTCGCCCAGCCGGGCTTTCAGATCGGGCCAGTGGCTTCTATCCATCTGCTCCTGGAACAGCGCGTCGCTCGCACCGGTTTTTTCCAGCAGCAGGGCGTAGAACTGCGGCTCGATCGACCCGATGGCCACCCACTCACCGTCGGCACACTCGAAGGTCCCGTAAAAATGCGCACCACCGTCGAGCATGTTGGTCCCGCGGTGATCCGACCACATGGCGCTGTGCTTGAGACTGTACATCATGGCCATCAGGTGCGCGGCACCGTCGGTCATCGCCACATCGACTACCTGACCCTGACCCGAGACACGGGCTTCATGCAGGCCACACATCAGGCCGAAAGCCAGATACAAGGCACCGCCGCCAAAATCGCCGACCAGGTTGAGTGGCGGAACCGGACCCTGGCCGACGCTGCCGATGGCGTGCAAGGCGCCGATCAGAGCAATGTAGTTAATGTCATGCCCGGCAGCATGAGCCAGCGGACCGTCCTGGCCCCAGCCGGTCATACGGCCGTACACCAGGGCTGGGTTGCGTATAAAACAGACCTCCGGGCCCAGTCCCAGGCGCTCCATGACACCGGGGCGGAATCCTTCGATCAGAGCATCGGCCCTGCTGGCAAGTTGTAAGGCAATCTCAACGTCTTCCGACTGTTTAAGGTCCAGCGCGATCGACCGGCGGCCCCGGTTAAGGATGTTGTAGCTCGGCCCGGCAGAAGCTTTAGTACTTTTGCGATCCACCCGCACAACATCGGCACCCATATCGGCCAGCAGCATCGCACAGAATGGCCCGGGCCCAATCCCCGCCATCTCGACAACCTTCAACCCTTTTAATGGCCCCACAACCTACCTCCACCGCGAGTATCAATGACACGCCAGTGTACAACCGTTG
>CAZVVN010000001.1:102334-122276 GCA_964630665.1 uncultured Acidiferrobacteraceae bacterium | reverse complement strand
CATCCCATTGAGCCACTCCTCCACGTAGCGCTGCTTGAGGCCACTCGCGAGGACAATGGCATCCATCGACATCGGGCCATTTCCGGACATGGCCCGGAACAATCCAGTGCGGGTCCCGACATAGGCCAGCCCGGCTGCCATGCCACCCGCCATGTCCTCAAACACCTTACCGGCAAAGGCCTTTATTTTGTCCTGATCCATATTTTCACCCCTGGCATTGTTGCAGCAGTATTACAACACACCGTCTCCCACAGAAAACAGTTACAGCTGTTGCACGGCTGGCGATGACCCGGTCGATCCCTGGGGCGCTGACACCCCACCTGGAGACACTGACAACTATACCGTAATCATCCGCGTTAGAATCCAAGCTTCATTTGGCCTTAGAGGCTTTCGCGTGGCCCAACCGACCCCGATCCGACGCAGAATAACCTTGCAGATGCGAGTTGGTGATGTCTTGATTGGCGGCTCAGCACCAGTCGTCGTGCAGTCCATGACCAACACCGATACTGCTGATGCCGCAGCAACGGCCAGACAGGTTCTCGAGCTTGCTGGCGCCGGGTCTGAACTCGTCCGAATCACAATCAACAATGCCGAAGCGGCCCTGGCTGTTGAGGACATCCGTAACCGTCTAGACCAGGCCGGCTGTACAGTTCCCCTGGTCGGCGACTTTCACTACAACGGGCACAAACTACTTTCCCGGTATCCAGCTTGTGCACGAACTCTGGACAAGTATCGTATCAATCCGGGAAATGTTGGCCACGGCAACCGGCGAGACAGCCAGTTCCGGCAGATGATCGAACAGGCATGCCTGCATCACAAGCCCGTGCGAATCGGCGTTAACTGGGGATCTCTAGACCAAACGCTGCTGGCCCGGAAACTCGACGACAATGCTGCATTAGTCCAGCCGAAAACACTATCCCAGGTGACCCGAGAAGCATTGGTGGAATCGGCATTGACGAGCGCGGAATTTGCAATTCAGGAGGGTCTGCCACGAGAGGCCGTCATCCTGTCGTGCAAGGTCAGCAAGGTTCAGGACCTGGTCGCCGTCTATCGCGATCTGGCTGAGCGTACCGATCTGCCGCTGCATCTAGGGTTGACCGAAGCCGGTATGGGCGACAAAGGGATCGTCTCATCGACGGCTGCCTTATCGATCCTCTTGCAACAGGGTATTGGCGACACGATCCGGATCTCCCTGACACCGGAACCCGGCGGCAGCCGCACGCGTGAAGTCACAGTCGCCCAGGAGATCCTGCAGGGCCTGGGTATTCGTTCATTCACCCCACAGGTCACTGCGTGTCCTGGCTGTGGTCGGACCAGCAGTGATTTCTTTCAACATCTTGCAAGCGAAGTACAGCAACACCTGAAGCGCAAGATGGTCCTCTGGCGTACTCAATACCCCGGGGTAGAGACACTGTCGGTCGCGGTCATGGGCTGTGTGGTCAACGGTCCGGGCGAGAGCCGCCATGCCAATATCGGGATCAGCCTTCCCGGAAGCGGAGAGAACCCGGTGGCGCCCGTCTACGAGGATGGTGAAAAGACCGTCACACTGCGCGGAGACAGGATCGCCGCACAGTTCATCGAGCGGGTTGAAAATTACGTTGCTCGGCGATTCTCATCGGCGGAGAATGGGTCGGCAGCAGACCAGTTGAGCGGCAGTGATCCTAATGAGACCGGCGCCATTCGTGATGAGGATCGATGCGAAAAGGATGACCTCGACCAGTCAGTCAGCCATCCGCTGGAAGACCAGCGTAGAGTTCGTACCACCGAACCCAAAGCTGTTTGACATCACCACGTTCAGGCCCGCATTGTCCTGGCGCTCGCGAACGATCGGAAAAGATTCTGCGTCAGGGTCGATGTTAGCGATGTTTGCCGAGGCCGCAATAAAGTCTCCCTCCAGCATGAGTAAGGTGTAGACCGCCTCGTTGACACCGGCTGCACCCAGCGCATGTCCGGTCAGTGACTTGGTCGCGCTGATAGGTGGAACATCCTCACCAAAGACCTTGCTGATCGCTTCAAGTTCCCGGACATCGCCGACCGGGGTGCTGGTCCCATGGCTGTTGAGATAGTCGACAGGCCGACCCAGCCCGGTGATCGCCTGTTCCATACAGCGCGCAGCACCCTCACCCGAGGGCTGCACCATGTCAAAACCGTCGGATGTCGCACCGTAGCCGACTAACTCGGCATAGATCCTCGCACCCCGGTTACGGGCGTGTTCCAGTTCTTCCATCACCAGTACTCCGCCACCGCCTGAGATCACGAATCCGTCCCGGTCTGCATCATAAGTGCGAGAAGCCGCCTGCGGCGTGTCATTGTACTTTGAGGACAAAGCCCCCATTGCGTCGAACAGTACGGTCGTTGTCCAGTGCAGTTCCTCTGCACCACCGGCAAAAACCAGATCCTGCTTGCCCATCTGAATCAACTCACCGGCGTTGCCTATGCAGTGGGCACTGGTAGCGCAGGCTGAACTGATCGAGTATGCCACCCCTTTGATTTTGAACGCCGTGCCCAAACAGGCTGCCGTGCTGCTGGCCATAGTCCGGGTAACCATGTATGGACCTACCCGCTTGACCCCCTTGTCACGAAGCAGGTCCACGGCATTGCTAATGTTCTCCGGTGACCCACCACCGGATCCAACGACCAGCCCAGTTCGGGGACTGGAAATCACGTCCTGGCTGACGCCAGAGTCTTGGATCGCTTCCAGCATCGCCAAATAATTGTAGGCCGCGGCATCACCCATGAAACGTTTCTGCTTGCGGTCGATCGCGCCTGCCAGATCGACCTCAATACTGCCGTGTATGCGCGAGCGAAAGCCGAGTTCTTGATATTCTTCGCTGTACTCGATACCAGACTGCCCCTGCCGCAAAGCGCCAGTAACGTCCTGGAGATTGTTCCCGATGCTGGAAACGATCCCCATGCCGGTCACAACTACCCGTCTCATTTCGCCTCCTCTGAGGTTTCCGTTCTAAACAATCCTACTCGAAGATCTTTGCCGGTATAGATCACTCTGCCATCGGCTTCGACCTGGCCGTCGGCAATACCCATAAAGAGTTTACGCATCACCACGCGTTTCAGTGAAAGCTGGTAGCGTATCAGTCGGCAGTCCGGTGTCACCTGGCCAGTGAATCGGATTTCTCCGGCACCAAGCGCCCGGCCATGCCCGGGCCCGCCTTTCCAACCCAGGAAGAAACCGACCAGCTGCCACAATGCATCGACGCCCAGGCATCCGGGCATAACCGGGTCGCTTTCAAAGTGGCACTTGAAGAACCACTGATCGGGATCGACGTCAAGCTCTGCGATCACCTCACCTTTGCCGAAAGCACCGCCGTGGTCCGAAATATGAGTGATGCGGTCGAACATCAGCATTGGCGGTAACGGTAACTGGGCATTACCCGGACCGAACAACCGTGCGTGACCACATTCCAGCAGTTCACTCTGGCGGTAGCTTTGTTGCTGAGGTCTGATCATGTCTTCGCCTCACCAGGTTGGTCGATCAGGGCAGATCAGCTTGGGTCTGACCTGAACAGGTTCCAGAACAGAAACGTCAGCCCGATTATATCGTGCAACACAGGGTTCCCAGCGGGCTTCACCGGGCACATTCAACCCTCCACGATGATCACGTGCAACCGACGCGGGCCGTGGGCGCCATACTGCACGGTCTGCTCCACGTCCGCTGTCTTCGAGGGACCGGAGATCAAGTTCACCACCCGGGGGAAATCCTCCGGCATCGCGCGCAGAAGTGTCCAGATATCTTCCTGGTAGCGGACGATTCGGCCAGCATCGAGAAGAACCAGATGGTCATCCGGCAGGAAATTGTGCGATGTCGGCCGCCCGCCCCCTGATAACAGGACCAAAGTGCCAGTCTCTGCAATCCCGGCGAATGCCTCACTGACCGCGACTCGGTCCTCTATCGTTGCGGGCCGGCAACGGGAGGTCACATCGTTAGGCCAATTGATTCCGTCCAGTATCCAGCCCTTGCCGACCAGGAGTTCGGGAGCGATCTCGTATGCGTTGAGGTGGCGAAGCACTGCACCGGGGACCTGGGTGCTGTCAGTCACCCGCTCATAAGTACCGTGAACCGACGTGTGTTTCTCACAGAACCGCCGGAGAAGCGGCTCTTCCGTCTCCGGCTGAACAGAAGGTGTGGAGGTTGAAACTCGTCTGGAGACCAATTCCAATTGGGCCTTCGAGCGAGGCTGGTCCGTGACCGCACCTCGGATTCGACCAAGGATCTCTTCTCTCGCGTCAGTCACTGATCCTGCTCACGCCGGGTCTGCCACTGGCTGAGAAATGTACGGGATTCGGGGGCCGGCATATCCCGGCTGTCGGTCCACCCTTGGGTCGCCAACAGCCATTTCAACCCACCATGTCGGCGACCCAGACGGTGCATCACCCAGACGGGCAATGCCATCACCCCCTGATACAGACGGGGTCGGCGGGCCAGCCAAGACCAGGCTGACAACGCAACCCGCCCCGCCAGAGGATAAAGCCGCTTACGATATTGTTCGACCCGGTGCTGTCGGAGCAGGTCCGACAACGGAATACGTACCGGGCAAACGGCACTGCAGCGTCCGTTCAACGTGCAGGCATTTGGTAGATCAAAGGCTGTGTCAAAGCCCTTGACCAACGGTGTAAGAACCGAGCCCATCGGTCCTGGATACACCCAACCATAGGGGTGACCACCAACCGCTGAGTATACCGGGCAGTGATTGAGACAGGCACCACAGCGAATACAGCGCAGCATCGATCGATATTCACCGGCCAGCATGGCCGAACGGCCATTATCCACCAGCACCACATGGTATTCCTCCGGACCTTCCTCGTCCGCTTCCCGGCGGGGCCCCGAATAAAGAGTCGTGTAGGCAGACATTTCCTGGCCTGTAGCGCTGCGACCGAGAACACGCAACAGTACAGACAAGTCGTCAAGAGACGGTATGACTTTTTCAATTCCAGCGGTGATGATCTGGACCCGCGGCAGGCAACTGGACAGATCTCCATTTCCCTCGTTGGTGACAATGACGTTGGCTCCTGTCTCGGCGACCAGGAAGTTAGCGCCAGTGATGCCGACGTCAGCACGGGCGAAGGCCGAACGCAGGACACCGCGCGCCTCGTCAACGATCGCATCACGGCGAGTGACCCGCTTACCGTATCCGAGTTCGCGATGGTGTTGGTAAAACAACTCGGTGATCTGGTCCCGGGTTTTGTGGATCGCCGGCGCAATGATGTGGCTTGGGGTCTCGCCTGCCAGTTGAATGATGTACTCGCCAAGATCTGTTTCCGCTACCTGGATCCCGTCTTTTTCAAGCACCTCATTCAACCCGATCTCCTCGGAGACCATGGACTTGCCCTTGACAACCAGGCGGGCATCCGCCTGCTGGCAGATCCGACTGATGATCGCACAGGCCTCTTCGGCCGTACTCGCCCAGTGGACCTGTCCTCCGTTCTCGACCGTCTGCCGTTCGTAAGTCTCGAGGTACAGATCCAGATGGCTGAGCACATGATCTTTGATATCGCGTGCCGCATCACACAATGCATCGAACTCGGGCAGAGTTCCGGCAGCCTCACGGCGCGCGCCGGCAAACCCACCTCCCGCCCGGCTCATCGCCTGACGGAGTGCCGGATCAGCCAGTGCCTGGCGGGCCTTGCGCCTGAACGCGGTGTTCGCACCCGCGGCAGGATTCACGGGCCTGCCTCTCCGATGCCAGGATTCTCACCCCTGCCGGCCAGTATCTCGGCAACGTGTAAGACCTTGACGACCTTTCCCTGCCGGCTCAGTCGACCAGCGATGTTCAACAGGCAGCCCAGATCCCCTCCTGTGAGGGTGTCTGCATCCGACTGTTCGAGATCGGCAACCTTATTGCTCACCATGCGCTCGGAAATCTCGGGATACTTGATACTGAACGTCCCGCCAAAACCACAACAGACGTCTCTGTCCTGCAGTTCTACAATCGTCAAGTCCTTTACTGACGATAGAAGTTTTCGAGGTTGTTTCCGAATGCACAACTCACGCAAGCCAGAGCACGAATCATGGTAGGCGCACAGCCCCTTATAGCGCGCATCAACCGAATCCAGACCCATGACCTCAACCAGAAATCGTGTCAGTTCCCATGTTTTTGCGGACAGATCACGGGATCGAGCCAACCAGCCCAGTTCGTTGCGGAACAGCCGCGGGTAATGGTCAATGATCATCGCTGCACAGGACCCGGATGGCAGTACGACATAGTCGAAATTCTCGAACGCCTGGATCACCTGCCGGGCAATCGCAATACTGTTCGCTTCATCGCCATTGTTGTAGGCGGGCTGTCCACAACAACTCTGGTTTCGGGGCACATCGACCACGCAGCCGGCCTGCTCCAGAAGCTCGACAGAGGCAAAGCCCACCCTGGGGCGCATGATATCGACCAGGCAGGTGGCGAATAAACCCACCCTCGGTCGGCTGGGACGGTCAGTCGGCATTTAAGGTTTCCCGGCGCTGGTACGTGATCTGATCGTGCTGACTGTAGCACCGATCCTGCATTCCAAACCATGAGTATCGCTGGTATTACTGACGAATATCACGAGCCGCTGTATCATCCTGCTCTTTCATGGACTGACCAATCTGTTTCAGATGCTCCTGCAACAATTCAGACACCGACCGGATATTTTACTGCTGGTCACGGCTGCAGCGGTTCCACTGAGCTTTGCGACCTGGCAGGCGTTGTTGAACAATTTCGCGATCGAACGTGCTGCATTCAGCGGTGCGGAAATGGGCATCCTGCAGAGCCTCCGTGAGATACCGGGCTTCCTGGCATTCGCTGTGGTTTTCCTGTTGTTCATATTTCGGGAACAGACCATTGCCTACTTGTCTTTGCTGTTGCTGGGAGCCGGGACGTTAATTACAGGTTGGTTTCCTTCTATTTTAGGTCTCTATCTGACGACGGTCTTGATGTCACTGGGGTTTCATTACTTTGAGACGATTCACTCATCCCTCTGCCTGCAGTGGATCGACAAGGACAGGGCCCCCGAGCTGCTGGGCAGGGTAATCGCAGTCGGCTCGTTCACGTCGATCGTTGTTTTCGCTTTTATCTGGCTGACCTTCAAGATTCTCGATATGGAATTCATTCCGGTTTACGCGATCGGTGGCGGCATAACAATAGTCATCGCAGGGCTCTGCTGGTGGGCTTTTCCCCGGTTTCCGGTGAAAGTCAGGCAGAACCGGCGCATGGTTCTTCGCCGTCGCTATTGGCTCTACTACGCGCTGATCTTTCTTTCAGGTGCCAGACGTCAGATTTTCATGGTATTCGCCGGATTCTTGATGGTCGAGAAATTCGGTTACAGCGTCGCGTCGATCTCTATCCTGTTTTTGGTCAATGCCGTACTTAACATGCTTTTTGCGGCGCGTATCGGTCGGATCATAGGCGAGGTTGGGGAGCGCCGCGTACTGATATTCGAGTACCTCGGTCTTGCTATCGTGTTTACAGCGTATGCCTTCGTCAACCATGCGGGGATTGCGGCGGGACTGTATATCGTTGATCACTTTTTCTTTGCACTCGCGATCGCGATCAGGACCTATTTCCAGAAAATCGCCGACCCTGCGGATATTGCCGCGACCGCGGGAGTGGGTTTCACGATCAATCACATCGCAGCCGTGGTGCTGCCGGCTCTCCTTGGGTTCTTGTGGCTGGTTTCCCCGGCTGCTGTGTTTCTAGCGGGCACAGGACTGGCTGTTCTGTCGCTGCTGTTGTCTTTTAACGTACCGTCGAATCCCTGTCCCGGTAACGAGGTGATCCGGGGGCAGTGGGGCTCGCTAACAGGCAGACCTGTCACGCACCAATGACAAGCCGGTAAACGCCGACATGGGCTCACCCGCAGGATACGCTTGAGCGCACAACACGGCCCAAGGAGTCAGTTGCGAGAATCGTGACCAGACCTGTGCCAGTACCGGGGCACCGCGCCAGGGCTATGGCAGGCTCAACGACAGCTCATAGCCACTGAACTTACGGATGTTCAGCACCCCGCAATCCAGAATCAGATATTGGCCGCGGATCCCTTCGAGCACACCTTCGATCCGTCCCTGCTTGTCAAAATTGAGAGCCTTGATCTTCTCAGGATCTCTCAGAACCGGGTAGCAAAAACGCATCTCTTGCGCATCTCCAAGAACTTTGACCGAATCGCTCTCAAGGCTCGCAATACAGGTCCTAAGCTGGTCGCCGGCGGCAGCCAGAACACGATCGCGCTCGACTGACAGATCAAGCTCTGGTTGCCCGCCCCGCAGCATCCGGCGCCAGTCGGTCTTGTCATTTACGGCACTTTTCAACGCGACTTCAATCAGACCCGAGTGCAATCGGTTGCTCACTTCGTAGAGGGGTAAGGCCTGCACCGCCCCCTGGTCGATCCAGCGGGTCGGTATCTGGCTTCGCCGGGTGATCCCCACTTTCAGTCCGGAGGAATTGGCGAGATAAACCACGTGTGGCCGCATACAATGCGTTTGGGCCCAGTCCGGTTCCCTGCAGGTGCCCTGGACATAGTGACAGAGTTCTGGCCTGACGATACAGGTATCACATGAAGCGAGCCGTCGCAGGCACGGGAAACAGTGCCCCTGGTTGAAGCTCTTGCGGGTTTTCCGGCCGCATTCGACACAGAATATGTTACCGCTGTACAGCAGGGTCAAGGGGCGCCCGAGTAACGGTGCCAGCTCAACAAGGGCATCTCCGATCGGCAGACGATAACGAACCGGTTCAGCCTGTTCGACACGCATCTTGCGGATCGCACCTTCAAAATTTGTCATCCAATAACCTATCTCTGCTCAAATGGTATTCGTTTGCGGCCTTGTGGCACCTAGATCAGCTGGCGGAATCTGCCAGGACGTCGGCACTATTCTGGACACGTTTGAGAGATCGCTCTGCACCACCAAGAAACAGGTTACTTCTTGCGCTTGACTCTTTTCCTGCGCACTTTTCTCGAGGTTTGATTTTTTGACGATCGAGAATCATTGACAGTGTCGAGCGTCGCTCCGTAGCGTCGCGTCACATTACGAAATGATTTCTTGGTCGCTTCTTCCATGATTTGCACTGGCCGTTGACTTGGAACAGGCAGAAGTTGAACCGGATGGGACTATTATAAGACCCGTCTTGGCCGTTATGGCGATCCGGTTAGAACACTGCCCTGCAGTCGTGTAGGATTCGGTAGCAAAAAGAACCAAAATAGGGAATGGCAGAACACGCGATTACCAGCCCGAGGGAAGCCGTCGATTGATCCTGATCTGCCCTGGCGAAACCGTCAGATATTCACCCTTGACCAGATCGCTCATGATCCTGCTGACCATCTCACGGGAGGCACCGACCATATCAGCCAGAAGCTGGTGGGTCAGACGTTCGTTGATCACCCGCAACTCTCCTTCAGAGACCGCGCGACGCTCCAGAATCTCTACAATTCGCCGATAGACATCCTTCAAGGCCAGGCTCTGTACACTGCCGGTCAGGCGTCTTACAAGGTGTGCGAGAGAGCGAATCATAGACCGGGCCAGGATTGGGTTGCCCTGAAGAAGCTCAAGAAAGGTGTCCCGACGAATCACCAGTAACTTGGTTTTTTCCATTGCTGCCACCGAAGCCGAACGAGGTTCCTCATCGAGCAGCGCGATCTCTCCGAAACACTCTCCCGGCACCAATACCGTCAGAACCACTTCTTTTCCATCATCGCTGCCGAGGAAGACCTTGACCCGCCCGCTGATGACCACATAAAGGGCATCTGCTGAGTCTCCTTCGGTGATGATCAATGCGCCACGCTTGAACGATTCTAGGACTGCGTGCTCGGCAATCTGCTCGAGATCATCTTCGGCAAGACTGGCGAAAAAGGGAACACCCGCCAGAACTGATCTCGCCATGGGCGACTCCAATAGCTTGTCTAGGCCTGAATCCTTGAGCCGAGATTAACCAGACAATCGATCGATCGCAAGTAGCAGAATGTCCAGCGATGGCGGAATCAAGACCGCTGTCGCTGCCGTCTGTGGGATGAGGAAGAGTTCGCTTTCAGATTCTGCGACCGATCAGGTAGTGCAACGACGCTTGAGAGCTCGGGGTACTCAGCCGTCTTGTGAGGAATCGCCATGGCTTCGACAAAGTGTTCCTGGAACCTTGACTCAACGGCGGTCTCGATCTTATCGATACGGCGCACTTCCCGCTCAATCTCAAGACGGGCATTCTGATCGACCAGGGCAATGTGTGCACCGGTACCTGCAGCATTACCAGCCGAAGTCACGTTTGCCAGATCACAGTCTGGTATCAGACCGAGAACCATCGCATATTTGACGTCGATGTGGGACCCGAAGGCACCTGCCAGCCGGATACGGTCAACCTTCTTCACCGCGCTATGATCCATCAGTAGCTGAATGCCCGCATAGAGAGCGGCCTTGGCCAGCTGAATCGCCCGGACATCCTTCTGGGTGATTCGAAGTACTGCGCTGCCCTCATAAAGGACATAGGAAAAGGTACGGTCTTCCGCAACGATCCAGGGCGAACACGACGCCAGGCTGCCGTCGATAACACCGTCAACAGAACAGATTCCAGTCAGTGTCATTTCTGCAACAGCTTCGATGATGCCTGACCCACACACCCCGGTCACCTCCTGCGCTCCAACCTGTGCATCAAATTCGGGATCGTCAGACCAGGCTTCACACCCAATCACTTTGAACCGCGGCTCGAGAGTCTCCGGGTTGATACGAACCCGTTCGATTGCGCCTGGTGCCGCCCGCTGCCCGCAACTGATCTGAGCACCTTCGAAAGCCGGGCCTGTCGGGCTGCTGGCCGCAAGGAGCCGATCTCGATTACCCAGAACGATCTCGGCGTTGGTTCCAACGTCGACCAACAGAGTCATCTCCTCCCTGAGGTAAGGTGCCTCAGAAAGCACCATGCCGGCCGCATCTGCGCCGACATGACCTGCAATACACGGCAGCAGGTAGGCTCTGGTCCCAGGATGCATATCAAGCCCCAGCTCGGACGCCTTCAGCTCCAGTGAATGGTCAGTGGCCAGCGCAAAAGGCGCCCCACCCAGCTCAACTGGACTCAGGCCCAACAACAGGTGATGCATGATCGGATTTCCAACAAATGTCATGTCGAGCACATCACAGGGTTCATGGCCAGACTCTTTACAGACTTCCTGGCTCAGCTGGCGAACCGCAGAACGCACAGCTTTTGTCATTTCTTTTCTGCCCCCCGGGTGCATCATCACGTACGACACGCGACTCATGAGATCCTCGCCGAATCGTATCTGAGGATTCATCATGCCGGATGACGCCAGCACCTTTCCGTTGGATAAATCGCAAAGGTGGGCCGCAATCGTGGTCGATCCTACGTCCACGGCAATCCCAAGCGCCTGGTCCCGAAACCCAGGCCATAGGGCAATGATTTCCCGCTGGCGGAAGACTGCAAGCGTGACTTTCCATTCACCTTTTCGCAGATTGTCCTGTAACGCCTGGTACACATGCAGATCACACTTAAGGTCTGTCAGCCCCCACTCGAATTCGAGTTCCTGGCGGACGCGCTCCAGATCACCGGATGGATCATGCATGTTAGGTTCCGACACCTCGATAAAATGCAGACGTACCAGAGGGTCAACTTCGATATCATGGACCTCGGCCCGCTTGCGGACGACCTGCTTGTGCACCTGGCTGTCTGGCGGGACATCGATCACGACATCGCCAAGTATCCTGGTCGAACAACTCAGTCGTCGGTTAGGTTCAAGACTGTGGAGACGACGGTACTCGACCTCATTTTCCCCTAGGCTGGACAAGTTCTCAGAGTGTGACTCGATGCCGTGCTTGGCAAAGGATCCCTCGCTCAATAGGACCTGGCAACGACCACAGATCGCCCTTCCACCACAGACCGAGTCGATATCCACACCCAGTTCCTGGGCCGCATGCAGAACGGTCGTACCCGGTAAGAAACGACCCCGCCGCCCCGATGGCGTGAATACTACAAGCAGGTCTCTTTCCGACAGCGTGGACTGGTTCCGCACTCCTTTCTGGTCAGCCATTTGGTCTAATCTACCTCGCTGATGCCGCGACGGTGTTCATCTGGGTGAATCGCGTAATAATCCGAAGCATCCTCAACGTAGATATGCGATCCGGTCCGAAGTCCGGTCGGTAATTCCAGACAACCTGCCGAAATCGACAAAGACGAAGATCCATCCCGCTTCCAGAAAAGGCTGGAACCGCACTGACTGCAGAAACCTCTTTGTGCACTATCAGACGATCGGTACCATCGCAGATCACTCCGGCCATGGATGGTGACCTTGTCAGCCGGCGCTGCTGTGGCCGCCCACAAGTGCCCGCTGCTCCGCCGGCACTGAGAGCAGTGACAAACCAGGACCTCGCGAAGATCAGCTTCTGTTTCAAAAGTGACAGCACGGCACAAACAGCCTCCGTGATGCCGGTCAACGCTCATTTCGAAGACCTGCGCCGCCGACTGCGACGTTGATCCCGTGCAGCAGTCGGCCCCGATGTCGCCGGCTCACGATATTTCCTGATCCAGTGCAGACAGTCCGGGTCATGCCCCATCATGACATCCGCTCCGGAAACCGCCTGCATCACTTCAGAATGCATCGGATTGGTGATTGCCGAGGTCATTCCGGCGGCAATAGACATAGCCAGAAAAGCCGAGTTCAGGCCATTACGGTTAGGCAGACCAAAACTGATGTTCGATGCTCCACAGGTCGAGTTTACCTTGAGTTCCTCGCGCAACCTCCGAAGAATGTGTATGACCTGCCGACCAGCATCATTCAATGCCCCTATAGGCATCACCAGCGGGTCGACGATCACGTCGTGTCGCGGGATACCATGATCTGCTGCGCGTTCAACGATCTTTCTTGCGACCTCGAAGCGCACGTCCGGATCTTCAGAGATGCCAGTTTCATCATTGGAAATCGCCACTACAGCTGCATTGAACTTTTTCACCAGTGGCAACACGCTCTCCAGACGCTCCTCTTCAGCGGTGACCGAATTCACCAAAGCCTTGCCTTGATACACCGAAAGACCTGATTCAAGCGCCGCGACAATTGACGAGTCAATGGACAATGGCACATCTGTGAGTCCCTGAACAAGTTGCACGCACTCGGCGAGAATCGCCGCTTCATCAGCCAGTGGGATACCGGCGTTAACATCAAGCATGTGTGCACCGGCCGCCACCTGAGCCAGCGCATCTGCCTCAACCCGGCTGTAATCCCGCTGGCGCATCTCCTCGGACAGAGTTTTACGACCGGTTGGGTTGATTCTCTCGCCAATAATGCAGAATCGCTGATCAAAACCGATACGGACTTCCCTGCTGGCAGAACTGATTACTGTGGTCGTCACTGAACGCCCCTTTGAATTAAGTTGGATTGAACTGGGTGTGGGTTGAATGGCCTACGCCCATCCAGCACTCCTGAGCCCCGGACAATTTCACCGACTGATCGCTCCTGCCGGTAAGCCATGATATGCAGGCCGCTCACACCTTCGATTTCACGGATCTGCTGCATCAGTTCGATGCAGATTGCGATCCCCTCTTGGCGCTGATCACGGGCACCTTGCAAGCGTGAGATGACGTTGTCTGGAATACAGACTCCTGGGACGTTCTTCCGAATCCAGTCCGCAGCTCGCGCAGACACCAGGGGGCCGACGCCAGCCAGAATAAAGCAGTGCTCATGGAGGCCAAGATCACGCACTCGTGTCATAAATTGACGGAACCGTTGGACATCAAAACAATACTGTGTCTGGACGAACTGGGCTCCAGCTTCGATTTTTTTCTTGAGGCGGTACGGGCGGAAGTCCAATGGTGGTGCATAAGGATTGGCAGCAGCACCGACGAATACTTTCGGTGGTGACGACAATTTACGGTTACTCAGAAAACGGGACTCATCTCGCATACAGCAGACGGTCTTGAGCAGAGACATACAATCAAAGTCAAACACACCCTTGGCGTCTGGCTGATCTCCAGCCTGTACGCCATCCCCGGTCAGGCACAGAATGTTGCTGACCCCCATGGCAGCGGCACCGAGTACATCACCTTGGATCGCAATTCGATTGCGATCCCGACACGAGATCTGCATCACGGTGGAGTATCCGGAACGGGTCAGTAATGAGCACACCCCAACACTAGACATGTGGCAGTTGGCACCTGAACCATCTGTCGCGTTGATCGCATCCACGTGGCCGGCAAAAAGCGCGGCGCGCCGATAGACTTCTGCAGGATCTGCAGAATCCGGAGGAGAAAGTTCCGCAGTCACAGCGAAATGACCGGCTCTTAAGATCTGCTCCAGTCGACCTGCAGAAGAGTATCCAGGTGCCACGCTGCCCCCCGGTTGATGGATCTCATCATCAGTCCCTGTCATTGATGTATATCCTTGCCCAGGGACAAAGACCTTTTCGTAAGGCGGGCTTCTCGTAACCACGAAGAATGTCCGCGCCGGGTATTTTCCAGAGCAGGCTGCACTTGGAATATCCTAGATCCGTCTCGCATACGCCTGGAACCCGCCCAGGCATCGATCCAGACACAGTCCATGGCCGGCACAACTTCACAGCCACCATCTTCGCGGACCCCGCCACAAGGCCCATTTCGAAGCTCCTTTGGACAGTTCATCGGGCAGGACATACCCGTCTCACCAAGGAGGCAGTGGCCACACATCCTGCAGTCGAACAGAACCTCCTTGATCAATCGTTCGACCACCCTGACGGGGCGCTCCATTCGTTGATAACCGATCGACAGCCATAGTGGGTGAAGAATTCTCAAGCCGCGTTCAAACCACTGGTAGAGCAGTTCAAGCGCCCGCGCATTGCGCACAGACCATCTTCGTACCACGTACATGTTACTCGCCGGATTGGAATCAGAGTTTTCCCAGACTAACGCCTTTGGCACGAATCAGTACCAGTAGATCATCATCTGAATAGTGGTTCTCCAGCGAGTCTGCGGTCTCTCTGGCGACCTCATCTAGGTCGTCACAACAGGTCGTCGCTTCGCGCCGCCACTCACTGAGATAGGCGTCACTGCTTCCTTTACCCGCTCGCATGGCTGCTCGGTCAATAGCTTCTTGAAAGCGCTGACTCAGTTGAACTTTGCTTATTGTGCGCCCTTTTTTGGCGATGACCTGTGACGGGATGTCCCGCCAGTAGACCGTAATAAGTTTGGCCATCAATCGAGGCCTCTTGCCGGGCGAGAATCTACGAATTGCCTAATCTGCACAGCGAGTTTTCCGAAACCTGTTGACAACTGCTCAAACCGAAGGTCCAGCCGATCCGCCGCCTGACGGGCCTGTTGAACAAGCTCGGCCGAGTTCTCCTGTGAAAGGTACAACAGGCGGGAATAATTCCCGAAATAAGTGTCCCTGAGATGGGGATGGCGATCAAGACCAAGTTCTTTGATCACCAGCCGGTCAAAATGCCGGACCAGAAAGTCGGTCAGATAAAACGTACCGGGTTCAGCTGCCTGCACCTGGTCAAATACTGAAGAGCCAGCATAGAACTGATAACAATGCGCACCTTCCAGGCGTTCTACACCTTTTTCCGCCAGTACTGAATCCAGCAACCCTCCGGTACCACAGTCGGCGTAGGCCACAAAGATCTGCTGATAGTGCGGAGCCTGAGCCTCGATCTTCTCGCGCACCCTAGGCGGTATGTTTTCCGGTCGATTGTGGAGACTCGCTGGCAGGCATTGGACGTCCGTCCCGGTCCATCCGTTCAACTTGATGACCTGCTGAATCTCACGGGCCAAGGCACCGCAGGCGATGATCAATCTCCTGTTTTTCTGGTTCATTCAACCAGTTCCTTTAAACCCCTTCGCATGAAGCAGGTTGGGACAAATCCGCCAGCGGGTAGTCACGCCCAATGGGGCCGCTATCTGTCTCATCTTCGGCTTTCTTGAAAATCGATTCAGGCTGGCAGTGGTTCTCCGCGCCGCTCCGCAATCAGGCGCTTAGCTGTCTCGACAGCAACAGCCGCATCTCGACAGTAAGCGTCCGCACCGATAGCCGTACCGAACTCCTCGTTCAATGGAGCGCCACCGACCATGACAATATGATCGTCTCGAATACCCTGTTCGATCATAGTGTCGATGACGACCTTCATGTAGGGCATCGTGGTCGTCAACAGGGCAGACATTCCGACAATGTCGGGCTTGTGCTCTTCGATCGCCTCCAGGTAATTCTCAACCGGGTTATTAATACCGATGTTGTAGACCTCGAAGCCCGCACCTTCTAGCATCATCCCGACCAGGTTCTTGCCGATATCATGGATGTCGCCCTTGACCGTCCCGATGACAACCTTGCCGATCGTCTGGGCACCGGTCTCGGCCAGCAGCGGGCGCAGGATGGCCATGCCTCCTTTCATCGCGTTAGCAGACATCAGCACCTCGGGGACAAACAGGATTCCGTCGCGAAAGTCGATACCGACGATGCGCATGCCTTCTACCAGTGCATCAGCTAGGAGCTTGTCCGGGGCCCATCCTCGCTCAAGCAGGATGTTGGTTCCTTCTTCGATCTCCTCTTTCAAACCATCGTAAAGATCATCGTGCATCTGTTCGACAAGTTCTTCATCGGACAGGGAACGCAGATCCAGTTCTTGTTCAGTGTCGGTCATGAGTTCGAGGCTTTCCGGTATAGAGGTGAATGTTCACAGGATCAACCAGAATGACGTATGCTGGTTGAAAGTCACAAGACCCGTGCACGCAGCTGGTATCAAACTATACCCATCCGCTTGGGGCCATTCAGTTGATGCTCGGCAGGGCTTGATTTTACCCAATTCTGGTACGTGGCTGAATCTGAACGCAGCGCCATCGATTAGACTGAATGATTTGTTCATTCCCAGCCTTTCTCCGGTAAGGAGGAGACGAATCACCGTAGCGGGATTGTAGATTTAGCCCGCAGTGGTACTGATTTGGGCGCGACATCCGGCATCTGCTTTGCGACACCGGACACCTAAACCGTAAGATGCCAACCCTTCATTTTACTGCCATTAACAGCACTGTGCCTGGCTCAACCGGGTTTAGAAGAAACGCAGAAAAACTCCCGAGCGTGCCTTGGGATCAAAGCAGGTTGACTTCGCTGGCATCACACGCCCCTGATCTGCAACCGTCATCAGTTCCTTCATCGATGTCGGGAAACAAGCGAACGCGATCTGCCAACCTTCGGACAAACGTTGCTGCAGCCCTTTAAGGCCAGAATTGCCAGTTATGTAATCCAGACGGACGTCTGACCGGCTATTGGTGATACCCAGAAGAGGTTCCAGAATCAGGTTCTGTAGAAGAGATACATCGAGCTTGTTTACGGGGTCCTCCGGGACTGATTCAGGTCTCACCTTGAGCCGATAGACGGATCCGCCGGTCAGCATCGTAAACTCACCAGATACGCATGGCAAAGTGATCTTTTCCGGGTCACTCAACGCCTCAACGACGAAGTGCTTGCCGATCCCTTCAACCAGGCTTTGGACCGACAATCCGTTAAGATCTCTGACACACCGATTGAATGCCAAGATCCTCAGTTCACTGGCAGGAAACAGTGCAGCCAGGAAGTATTTCCAGGAACCGCTACCCTTATCATCACCTTTTGCAGACTGGCTGGCAGAATAACGACTACTTGCGGCTGTTCGATGGTGACCATCGGTCAAATAGGCTGCCGACACAGAAGAAAACTGCTGCTGTAGAGTTTCAATCTCGCGTTCGTCAGTGACGCGCCAGACCAGTTGTCTGACCTCGTCATCGGACAGTAAATCCAGTTCTGGAACACGGCTGGTGATCTTTGAAATCAAGGCGTTGATTGATGAGCTTTCCGGGTAAGCCAGGCAGACCGGGCTTGAACTCACCCCAACGACCTCGAGATACCGGGTCAGCCTGTCTTCGTGATCTGGCCGGGTGTGTTCGTGGCGTCGAATCCGTCCCGTTTCGTACTCCTCGATAGGAACTTCAGCGACCACGGCCGTCTGGACATGGTGACCAGCCTGCAGGCGATAGATGTAGAGGGCTTCTTCTTCGAACTGTCGAAACGAACCGTCGTCCAGCAATCTCTGCACAGTCGCCCGATTGCGCTCGAGCAGCGTTTCGGCCGACGGGCGGTCAGATTCAGAAAATTCCTCCTCAACCCGCATGGTATTGATGTAATTAGAAGGGTTATCGTTGCTGAAAGCCGCTCGCTCAGCTGGCACCATTGAGTCATACGCAGGCGCAACGACCGCCGCTGCGCGATCTGCAGTGACCAGGTAGGGTCGAAACGGGCGAATCTGGGTCACGTGGGTTTACCTGCCGGCAGGCAATCGCTCAAACCGGGTGACGTTCCCTGAAATCGATCATGAAATCAGCCAACGCCTGTACCCCTTCTCTGGGCATGGCGTTATAGATGCTGGCCCGACAACCACCTACGCTGCGGTGCCCCTTGAGGTTGAGCAGTTCCGCCGATTCTGATTCATCAAGGAAGTGTTTCTCGAGTTCTTCGCTGGCCAAGCGGAAAACCACATTCATCACCGAACGAGAGCCCATATCAACCGGACAGTGAAAATAACCATCACTGCTATCAATGACAGAATAAAGGATTGCTGCCTTTGCCTCTGCTTCGGTCTCTATCGTCTCAAGGCCGCCTCTGGCATCCATCCATTTCAGGATCTTGCCCAACATGTAGATCGGAAACACCGGCGGCGTGTTGAACATCGAGTCTTTTTCAGCATGGATGTCATAGCGCAAGTAACGCCCGATGTTCCGGTTGCAGTGTTCCAGAATCGAATCCCGGACGAATAACAGTGCCATACCCGCGGGCCCAAGGTTCTTCTGCAGCCCTCCGTAAACCAGATCGAAGCGGCCCCAGGGAATGGACCGGGACATGTAATCCGAGGACATATCACAGATCAAGGGAACGTCGACGGCTGGCCAGTCGACGTACCTTATTCCACCAATAGTCTCATTGGAGGTGATGTGCAAATAACAGGTGTCAGGCTGTAGCTGCAGCTCTTCGGTTGCGGGCATCCGCGTGTAGTTACATCCATGCCCATCCCAGGCCGTGTAGATCTCACCATAGTGCCGGGCATCGCTAATTGCGCCTTGCGCCCAACTACCGGAATCGACATAGCCAGCACGGGTTCGTTGCTGAAGCAGATTCATCGGCACCATGGAGAATTGCAGGGTTGCCCCACCCTGAAGAAACAGAACCTGGAAATCGTCTGGGACCTGAAACACCTTACGGGACATCGCCATGGCTTCGTGGTGAACCGCATCAAAATGTTTGCCCCGGTGGCTCATTTCAATCAATGCCATCCCGGCACCGTGGTAATCCACGAATTCAGCCTGAGCCTCCTCCAGTACATCCAGGGGCAAGGTAGACGGTCCGGCGCTGAAATTATTGACTCGACGAATCATGCGTAATCTCCAGTCTGGCCACAGGTCTGATCACACTGGCATGTTGACACAGTGCCTGACCTCACCCGATTCAAAAGCATCAACGATCTCGATCACGCCCTCGGCCACGGCTGCCTGGGCCTGGTCCGTCGACGCTCCGATATGATGAGTACCGTAAACATTTGGATGTCGTGCCAGGGCCGAAGCAAAGGCGCATTTGCCCATCGCCGGTTCGCTATTAAAAACATCCAGTCCAGCACGGATCCCCTTCTCGTCCATAGCAGCAATCAGTGCCGGCTCATCAATGATGTCACCACGAGACGTGTTGACGATGATCGTGCCCGGCAGCATGCGGGCCAGAAGGCTCGCATCGATGAGACCCCGTGTTTCAGTTAATGACGGCACGTGAAAACTCAGAATCTCACAGCGCTGTACCAGTTCTTCAAGACCGGCCACACGCTTGATTCCCCCCAACCGCATCAGCCGCTGGTGAGTCTCCTGCCAACGGCTTGGCTTGTCGATCACATGCAGCCCCAGCCCGAAAGCATGGGCACGTTCGAGAACCGCCAGACCGATCGCGGGGGGCCCCCCCCCCCCCCCCCCCCCCCCCCCCACCCCCCCCCCCC
>CAZVVN010000001.1:0-102324 GCA_964630665.1 uncultured Acidiferrobacteraceae bacterium | reverse complement strand
CATCCGCCGGCCCATCAGGCCACGGGCAACACTGAAGCGCTTCTTGTCCCAATTCCCGGCACGCAGTTCAGCAACATTGTCCGGAATGTTCCGGTCTATTGCGATTATCAGGCCCATAACCAGTTCTGCTACCGCAGCGGCATTGCGCCCCGGCACGTTGCAGACGTAGATGTTCTTCTTGGCTGCGGCTGCCTTGTCGATGGTGTTGGTACCCGCCCCCGCCCGAATGACCATTCTCAGTAAATTACCTTTGGCGATTGCCAGGGCGCTGACCCGGGTACTGCGGACCACCAGTATTTCGGCGTCAGCAACAGCTTTGGGCAAGGCATCACCGTCAAGTTCCGGACACAGCTCGCAGCTGTGCCCTTTCTCCCGGAGCAGATCGATTGCAAATGCCGGAAACTTATCGGCAAAAAATATCCTCATTTATCCGGTTCCTGTTATAGAGTCTCCAGAACGACGATCCAGCCGTAATCGGACCGCCAGAGCAACGCGAATTGTCGATGACTGGCCAGGCAAATTAAACCCCCGGCCTGCAGCTGGTACGCTACCGGACCGCCAAGGGTCGCATTAGGATAAAGCTATATAACGCTCATCCGGTAACTGACTCGATGACCTGTGCTGTGAGCATCCTACCCAACCTGAAACCACACCATTGACTGTCTCGACAATCGGCCTGGTACTGCTGGCAGCCCTGCTGCATGCTTCCTGGAATGCTTTCATCAAATCTGGCCAGGACAAGATGCTGAGCCTGGCATTGATGCACATCTGTTCGGGTGTGATCTGCCTCTTCTTGCTGCCTTTCGTGTCGCTGCCGCACCCCGACGCCTGGCCCTATCTGGCCCTGTCACTGGTCCTGCACTGGGGTTATTACTGGTTTCTGATCAATGGGTACCGCTCAGGCGATCTGGGTCAGGTTTATCCGCTGTCCCGCGGCAGCGCACCGCTGCTGGTTGCGATCATCGGCGGCGCGATCGCTGGCGAAACCCTGTCATTTGCCGCTCTGTCAGGCATTGTTCTTGCCTCGTTGGGCATCACTGCACTCAGCTTTGAGAAAGGCCTGCCCTGGCACCGTGATCCACGGCCCGTACTGTTTGCCCTGGGTACCGGCAGCTGGATCGCAGCCTACACTGTCGCTGACGGTCTGGGTGTACGCCATAGCGAACACGAATTCGGCTACATCCTTTGGCTGTTTATTCTTGAAGCCATCACTTTTGGTGGATTCATGGCTGTACGCCGACGACATGTCATCCGGTCCTACTACTTACTCAACTGGCGAGGACTCTGGATCAGCGGGCTCGCAGCAGCAGGCGCTTATGGCCTGGTGATCTGGGCGATGAGCAGCAACGTCATGGCTATGGTATCTGCACTGCGCGAAACGAGCGTGATCATGGCTGTTTTCATCGGTGGATTCATGCTGAAGGAACAGCGATTGGTGTTCAGAGTTTTTTCTGCAGGTCTGGTTGTCACCGGCATCGTCGTCATGAACCTGTCGCACTGATCCGCCAAATGACCGGCTGCACGGATCCTGCAGAATCAGGGTCTGAAATTCACCGCCCTACTTGATCTCCAGCAACTCGATCTCGAATAACAGGGTCTGGTTCGGTCCGATCAGTCCACCGGCACCGGTTTTTCCGTAAGCAAGTTCCGGTGGGATGACCACTTCCCATAGCGCGCCTTCACCCATAAGCTGCAGGACTTCTCGCCAACCAGGAATGATACCAGCGAGGCTGAAGGTGGCCGGTTGACCGCGCTTATGAGAACTGTCGAACTCAGTACCGTCGGGTAAGGTGCCCCGATAATGAACGACCACCGTGGCGTCCGGTCCAGGCCTTTGTGCTGCACCTTCCGTTATTATCCGGTAAAGCAGTCCGCTTTGGGTCTGTGAGACACCGGCCCTGGCAGAATATTCAGCACGAAACCGGTCCCCTGCCTCGGTATTCGATCCCGCGGCTTCACTCATCCTCTGAAGTTTCTGTTGCTCCTTTGCTGAGATCGCTGCCATCATTTCCTCCTCACTGAGCGCCAGGCTCCTGCCTGCCAGAACATCGGCAATACCGCGGGAAAATGCGTCCGCATCGAGCACCACTCCTTCTGCGTTGATTTGCTGGGCGATCTGACTGCCGATCTGGTAACCCAGCGCGTAACTGTATTTCTGTTGATCCGTTTCAAGAGGACTTTCATCCGCTGCCAACGGGGCCATCACGATTAGACCGGCCAAGACGGTAAAGACCATGCTCATGGTTTTCATAAGATCTACCTAAAACTCGATTAAGTCGTTCCAGAGTCCCGGGGCTGCCGGTTCTGATGAGAAATATCCGGTTCACCGCCGGCACTGGAAGCAATACCCTGTACCTCCAGCGTGACATGGGATACCCGCGGGCAAAAGTCGCGCAGGCGGGATTCTACCTCGTCTATGATCTGCTCTGTACGTTCCAGGGTCGCCTTCACCGCTGCCCGGTCGGCCAGTTCCTCCACCAGCTGCTGCTCGGTTCGCCGGTCAGCGGGAACAGCGAGGAGTAGTGCCTCGTGATACCTTTCTATCCTCTTGTGCAATCCCGCGAGCACAGCTTCCTCCCGAAGCTCGATCTCACCGACCAGCACCGTGTTTTGCTCATCGATCACGATGCTCCGGACATCATGGAATCGCTCAATTTCCAGGTGTTCTCTAGCAACACTGGCAAAAACCTGCTCGGCATCCCGGTCACGGACATCACTCAGGAAACGCATGTTAATCATACCCAGAAAAACCGCCGTCAGCCCAAGCATCAAAGCAATGACCACCGAGAAACCGATGTCCCACACCACGGCACCGGTCAATCGACTAAGAGTGATGCCTAGCGCGGCTAGAAGTACACCAATTACAGCCACCGCGTCCTCGAGCAACACCGCAACCAGGGTCGGATCGTCAATCTGATTCAGGTAAGCCATTGGCCGGTTGTATCCCTTGGACCTTGCCCGGACACAGAACTCCCGCCAAGCCAAGCGAAAAACCCAGCTATCAACGACAACCGCCACAGCCAGGACCACCCCGGACAACCACAGAGGGTTCACGTTCCCGAGCACACTGAACGGGATCGATTCCGTCACAGGTGGTTCAGCCCCCCGCTGCCAGGCGTGCCACGCATGCGCCAGACCCAGCCCGCAGCCGATCGAAAAAAGACCGATTGCACTCCAGAGATTCCAGAGGTATTTCTTCTGCCCGTGACCGAAAGCATAACGCCTGTCCGCGGGTCTACTACCTGCTTTGAGTCCCATCAAAAGAAACAACTGGTTGAGCGTATCCATTAGACTGTGGATCGCTTCGTTCATCATTGCTGCCGACTGGGTGATCACGGCAGCACCGAACTTGAGAACCGTCAGCACGGCATTGCCAGTGATCGCAGCGAGCACCACTTTCTTTGAGCCTGTCGCCATCTATGTGACTTAATGCCTCACGACCGGATCTTTTTTGAGCCTGTCGATACCGGATGCAGCGTAGAATCTGCCACAGTATACTGGGTGCCGTGTGACTGCCGGTGAACCAGAAAAGATTGAGGACTCTTCCTGATGCCCATAGACCAAAAACTACTGGATATCCTTTGCTGCCCGGTGACCAAGCAACCAGTCTTTCCGCTCACTGAGACGGACCTCACCCTGATCAATGATGCGATCGCAACTGGCAAGATCAGCCATACCGATGACAGTCCGGTTGAAACTCCGCTTACGGAAGGATTGATCACCAGAAACAGACAGCACATCTATCGGATAGATGACGGCATTCCAGTGATGCTGGAGGATGAGAGCATCCCGGTCGATCAGATCCAAGGGCTCTAACCAGTAATTCATCCGTTTTCCATCGGGCTAGGTCGACACGATCACCCTGCCTGATAGTAGTCCATCAGAATCTTGCCAACTTCGGGTCGCGCAAACTCGGGCGGCAGCGGTTCTCCTGCCAGAAGCATCTCCCGGACGCGGGTACCGGATAACAACACAAAATCGTCCTCCTGGTGATCCGATACATCCCGCATCATCACCACCTGGTTCAGTTTTTTTGAATATGCAGTGTGATCGGCCTTAAAGATCTCGATCTCTAACACGCCTTCTGGCACCTGCTTCTCAAAGATGGCTTGCGCGTCAAATGCCCCATAGAAATCACCGACTCCGGCGTGGTCACGACCGACGATCAGATGGGTACAACCAGCATTTTGACGGAAGATCGCGTGCAGCACTGCTTCACGCGGCCCCGCATAGAGCATGTCAAAACCGTAGCCGGTGACCATAACGCTGTTGGGGGGGAAATAGAGCTCGACCATCTTGCGAATCGCAGCGTCACGCACGGACGCCGGAATGTCCCCCGGTTTGAGCTTTCCCAGCAACATGTGGATCAACACGCCATCAGCACTAACAGCATCCCGAGCTATCTTGCATAACTCTTCATGTGCGCGATGCATCGGGTTGCGAGTCTGAAAGGCAATCACCTTCTTCCACCCACGATCGGCTATCTCGTGTCGAATCTGCTCTGCGGTCCTGAAAGTTTCGGGAAAATCCAGTTCAAAGTAACTGTGATTGAGTACCCTGACCGGCCCGGAGACCAGTGTTCTACCAAGCGACGTGAACGCCGAGATGCCTGGGTGGGTCTGGTCAGTCGTGCCGTAGACATTACGGGTAATGATCTCGATATCCTCATCGCTCAACGCCTCAACCCGTTCAACATCCTGAATCGCAAGCACCGTTGTACCAGGGCTGCCCGGATCGCACAGTGCGATTCGACCACCCGGCTTTACAGCACACGAATCAGTCAGATTGAGAACCGGGACGGGCCAGAACAGGCCGTTGGCTGTGTGCATCTCATGGGCCACATGGAGCGCATCTTGACGATCCATGAATCCCGCCAGGGGTGTGAAGTAGCCACCTCCCAGCATCACTGCATTGGCTGCCACTGCTGAGCTGACTTCAAGTGCAGGTAGATTCTCCGCCTCACTCAGCAGGGTCGCGCGTTCCTTTTCATCTGCCACGTAAAGGGGCATTAGCTGGCTGGCGCCGTGGGGTTTTATCATGTCATGAATCCATCGGCTTCACAGAAACAGGGTGGAAGAATGAGCCTGCCAAACTCCAGAAAATCGATTACCGGCCACCACTAAAAAGATGACACAGAAGACCAGCACTGCCGCAAAGGATCTGAAACAGAATTACTGATCAGCCCATAAGCTCGAACAGCAGATCTCATCCTCTGGCATCTGATCAGTCGATCGATCCCAAGAGCACAGGCCTACACCGTTGCCTGACGCCGTCTTTCAACCGCCTCGGCGAGCTGTTCGATGATCCGGCTGGTATCCTCCCAACCGAGGCAGGCATCAGTGATGCTCTGGCCGTAGACCAAAGACCCCGCGGATTCAACGTCCTGCCGGCCCTCGATAATATTACTCTCGAGCATAATCCCAACGATACGCTCTTCTCCCTGGGCAATCTGACTGCCGACATCGGCTGCGACGTCCAGCTGGCGGCGGTGCTCTTTTGCACTGTTCGCATGACTGAAATCGACCATGAGCCTCGCTGGCAGTCCCGCATCTTTCAGCAGATTCGACGCAGCGCCGATACTCTCGCGGTCGAAATTAGGTTGCAACCCACCTCGAAGGATCACGTGCCCGTCTTCGTTGCCGGTAGTCTGAAAAATCCCAAGATAGCCCGCTTTGGTCACGGTCAGAAAATGATGCGGGTGTGCAGCCGCAGAAACTGCATCAATGGCAATTTTCAGATTCCCGTCCGTGCCGTTTTTGAACCCCACAGGACAGGACAATCCGGAAGCCAACTCACGGTGTAACTGGCTTTCCGTTGTCCGGGCGCCGATCGCGCCCCAGCTGATCAGGTCTGTGATGTACTGGGGTGTCAACAGGTCGAGGTATTCAGTGCCAGCCGGCATACCTATATGGTTCAGATCAAGCAGCAGCTTTCTTGCCAGCCGGATCCCGTGATTAATATCGAAGGAACCATCGAGATTGGGGTCATTGATCAGGCCTTTCCAGCCCACTGTTGTCCGGGGTTTTTCAAAATAGACCCGCATGATGATCAACAGATCATCTGAACAAGCATCCCTCAGCGATTGCAGCCGCCGGGCATAGTCCAGTGCTGCTTCGGGATCGTGGATTGAGCACGGCCCAATGATCGCAATGACGCGGTTATCTGTACCATCCAGAATTCGGTGGGCCTCGGCCCGTGTACGGGTGACCAAGGATGAAATCTCAGTCGACGCGGGAAGTTCATCGATGATCGTCTTGGGATTAGCAACATCCTGGATCCCGTCGATCCGAAGATTGTCGGTAACGCTGAGATGATCACTCGTGTTGTGTTTCAATGTTCCAGCCTGTTTCATTTGAGCACCTGTTATTCAGGTGATCCGGGTCTCAAAGGGCAAGGATTTTTTGGCGCGCAAGTATATCACTGCAACGAACAACCGATGCTGGAGTGACCTGGCCATGGTGCTGGCAAGGTCAGTACTTGCACAGGACAACCAGTGGCCTTAAGTCATTCCTCTTCCGGATGCTGGAACGCAGCCGAGAGTTTTTTCTGGACATCTCCCGGCGCCGGGTCATAGGCAGAGAACTCCATGTTGTAACTCCCTTCGCCACCCGTTACCGATTTGAGTTTCGACTGGTACTCGTCCATCTCCGCGAGCGGCACCTGTCCCTTGATACTGATCATGCCGCCGGGCATTGAATCGGTGCTGCTCACACGCCCCCGGCGGGAAGATAAATCGCCGGTGATGTCACCCATATTGCCGTTTGGGGCAATCACTTCTAACTCGACGATAGGTTCCAGGACCAAAGGCTTGGCCTTCTCGATTGCTTCGAGAAAGGCTTTCCGACCCGCAGCGACAAAGGCCACTTCCTTCGAGTCGACCGCGTGATGTTTCCCATCATAGACTGTCACTCGGATGTCCTGCATTGGAAAGCCGGCCACGGCCCCGCCCTCCAGAACACTCTGCACACCTTTTTCAATAGCCGGGATAAACTGGTTGGGAATGACGCCGCCAACGATCTTGTTAACAAATTCAAAACCTTCATCCCGGCCCATCGGTTCTACCTTGAGGTACACTTCTCCGAACTGGCCGGCACCCCCGGTCTGCTTCTTGTGGCGGGAGTGGCCCTCGGCTGACCTGGCTATGGTTTCCCGGTAGGGGATCGTCGGCACGCCTGTTTCCACCTCAACAGCGTACTGATCACTCATCCGTTCGACCGCCATCCTCAAGTGCAGATCGCCCATTCCTCTCAGCACAGTCTCGTTGGCCGCGGGGTTTCTCTCGATCCGCAGGCAAGGGTCCGACTCGATCAGCTTGCCCAATACCTCGGCGATTTTCTGTTCATCACCCCGGCTCTTCGGTGAGATCGAAACACCGACCATGGGCGTTGGCAGAGCAGTGCTTTTCAGGCGCATAGACCCATCGCCATGCGAATCATGAATCACCTCGTCATAGCTGAAGCCTTCGGCCTTAGAAATCAACGCGATATCCCCGGGCACAATCGAACTGCAGTCAGAGAGTTTCTTACCCAGACAACTGGAAAGATTGCCGATCTTTACCGGTTTGCGGTTGTCACCAATCAGCATCTGGGCATCCTTCTTAATGGTGCCCTGATAGAGGCGAAACAGAGCCTGCCGACCGACAAATGGGTCAAAGGAGATCTTGAAAATATGAGCCACAACCGGACTTGCCGGGTCCGGAGTGATCTGAATATTCCCGCCATCGCTGTCTGAACCATTCACGAAGCTCGGCGGGTTGCCCTCTGACGGGCTGGGCAGCATTTTGGAAACAAATTCATTCAATGCTCGCACACCGGCACCGGTCTGTGCGGATACAAAACAGACAGGGACCACGTGCCTTTCGCGCATCGCCTGCTCAAACGGGTCATGAAGTTGCTCGGGTGCGATCGTGCCCTGGTCGAGATACGTCGTCATCAGATCTTCGTCCAGTTCCACTGTCTGATCGACAATTTCAGTATGGGCCTCCTCAACTGAAGAAATGTCGGATTCGCCTTCTGGGCTAAAAAAGCAATCGACCACGGCCGTCGCGCCGGCCGATGGAAGATTGACGGCCAGGCACTCGTTGCCGAAAGATTCCCGGACTTCAGCATACACTCCTGAAAGATCCACATCTTCAGCATCGATACGGTTGATCACGATCATGGCGCATTGGTTTCGCTGACGTACCGAGTCCATCATACGGCGGGCTGAACTTTCAACACCGCGCTGGGCATTGATCACAATCGCCACAGTCTCTACCGCAGGGAGCACACTGAGCGCAGTCCCGATGAAGTCCGGGTAGCCTGGTGTATCAATAAGGTTGATGCGCCTACCCTGATAATCAAAGGAAGCCAAAGCCGCAGTCAGGGAATGCTGATGCTTCTGTTCAAGTTCATCGAAATCGGTAACCGTTGACCCTTTTTCAACCACACCTGGGGCGTTTATAGCCCCCGCGTCGTGCAGAAGACTCTCTGCAAGTGTTGTCTTCCCGGCACCCGCATGCCCGACGAGCGCCAGGTTCCTGATACCTTCCGTTGTGTACTCCATCAAACATCCTCCTTCCACAGTTGCTGATACTCTTTGACGCAGCCAGGCACCCTGATCCCGGCCGGACCGCGGCAAATAGGGACCAGGCACACCTGACCCCAGACTTTTCAAGGTCTTGAGTAGCACGAAACAGGCCCCGAATCAACACACCTGCGACTGGCCTGCCTCGAGGACAGCCGCCTGGGTCGATATAAAACACCTCGACAGAGAGCCTAAACTCTCCGGGACAGCCTCATTTCTGGACCTCTTGGCCACTTACAAGCTTCAGGCCGGTGGCCATTCGCCGGTCGCTTAGTCAATCCCTTCGCAGACGTGTCCGCAGCCACTCTGGCGGCAAAGGACTCAGACCGGGACCCCGCCCCTAAATATCCGGCCAGAGTTCCCGGGCCGTGGCATCACCGGAGCCACGCCGGATTGCTAAAATAGGGGAAACCGAATGATCCGGCATCAGTATCGTCACCGGTCAGGTGACGGCAACCATCCATGAGCACTACCGCAAGACCCATGTCCGCGACGAATTTCATTCGGCAGATCGTCGAATCAGAACTTGCCGATAAACGTCATCCGGGCGGCGTCGTCACCCGATTTCCGCCAGAACCCAATGGCTACCTACATATCGGTCACGCCAAATCAATGTGTCTGAACTTCGGGATCGCCCAGGATTTCAAGGGCAAGTGCTATCTGCGCTTCGACGACACCAACCCGGACCGGGAGAGTCCCGAGTACGTTGCATCCATAAAGCACGACGTCCGCTGGCTTGGCTTTGAATGGGAGAACCGACTCACCCACGCCTCAGACTATTTCGACCAGCTTTACCAGGCAGCAGTAGAACTCATTCGTAACGGCAAAGCCTTTGTCTGCAGCTTGAGTGCCGCGGATATTCGCAGTTCCCGGGGAACCCTGACTCAACCTGGTCATGAGAGTCCTTTTCGCGACCGTAATGTGGCGGAGAACCTCGACCTGTTCGAGCGAATGCGCTCCGGTGAATTTCCGGATGGCACGCACGTTCTTCGGGCAAGGATCGATATGGCTTCTCCCAATATCAATTTGCGGGACCCCACTCTTTACCGTATTCGACATCTTCCTCACCAGAACACGGGTGAACGCTGGTGCATTTACCCGATGTATGGCTTCACGCATCCCCTTTCGGACGCTCTGGAGAGTGTCACCCATTCACTGTGCACACTGGAGTTTGAAGATCAGCGGGCATTCTACGACTGGGTCCTGGACAACGTCACGGTACCAAGCAGGCCCAGGCAGATCGAGTTCTCACGGCTTGCTCTGGACTACACCATCATGAGCAAACGACTACTCACTGCGCTCGTTGAGGGAAAGCGGGTTGCTGGCTGGGATGATCCACGCATGCCGACCCTGTCAGGCCTGCGTCGAAGAGGTTATACAGCGGCGTCGATCCGCGATTTCTGTACGCGAATCGGTGTGACCCGCAACGAACAGCAGATCGAGATGAGCGTACTAGAGAACTGCATTCGGGAAGATCTCGACCGAACAGCCCCGCGTGCTTTCGCTGTACTTCGACCTGTCCGGGTCGTGATAGACAACTATCCAAAGAACCAGGTGGAGGAATTTGAAGCGGCCAACCATCCGAACGATCCCGGGATGGGAGCACGCACGGTCCCGTTCTGCCGGGAACTTTTCATCGAACAACAGGATTTCATGGAAGATGCGCCGCGCAAATTTTTTCGTCTTGCCCCGGGGCGCGAAGTCCGGCTGCGCTATGCGTACCTGATCAGGTGCACAGAAGTGATCAAAGACCAAAGTGGCAATGTCATTGAAATTCACTGCGACTATGATCCTGCAAGTGCCGGCGGTAAGGCCCCCGATGGCCGAAAGGTCAAGGGCACCTTGCACTGGGTATCAGCAGAGCACTCAGTTAACGCCGAAATTCGCCTGTACGACCGGCTCTTTGTCGAACCCAATCCCCGTGCTGACTCGGATACTGATTTTATGGATCTGATCAACCCGGAATCACAGGTCATTCTTACGGACGCCAAAGTCGAACCAGGCCTGGCCAGGGCCCAATGCGGTGATACCTTCCAGTTCGAGCGTACCGGCTATTTCTGCGCTGACCCCGACTCAGCACCTGGTAGCCCCGTATTCAACCGGACTGTTCCACTCAGAGATTCTTGGGGCAGGAAGAATCCGGCATGAAGCGACGTGAAGGTGAGCCCTGGATGTCTGCCACCGACTATGCCCACTCACTCCGAGGGCTCGGTGTCAATCTCGTCTCAGCTGACCTGGATCGGGCGCTTGAATTCCAAAGGGAAGTGCTCGGAGTCCAGATCATCTACAGTGACGCAGATTTTGCTGCGCTTCGTGGGTTCGGCTCCGAATGGATGATCCACGCCGATCACACCTATAGCGGTCACCCGCTGGAGACCATGCTTGGCCGGATACCAAAGCGTGGCGGCACAGTGGAACTGCGCCTGCATGGATGCGACCCCGACATTGCCGTAAGCCGCGCAAAAGAAAGAGGATTCAACGTACTGCAACGGGCTACTGACAGGCCGCACGGGCTGCGAGAGGCCTACCTGTTCGACGGGGATGGCTACCTGTGGGTGGCAGATGTCCCAGTACCGATCTAACCACCGGCTATCCGGAGGCGTTACTCCCCGGCTTTACGCCTGGCCGGGGGGCGCCAACCCACTGCCAGCTGTCCCTCGTTTGTGCCGCTTTACCCGCCAGTTATGGATGTTGGCCTTCAGCATCAGCGCACTGGGTGTGACCAGTAATGTCAGAACGGTTGCGAATCCCAGTCCAAATACAATCGATGTCGAAAGCTGTCGCCACCACTGGGTGGAGGGTGCACCGTAAGTGATCTCCCGGGTCAGAAAATCGATATTGACGCCCAGCACCATCGGCATCAATCCGAGTATGGTAGTCACACTGGTCAGAAGAACAGGCCGCAGTCGCTGTACACCAGTACGCAGAATTGCCTCCAGTGGATCAGACAAAGTCTCTCGCAGCCGGTCGTGAGTATCGATCAGAACAATATTGTTGTTGACGACAATGCCCGCCAAAGCAATGACCCCAATGCCGTTCATCACGATTCCGAATGGAGAGTCGGTAATCAAAAGACCCATTAGAACGCCGACGGTCGACATTACGACTGCAAACAGAATCAGGAAAGCGCTGTAGAAACTATTGAACTGAGTAATCAGAATTGCCGCCATTACGAATAAGGCGACCAGAAATGCCCGACTCAGAAAGGCCTGTGCCTTGGCCTGTTCCTCATCCTCCCCCTTGAAGACCACTTGAATCTGCGGATCAATCTCTGCAGTCTCAAGCCACTCGACGAGCTCACGGATCTTGTCATCGACCAGGACTCCTTCGTCTACATCGGCCCTGATCGTGATTACTCTACGACCGTCTACACGCTTAACTATCCCGGTTTTTTCTCTCGCCTGGCGAACGACAAAGTTCGAAATCGGGACCGAGCCGGCTGGCGTATTCAGACGAACATGATTCAATTCTTCTATGGTCCGATGTTGTTCGGGAAACCTCACCCGGATCTCTATCTCGTCATCACTGTCATCCGGGCGATAGGTCCCGATCTTGTAACCCATGGTCGTCATCTGGACCATGTTCCCGACCGAACCAATGTCAGCACCGTACTTTGCTGCCTGGGCACGGTCAACGACGACTTGCCAGTCTATGCCCGGGAGCGGCCTTGAGTCCTCGATACTGTGCAGACCACTCATGCTGTCGAACTGTGCCCGGACCTTTACCGCTGTTGGGGCCAGAAGCTTGTGGTACCGGGAGGCTAGTTGAATCTGGATCGGCTTACCAACCGGTGGCCCTCCCTCCTCCTTGCGCAGGTCGACAATGATCCCGGCAAGATCTCCTATTTGCCCTCGGATCCTGGAAAAAATCTGTTTGACTTTCGGGCGCAACCGCCAGTCGGCAAACTCCAGGGAGATGCTGCCGACGATATCTTCGGATTCTTCGCTGTTAGCGTTCGGCCCAACTCGAGTGTAGAAAGTCTCAACCCCACCAATATCAAGCACTCGCCTCTCCACTTCACGCATTAGCGAATCCTGTTCATCCAGCGACAGGTTGCCGCGCGCACGGACCTGGATCTTGGCGTTGTCAGGTTCTACATCGGGAAAGAATTCGATCCCCGACCCGAAACTACCATACAGCACCTGCGCCCCGACGAGCAGCCCCAAAGACGCCACCAGTACTTTAGCGGGATGGGACAGGGCAACTTTCAGCACCTTCACGTAAGAACCGACAAATCCTGGAATCGAATCCAGATCACCCCGCTCACTCGCTTCGATAACCCGTCTGGCACCCGGACTGGTATTACCCGCGCGACCGACCAGGGCGCCCAGGGTAGGCACAAAAATGAGCGCCATCAACAACGAGGCCAAAAGCGTTATCAACACCGTCAACGGCAGATATTTCATAAATTCACCCACCACGCCCGGCCAGAAGGCGAGTGGTAGAAATGCCGCGAGCGTGGTCGCTGTTGAGGCGATGATGGGCCAGGCCATTCTGCGGGACGCGGCGATATAGGCAAGCCGGGGAGGCGAGCCGTCACTCATCCGCCGGTCAGCGAATTCGGTCACGACAATCGCACCGTCCACAAGCATCCCGACAGCCAGTATCAGGCTAAACAACACCACCATGTTCAGTGATATTCCGAGCACGTACAACACGAGAAGAGCCGTCAGGAAGGACCCTGGAATCGCTATACCCACCAACCCGGCAGATCGTATACCGAGCGCTGCGATAACCACGACCATCACCAGCAGCACGGCACTCACGACACTGTTCTGCAGATCACTCAACAACGTACGAATGTGATCGGATCGATCCTGTGAGTAACTGATTCTGACTGACTGGCGCAGTGCCTCGGGCCACAATGCACTCTCCTGTTCAACAACGTGACGCACTTTCTCGATGGTCTCGATCACGTTCTCACCGGACCGCTTGGAAACCTCCAGGGCGACGGCCGGGTGCCCATTGACCCGGGCAAAACTGCTGGGATCCTTGAAGGTACGACGAACTTCGGCGATATTGCCAACCCGTACAACGGCATCGCCCTCGGTCTTGACAGGAAGCTCGATAATATCTTTGACACTCTCGAACAGCCCCGGCACCTTGATCGAGAACCGACCCTGTCCAGTGTCCTGGAACCCTGCTGCAACAAGCAGGTTAGAGCCTTTCACAGTACCCGCAGCAACAGCAGGATCAAGCCCATAGCTTTCCAATTCGACTGGATCGACCAGCACCTCCACTATTTCCTTACGATCACCGGTAATGGCCGCTTCCAGAACAGACGGTATACCCTCGATATCGTCCTGCAGTTCGCGGGCCAGGTGATAGAGAACTCGTTCTGGAACATCGCCAGCAAGAATCACCACCAACACCGGAAACAGACTGAAGTTGACTTCGTGTATTTCTGGATCTTCCGACGCCGCAGGAAGGCTACCTTTGGCAAGGTCGACTTTTTCCCGTACGTCTTGCAAGGCGGTGTCAGCGTCGAAACCGGCCTCGAATTCAAGCAGTACGTTGCCACCGCCTTCATACCCGGTCGAACGCATCTCCTTGATACCCTCGATAACACGTAGTTCCTGCTCTAATGGGCGTATGATCAGACGTTCAGAATCTTCCGGTGATATGCCGTCGTGGGTAACAGTGACATAGATAATAGGAATGTTGATGTCGGGCTGTGATTCCCTGGGAATGTCCCGATAGGCTATCGATCCGGCGATCAAGATAAACAACAGGGTCGCCAGCACCGTGCGCGAACGGCCGATGGTATGGTCGATCAGCGACGCCATTCAGATCAGCTTTCGGGCGCCTGCTCAGGGACAGATGTAACTTTCTGCCCAACTCGCACGAATTCGTGCCCAACGGTTATGACCCGAAGGGTCTGCGGCAAACCGCCGAGCCAGGTACCTTCAGGCGTATCTGCGACCAGTGTGACGGGCAGAAACGCGACGATACCACCATCGTTCACGGCTTTTACTCCGATCACACCATCACCATCGAGCGTCAGCACAGCAGGTGAGAGCTGGTGGGCCAGGGTATCACCCACCAACAGCGTGATCTTGGCCGTAATCCCCTCGGCAATCTTATAGTCGGAATTGGGCACATCCAGCTCCACCCGAAAGGTTCGAGTGGAGTTACTGCTTGAGCGAGCCACGAAAGTCACCTGGCCGGAGAGCTCCCGCTTGTCTACGAGTACAGCGGTGCCGGAGATACCGGGTGATATTTTTGAGACGTTGTGCTCTGATACGTCACCAGCAATGATGATCGTAGAAAGATCAAGTATGGTTGCGACGGGTTCACCGATCTTGATGTAGTCACCCAACTCCACCATCCGCTGGTCAACCACCCCATCAAATGGTGCCCGGATATAGGTTCGCTCTATGTCGACCCGTATCTGCTCTAGGCTCGCTTGTGCCGCATTCAGTTTAGCTTCGGCTTCCGTCAGCGCGATCTTTGAACGCAGGTTCTTCTTCGATAAGGAAGACGCCGCTTGGTATTCGGTCTGGCGCTGTTTGAGCAGCGCCCTGGCCTGGCGCAGGCGGGCTGGGCGATCATCTGAAGCCAGACGAACGATCAGGTCGCCGCGCTTTACGATCTCGCCCCGGCTGGCCAGGACCTCCGTAACTGCGGCCGCAGTCTGAGCCCGCAGACGAACCTTGCGTTTTGCCTCGGTCGACCCCAGCAGGATAATCTGCTCCGGCACGGTCTGGGCCTCGATCAGACGGGTCCTCACCCGGGTCAGTGGTTCGACCTTTACTTCAGCACTGGGGGCATCCTGGTCGAGTGCCTTGGCACTGCGACCATCCCGGTGCCCATCAATCAAACCTGATGACAACCAACCAGCTACGGCCAGTACGATCAGAACGGCGACGATCAGGGATTTCTTCATCGCGTTGGTGTCATCTCAGCAGCCGTGCGTCGGGCAGTTCTTGCAGAAAACCATCAAACCCGTTACAGATGTCAGTCATTTGTTCTTCGGTCATGCATAGTCGCCACTCGATCATCAGCCTTCGAAGCGCTTCAGACCTCTGCGAAGCACCGCTGGGATTACTGCTGGCGAGGCTATTCGCACCAGCTTGTCACGACTATGCTCTCCCGTGATTAGGGCCACACTACCACGGGAGCATGCGAAAGACGTTGCCAGAAATTTCGACAATCCGGCGTTGGCCTTACCATCCACTGGGGCACCACTGACCCTGACCACCAGGCGACCGCCTCGTACCGGCCCATATTCTGTTCGTCCGCTCCTTGGGATGACTCTCAGCTTCAACTCGAGATCACGCTCGATCCAGCGGTACCACACATTATCCCACAAAGGCTGTTTCATCCTGCCCGGCCTGAGGCACAGTGAAGATATTGGGATACCACTTGCCGGACCACTCCCGGTACAGGCAGGGTTTCAAATGCCCGTGTGACGTCTCCTGGGGCGGCCGGCCCGTCAACCACCCAAACTCGGGTCTCTAACATTTCGGCTCAGCCAGAAGGTCATGGACGAAACGGCAGACCGCTTCCAGTGCCACCGCGGGCCGCTCGCGATGGGGCGAGTGCCCGACCCCCTCGAGGACGAGGCGTTCTACCTGTGCCGACACACCGGTTTCGATCGCGTCCAGTTGCGCGAGCGAGCCGTACTCGTCCCGGGTTCCTTGAATCACAAGCGCCGGAACATCAACTGCGGGCAGAAACGCTTCAATATTCCAGTCGCGGAAGTCCGGATGAAGCCAGACCTCGTTCCAGCCCTGAAAAGTGTCGTCGACCTGCGCACCATGGTGCCGGGCAAGTTTTTCCCGAAGATCGGTCGTCTGGTACTGTGCCCGGGCCGTAGCGATACCATCCAGACTGATCTGCTCGTTGAACACATGCGGCGCAATCAGGACGAGGGCACGGACCCGGTCCTGCAGTTCACTGCCGGTGTAGATGATGCTGATTGAAGCGCCGTCACTGTGTCCGATCAGAATGGTTGGTCCGATCTTAAGAACCCTTAGGATCTCCGGCAGCACGACCAACGCCTCGTGATGCATATAGCCGACTTCTCTAGGCAGTATCGCGGGCCCGGAACCACCGTAACCTGCACGGGAATAAACCAGCGCAGTCAGTCCTGTACGCTGACTGACCAACTCGGGAAAGTCCCGCCAGAGACTCGTACAACCCAGTCCCTCGTGCAGAAAAACCAGCGTCGTTCTCCCCTCAAGCGGTTCCGGGCCTACCCAGGCATATTCGAGCAGACAACCATCGACCTCGATCCGACCCGGGGCCTGGTTATGATCCACTGGTCAGAACCCTTGATCGTGTGCCGAAACCGGCCCATACCGCAGTACGAGCTTAATACCCGGCAGAATCGTTATCCCGGAGTTTGAAGCGCTGGATCTTTCCGGTCGCTGTCTTGGGCAGCTCGGTCACAAATTCGATCCAGCGAGGGTACTTGTACGGTGCGAGTCGGTCCTTGACGAAAGCCTGGAGCTCCTTGGTAAGGTCATCGGTCTTTTCCACGCCGGCCTTGAGAACAACATAGGCTTTGGGCTTGACCAGTCCGCGGTCGTCTTCACGCCCAATGACTGCGACTTCCAGCACCCGTTCCTCGCCGATCAGTGCGTTCTCGACTTCAAAGGGTGAAACCCAGATTCCGCCGACCTTGAGCATGTCATCGGTACGGCCACAGTAGTGGAAATAGCCGTCATCGTCACGGTAATACTTGTCGCCCGAGCGGGTCCATTCCCCCTGAAAAGTCAGCTGACTCTTTTCTTTCTGGCCCCAGTAACAAGCGGCGCTTGACGGCCCAGAGACCACCAGTTCCCCGATCTGGCTATCCTGGACTTCATGACCGTCGTCGCCGATGATTTTCAGCGAGTAACCCGGCACAGCAGTACCGCTGCTGCCGTAACGGATGTCTCCGGGACGATTGCTGAGAAATATGTGTAACATCTCAGTGCTGCCCAGGCCATCCAGAATCGGTACGCCGAACCGATCTTCCCAGGCTCGAGCGATCTCTTCCGGAAGTGCCTCACCTGCCGAAACACACAGGCGCAGACGATCCGAAACTCGATTCCGGTCATTGGCAGTGTCAGCGAGAATAGCTGCGTAGAGTGTCGGTACACCAAAAAAGACCGAGGCTTCATGTTTCTTCAGCACATCGAGCACGACATCGGGCGTCGGTCGTTCGGCAAGCAGCACCACCTGGCATCCCACATGCAGCGGGAATGACATGGCATTGCCCAAACCATAGGCGAAGAACAGTTTTGCGGCAGAAAAAAGAACATCGTCTTCGCGAAGCTCGAGAACACCGCTGGCGTACAACTGGCAGGTCTGGATCAGATCGGACTGGCGGTGTACTGCACCTTTGGATTTTCCTGTTGATCCGGAGGTGTACAACCAGAATGCCGCATCATCAGCACTGGTAGGGGCACAGGCCAGTACCGGGGAGGCCTGGCGCAGCAACTCGGAAAGCGTGCTGTGGCCATCGACACCTTGTCCCACAATGATGACGTGACGCAGGTACAGCTGGTTGTTCAGGCACTCGGAGAATCGGGAATAGAGCGAATCGCTCACCACTAGAGCCTTCGCTCGACTGTCCCTGAGCATATGCTGGTAATCGTCTTCAGTCAGCATCGTGTTGACCGGCACAGGTATGGCACCGATCTTGATCGCCCCGAAAAAAACTGCTGGGAAATCGATCGAGTCGAGCATACACATGAGCACCCGCTGTTCCGCCTCGATACCGAGTTCAAGAAGCATATTGCCAGTGCGGTTGACCCTGTCTGAGAGTTGCGCACAGGTCCAGGGGCCGGACTGGTCGGTAACCACGATCTGCTGGCCACGACCAGCCTCGAGATGCCGATCGACGAAATGGTCCACCGCGTTGTACTGGACTGGCAACTCGACAGTGGGCACAGAGCGCTCTTCGGTCATGGCCTACAGGTTCCAGGGGTAAACAATTGTTCTGCAGTGCGCTCTGGAGGCGTCAGAAATTCTATCACCGGGTATCTATTATACCCGCGGCGACTCACAGGACTCACATCACCCAGGTCCTTAATTGGCGGATCGAACCGGCTCTGCCGAGCAGACGGCAACGTATACTAACGGTCCTGTCGCCCCCAGATCAGCCCCCTTGAAATACGACCTGGCTGAGCCTTCCGGAGATGAGGTAATGAGTGAATCACAGAACATCGCGGTGATCGGCGCCGGTATCGTGGGTACCTCCTGCGCGCTGTATCTTCAGCGATCCGGTTTCAAGGTCACGTTGTTTGACCGGGACGAGCCTGGTTCGGGTGCTACCTACGGCAATGCCTGTACATTTGCCACCTACGGCTCGATCCCAGTCAACCGACCTGACCTGATCTGGGGGTTTCCGCGCCTCATGTTCGGGGACGATCGACCACTGTCTATTTCCTGGCCTTATATGCCCCGGATGCTACCCTGGCTCTGGCAGTTTCTACTGCACTGTCGACGCTATCAGGTCGATCACACCATTGACGGTCTAGGCGCCCTGCTGCGCCGTGCCGAGAGCGCATCGATGAAACTGTTCCAGGCGAGCGATGTACAGGACCTTCTGGCCCGGGATGGAACGATTTATCTCTACCCCTCGAGTACATCGTTTGCGAGCGACGCGGACAACCGCCGCAGGCGCCTCGCGCAGGGCACAAGGATCCAGGAACTGTCGGCGGGGGAACTGCACGAACTTGAGCCAAACCTGGCACCAAGATTTCCCCACGCGGTACTTTATCCGGACGGTTTCACTATCCTAGAGCCCAAGAAGTTGACCGGCCGCATGGTCGAGCACCTGTGCCACACGGGAGGTGTTTTCATCCGGGGAGAGATCTCGTCCATCGAACGCACGTCGGCCGGAGGTGTAGGATTCAAGATCAACGGTGATCCGCAGAGCTTCTCACAGGCCGTACTGGCCGGCGGCGCCTGGTCGATGAAACTTGCCGGACCCCATTGCGAGCCACTTCCACTGGAAACCGAGCGTGGGTACCATGTACTCTTCTCCGAATCAGACCAGCTGCTAAAACGCCCGGTCGGCTTCTCCGAGGCAGGCTTCTACATGACGCCAATGCACCATGGCCTGCGGGCGGCCGGCACCGTTGAACTGGGCGGTCTGAACGCTGCACCCAACCCGGAACGCCTGGCCTATATCGAAAAGCATGTTCAACGCGCCCTACCGGATATCGGCCCGGTGTCGGATACCTGGCTCGGATTCAGACCGACACTGCCGGATGCGCTGCCCGTGATCGGACGCTCTACGATAAACCCAGCTCTGATCTTTGCCTTTGGCCACCATCATCTGGGTCTCACGCTGGGTGGGATCACAGGCCAGCTGGTCAGCGAAATCGCGAGCCGAACGTCACCGACCATAGATTTGGCCCCCTATCGCCCCGAACGATTCGGTTGAACCGGCTGTCGGGCACTGACACGTCTTTAGCCTTGTTGCAAAGCCCGCCAACGAAATACTGATGATTTGATTGTGCAGGCGATGTGCCGTATCATAAGCATACCGACTGGTCGGTATGGATCAACTCGAATTAACCTTGCACAAGACCGTCAATAGCATCATGAATGCAGCATCAGCGCTGTTTCTGCGGCGCAATTACGCCGATGTCACGATGGCCGAGATCGCCGGGCAGTCCGGCGTTTCCAAAGGTGCCGTCTATCACCATTTCTCGAGCAAGGAGGACCTTTACTTGGCGATGATGCGAGCCGACCTCTCTGAGAAACAACAACTGTTCGCCCAGGCGGTTGAGACGACAGCACCCTGCCGAGATCGACTGGCCTTATTGACACGATCGTTTTTCTCACTACCGGGTGACAAAAGGCGGCTGGCCGGATTGATCCGGCGGGACATCAACGCACTGGGTGACGCCGCACGCTCAGAACTCATCGGCCGCTATCAGGCGGCACTACCCAACCAGATTCAGATCATCATCAACGATGGCATACAGTCAGGTGAGTTGACCGGCCGGGATCCGAGGCTGCTGGCGTGGTCATTCATTGCCATCGTTGAGACCTTGCTGAGCCGTTACGGTGACGAGGTGCTGAACGAGGTCGAGGCAAAGCTTGATTTTGTCGTCGATCTCTTCATGAATGGTGCAGTAACACAGTCGCAGGAAACACCCATCGTATGACAATCGATTTTCAGACCGAACCGGTGCGTTACAGACATTGGACTCTCGATATTGAAGGCAAGGTCGCCAGGCTGATACTCGACGTGAGCGAGGACAGCGGCCAGTTCGACGGCTACCAGCTCAAACTCAACTCCTATGATCTCAGTGTCGATATCGAGCTTTATGACGCGTTGCAGCGGCTTCGCTTCGAGCAACCCCAGGTCCGTGTTGTTCGTCTTGAATCCGGCAAGGAACGGGTATTCTGCGCCGGAGCGAACATCCGCATGCTGGCCTCCGCCAGCCATAGCCACAAAGTGAACTTCTGCAAATTCACCAACGAAACCCGAAATGCGATCGAGGATGCCTCACGCTGTTCGGGGCTGAAGTTCATCACCGTGATCGACGGATCCTGTGCCGGTGGTGGCTACGAAATGGCTCTGGCGACCGACCACATCATCCTCATCGATGATGGATTTTCAAGTGTCGCTCTACCAGAGATACCACTGCTCGCGGTACTGCCCGGCACGGGTGGCCTGACCCGGATCACCGACAAGCGCAAGGTTCGCAGAGATCTTGCGGACGTCTTCGCCACCCTTGAAGAAGGTGTCAAAGGGCCGCGGGCACTTCAGTGGGGATTGGTCGACGAAAGCGTACCCGCCTCGGACTTGGCACAGGCGCTCGAGCGCTGCACGACAGACTTCGCTGAATATTCGAATGCCTCCGAGGAACTTACGGGTATTACCCTGGCACCTATCCAGCGGGCAATCAGTGAAGACCGGGTGGAGTATTCTTCAGTGTGCGTGACGATTGACCGACCTTCAGGAGTGGCGAAACTGATGGTGTTCGGCCCGCTTGAATCGCCCCCCGTGGACATTTCCGGACTGGTGCAGAACGGATCTGATGGCTGGCTGTTGCGCTGCGCCAGAGAACTCGATGACGCCCTTCTTCACCTGCGCTTCAACGAGCCTGAGATCGGTGTGATCGCTTTCGAGACTGAAGGTGATCCGGCGCGCCTGCTTGAACACGATGCTTTCCTTTCCGAGCACAGCGAACACTGGCTGACTCGAGAGATCATTCTCAACTGGAAAAGGGTGTTCAAACGGATCGATCTCACCTCGCGGTCACTGGTCGCACTGATCGCCCCCGGCAGCTGCTTTGCAGGCCTGCTGATGGAGATCCTGCTCGCCTGTGACCGCAGCTACATGCTGGCTGGCCACCTCGATGGCGACGACCGATCGCCAGCGACCCTCTGTATCACTGAATCGAATCTCGGCCCCTATCCGATGAGCAACGATCTGACACGCCTGCAGACCCGTTTTCTGGAACAACCCCAGGTCATCGCGACCATTCGGGAACAAATCGCTAATCAGCTCGAGGCTGAGGCTTGCCAGCGCCTCGGTCTCGTGACCTTTGTACTCGACGATCTAGATTTTGAAGACGAAGTTCGCCTGTTTCTGGAAGAGCGTGCAGCGTTTTCGCCCGACGCGATGGTTGGCATGGAATCGAACCTGCGATTTCCTGGTCCGGAGACTATGGAAACCAAGATCTTCGGACGTCTGAGTGCCTGGCAGAACTGGATCTTTCAACGCCCCAACGCCGCCGGCGAACGTGGCGCCCTACGCCGTTACGGTTCCGGGCAGAAAGGCGAGTTCAACAACGAAAGAATCTGACTTCACCTTTAGACCTACACCGCGGTAGACATCCATGACCCATTCGACCCAGGTTAGTTACGATACGCAGATCCCCAACAATGTCGGTCTTAGCTCAGACCGGCGCGTACTCAAAGGGCTGGAGAACTGGCACCCGGGTTTTCTGGACTGGTGGCGGGACATGGGCCCGGACGGTTTCCAGGACATGCCGGTATACCTTCGAACGGCAGTGAGCGTCGAGCGCGAGGGCTGGGCCCGATTCGGCTTCGTCAAGATGCCGGACTACCAGTGGGGCATCCTGCTTGCACCTGCCAGCGAAGGTCGAACGATCCCATTCGGCCAGCACAAGGGCGAACCAGCCTGGCAGGAGATTCCCGGTGAATACCGGGCGACACTGCGCCGGCTGATCGTCATACAGGGCGATACCGAGCCTGCGTCGGTAGAACAGCAGCGCCACCTCGGCGCCACTGCACCATCTCTTTACGACCTGCGTAATCTTTTTCAGGTCAATGTCGAGGAGGCACGCCATCTCTGGGCGATGGTGTACCTGCTGCACAGGCATTTCGGACGTGATGGGCGGGAGGAGGCGCAGGAACTACTCCGGCGCCGTTCCGGAGACAGCGACTCTCCCCGCCTGCTCGGCGCTTTCAATGAACAGACGCCCGATTGGCTCTCCTTCTTCATGTTTACCTTCTTCACTGACCGCGATGGAAAGATGCAGCTTGAAAGCCTGGCCCAGTCGGGCTTCGATCCTCTCTCAAGGACAGCACGATTCATGCTCACCGAAGAAGCTCATCATATGTTCGTGGGGGAAAGCGGTGTCAGCCGGGTGCTTGAGCGAACCTGCCAAGCAATGCAGCAAAGCAACATAGACGACCCATATGAGACAGAACGAATCAGAGCGCTTGGCGTGATCGATCTGCCGACTGTGCAAAGAAAACTCAATTTTCACTTCGCCGTCTCCCTGGACCTTTTTGGCTCTGAAATATCCACCAACGCAGCTGGTTTCTTCAATACCGGGATCAAGGGTCGCTACCGGGAGACGCACATCGATGACGATCACCAGCTGATCGATGACAGCTATACCGTTCTCAAATGCGATGGTGTCAGCTTCGAGGAAGTCGAAACGCCAGCACTGCCAGCGCTCAACATGCGCCTGCGGGACGACTACATCAGAGAATGTGCACGCGGCATCGAACGCTGGAACCGGATTATCAGAAAAGCCGGGGTTCGCTTTGACCTGAAGCTGCCACATGTTGCATTTTCCCGGGCCATCGGTGAATTCTCAAACATCAACACCGACCCGGATGGGCAACTCATGAGCGAAGCCGAGTGGCAGAGCCGCAAAGACCAGTTTCTGCCGACTGACCAGGACCTCGCATTTCTGGGGTCAATCATGGCACCGGTAACAGTCGCTGGGCAGTTCGCCGGCTGGATCGCCCCACCTGCACGATCAATAGATGGCAAACCGGCCGGCTTCGAGTACGTCAAGATCCCACGCTGACATCAATACAACACCGGCCCGGGCCGGTGATAAACTCTGGCGCCCTTCAAGCCAGGAACTTTACAATGGAATTTATCGCTGATTACGGCCTATTTCTGGCGAAGACTACGACCGTTCTGGTCGCCCTCGTAGCGCTCATCGGTTTCGTTGCGGCGACCCTAATGCGGCACCGCAACCTGTCTCCCGAACACATCGAGGTCAAACCGCTGAATGACCGCTACCGGGAGATGTCCGACGTGCTGCGCGGTGCCATGCTGCCGAAGATCGTTCTCAAAAAAGCACGAAAAGCAGACAAGAAAAAACGAAAAGGTGAGGACAAAAAAGCCAAAAAACAGACTTCAGAGGTCCGCAAAAGAATCTTTGTTCTCGACTTTCATGGAGATATCCGTGGCAGTGAGGTCGCCCTCCTGCGCGAGGAAATCACAGCCGTGCTGCTGGTTGCGGGCGAGCAGGACGAGGTCTTGCTGAGACTGGAGAGCGTCGGCGGTATGGTGCATGCCTACGGACTGGCCGCATCCCAGCTCGCGAGACTCCGAGAAAAGAACATCCCCCTTACGGTGGCAGTCGATAAGGTCGCTGCCAGCGGTGGATACCTCATGGCCTGTGTGGGTGAGCGGATTCTCGCGGCACCGTTCGCGATCATCGGCTCGATTGGGGTGATCACTCAGATTCCCAATTTCAGCCGCTTGCTGAAAAAACATGATATCGACTACGAACAGGTCACAGCGGGCGAGTTCAAACGCACCATTACCATGTTTGGTGAAACCACAGATAAGGCCCGCCAAAAACTCAAAGAAGAAGTAGAAGAGACCCATACCCTGTTCAAGGACTACGTCAAGGAGCAGCGACCGATCATCGATCTCGAGCAGGTCGCCACGGGCGAATACTGGCTGGGAACCCGAGCACTGGCACTGAATCTGGTAGATGAACTTAGAACCAGCGACGACTACCTGATGCAGATGCATGAATCGGCGGACCTGTTTGAGGTCCGCTACACTGTGAAACAGAAACTAGCGGACAAAATATTCGGCATCTTCAGTGGATTTCGACAATCCGGACTGGTTTCCGGTATACCTCATGATGAACCCACCCGGTTGACCTAACCCAGGAGCGGCGTAATGATCTATTCTCTCGGTGACAAGACACCCCGGATTGCTGACGACGTTTTCGTCGCCGATAGTGCCAGTGTCATCGGTGATGTGGAAATCGGTCCTAGATCCAGCATCTGGTTCAGCACGGTGCTGCGGGCTGACAATGCTGTTATCCGGATCGGTGAATGCTGCAATATCCAAGATGGCACCGTCATCCACGTTGATGAAGGCATACCCACCGTGATCGGCAACAATGTGACCGTCGGTCACAGCACGGTCATCCACGGCTGCACTCTGGAAGACGGCTGCCTGATCGGCATAGGCACGACCATCCTAGACCACGCCATAATCGGAAGGGAATCAATCGTCGGTGCAAACTCGCTGATCACCGAACGCAAAACCTTCCCAGCAAGAACACTGATCCTTGGATCTCCGGGAAAAGTGGTACGGGACCTGACCGATGAGGAGATCGCTCTACTTCACTGGAGTGCCGAGCACTATGCCAAGAACGGCACTCATTATCGGACTAGCCTGAAAGCACTGCCATGACCCGGCGAAGCGGCCAAAGTGGCTGATCAAATTCCAACTCAGTTCTGACCACTCAGATCACTGCCCAGCTTTCGGCGCTGGATCTTTCCGGACGGCCCCTTGGGAAGTGAGTCCATAAATAGAAAGGACCGTGGAGACTTGAACACACCGAGTTTCTCAAGGCAAAACGCGCGAAGGGCATCCTCCTTGATCTGACTGCCGGGCATGACCACCACGCAGGCCAGGATATCTTCACCGTAATCCGAATCCGGAACAGCAACCGCTGCCGCTTCCAGCACCCCGGGATAACGGTACAGTACGTCATCGATCTCACGGGGTGAGATGTTCTCGCCCCCTTTGATGATCAGTTCCTTGATCCGTCCCGTAACGTAGACGTAGCCCTCTCTATCCATCCATCCCAGATCTCCGGTTCGATACCAACCGTCGGTTGTAAATGCCTCCTTCGTCGCCACGGGATCACCGAGATAGCAGCGCATCAGGTTGGGGCCGCGAACTTCGATCTCGCCTTCTCTGGCTTCAGCCGACTCCCCAACACGAGTTGAACCGATTCGCACCTCGTTGCCGCAGGCGAGACCAGGCGAACCGATACGCTGCGCCTGCGGGTCGAGGGGATTGGAAAGCACCTGGGCGGCCGTCTCGGTGATGCCCATGGTTTCGACGATCGGTATCTCGAACCGCTCCACAAAGGCCTCGTGAACGGCCGGTGGTAACGGTGCCGATGCCGAACGCCCGAACCTGAGGGTCTTCAACCGCCCGGCTGTTGAGCAGGCCGAAGAACCCTCAGAACCAAGCAGGTAGGAGATGATCGTCGGGACGACACTGAACCAGGTGCATCTTTCAGTCGCGGCCCACTCCCAAAACCGGTTCACACTGAATCGGCGTGGTATCACGACCGAAGAACCGCTCACCAGCGGAGCCATCACAGTGACGATCTGGCCATTGATATGACACAGCGGCAGCACGCACAATGCCCGGTCATCCGATCCCAGGCTGTGCGCAGCTGTGGTATTGGCAGCGCCAGCAAGGAGACTGGCGTGGGTGTGGATCACCCCTTTCGGGCGACCGGTCGTTCCCGAGGTATAGATCAGCAGCGCATCATCGTCCGGACAGGGCGGCGGCGATGGGTCGACCGCGTCGCCTGTTGGCTCATCCAGGTCGAAATCACGGCTAAGAATCATCAACCTGATATTCTGCCGGGCGTCAGCAATGGCAGCCGACGCCATGTCGGCATGGCTCTTGTCGGTATACAGCAGGGTCGTGGCGGAATGTTCAATCACATAAGCCAGGCTGTGAGCACCGGCAGCCGGATTAAACATCGCTGACAACCGGCCCGCATACATACAGCCCAGGAAAAGCTGAAGGGCAGCCCGCCCATTACCCATCAGAACGCCGACCGGCTCGCCAGCTGACACACCTGATTCGGTCAGACACACCGTGAGACGCAAAGCACTGCGCTTAAGGTCGGACCAGGTCAGGATCGTGCCGTCATCCGGGAACACCGCAAACACTCGATCCGGGTGATCCGCCGCGCCCTTATCGATAATGGAGCGAACCGTCAGACCAGTGATGTCCGGCAGTGGATCGAAAGGCGAAGCTGCACTACTTACCATGCTTCTCCCAGTAATGACCCAGAAGCGCAGCCTCGGAAGGCTCCCGAAGTGGGATTGGCCTCACCACCCGGACGATGTTCAGATAGTGGCGATAGTTCACGTTGTCACTGACACTGTTTCCACCCCAGCTGCCACAACCCATTGACAGTGAAAATGGTACGCCGTTATCAAAACTGCCACCTGTCGCAAAACAATGAGCCTGATTTACGATCACCCGGCAGGCCGGCATGGTCAGCCCGATCTGTAGCGGCCGATCCGGATGACTGCTGTGCAGCCCGATCGAGTGCCCAGCACCCTGGTATCTATAGATCTCGCGGACTCTGTCGCAGGCGGCAGAGAAATCGGGCACTCGATACAGGGTCAGCACTGGCGAGAGCTTTTCGCCAGAAAACGGGTAACTCTCACCAACACCGCTTTCCTCGACCACTAGAATCTGACAACGGAGATCGGCGCGCCGGATTCCGGCGACCCGGGCTATTTCTGCGGCAGATCTTGCCAGAATGGCAGGATTGAGTTCACCATCAGACCACATGGTCTGCTCAAGGGATTCTTTCTCACTCGGATTGAGCAGCAGTGCACCACTTATCTTAAGCGCCTTGGTAAACCGTTCCAACACACTCTCGAGAACAATGACACTGTTCTCCGACGAACAACTGGTGGCATTGTCAAACACTTTTGAGGCAACGACCTTTTCAGCAGCCTGCTCGCAGTCGGCAGTCTCGTCAACGATCACGGCGACATTCCCCTGGCCGACACCGATCGCAGGGGTGCCGCTGGAATATGCCGCGCGAATGTTATTCTGAGAACCGGTCGCCACAATCAGATCTGCTTGGGCCATCAGATCGCGGGTGGCTTCCCGACTCACGGGGGATGGCAGCTTTTGGACAAGATCGGCCGGGGCACCTGTCTGCTCGAGAGCCGATCGGAAGTAGTCTACAAGCCGAGCGCAGGTCGCATCGGCTTTTGGTGACGGCGCCAATATGACAGCATTGCGCCCCTTGACGGCATTGATCACCTTGTTGGTCGGCGTCGCCACCGGGTTAGTGGAAGGCGTAACCGCTGCGACCACACCGACCGGGCGGGCGATCTCTGTGATCCCAAGCTCGGGATATTCCGCGATCACACCAACTGAAGCCTTACCGGCCAGGTCGCGAAGCAAGCCAAGAGTCTTGCGGTGGTTCTTGAGCATCTTGTCTTCAGCCCGACCAAGGCCGGTATCCGCAACAGCCTGTTCTGCCAGCGCACGGTTTCGACCTGGCTCCATGACGACCCAGGCGAGGGCACATACTGTCTCGTCTACCGCTGCCTGATCGCAGCGTTCAAATACCGCCTGTGCTGAACGTGCCTTGCCAACAAGACTTGATACTGAGTCATCCACGCTCGTTTACTCAATCCTTTGGATTCTTAACCTGGTCAACCAGCCTGGGTGTCCACTCAGCCCAGTACGATTCCGGGAATACTAAGCGACACTCAGGCGAAAGCAGAATGGCGAATCAGAACCACCTGCGACCACAGCATTATCACCGGATTTCAACTCCAGAAAATCAGAATTGAAATCCCTGCCGATCACCGTACCGTTGACTTCTGTACCCAGTTCACTAGCCAGATCCTGTACGGCCCAGACCCCCTCTAACGATACGATCGCAAAGTGACGCAGCGACAGACGAGACGGCACTGAATCAGGCAATTGGAAATCCGCCCAGCCCCGCTCGGCCGACTCCGGAAGCCTACCGATTGAAAACCCGAAAGTGGCTATCGTGACGCCTTTCTCAGGTACGTGGCCGGCAATATCGCCAATAGCGGCATACAACGTAACGGCCTGCGGCATTTCATGCTGTGTTGAGTGGTCAAGGGGACCGCCTTCCAGATCATCCGCCAGCGACAGTAGATCTTTGTTCGTACGCCGCAAATGCTGGGCCAGCCTTGAAATCAACCGGTAGGCCGAAGCCGGTTGTTCGCTGACAAGACGGATAAACTCCCATCGTTCCAGCTCAACGGCAGCAACATCGGTAACCGCCCGAGCACTGGCGCTGCGCGGCTGTTCATCGATCAGTCCCATTTCACCGAGGTAATCCCCGGCTTGCAAATGGCCCAGCACGACGATCTGCTCTTTCCTTGTTCCGTAGACCTCGACCTGCCCAGAAAGCAACTGAAAAGCAGTTTCAGAGGGATCACCCTCCTGAAGAATCACCTCACCGGGTTCAAATCGGATCTCTTTCATATCAAAATCCTGCTGGCCTGAAGACGAATATCTAAAGTCAAGCAGATTTTAGCGCCTGGGGCGCCGGGCCAGGGACACTACCGTCAAACTTCCGCGGTTAATACAGACCCTGTCCGGCCAGCTGCATTATCGCATCTTGCCAATAGTCTTCGACGAACCCATGATACGGACCGCTGGAACACCAACCAATAAACTCTCGCAGAAACAACTGGAGAAAATCATGCGGATCGGATTCATCGGCCTCGGCAACGTAGGTGGGAAGCTTGCCGGTTGCCTGCTGCGCAACGGCTTCGACCTTATCGTCCACGACCTCGAACGGGGCGCTGCGCAACCCTTCATCGAACAGGGGGCCGTCTGGGCCAAGTCACCTGGCGAGATGACTGAAAAGGCCGACATGGTAATCACCTGCCTCCCGAGCCCCGAAGCCAGTGCCAGCGTCATGGCATCCAAAGACGGAATACTCTCTGCTATGCGGCCCGGGAAAATCTGGGCCGAGATGAGTACTACTGACGAGGCCGAGGTCAAGCGCTTGGGCGCACTCGTCGAAGAACAGGGCGGTGAAGCTATTGACTGCCCGGTATCCGGCGGCTGCCATCGGGCGACGACTGGGAACATCTCGATTTTCGTCGGCACTAGGCGGACCACATTCGAGAAGGCCCTGCCGGTGATCAGCGCCATGGGCCGTAGAATCCTGCACACTGGTCCTCTGGGCTCTGCCTCCATACTCAAAGTCGTTACCAACTACCTGGCGTCGGTCAACCTCGTGGCCCTGGGTGAGGCCATGATGACGGCCAAATGCGCCGGAGTTGATCTGAATACCACTTACGAAGCAATCCGGATCTCCTCCGGCAATTCGTTCGTTCACGAAACTGAAAGCCAGGTCATTCTCAATGGCAGTCGCAACATCAATTTCACCCTGGACCTGGTAATCAAGGACATGAGCTTGTTTGAGGCAGTTGCCAAGCGAGGTGGTGTCCCGCTCGAAATCTCCCCGCGATTGCTCGAGATATTCCTCGATGGCCAGGAACGCTATGGTCCCCGGGAATGGTCACCTAACATCGTTCGCCGGCTGGAAGAAGCCTGTAGCGAGACACTACTCGCACCTGGCTTTCCAGCGGAGATCATTGACGATGAAGCAGAAGCTGCAGGCCGCGAGGTCGGTCGTTCGAACTGATGGCAGTATTTACGGACTCCAGTAACTGCGCTGAACCATTGCCCCTGAAGCCCATAGAGGGCGGAACCAATATCAGCCTGCACCACAGCGCCCGGAGTACATCGCCATGAGCTTGTTGTGGATACCGGTCACGATCGCAGCGGCATTCTTCCAGAACCTTCGTTCGGCGGTTCAGCGGCACCTGAAATCGGAACTGTCGGACATGGGAGCCGCTTCCGTCCGATTTATCTACGCCTGGCCGTTTGCAGTTCTCGGGCTGGTGGTGACTCTGAGCTTTGGATACGCCTTACCGGAACCGACTCTCGCCTTCGGCATCTGGGTAATCGCCGGATCGATCGCCCAGATCACCTTTACGTTCCTGCTGATGTGGCTGTTCTCGCTGTCGAACTTTACAGTAGGCACCGCGCTCTCCAAAACGGAAGTTATACAGGTGGCGATCCTGCAAGTCATCCTGCTTCAGGAGACGATATCGGCTGTCGCGACCTTCGCGGTTCTAGTAGCGACCGTCGGTGTACTGGTCATGACCGCCGCCAAGACCCGGCTCTCACTGGGTGGACTTGCTTCCGGATTCCTACAGAAATCGACCGCGGTGGGTCTCGCCTGCGGCTTCTTTCTTGGTCTATCAGCGGTGCTGTTTCGTGGTGCGCTGGTCTCCCTTGAAGGGGAATCCGTGCTGGTCAAAGCGACTTACACCCTAGCTGTTGCGACAGTATTTCAAAGCATCATCATGGCGGTCTGGCTACGTCGTTTCCAGCCCGGCCAGATCACTCGAACTTTTTTGAACTGGCGAGTCTGTATATCCGTTGGGTTTTCCGGATGGATTGGGTCGAACTGCTGGTTCGTCGCGTTTGCACTGACCAACGTTGCATTCGTACGGGCCCTGGGCCAGGTGGAGCTGTTGTTTACCTTTCTGGCCTCGGTCCTGATATTCCGTGAGAAAGTGACTGTCACGGAAATTATCGGTGTTCTGCTGTTGATCGGGGGCATCGTCGTTTTGGTACTTGAAAAGGCGGCGTGACGGTGGACTCACCAGCCTGGTCATTCTGAATGTGCTTAAGGACAACCGGTCACAGGCCGCCCCTCCCCCGACCGGACTGTGAGAACATCTCCCTTTTCAGAATCGGCAGACCAAACCGCGTGACAGACAAAAGAGGTGCTCTGACATGAATACAGGCTACGGACCCCTCAATGGTGTGCGAGTCATCGATTTCACCCATGTGATGGCCGGCCCGACCTGTGCGCTGATGCTGGCCGACATGGGCGCCGACGTGGTCAAGATAGAACGGACGCCCTTTGAAGTCGACGAGGCCCGCAACGCACAAGATCCTTATTACATCAATGGCGTGTCAGCCACGTACATGATCCTCAACCGCAACAAGCGGAGCTTGCCGCTCGACCTGAAAACACAGGCGGGTGTCGCCATCGCCCGGCGCCTCCTCGACGGCACCGACGTCGTTGTGGAGAACTTCCGGCCCGGGGTTCTGGACCGGCTCGGGCTCGGCTACGAGGAGATCCGGAAGATCAATCCCGAAGTGATCTATGGTGCGATCAGCGGATTCGGCCGCAGCGGACCTTACCGTGATCGGGCCGGATTTGATCTCATGGCCCAAGGCATGGCCGGCATCATGAGCGTCACCGGCGAGGGTCCCGGGCGCCCCCCTGTCAAACCCGGGGTCCCCATGACCGACATTACCGGGGGCATTCTCCTCGCCATGGGAATCTGTGCGGCCCTTCGCCACCGCGAGGTGACAGGCGAAGGCCAGATGGTCGACACCTCGCTGTTCGAAGCCGGCATCGTCCAGACGTACTGGCATTCGGCCATCGCATTCTCGACCGGCGAGACACCCGTACCGCTGGGTTCGGGTCACCCTTTGAATTCGCCTTACCAGGCCCTGAAAACCAAAGACGGCTGGATCACCGTCGGAGCCGCCAATCGTTCGACCTGGAAACGGTTTGCAGAGCTGGTCGACCCTAGGATGCTCGAAGACTCCCGCTTCTCAACCAACGAAGCCCGAATGGAGAACCTCCCGGACCTGGTAGCACACCTCAACAGTCTGCTCGAGAAGAAAACAACCGACGCCTGGTTGACGCTTTTTGAGAATGCCGGGGTGCCGGCCGGGCCGATCAATTCTATCCCGCAGATGCACGCCGACCCCCAGGTACTCGCCCGAGAGATGGTGGTCACCCAGACCCATGCCGAGGCTGGACCCGTCAAGACGCTGGGCTTACCTGTGAAGTTTTCAAATACACCGGGCGGGCCTCGACATCCGGCCTCACTCTACGGCCAGCACACGCGGGAGATACTGTACGAAGCCGGCTATGACGACAGCGAGATAGACGCCTTCATCAGCCAGCAGGTGACCGTGGCATCATCCTAAGCCGTCGATGACGGGTCCCCCTTCGATCGAGAGACGTTAAGTCGCAGTTTCAGGGAAGAGGGGGTCTAAGATCCAGAGCCAGTTGTCTTTCACACCAGAGTGCTGCAGTCAGCAACCGTCTTTCGGCCAGCGGCCCCGCGACCAGCTGGATACCCAAAGGGAGCCCGGCCGGGGACAGGCCCGATGGAACTGTGACGGTGGGCAACCCGCAGGATGTCCAGGGGCCTTGGAACATGGCGCTGCCGGTGACCGACAGGTCACCTGGTGCAGGCGTCGGAGTCGATGGTGTCAGCAGGACATCGGCACGAGACGCCAAGGACCTGGTATCGGCGATGAACTGCAGCCTGTTTTCAAGCGCCCGGGAGTAGCGGACCGCGTCGATCCGCAAGCCCGCTTCGATCAGCTCGCGGATATGCGGACCGTAAAGTTCTGCCTTCTCTTCCAGCATGGGCTGATGGAAACTGGCAGCCTCGACCGTGAGGATCGTCAGTTGGTCGTCCGAAGCAGTAGCAAAGCTCGGCGGCAGTTCCAGTGGTTCGACCCGGGCACCGGCACTTGCCAGTCTTCCGGCGATTTCCTCGGTGTGTTCACGGACCTCGGCAACGGCGTTGTCGTGAAAATATTCCCTCAGTACGCCGATGTGTGGTGGGCCGGAATCGCCCAGCACTTCACAGAAATTCGACTCCGGGTCCGGGAGGGTCGTCGGATCCTTACTATCCGGGCCGGCCAGAACCCGGAGCAGCAAGGCGGCATCCTCGACCGAACGGGTCATCCAGCCCACGTGGTCAAATGACCAACTGAGCGGAATTACACCAAAACGACTCACCCGGCCGAAGGTCGGTTTCAAGCCCACCGTTCCGTTATAGGAAGCGGGCCGCAGAACCGAGCCGCGTGTCTGGCTGCCGAGCGCCACCGGACACATCCGGGCAGCAACCGCAGCGGCGGAGCCACTGCTTGATCCCCCGGGAGTGTGGCCCCGGTTCCACGGGTTCAGGGTCGGTGACGGATCCCGGTAGGCGAACTCAGTCGTGACCGTTTTACCCAGAACAATGGCCCCAGCCTTTCGAAGCAGAGCCACGCTGGTCGCATCGTGGTCGGGCACGAAATCAGCGTAGACCCGTGAGCAGGCAGTGGTGGGCATGCCGGCTGTGAAGAAGATGTCCTTGATCCCGACCGGCACGCCCAAGAGTGGCGCACTCGACCCTCGATCGAGTTCGGCCTGCCGATCACGTGCTTCCGCGCGTACGAATTCAGGATCCACATGTACCCAAGCCTGGATATCCGACAGGGCATCGATCCGCTCCAGCAATGCCTCGCTGAGTTCGACCGCGGAGACCTTTCCTTGCCGGATAGCGGCTGCCGATTCAGCAACGCCCAATTCGTGCAACGCCTTCATGTCAATGACAGCTCAGTCCGTGCTACGACAGACTCAAAAACGCCGTCCGGAACATCGGTCGGGTCGGTCAAGACTCAAACCGGAGGAAGCGCGTGGTGCCGTCACGCTCGATCTGCTCGACCAGGGCGACCTCCCAACTGAGGTACGCCTGCATGGCTTCCTCGATACCCGCGGTTCGATCGTAAGGACGGTACCAGACATCTTCGGGCAGTTCTCCAGCCTCGGAATCCTCACCTTCCACCAGGGCATAACCCGCGGTCCTCCAGGCGTTCAGACCGCCATCAAGAACGGAGACGGTCGTACCAGCTACTGGCGTCCACTCGTTGACTGTCAGCTGAGCCAGCAACCCATCGGCAGAGGTAACGACCACCTGCGAGCCTACCGGCAGACCTTCCAAGGCCGCCGAAAATCCCAGGCGTGCCGCCCGGCGTGCCCCGGGTATATGACCCGCCCGGTACTCGAGACTGTTAGACAGATCAAATACCCGTGCGCCATCGCCTGTCAGCAGGCTGTGGAGTTTTAGCGGGGAGGTCATTGGAACATTTAACCCATCCAGCCCAAGAACATGACGCTTGCCCTTCCCGGTTTCGAGCTCACCGTCCTGCAAACCATCCTCAAGGACATACACCGATTCCCAACCCATCTGAATCAGCCATGAGGCCGTCATCACGGCCCGAACACCCGTGTCGTCGATGAGGACCAGGCGCGCGTTGCGTACACCCACAAATTCATCTGTGGCCTGCACCAGCTGACCGCCAGGCGCAGATATCGAACCTGGCAGATGACCCGCTTCAAACTCCTCAGGAGAACGCACGTCGAGCAGAAACAGGGAATGCTCGCCGGTCTCCTTCTGGAATGCACCGAGTTCCGACAGCGAGAGGTTTCTGACACCAAACCGCTGACCGACTGACGCCGCCATGGCCTGAGCACGCGCGAGACCGGACTCACTGACCGTTGGTGCCAAACGGGTCTGACCGTGATCCAGGCCAAAACCGGCAAGGTGCCAACCCATGGTTCCGTCTTTCAGCGCCACCACTGGATTCGGAATCCCGGCATTGAGCAGCGATTGACAGCCGATGATGCTGCGGGTCCGGCCGGCACAGTTAACGACCACCAGTGTGTCCGGATCCTCTACGGCGTCCGACACACGGTAGACCAATTCAGCCCCCGGACAGCAACTCCCTCCAGGGATACTCATGGCATTGAATTCAGCCATTGGCCGGCTGTCCAGGATTACCACCTTCTCACCCGCGTCAATTTTGGCTTTCACCTGAGCAGCCGGAAGGCGGGGGGTTTCGTATTCTTGCTCGACGAACTCACCGAACGCCTTGCTCGGCACGTTGACCCCGGAAAAGATCTCATAGCCGGCATCCTGCCAGGCCCCTATTCCGCCATCCAGGATCTCGAGCCGGGTATAACCGAACTGTGCGAGGCGTTCGGCAGCCCGCTCTGCTACACCGGTGCAATCATCACACAACACGATAGGCGTGCCCAATCTCGGAACCAGTACGGCAAACCCGAGTTCCAGTCGACTGAGCGGAACCGAGACGGCAAAAAGCAGATGCGCACGGGAAAAAGCGCCCGCTTCGCGGACGTCGATCAGCGCCAGTTCCTCCGGCGCTGTAATCCTTCTCTTTAGTTCCTCTGCAGATACTTTATTCATCAGCACTGCTACTCATCCTGAAAACATGCCCAAAGCCGGAAGTTCAATTTCAGTTTACAGGCGCCCGAATATCGACTCGAATCGCCATAGTACTGACGGTCTGTGCCTGCGGATCAAACACCAGGCGTTCGAAAAGATGGTCCAGCGCAAGGCCATACATGTGCAGGTGTAAAGTTGGCTGCGGATCGTCTGTCGAAATAGCGTGAATGTCGTCAGGCAGAAACATAACACCGTTACCGTGGCGAACCACAAATTGGCCGGTTTCATTCAGTGTCGCATGACCGGCCGTCGCCAGATCATCGGTCCGCTCATAAAACTGATTAAGTTCGTCGCCATAGACACCGACGATGACAGCCCAGGTCGTGTGGTCATGCGGCGGGACCGATTTGCCCGCGGCCCCGACAGAACCATACAATGCGAAACGGTGATCGTCATCCTCCGAGAGGCGGTAAACCGCCGAGTCACCCGACTCGGTCAGCGGGAAATGCTCCCGTGGAAACAGACTGGTATCCCGGGTCAGATGAATCAACTCATCGCGAACCGCCTTCAGCGCTTCATAATTGACGCCTTCGTCCCGTTCAATTTGCCGAATCCTGCTGATAGCACCTGAGACCGCCTGCTCCCGCTTTTCGCTGATCGTCATTATCTGTACTCCTAACTTGCTAGTTAATCCTGTGCATGATCTCGGGAATCCGATTCAGTCACTCGGACAGATAGGCCAGGGCTTCCTGGACACCGCCGCTCTGGTGCGGCACACCTGCAGCCCGCAATCCCATCTCGATTCCGGACAAGGTACCCATCAGCATCAGATCGCTGAAATCTCCCAGGTGACCGATACGAAACACCTTTCCTGCCAGCCGGCCGAGCCCGTTTCCGAGCGACATATCAAATCGCTCCAGTACCAGAGAGCGAAATTCATCAGCATCGATTGTTTCAGGCATCATCACGGCCGTCAAAGAGTTGCTGTATTCACGAGGATTCCGACACAGCAACTCCAGACCCCAGGCCTTTACGGCACGCCGGGTGGCCTCGCCAAATCGTGCATGCCGGGCAAAGACCGTCTCCAGACCTTCGGCCAGCAGCATATTACCAGCCTCGCGTAAACCGAACAGAAGATTGGTTGCCGGGGTATACGGAAAAAAACGGTTACGGTTACCACTGATGACGGCCTCCCAGTCCCAGTAGGCTCTGGGCAGTGCCGCAGTCTTCGAAGCCGCCAGTGCCTTTTCACTGATCGCGTTGAATCCCAGCCCGGGCGGCAGCATCAGTCCCTTCTGTGACCCAGCGACAGTGACATCGATACCCCACTCGTCGTGCCAGTAGTCCATCGATCCGAGTGACGAGATCGTATCGACCATCAGCAGCGCTGGGTGGACCGCTGCGTCGATACAGGCCCGGACCGCGGGAATATCTGAGGTCACCCCAGTGGAGGTCTCGTTGTGAACGACACAGACCGCCTTGATGTCGTGATGAGTGTCCTGCTCCAGCAGATCCTGAAGAGCGGCCACATCAACACCACTGCGCCAGTCCCCGGGCATCAGTTGGGGTGCCAAACCAAGGCGTTCGGCCAGGGCATGCCACAGCGTCGCAAAATGACCCGTCTCGTACATCAGCAATTGATCCCCGGGAGACAGCGTGTTGACCAGTGCAGCCTCCCAGGCACCGGTTCCTGAAGATGGGAAAATGACGATCTCCCCTCGCGTCCTGAATATCGCCGCAAGACGCTCCAGGACCTCGGCTGTCAGGTGTTGAAAACGGGGGCCTCGATGATCAATCGTGGGCTGTGCGATTGCCTCGAGCACACGAGCCGGCACGTTGGTCGGACCGGGAATTTGCAGGAAATGCCGTCCACTTTGATTTGCCATCATAATTCGTCCAGACCACAGCCGGTCGTCAATTCCGGTTATCCTTGCAGGGTACCCCGGAGCACAGCGTGGAGTCTCCTTGACTGATCATTCCGCACCTTAATGAGCTATTACGACAATTCGCCACTGCGGGCAAGGATCGGGGACAGTACCCTGGCCCGACGATTGTCCGGCGCCATCCAGGGCGAGGTCCTGTTCGATGCATTTAACCGCGGCCGCTACAGCACGGATGCCTCAATTTACCAGATCGAGCCGGTGGGCGTGGTTGTGCCCGAGGTCCAATCCGATCTCGATGCTGTGATTGCCATCGCGGCCGAAGAGGGTATACCTCTTCTGCCGCGAGGAGCCGGCACTTCTCAAAGCGGACAAACCGTCGGGCTGGCCCTTGTGGTCGATGTCTCCAAGCACCTGAACAGCTTGATTCACCTGGACCTGGAAGAGTCGACGGTCACAGTGGAACCTGGAATCGTCCTGGATCAACTCAATGCAGGACTGAAACGCCACGGACTTTTTTTTCCAGTCGATGTTTCAACCGCCAGCCGGGCCACGATCGGCGGCATGGCGGGAAACAACAGCTGCGGTGCCCGGTCGGTTCGATACGGCCTCATGCGAGACAACGTGCTCACAATCGATGCCCTGCTCGCGAACGGTGATGAAGCCACGTTCGGCCCTGTTCCGGACGACCTGGACGGTATCCAGGGTCCCGCATTCTACCGGCAGCTTACACGGTCCATGGTGGAACTTGCCGACCGTGAGTCAAAAGAAATCACCAGCCGCTTCCCAAAAGTGCACCGTCGAGTCGGCGGTTACAACATCGACGCCCTGATGTCACCGGGTACGGGGGAGTCGCATCGAAACATGGCACAGTTACTAGTCGGGTCTGAAGGGACGCTGGCGTTCACTCGCCGGCTGACACTGCGACTGCAGCCGATTCCAGAAAAAAAGATCCTGGGCATCTGCCATTTCTCTTCCTTTTATGCAGCCATGGCCTCCACCCAGCACATCATGAAGCTGTCGCCGGATGCGGTCGAACTGGTAGACCAGACCCTGATCGAACTGGCCCTCGAGATCCCGATGTTCAGGGATACGCTGACCCGATACGTCCGCGGCCGACCGAAGGCATTGCTGCTGGTCGAATTTGCCGGACAAGACCCCATTCATCTTGAACGGCAGCTTGCAGATCTCGGTTCACTCTTGTCTGATCTTGGTCATTCAGACAGTGTAGTCAAGATCACCGACGCTGGGGAACAGCGGGCGGTCTGGGACGTGAGAAAAGCCGGCCTGAACATCATGATGTCCATGAAGGGCGACGGCAAACCGGTCTCGTTCATCGAGGACTGTGCGGTGCCTCTGGAACATCTGGCCGACTTTACCGATCGCCTGACCGGTATCTTCCGTGACCACGGCACCAGCGGCACCTGGTATGCCCACGCATCCGAAGGCTGTCTCCACGTGCGGCCGATACTCAACATGAAAAGTACCGCCGATGTGAAGAAAATGCGATCCATCGCCGAAAAAGCCTTTGCCATGGTCAGAGAGTACGGGGGCTCACATTCCGGCGAGCACGGAGACGGCATCGTCCGATCAGAATTTCATCCTGTCATGTTCGGTGACCGGATGCTCGATATCTTTGGCGACATCAAGCAGGCTGTTGATCCCAAGGGCCTGTTTAATCCCGGCAAGATCGTTCAGCCGCCGAAGATGGACGACCGTAGCCTGTTCCGTTATCGGCCGGACTATGACGCCGAAAACACAACAACCCACCTCGATTGGTCGGACTGGGGCGGATTTGCCGGTGCAGTCGAGATGTGTAACAACAACGGGGCCTGCCGAAAGCGGGACGCGGCGGTGATGTGCCCTTCCTACCGGGCCACGGGAGACGAGCAGCACTCCACCCGGGGACGGGCAAACGCTTTACGCCTGGCCCTCAGCGGACAGCTCGGTCCAGGTGCTTTGACCTCGGATGCGATGCACGAGACCCTGTCGCTATGCGTGGGCTGCAAGGCCTGCAAGCGCGAATGTCCCACGGGCGTGGATATGGCACGCATGAAAATGGAGCTGCAGGCCATGCGCGTTCGCGAAGTGGGTCTAACGGCCGGTCAGCGGCTGGTCGCTTACCTGCCTCGCTATGCGCCCCGACTGGCGCCGTTCGCAGGGCTGCTGAATTCGGCCACTAGTCTACCGGTTTCCCGGCGCCTTCTGGAATCCCTGACAGGACTTACCCGGCACCGGGCACTGCCGTTATGGCAGCGTGACCCAGGCCTGGAGCGCAGGACTTCTGCCGGGCCTGCCAGGGACACGGAAGTGGTCGTACTGCTGGATACCTTTACCCGCTGGTTCGAGCCCGCCAACGGCCAGGCGCTGGTCGATGTACTGTCCGCTGCCGGCTGCCACGTGCATATAGCGCGACCCAAAAGAGGCCGACCGCTTTGTTGTGGCCGTACCTTTCTCTCAGCGGGCCTCATCGATCAGGCCCGAACTGAAGCGACCCGCCTGATCAAGGCACTGCGCCCGTATCTGGATCGCGGCATCCCGCTGGTCGGACTTGAGCCGGCTTGTCTGCTCACCCTTCGGGACGAGTACAAGGACCTTTTCCCCTCGAGTGAGGCTGAAGGCCTGGATGAGATGGCGCTGCTGCTGGAGGAGTATCTAGTCAGGAATCACACATCGCTATCACTGGACTTCGGCCCATCACCAATCAGCCACGCCGCCCTTCACTGTCACTGCCACCAGAAAGCATTCGACACGGCCGTTGATGTGGAAACCGTTCTCGGCTGGATACCGGATCTACAAGTCGACCCCATTGCCAGCAGTTGCTGCGGCATGGCCGGGGACTTTGGCCAGTGGGCCCAGACCTATGCGGTCTCGATGAATATGGCTGAACTGTCACTGCTGCCAGCCGTACGCAATCTCGCCCCCGAAAGTGCCGTTGTGGCCGGCGGTACCAGCTGTCGGCAGCAGATTCGCCACGGCACCGGCCGCGACGCCATCCATTTTGTACAGTTGCTGCGCGGGGCACTGACAGCTAAAACCGTATGACAACACCTGCTCATCCCCATGAGCGAACTTACGATCGCTGAGTACGCCTGATCAGGGTGTGACACAGAATATTTTTCTCTCACCGGCTGCTCTGGCCCTGTGCTCGGCTCTGCTCTTTGCCGTTGGGGTCCAGGTCCACAATCTCGGACTCAAACACGTCGACAGCCGGACGGGCACGCTGATTTCAATTTTTGCATCGGCCGTCTTCTATTGGTCGCTGTCGCCTTGGTTTCTTCAACGCAGCTACTGGCTGACATCGGCTGTGGTGCTGTTCATAGTGATCGGGCTGTTCAGGCCGTTTCTTTCGGCTAACCTCGCCCTTGCTGGCATCCGTCATCTGGGTCCAACGCTGTCGAGCACTCTGGCATCGACCGCACCGCTTTTCGGGGCACTGTTTGCAGTCCTGATCCTGGGCGAATCCATGACACCGGCTCTACTTGTGGGAACTGTCGCAATCGTGTCTGGCATCGTCATTCTCACCTACCGTGGGAATACGCCGTCATCCTGGCCGGTCTGGGCGCTGGGACTGCCAATCGGTGCAGCGGTGTTGCGGGCACTGGCCCACGCGCTCACCAAGCTGGGGCTGAACGTCGTGCCTGACCCTCTGTTCGCCGGCCTGGTTGGGTACACAGTCTCACTGGGAGTTGCATTGATCGCAGGCACAGGCAAATCCGACCGCTTCTTTACTCATATCAGATGGGCTCCAGGACTGCTGTGGTTCTTTCTTGGCGGCCTTATCAACGGGGTGTCTATATGGTCTCTCAATACCGCCCTCCAGACCGGCACCGTGGTGAGCGTGGTACCCATTGTCGCCGTATCGCCGGTATTGAGTTTCCTCCTCGGGTACTTTGTTTTCCGGCGCGAGACTTTCACTTTTCGGATCATTATCACGATGCTGCTGGTCGTTCCGGGTGTCATCATGATCGCAAGCGCGAACTGACTGCATCATTCAACCGCCAGAAAGCTCTTGCAGCCTGGCCATAGACAGTGCTTCTTGAACACGCCGGTCCTCTCGGGACAGATCGTCAAGGGACCTAAAGGCACTGTATAGTCATCCTCGGAACCAGCGATCTCCGGAGAGCGGTAATGAACGACACCAGACAACGTGGCCCAAGAGAGCTACCACCTTCAAAGTATTTCGAGGACTTTGTAATCGGCGAGCAGTACATCATTCCGTCACGCACGCAAACCAGCGGCCTGTTCGCGATGTTCCAGGCCGCCTCAGGTGACAACGACCCGATTCACTACGACGTCGAGTACTGCCGGCAGCGTGGTCACGATGACCTTCTGGCTCATGGCCTGCAAGTCATGATCCAGACCGCTGCCGGCGCCGGCAGGTTCCCGAGTGAAGTCGCCGACTCACTCATCGGCATGATCGAGGCGACCGGTAGGTTTCTGCTACCGGTATACCGCGGCAACACCTTGTACCCCTTGTTGGAGATCACCGATCTCACGGAGCAGACCACCACTGGAGTGATCACAATGCGGGCCACCATTCACAACCAAGAAGACTCACTGGTGTTCGAGGGTACTCAGCGTTACTTGATCAGGAAGCGACCGATCTGATTCAGACCGACTCAGACAGCTCCAGCCTCCCGCAATTCTTCGATCTCTTGATCACTGTAACCGAACTCGGTAAGCACGGTGTCGGTGTGCTCACCCCGCTCAGGTGTTGGTCGGTAAGAGCATAAGGGTGCGCCACTCATGTTGACGGCGTTCTTGACAACGCGGATATTTCCCAGGTCAGGGTGCTGAACTGGTTGTGCCATACCAATGTGGGCCACCTGGGGATCAGCAAACACTTCGTCAATCGCGTAGATCGGACCGCAAGGGACACCGGCATCGTTCAGGGCATCGATCCACTCCTGGCTGGTTCGATGCCGAAGATAGCTGGCAAGGTCAGTGTTCAGATCATCCCGATGCTCCAACCGGGACTTCTCGGTCGCATAGTCAGGATTTTCGAGCAATGCTTGCGCATTCAGCACAGCGCAGAGCCTCTGCCACATGGTTTCACCCGCCGAGGCGATATTGATATGTCCGTCGGCAGTCTCGAACACACCGGTCGGTGTGCTGGTGGGATGGTTGTTACCGGCTTGGGGCGGCACCTGGCTTCCGATCAGCCATCGTGCCGCCTGAAAATCCAGCATGGCAATCTGGGCTTCCAGCAGCGAGGTGTGAACCCACTGTCCCCGGCCTGTTTCCTCTCTGTGCAGCAGTGCAATGAGAATACCGATGGCAGTATACATGCCGGCGGCCAGGTCGGCGATGGGCACACCGACCCGCACCGGCCCCTGGCCGGGTAGTCCAGTGATGGACATCAACCCACCCATACCCTGGGCGACCTGATCAAACCCGGGCCGACTGGCGTACGGGCCGTCTTGGCCGAATCCGGAGATACTGGCTAGGACGATACCGGGATTTTTCTTCGCGAGGGATGCGTAATCAATGCCCAGCCGATTTTTCACATCGGGTCGAAAGTTCTCAACGATGACGTCTGCCTGCTCTACCATCCGCATCAACACAGCATGCCCCTCTGGGTTCTTGAGATTCAGAGTCATACCCCGCTTGTTGCGATGGATGTTCTGAAAATCAGGGCCGTGCCGGGCACCACCCATCCCTCTCTCAGTATTCAAATGCGCCGGCGATTCGATCTTGATAACGTTGGCACCCCAGTCGGCCAGTTGGCGGACCGCGGTCGGTCCCGATCGAACACGGGTGATGTCCAGTACGGTGAACCGCGCCAGCGGCATCCCAGTTATTTGTTGCATCATGTCGCTCCCTCCTGTAGGCAGCGGTGCACGAGTTGCACTAGACCGCCCATACAAGAATTGATTCACTGATAATTGTGCCCTAAAAGACAACCGCCGTCGCGGGTAACACCTTGGCATCCAGGGTTGTATAACCAAAACGCCAAGGTTAAGGTCACGGCAGATTATTAGGGGGAATTAGTGTTAATCGAATCTGTTGGACGACTCACCGGTGTGCCTTGGGCGAGACAGGGGCCGGCCTTTCTGGTCGGGCTTGGGCACGGCACGACCCACTGGATCGCTGCATTCTTCTATTTACTGCTGCCTTTTATCGCTCGCGACATCGGCCTGTCCTACACCGATACGGGTTTCCTGGTTTCGGTCTTTCACCTCAGTGCCCTGGCCGCCAATTTCGGCAGCGGATTCGCAGTCGATATCACGGGCCGGCGGATCGTCTACCAGGTCATATCGCTGCTGATTGGCGGCGGTGCCTTGCTGGGGTTTGGCCTCACACACCAGTTCCTGGTCCTGACCGGCCTGGTGGTTCTGCTTGGGGCATCCAACAATCTCTGGCACCCGCCAGCCATCGCTTATCTGTCAGAACATTACCCGCAGAACCGGGGTTATGCATTGTCCGTGCACGCCCTTTGTGCCAACCTGGGGGACACCCTGGCACCTCTGGCTGCGGGTGCGCTGCTGTTGGTGCTCACCTGGCAGGGCACCGCGTTGACCGGCGCACTTCCGGTCTTCGCCATCGCCGTGATTCTGATCCTGTTTCTACGCCAATCCGTTGACAAAACGGGCCAGCCTCGAGACAAGCACAGCGGTATCCGAGATTACCTGTCTCAGGTGGGGCGGATCGCCCGGGACAGGACGGTCCTTGCTCTTTGCGTGATGTCCGGCATGCGCAACATCGCCCAGAACGGGCTGTATGTCTTCCTACCCCTTTACCTCGTCAACGAACTGGACTCGGGGCCATTGTGGCTGGGTATAACGATGACCGCCCTGCAGGCTGGTGGGCTTCTGGCATCTCCAGTTGCGGGAGCGTGGTCGGACCGGGCCGGTCGACGACCGGTGGTCCTCGCCGGCCTGAGCGTCACTACAATCGTCATTGCCGCGATCACCTTGACTCAAAATGATCTGTTTCTAGTCGCCACCGTTTCGCTGCTCGGTTTTGCCCTGTTTGCGGTCCGACCCGTTATTCACAGCTGGATGATGGACCTCTCACCACCCAACATCGCCGGCAGCGCCACCAGCATCCTCTTCGGCACCCAAGCGCTTTTGACCACCATCATGATGCCGCTCGGTGGACTGGTCGCTGATCGCTACGGGCTGCCTGTGGTGTTCTATTGCCTGGCTGGTACGATTCTTCTCGCGAACCTGATTGTCTATTGGCTACCCTCGGAAAAAGGTCGGCCCGAATCCTGAACCATTTGTAGCAACAGCACCGCTATAATCGTGTCTGCATCAGTTGAAGCAACCAGAACAACTTCATTTCAATTGATGTGGGCTCACCAGCGATGGAGGTTAACTCTCGGATGCTGAAAATTCTTGGTCGAAACAATTCCTCCAACGTTCAGAAGGTGTTGTGGGCGTGTGACGAACTAGGTCTGTCCTACGAACGTGACGACATCGGTGGACCGTTCGGCGGTAACCGCGAGCCGCAGTACCTGGCGATGAATCCTAACGGGGTAGTACCTACCGTGATAGACGACGACATTGTGCTCTGGGAATCGAACGTGATCGTCAGATACCTTGTACGTAAACACACGCCCAACGATCTATTGCCTGACGACCCGGTTCGACTTGCCGTGGCCGAGCAGTGGATGGACTGGCAGCAAACCGTCGTCGGACCAGCAATTTTTCCCGTTTTCTGGGGGCTTGTCCGAACTGCCCCGGAAGACCGTGACGCTGAGGTCATCTCGGCCGGCCGCGATCGACTGGAAAACGTATTGAGCATACTGGATACCCGACTGTCGGCTGTCGCGTTCGTCGGCGGCGAGGATTTCTCTATGGCTGATATTCCGCTGGGTATCATGGCCTACCGCTGGTTCAATCTCAACATCGAGCGCAAGGACATGCCGGACCTTGCCCGGTGGTACCAGCTGTTGACTGAAAGGCCCGCCTTCCAGAACAACGTTATGATCGGGTTGACCTGACGCTGAGCGGTTCCTGTAGTCCGGATTCCAGCTATCCTCTGGATCAGGTTATACCATGAGCATGCAGAAATACCCTTGAGTCGAACAACCTGATGTATTCGGTGCTTATACAAAGAGCCAGGAAGAAAGACCCCCGATGCTGAACTTCTTTGGCAGAAAAGGGCAAGCGCTCCAGATCATCCGTGACACGAACACCATCATTCGCTCGGACGAGGCGGCCTATGCCGATCACCACCTGCGCAAGATCACCGCACTGACCGACAAACACATCGAAAGGACACGGGCCGAAATCAGCGGTGGTGCGGATCCGAAGAAAGCACCCCGGTGGCTGCGAGAGGCTCACCGCAGTGCCCGAAAAAGCAATGATCAGGCGGGTCTCAGCGCCGCAACACTTGCGATCATTTTTCTCAAGGCCAAGGTGCTCGGGGAGGCTGGACGACCAGCCTGTGAGGCCATTGAGGCCTTTCTGGCCCGCTGGCCTGATTCACAGGACGACAATTCTGGCAGTTAGTAGGCGCCGAATCGTGTGGTCATATCGCCGCCGTTAACAACCGAGCCGGGCAGCCAGATCCACAAAGTCCTCTGCCACAATGTCGAATTCGCTTTCGGCCGATTGGTCGGAGATCTGATCAGGGCCGTATTCCACAGGGCGGGGAACAAAACCAGTTCTGAAGCCGCATTCTGCGGCTGCTAGCAGGTCACTGTTGTGGGCAGCAACCAGCATGCACTGGGTGGGCTTCAGGTCGAGCACTGCGGCCGACTTGAGGTAAGCCTCCGGCTGCGGCTTGTAGTGACCGACAATCTCCGCCCCGAGTACAACATCCCACGGCAGACCGGCGTGCTTGGCCATGTTGACGATCAGCGACACGTTACCGTTTGACAGTGTACCGATGATAAACTTGGACTTGATCCGGGTCAGACCATCTAGTACATCCGGCCAGGGGTGGAGCCGGTGCCATGCCCTATTCAGATGCTGCTTTTCCGGTTCAGACAACCCCTCTATACCGAACTGACCCAGAACCTCGTCAAGGTTCATACGATGCAGCACATCTAGCGGTGTAAACGGCAACTCACCGGTACGCACCCTAGACATCGCGGGCTGGTACAAAGCCCGCCAGGCACTGGCAAATTCCGCGCCATCGACCGAAAGCCCTTTGGCCTCAGCGAGAAGGTCTACTTCCCGAGCAATGCTGCTCCGCCAGTCCACCACTGTGCCGAAGACATCGAAAGTGACTGCTTTCAACTCATTCCGCCAGGGCATGGGCAATCTCAGCTTTAATTCAAATTTTGGAAGTCAGTTAAGCAACCGGACTGGGCTATCGTTTAACCAGGCAACCACGTTCTCGACAGTTCCACTGTAACCTCTGGCATAGTTTTCCCGCATGACATAGCCGGTGTGCCCGGTCAGCACGGCGTTGCCCAGACTGCGCAACGGATGGTCCGGGGGCAGCGGTTCGTTGTCGTACACATCCAGCCCGGCGCCGGCAATCGTGCCGTTTTGCAGTGCCGCGATCAGTGCCGTTTCCTGAACGATCGGGCCCCTGGCCGTATTCACCAGGTAGGCCGTGGATTTCATCTGGGCAAGTTCATCGGTACCGATAAGACCCCGGGTCCGATCCGACAAAACCAGGTGGACCGTGACAATATCGGATGTAGACAGCAGTTCATTGAGTTCAACCTTGACCACACCGCACTCGGCACAGCGCTCCAAGGTGAGGTTGGCGCTCCAGGCCTGCACCTTCATTCCAAAAGCCAGCCCGACCTTGGCCACCTGGGCGCCCAACTTACCCAGGCCAACAATTCCCAGCGTGTTGTTCTGCAGACCCGTCGACAGGCCACACTGCCAGCCACCCTGGTGCATGACCCGGTCCTCTGCCGAAACCTGCTTGACCAGCGCCAGGATCAGTGCCCAGGTGTGCTCGGCGGCGGGATAACCGAGCATCGCTGTGCCGCACACATCGATACCGAGTTCACGAGCCGCTACGGTGTCGATCGCGAGATTACGCATTCCCGTCGTCACCAGCAGGCGCAGACTGGGTAGTCGTTCGAGCAGTTGCCGGGGGAACGGGGTTCGCTCCCGCATGGCAACTAGGATTTCAAATTCCCTGAGTGCCGTTGCGGCCGCATCAACGTCACCCAGGTGAGTACGGAAGACCGAAATATCAACCAGCCGCTGGACTGCTGACCAGTCGGCTGAGTGCAGGGCAACCCCCTGGTAGTCATCCAGAATGGCTAGCCTCATTGAAAGATTCCGGTATCTGTCAGATCAAAAAATCGCCGGTCGGATCTCAACAGCCGTTGAACCTGCTCACCGGCAGAGCAGTGCAATCCGGAGCTTCCAGGAAAATTCGAACTAACGAGAGCGCAGCCTGGGATCGAGGACATCCCGCAGAGCGTCACCGAACAGGTTAAACCCAAACACGGCCAGCGTGATTGCCAGCCCGGGGAAAATCGGCACCCACGGGGCGCTCTCAGCGAACTCTTCGGCACCGCCCTGGAGCATCAGCCCCCAGGCCGGTGTGGGTTCTTGCACACCCATGCCGAGATAAGACAAAGAAGCCTCCAGCAGAATGGCCTGCCCGACGAAAGTGGTCAACATGATCAGATACGGTGCCATGACGTTGGGCACCATGTGGCGCATGATGATTCGCAGGTGGCCATAGCCGAGTGCCCGAGCGGCATCGACGTACGGCATTTCACGAATCGCCAGTGCACTGGAGCGGACCACCCGGGCGCACTGCGGAATAAATGGGATCGTAATTGCGATGATCACGTTGACTGTGCCGGTACCCAGTGTCGCCACAACAGCCAGGGCCAGGACGATGAGCGGAAAAGCCATCACGATATCGACCAGGCGCTGGACAATAATATCAAAACGGCCGCCGAAGTAGGCACTTGCAACCCCCAGGATGAGGCCACAGGTCGATCCCACGAAAGCGGCTGTAAAACCAACAAAGAGTGCCGTCCGGGCCCCGAAAATAATCCGGGTCAGAATGTCGCGACCGAAGGCATCGGTACCAAGCCAGTATTCTGCGTCAGGGGGCGAGAGCTGGTGCTTCCAGGAAGCCGCCTCGGGATCATAAGGAGACAGAAAATTGGCAAAAACAGCCGCCAACACCATCAATATGACAACCAGACCACCAGCAGTTCCCAGCGGCTGGTGCCGGGCCATTTCAAATAACCGTTGATACCAAGGCTTTTGCAGATCACCGATTTCGATTGTCTGGTCGATTGCTGCCATTTTGGAGATTTCAGCCGTAACGGATCCTCGGATCGAGCCAGGCGTATACAAGGTCAACAACTAAATTGGTCAATACGGCGATAAGCACCACCAGCATAACGAGCTGCTGGGTCATGGCAAAATCCTGGGCCTGCACCGATTCCACAAAAAGTTTGCCAATCCCGTTCAGATTGAATACCTGCTCGGTAACGACCAGCCCGCCCATCAGGAAAGCAAATTCAATACCGATGATCGTCAGTACCGGTAACATTGAGTTCTTCAACGCATGTCGGTTGATGATGATTTTCTCGACCATGCCCTTGGCCCGTGCGGTGCGGATATAGTCTTCCCGCAGAACCTCCAGCAGGGCTGAACGGGTCATACGCGTGGCAACCGCTGAATAGCGATAGCCCGTTGCAACCGCTGGCCAGATCAGCTGCGACAAGTTTCTCATTGGATCCTGAAAAAGCGACACATAGTCGATCGGCGGCATCCATGGCGTGCCAAAAAAATACTGGGTGCCGATCAGCAGGCCCAAGATAATCAGAATGCCCAGCCAGAATGACGGCATTGCAATGCCTGCAATACTGAAAGTCCGCACAACGTAGTCAATCCACGTATCCTGCTTGATGGCGGATATTGCGCCCAGGGGAATGGCAAACACCACCGCAACCACCGTCGCCATGATTGCGACCTGCAAGGAAAGGGGAAACCTGATGCCAATCTCTTCAGTGACGGGTTTTCCCGTCCACATGGAGTCACCGAGATCCCAGGTAAAATAGCCGGTAATAAAATCAAAAAACTGGACGATCAAAGGCTTTGCCAGACCGAGCTTCTCACGACAGAGTTGAATCTCGGCCTCGTCGACGTAGAGCCCGGAACCGGCGAGGCGCACCTCGCACACGTCACCGGGTATCGCTCGTAACAGAAAGAAAACCAGTACCGCCGCTCCCGCCAGTGTCGGAAGCATCAGCAGCAGACGTTTGACGATATATTTGTGCAAGGCTACCGGTGGGTAAAAGAATAGCGCCCGCCGCCTTCCGGCGGCGGGCGATGTTTACATTTCACGCATAACAGCGGGCGTGGATTGAACCTGCTTCTGGATTTATTTATCCAGCCAAATCTGGTCCAAGGACTGGTTCAGGTAGTGGCTGGGGGCGATTTTCCATCCTTTGACATACGAGCGGTGGGGATTGATCTTATACCACCACAGTGTCAAGGCTGTGCCTCCCGTATCGAACGCCTCCCTCTCAAACTCTCGCATAATCACCCGCTGTTGGTCCTGAGATTCAGCCCGAAGCAGACGATCATAAATCTCGTCCAGTTTCGGATTCTCACAGCCCGAATAGTGGTTGCCGGCACTGCAGAGGAATTTTGTGACATCAGCAATCGGGTTCACAATCGACTGGCAGTTGAAATCAACTGATACGTCGAAGTCATGCTTTTTGCGGAGCGTGGCATAGAACTGTGGAGATGGCTGGACCCGCTGAATCGGCTTCAGGCCAACCTGACGCCACTGGTCGACCAGCCAGGTCCCGACCACCTTATAAGGTTGGTCAACACCGCGATTATTGAAATCGAACTCGATGCCTTCGGCACCGGCTTCCTTCAGGAGCGCCCGTGCTTCCGCACGACTGGCCTCGATATCTTTCGCGAAGCCAGGCATTGCCTGTAACTCTTCCGCAGTTGCCGCCAGCGGATGCGATGGAAAAACAATACCGCCAACCGTCTTCACAATGGCGATATTCGCCAGGTATTGTGACGCTTCGTACCGGTCTACTGCCAGCGTCAGAGCTCGACGTACCCGCGGATCGTCAAATGGTTTTCGTCTGGCATTGGTGGTAAACATCAACGCACAGTTCCAGTCGCTTTCCTGTACTGTGATCTCATCACCCAGAGCATTGACCAAATCATCCCGCGCCTTGGGCGGAAAACCGCGGAATTCGATGGCCGCCCTGTCGCCACGAATAGCCTGCAGGCGCACAGACATTTTCGGTGCTGAAATCGCCTTGAAACCATCCAGATAAGGCTTGCCATCATGATGGTAGTTCGGGTTACGCTTGCCTGAGACGTGCGAACCCGCCACGTGCTCTACAAAAACAAACGCGCCTGAGCCATTGATATTCTTCTTGTGCCATTCGTAACCGTGGTCATCAAGATCTTTCTTGCTGTAAATAAAATTGAATGGCATCCCCATTGCAGGAATGAACGCACCCGATGGAAATTTCAGCGTGAACACAATAGTGTGATCATCGGTAACGACAATTGAGTCGACCATCCTGAACATTGCCTTTCGATTACTGGGCACACCTTCAGGCGGAAAAATGATCTTGTCAAACGTCGCCTTGACATCGTGCGCATTCAGTGGTGCGCCATTATGGAACTGGAGGCCCTTTCGAATTTTGAAAGTGTATTCGGTCCCACCCTTTGCCCCTTCCGGAACACTGCCTTCGCAAACATCGCACAGAAAGTCAGTGGGGTCGGCCGGGTTGTCCGGGTTGACTCGAAAGAGCAGACTGTAAAAGGGTCGAATCGGGTGAATCATCCCGAAAGTAGACTCAATATGTCCGTCGTAGGATGGGATCTTGCTGCCCACAACAAAATTGAGAATACCCCCTTTCTTAGGCGTTGCTGCAGACGCAGTCAGCGCACCTGCCGATGACAGCACAAGACCGGCGAGTGCAATTACAAAGGTCTTAAAAATGCGTGGCTTCATGTCGTGAAATCCTCCTTGTGATGAATAGTCAGTTTCACATTGCCCGGTTCAATCACCCCTCAAATTGTCAAAAACCAACTATTCGAGCGACTTCACCAGGTCGTTTCCGATCAAAACCTGACCAGAATCTGGTTATACCACAGTCTGAGACATCATACCTGTGTACAGGCAACATGGTGTCCTTTGACTGTCTCGCGGGATTTTGGCACCGAAGTCCGGCAAGTGTCTACCGCCAGTGGACACCGGGGGTGAAAAACACAACCACTGGGGGGATTTATCGGGCTTGGAACCTCGCCCTCGATCACCTTATGTTGCCGCTCATCCTCGACCAAGGGATCGGGAATCGGTACTGCATCGAGCAAGGCACGGGTGTAAGGATGTGTGGGGTTATCAAACAACTCATCCCCATCGGCGAGTTCAACCAAATTACCCAGGTACATCACGGCCACGCGGTTTGAGATGTGGCGAACCACGCTCAGGTCGTGGGCAATAAAGAGATAGGTCAGGTCGAACTCCTCACGCAGGTCCTCAAGCAGATTGATAACCTGCGCCTGGATCGAAACGTCCAGCGCCGATACGGCCTCATCGCAGATAATAAAATCTGGATCCAGCGCCAGTGCCCGAGCGATGCCAACCCGCTGGCGTTGTCCGCCGCTCATCTCGTGTGGATAGCGATCGGCAAACTTCGGATCGAGCCCGCACACGGAAAGGAGTTCACGGACCCTCTCCTTGCGTTTGACTGGATCAGGAATAATGCTGTGGACGCGCATAGGCTCGTCAAGCATGGCGCCGATCTTCATCCGCGGGTTGAGTGAACTGTAGGGATCCTGAAAGATGACCTGAATCTTCTCCCGCACGGGTACCAGTTCCTTCTGGTTAAGTCGGGTAAGGTCTTGTCCTTCAAACCTGATCTCCCCTTCGGTCGCCCGTTCCAGCTGCAGGATGCAGCGCCCAACCGTGGTCTTGCCACAACCGGATTCGCCAACCAAGCCCAGTGTCTCTCCTTTCTTGATTTCCAACGAGATTCCATCGACTGCCTTGACCTGGGCAACAACCCTCTGAACGATAGTCCCTTCGGTGACCGGGAAGTACATCTTGAGATCACGAATCTGCAGAAGCAGATCGTGGGATCCCCCGTTACCGCCCCGGGCCACCGCGTCTGGACTGGCAGCGGACATCATGACGCTGCTTTCAGGGTGCCAAGTTCGCCAACCCGCCAGCACGCCGCCGAATGACTGTCGTCAATAAGTTCAAGCGCTGGAACTTCGCTGGCGCAGCGGTCAACGGTGAAAGCGCAACGCGGCCGGAACGCACAGCCTTGATCGAGCCGAGTTAAATCCGGTGGTTGGCCCTCGATCGGAACCAGTCGGTTGCCTCGCGGTTGGTCCATGCGGGGTACCGAGGCCAGCAGGCCCAGCGTATAGGGATGGTGCGGATCGTGATAGATCTGCCGCGCCCGCCCCATCTCGATCATCTTCCCGGCATACATCACATTCACCCGGTCGGCATAGCGGGCAACCACACCGAGGTTGTGGGTAATCACAATCAGCGCGACACCCAACTGTTTGGTCAGGTCTTTCATCAGTTCCAGGATCTGGGCCTGGATCGTGACATCGAGTGCTGTGGTCGGTTCGTCGGCGATGATCAGCTTGGGCTCGCAACTCAATGCCAGCGCAATCATGACCCGCTGACGCATACCCCCGCTCAAATGATGGGGGAACTGGCTAAGCCGCCTTTCGGGCTCGGAAATTCCGACCATGGTCAGCAACTCTGCTGCTCGTTGATGAGCTTTTTCGGCAGAAAGCCCTAGGTGGTGTTCCATCGTCTCGGTCAACTGCCGACCGATCGACAGGACAGGATTCAGCGAAGTCATCGGTTCCTGGAACACCATGCTGATCTGGCGGCCGCGGATCTTGCGAATCTCTTCATCGCTGAGCGCCAGCAGGTCTTGTTCGAGAAAATGAATAGTGCCCCCAACGATCTTGCCGGGTGGCCACGGGATCAACCTGAGGATCGACAGGGCACTGACCGACTTGCCACAGCCGGATTCGCCTACCACAGCCACAGTCTCACCCTCATCGATATCGAATGAGACATCGTCAACGGCCTGTACTGTGCCCGCTGAAGTAAAAAACTGAGTCGTCAGGTTCCTGACTTCAAGAAGCTTCGCCATCGTAGGTTGGGCCCCCGCAACCAGCGAACAGCGCTGCCACGCGAACTCGCTCTCCTCCTCTTTGTTCTACCCTCTAGGACACTTAAACGGGACTCGTTCAACCCGGCGCAATCATAACACCGACACTTCACTACCGTGCAATTATCTTCCTCAGGATGCTCGCTTACTGACGGTCTAGAAGATTACGAATCAATCAAAACTCGCTTTCAGTCTCGACTCTGCCAGGCCTCCTCAAATGCCCAGACCTTCTCAAAACCCATCAGGCAATTGAATGCCTGAAAATCGTACAGCGCTGTGTCAAGGCCAGCCGTGGAGCCGGTGGATCGGATATGCGTGTATACCGACTCTACCGCAGCACCCATCGCCAGGAACGCAGTGCCTGGAAAGATCGCCAGCTGGTAGCCGATATCTGCGAGCTCGTTGACGGACAGCAAAGGCGTACTGCCACCGACGACGATATTAGCCAGCAGTGGCTTATCGATACTCCGGCCGATCTCAACCATCTCGTCTACAGTTTCGGGCGCCTCGACGAAAACGATATCCGCACCAGCATCGGCAAAAGCCTGGCCCCGACAGATCGCATCAGGCAGCCCGTATCCTGTGCGGGCGTCGGTCCGTGCGATGATCAGGAAGTCCTCGGACTCGCGCGCAGCAAGGGCGACCTTGATCTTTGAGACCATCTCGCCGCAGGGAATAACTCGGCGCCCGGGTGTGTGCCCGCACTTCTTTGGCGAGACCTGATCTTCTAGCTGTATACCGCTAGCACCGGCCTGCTCATATCCTCGGACAGTATGATCGACGTTGAGCAGTCCCCCGTAACCGGTATCCGCATCTGCGATCAACGGTGTGCGAGTTGCCGATGCGATCCTGCCGACCCGCTCGACCATCTCACTGTAACCGGCAAGTCCCGCATCGGGCAGCCCGAGGCTGGATGCGACGACACCATATCCGGTCATATAGAGTGCCGGAAATTCGAGGCGGTCGGCGATCCGGGCGGAAATCAAGTCAAACACACCAGGCGCTGCAATGAATTCTCCTGCTGCAAGTCGCTGGCGAAGACCTCGGCGTTTCTTGTCAGTCATGCTTTCTTACCTGTCGCTAACTGATGTGCCCCGGCATAGTGGCCGAAGGCAAGTTCATCCAAAGCAGTCTAATCGATTCAGCGGAGTCCGGTGACAAGGAGACCTGCAGGAGTCAACCGGCGAGCCAGACCATTGCACACGCCACAGCGACCAGGAACTCACGTTTGTGATGCCTCGAGAATGCGCAACAGCACCGGAAAATAGTTCTCCCCGTAACCGGCTTCTATAGCTCGGTCCAACCGCTCGCGGACCAGTTCAGCACCAGCGGCGTCCAGCCCGACCTGCTGGGCAAGCTCCAACGCGTAGTCGAGATCTTTGCGGGCATAGGTGGCAGGAAAAGCATCGGTCGGAAAGCTCGCCGGCAACATCGCCCTCATGCCGTGATTGCGAAGCGCAAAACTGTCTGCCGAACCTTTGCTCAGAACACTGAACAACCGGTCACCCTCCATCCCTGCCCGCTGCCCTATAGTCAGTGCCTCGGCCAGTGCAGCCACAGTCTGAAACAGGACCATGTTGTTCATGATCTTCACCAACTGACCCATACCGGCAGCACCGCAGTAGGTAACCTCCTCACCCATCAGGTGCAGCAGAGGTTCGATGTCATCGAAGACTTCCCGCCGGCTACCCACCATGATGCTCAGGGTGCCAGACACTGCGGCACTTCGGGTCCTGGCTACAGGTGCATCGGCAAACGCAACATCACGTGCGGCAAACTGGCCTTCCAGTTCCCGGGCCAGTGCCACGGGAGAGGTTCCCAGATCGACGACCGTAGCACCAGATCGCACCTGTTCGACCAACGGTTCTGCCTCCAGGCACACCTCACGCACGACCTGGCCAGTGGGAAGTGATAGAAAAACGATATCCGCATCAGCCACCTCAGCAACGGAATCAGCCGTTCTGACTCCGGCCTCTGCCAGGCGTGCCAGCGGCTCTGCACGCACATCAAATGCGCTTACCGTACAACCAGATTTCAGCGACAGGTTGCGACACATCGGCTCCCCCATGACACCCAGTCCGATGAAGCCAATGCGGTTTGCGACAGTCATGGACTAAAGCAAAGGTAACCCAGCGATGGGTTCAAAGGACCGCGGTGTAACGGGGCCGGCCGCTTCACTCGTCCGCTACCAGAATTTGTTGCAAAACCGGCTGAAGGTAGCGGCGGAACTGTGCCGGGTTCTCGCTCATCGGGAAATGCCCCAGCTCGTCCATGATCGTCACCTCGGCACCTTCGATCCTGGCTGCTGTGGAGCGGGTGTGCGCGGGCGAACAGGAGTAGTCATATTCACCCGTCAGCAGGTAGACCGGACACTCTCGAGTATCGATCGCGCTGACCTTGTCACGGATGTCACCATCGATCATATAGAAGTGCAGGTCACCTTTGAATACACCGGGCCCGCTCTGGGTGTAATGCCACAGGGTCTCCCAGCGATCGGCTTCCGGACTCTGCGGTGCGACCAGGCCGTAGACGTAACCAGCACAAACCTCACCGCTGTGCACATCGGGATGATGCAACCACTTGATGTCGTAATAGGGGTCGACATGACCGGACGACTGCAAGCCGATGACTGCCCGCAGTTCCTCGGCGTGCTCAAGAGCGAGATTGAGCACCACCCGGCCACCGATCGAACAACCCATCACGACTGGCTGATCGAGCTCCAGAGCCCGGCACACAGTCATGATCATGTCGGTGTAGGCGGGCGTCGTGAGTCGGTATTCCTCGTCCTGCCAACCCTCCGGCGGTGACGACTTGCCGTGCCAGGGCATGTCGAAGACGATGACCCTGAAATCGGCAGTCACAGCGGCATCGTTGAGCAGCCCCCGATACTGGCGGCCATCGGATCCTGCCGTGTGCAAGCAAACCAGCGGTATGCCCTGCCCTGCTTCTTCGTAGTACAGCCGCTGGTGCCTGCCACCGATCTCGAGGTGCAGGTAACGGCCGGCGAGGGGCTCGATCCAAGGCCTCATCCGGCGCTATCCAGCTGCCGCGGGCTGGCCAGTACCTGCTTGATATAGATCAGGTTGGCCATGAAAGGCTGAAGATTGCCCTCAACCGACATCTCACCTGTCTTGCGCAGGGCGAAGAGGTCGTTGTCCCCGGGTGCCGGAGTGGCTCTCCAGAACCGGTGCCACATGGCTTCGGGACCACGCACGGCAAACGTCCACGACGGCATGACAAACGGGCCGGTCTCAACGCGCTCTATGCGTCCTGCCTGTACATACACCAGGTACTGGACCGGGCCCACCTCGACCATGAAGACATCGTTCAACCAGCGGCCGCGACGAACCAGGGCGGCATCGTTGTTGACCAGTTCCGGCAGTTTCTCAATCATCACTGTGGATACGCTGAGCTGGCCTGACCGGATTTCCCCTTTGGCCAGACCACTCCATTCAATCAGACCAGATACATGCATGATATAAAATATCCACTCGAACTGACTACCCCGAATACCATGCGGAGCGCTAGTAAGGCTGTCACTGCTGTCTTTAAGCCTTTCCCGCCTGGCTACAGGGGCCAGGCGAGAGACCCGACACAACAGGCGAGCGTACTTGTCCAAGACCACTGACTACGATGTTTGTGTTGCCGGAGCGGGTAATGCCGCGCTTTGTGCCGCGATCTCCGCGGCGGAGACAGGTGCCCGCGTACTGGTACTCGAACGCGCACCCGAGTCAGAAAACGGCGGCAACAGCCGCTTCACTGCTGGCGGCATCCGCTTTGTTTACGATGGCCCGGACGATCTGGTCGATATCTGCGACCTGTCGGCTGAGGAAATCCGCAACGCCGATTTCGGCAGCTACAGCGAGTCTGAGTTCTTTGACGACATGTTTCGGGTCACCGATTTTCGCTGCGACCCAGATCTGGTTGAGGTTCTAGTGACAAAAAGCCGGGACACTGTACGATGGCTGCGCGGCAAGGGCGTGAGGTTTATTCCGATGTATGGCCGCCAGGCGTTCAAGATCGACGGTAAATTCAGATTCTGGGGCGGTCTCACCGTAGAGGCCCGTGGTGGCGGTCCGGGGCTGGTCGATATGGAGACAGACATCGCGCGCCAGGCCGGCGTCGAGATCCGTTACGGTGCACGGGTGATGGCGCTCAAACATGCCGACGGCGTAGTCAACGGCGTGCTAGTACGACACAACGGCATGACGTCAGAGATCCGCAGTCGTGCTGTGGTGCTGGCAACAGGTGGCTTCCAGGCCAACCCCGAGATGCGCACGCGTTATCTCGGTCCGCGCTGGGAACTGGCCAAGGTCCGTGGCACACGTTTCAATACCGGCGCCGGAATTCGCATGGCGCTTGAGATCGGTGCTGCACCCCGTGGCAATTGGTCGGGGTGTCACTCAGTAGCATGGGACATGAATGCTCCTGAATTCGGTGACCTCGCCGTGGGAGACATGTTTCAGAAACATTCCTACCCGTTTTCTCTGGTCGTCAACAAGCATGGACAACGGTTTCTCGACGAGGGTGCTGATTTTCGCAACTACACCTATGCCAAGTATGGTGGCGAGATCCTGGCCCAACCCGGGGAAGCCGCCTGGCAGGTTTTCGATGCCAAGGTCACACACCTTATGCGGGACGAATATCGGATTCGCCAAGTCACGCGCGTCGCGGCAGACAGTCTGGAAGAACTGGCCAGAACCCTTGCGCATGAACACGGAGTTAACGCTGAAGAGTTCCTCAAGACCGTCGCGGAGTTCAATGCGTCGGTCAACCATGACGTGCCGTTCGATCCAACAGTCAAGGACGGTCGCTGTACCAGGGGCCTTGCGATCGACAAGAACAACTGGGCCACGACGCTCGACACGCCCCCCTTTGAAGCCTTCGGCGTCACCTGCGGCATTACGTTTACATTTGGCGGCCTGCGGATCACACCGCAAGCGCAGGTGGTTGACGAGGATCTGGCACCCATCCCTGGCCTTTATGCGGCCGGAGAACTGGTCGGCGGGATCTTCTACCACAACTATCCCGGAGGAACCGGGCTGCTCAACGGTGCAGTGTTCGGACGGATCGCAGGGGCCCAGGCAGCCTGCACCGAATGAACACCCGGACCGTAGTCCGGATGATCAGTGTTCGCCGCCCGCCTTGAAGTTGTAGACCGCACCCTCGCGAATACCGGAGGGCCAGCGGCTGGTGACCGTTTTCATCCGTGTGTAGAACCGCACCCCCTCGGGGCCATGGATATAGTGGTCGCCAAACAGCGACCGCTTCCAACCGCCGAAGCTGTGAAAAGCAAGTGGCACAGGAATCGGCACATTGACCCCGACCATGCCAATACGTGCACGATGGGTAAAATCACGCGCGGCATCGCCGTCACGGGTGAAGATCGCAGTGCCGTTACCGTATTCGTGCCCGTTGACCAGTTCAATAGCCTCCTCGTAGCTGCCGGTCCTGACCACTGACAGCACCGGCCCGAAAATCTCATCGGTGTAGATCTTCATTTTCGGGCTGACCCGGTCGAAGATAGTAGCCCCGACGAAACAGCCGTTCTCGTAACCCGCCACGACGATGTCCCGGCCATCGACGATCAGATCGGCACCTTCAGCCAGACCCTGGTCGATATAACCCTTGATACGGTCACGGGCGTCCGGTGTGATCACCGGCCCCATTTCTGTCTCGGTCTGGCTGTAGGAACCGACTTTGAGCGCTTCAACTCTCGGTATCAGCTGCTCGAGCATCCGGTCGGCCGTATCGTCCCCAACAGCAACCACCACCGACACCGCCATACAGCGCTCGCCAGCCGAACCGTAGGCTGCACCCATCACCGCATCGACCACCTGCCCCATGTCAGCATCCGGCATCACGACCAAGTGATTCTTGGCCCCACACAGTGCCTGGACCCGCTTACCGTGCTCACAGCCGGTCTTGTAAATGTACTCACCCACCGCGGTTGAGCCGACGAAGCTGACGGCCTGCACCGTCGGGTCCACAAGCAGCGTGTCCACCGCCTCCTTGTCGCCATTGACCACGTTGAGAACCCCATCGGGTGCCCCCGCCTCACACATCAATTCGGCCATGCGCAGTGAACAGGACGGGTCGCGTTCGGAGGGTTTCAGGACGAAGGTATTGCCACAGGCAATGGCGACCGGAAACATCCACATCGGCACCATGGCGGGAAAATTGAACGGCGTGATGCCGGCACAGACACCCACCGGCTGACGCATGCTCCAGGAATCCACACCGGCGGCCACCCCTTCGGAGTACTCACCTTTGAGCAGCTGCGGGATGCCACAGGCAAACTCCACGACCTCGAGACCACGAGTAATCGAACCCTTCGCATCGTCCAGGGTCTTGCCGTGCTCCTCGGACACGATCTCGGCCAATTCGTCCATATGCTGGTGCAGCAACTCGCGGTAGCGGTACAGAACCTGCGCCCGCCGAGCGGGCGGCATCTCGGCCCAGGCTGGAAAGGCTGCAGACGCGCTGGCAATCGCCGTGCGCACCTCAGCGGCCGAGGCTAGCGGTACCAGCTTGACCACCTCGCCAATTGCCGGGTTGTAGACATCACCGAAACGGCCACTGATGCCGTCAACCTTCTTTCCGTTGATAAAGTGGCTGAGATTCAGCTTGACTTTCGCGTCCATGGTCGGGGCCTTCCTCCTGTCTCCTTAACCAGCCATCAGCAGGCGATGTGGGGCATTCTGATCGCAATGTCGGGTTGTGCGACCAGAATAGCACTGGAATTAATGTCGAACTGGCCACTTTTGGGCTGCCAGCGATGTTTCAACCCGGATTGTGGTCGTTTGACATCAAGAGGACAAGTGTTGCTTGTTCCAGTACCCGGCTGGGTGCACAATCTGGTTTACCGATTTTTTATGACAGCAGGCTGTCGTGCAGACAAGCTGCCCTGACCCTAAGGTAAAGACCCCATGACATCGACTCCAGAAACCAACAGACAGAAGGACATCGCGTACGCGCTGCACCCCTACACCAATCTCGCGGCCCACGAAGAACAAGGGCCCCTGGTCATTACCCGGGGCGAGGGGATCTATGTGTGGGACGACAACGGCAACCAGTACCTGGAAGGTCTCGCCGGGCTGTGGTGTGTCTCGCTGGGATTTTCCGAGTCACGCCTGGCCGAGGCGGCGTCCCGCCAGTTTACCGATCTGCCTTACTCTCACACCTTTGCCCATCGCTCGACCGAACCGGTCATCGAGCTGTCGGAACGGTTGATCTCTATTGCCCCCAAGCCGATGGCTAGAGCCTTCTTTCTGAACTCCGGTTCAGAGGCCATCGACACCGCCATCAAGTTTGCCTGGTACTACAACAACGGCCGGGGTCTTAAGGCAAAAAAGAAGATCATATCCAGACTTCGCGGTTATCACGGGGTGACCGTGGCTGGCGGCAGCCTGACGGCGATTCCACTGATGCAGAACGACTTCGACCTGCCGCTCGAGCGAATGATCCAAACCGACACCCCGAACTTCTATCGGTTCGGCGATGCTGGTGAAAGCGAAGAACAGTTTGCGACAAGGTTGGCCGAGAGCCTCGAGCAACTGATCCTGGCCGAAGGCCCTGAGACCGTGGCTGCGTTCGTGGCCGAACCGGTCATGGGGGCCGGTGGAGTGATCCTGCCTCCGGCCAGCTACTTCCAGAAGATCCAGGCCGTGCTGGATAAGTACGATGTGCTGATGGTGGCCGACGAGGTGATCTGCGGGTTCGGTCGTACCGGCAACATGTGGGGCTGCGAGACCTACGGGATCAGGCCAGACATGGTGACCTGCGCCAAGCAACTGTCCTCCGGTTACCTGCCAATTTCAGCACTGATGATCTCCGACAAGATCTACGACGTGTTCAAGGAACAGAGTCGCAAGCACGGCGCCCTGGGCATGGGTTACACCTATGGTGGTCACCCGGTGTGTTCGGCGGTGGCTTTGGAGACGCTGAAGATCTACCAGGAACGCGACATGATCGGCCACGTTCAGTCGGTGGCACCGCGCTTTCTGGAACGCCTGGCAGAACTCTCCGCCAGCTCGATCGTAGGAGAGGCCCGTGGTGTCGGCCTGATCGCAGCACTGGAACTGGTCGAGGACAAGGCCACCCGCGCGCAGTTCCCGGTCGAAGCCAAGGCGGCGGCCGCGCTTGCCGCCAGCGCCCTGGCCCGGGGTCTGATCGTACGGGGTCTGCCCGGGGACGTCATCGGCATCTGTCCGCCGATGATCATTGAAACATCCCAGATCGACGAGTTGTTCGACAAACTGGGCGCAGCAGTCGCTGAAACCGAAGGATTGTTGCGCAAAGCCGCCTGACGATCTGGTGACGATCTTGCGTCGCTCCCTGCTGCGACTGGGTTTTTCCATTCTGATCGTCTTCAGCGGCAGCAGTACGGCACTCGCCGGAGCCACGATCGAGGCGTTCGTTACGGCTACCCTCGTGGACGGGCGACCAGTGGCCCCGATTGGCCAGGTGTTCCGCTGCTCGGACAAAATCTATGCGGTGATCGACGTCAGCGGATTGGCCGATGGTGATCACGTGTTGAACGTCGACTGGATCGATCCTTCAGGCAAGCGCCGGGAACAGACGGTCTACGAGTTCAACAGATCGGGCGGCATCCGCATCACGGTCTGGCTGAAACTGCACGCCCCTTCCGGTGCAGCGCTGCTGAGCGCCTTTAACCCGGCCCTGGGGATGGGGGAATTCATCGGACCCTGGGAGGTCCGGATGACCGTTGACCGATCATCAACCGCCTACAGGAATTTCGAGGTACTGTGCTGAGACTAATCGCAGCCCGCCAGTTAGAACCAGCGCCGTGCTACGACTGAGCTGCGAGACTTGGCAGTATTTCTGGTAGTCCTCGGCCGTTGCTTCTCGTTGATACTCCCATGAACTACACTCACCCCCACACCACCAGTACAGATCACCGTCCTTGATCTGGTAGGGGGTGCAGGACAGCGCACCCGAGTCGCTGCCGCCATCGCAGCCTCCTACAAACGCAACAGCAGCCAGGCTGGCCAGCAGCGCCACAACGAGTGCGTCCGAGGCAACGCTGGATGACCGGGGATGACACATCTGCGCCAGATTACAGTCGTCGAAACGATGGTGCTGATCGGACTCACCGCAGTCAACGGGCAGGCTCAGAACGTCAACTTTCTGCGTAACTCTCTGCTTGCAGAACTCTCGGCCGCAGAAATTGATACACTGCTGGACACGGCCCACCTTGCGCTGGATACCCTGACTTTTGGCAACAGCAAACTGATCTGACAAAGTGAAGACGGGAAAATCAACGGCACACTGCATCTCTTGGATGACTACGTTCGGAATGATCAGCATTGTCGCCAGCTGCACCTCGCCGCCGTCACCGTCTCACAGACCAGCAGCCGAATCTATGGATTCTGTAAGTCCGGCGATGGCTGGCAGCTTGATGCTCACTAAAAAGCCCGACGCGCTGTGCGGCTGATCATCACTAGAATCGCGGTGTTTCGCTGGCCTTTTTCTATCTCCGGGCCGTCACTGGCACTTATCCTCGCGCTTGTGCTGGCCGTACCGCAGTTTGTTGCCGCGGGCGAGGATGAAGTGTCTGTTATCGATGATATTCACGATAACTGGTCCGACACTGTTCTCAGCACAGCGGACACTATCGACAGTTTCTTCTCCGAGTTGCCAGCCGATGAAGAGTCCCAGAAATCGCGCCTGCGGGTGTACTTGAAACTCCGCTATGACGGTCATGACGGTACAGGGTTAGGCGGTGGGCTGCGCGGCAAACTATCCCTGCCTCGGACGGAGAAACGACTGAACATCATCTTCGGCAGCGACGACCATGAAGCCAACCGGGACCGGGCCGAAGACGATCAGAACATCAGCCTCAGGCTCAAACCACGGCCTGACGGGCGCAGGGACAAATTGCGGTTCGACATCGGGATCCGTAAGCGGATCGGCAAATACCAACTGTACGGGCGGATGAAACACCGCAAGCAATACCTCACTGGTGGTCCGTCGGTGCCAATTCTCACCAACACACTCTATTACTTCACCAGTGCAAAGTTCGAATACAACGGCAGACTTGATTTCGACCGGCCGTTGTCTTCACAGTTCTTCTTCCGACCGACATCGGAGATCCGCTGGTACGAGAACAATCCAGAGATGTGTAATGACGGCGTTTGTTTTGATCAGTATTTCAGCTTGTACCAACGTATGAAACGCGAAAAACAGCAAGCGATCGCGTACGACCTGGATTTTTCTTTTCGCGACCAACCTGATTTTGAACTGAATGATGCAAATCTCAAGCTGCGCTATCGGCACATGACAAGCCTGGACTGGTTGTTCTGGGAGATAGAACCTGGTGTACATTTTCCGGCTGAGCATGATCACGATGCTACTTTCCGCTTCACGTTCAGGCTGGAAGGTGTCTTTGGCCACAACGATATAGCCAACATCAACCAGGACTTTCTACCGATCAACGATCCCTGGAAACGGAGCAACTAGACCTCAGCCAAGCCCGTCAGTTGTTGGACCCGGCCTGAGACTGAAAATAGAGTTTGTAGGCAACGTAGTACTTGTTGATGTTCCGCACATAGTCGACCGTTTCCCGACCGATTTTCTCGACAGCAATTACCTCCACATGGCCGAACCACCGGTTCGGGTCGAGCCCTCGTTCGGCAGCAATCTTGCGCAGCTTGCGGATCCGGGCAGGGCCTGCGTTGTATGCGGCCCAGGCGAAATCGATCTGGTCCGCAGCCGGAACAACAGCGTTATCGAAATAAGTAGTGTGCAGGTGGTGCATGTACTTGGCACCAGCATGAATGTTGTTCTCCAGTTCCTCGATGTTGTGAATATTGATAGGGTGACCCGCAGCCGTACTGGGCAGCAACTGCATGATCCCTACGCACCTGCGGAACTACGCGTTGTCTGATCGAGTTGCGATTCCTGGTAGGCCTGTGCGACCAGTTTGAGCCAGTCGATGTCGTACATCCGGCCATAGCGCTCGAACAGGGCCTTTATCTGGTGCAATCGCTCTCGATCCGCGGTGGCCAAAGGATTGGTGATCCACCGATTGGCTTTGTAATACTTTGTAAACAGAATGTTTCCCAGCAGCGATCCTTTCTTATGCTCGGCAATGAACCGGTTAAGGTGTTCCGCAAGCTTCGGGCTGTCCTTGCGGATTGCCCAGGAGATCTGACCGCCTTGATTTATTTTGAGGTTCTCGTACACCCGGAGCGCCGGCAGTACCTGCGCCCAGATCCACGCGATGTGGCCGTCGGCAACCGTCAGGTCGATGGCGCCCGAGTTGACCAACTCGAGAATATCCTCTGTCGCCAGCCTGCTGTCGGCTTCGCGTATTGTTGTCCCTGGATATACGAGGCCTTGAAGCCGGCGGTCGAGATTTTCAAGATGCTGAGCATAACTGGAGCCGCGGCGAACAACCAGCTGCCGGCCAGCCAGGGACTCGAGGCCCGCCAATTCCCCCAGTCCGGGCCGCCCGACCACCACCTCAGTAACCCCCTTTAGGTAGGGATCGGTAAATGCGACCGTCTCTTGCCGATCAGAGGTGACCGTCAACCCGGCTGCTGCAATGTCACCCTGGCCTGAAGCCAGCCGTTCGAGTAACTGGTCGAAAGGTACTGGAATGAAGATCAGCTTGACCCGGTTTTCGCGCTTTTCAACACCCTGGTTCAGGTATTTTTCATACGCCGCCAGTGGCTCGTGCTCATAGTCTTTGGGGGCACCTCGATCGAAGTTTCAGCAGGGGGTTGTTGTGCCTTGGAGGGAGCTTCCGTAACACCCTCCGTTTGAGCACCGGGGTTGTCGCTGTTGTTTCAAGCAGCCAGCCCGGCAGTCATCATAGCCACCGGAACCAGGAGGTACTGCGTCAGAGGGAGTTTGCCTGGGATTCCAGAAACTCGAAGACTCAATTTATGGCCAAGCCAGGCAGCTGAGAGACCAGTACAGGACGGCCTGCAACACGTCACGCCTTTGTGCTCATTCGGACAGTTCAGAAACGCTCGGGTACTCAGCCTGGATTGATCGCATCGTTGCCGGACTCCATCCTGGCCAGCCTCACAGGTCTAGCCCACCAAACGCACGGCTTCACACAGGTTTGACAGTTTAGCCACCGCGAGTTCGCGACCCAGCAGACCGAGGCCACAGTCCGGTGCCGCGATCAGTCGTTCAGGATCGATATGCTGCAGGGCGGCCTTGAGCCGTGCCGCAATTTGATCGACCGGCTCAACTTCACTTTTGGCCACTGCCACCACACCCAGTATCACACTGGTCCGGGCCAAATGCTCCAGCAGTTTCAGGTCGTTGTGGCGATGTGCGTCTTCAAAGGAAACCGCCATGATGGACGAGTACTCGATCGAGTCTGCCAACTGGAAGTAACTGTCCGGATCCGCCTTGGGATAGTCCGGGTTGTCCAGTCGGTCCGGGTAGCCGCAACACATATGGACCGTACGTATGACCCCTCTGGGACAACCATGGAACGCCCGCTCCAGGTTATCAAAGCCATAGTCAAGTGCTGCTTCGGGTTTACGCGCAAACAAGGGCTCGTCGATCTGGATATTGGAACAGCCGGAGTCGGCCAATGCCTTGACCTCTCTGTTCAGGGCATCGGCAAGATCTGCACCCTGCCGGACCGGGTCGTCGTAATAAGCATCTGCTGTGGTGTCTGTAATCGTCATCGGACCCGGCAGGGTCATCTTGACCGGCCGGTCGGTACAGCGCTGAGCTCTCTTCCAGTCATGCACCAGAAACTCGTCGCGGGCGCTGACTGGGCCAGTAACGGTCGGCAGCCTTGCTGAATACGCACCGTTACGCAGCGATACTTCGGTTAGAGTGGTGAAATCGATACCCTTGATGTGGCGACAATGATAGTGAATGTAGTTCTCGCGCGGCACTTCACCGTCAGTCAGTACATCGATGCCGGCCCTTACCTGATCTTGGATTACTTCCTCTACGCCCCGAGTCATGATCGCCTCGGCATCACTACCCATTGACGCCAGAGCAGCATCCCAGAGCAGCGTCGGGTCGGCAGTATCAGGGCCATCCGGACTGTTGAACCAATCCGGAAGCCTGACGTAATCAGGTTTAGGGTAGGCCCCGATGCAGGTCGTTTTTATCATGGAGTTCCTGGCAGGTTACGTTAAACGATTGTCAGCGTTTCCCTTCAAATCGGGTCCCGAGAGTGTTACTGGTCCGAGCCTTTGCTCGAATCTACCTGGTTCTTGAGATTGCTGGGGGCAAAGATGTTCTGGTACTGGCGGCCCTCTTTGTTCGCCTCGACGGCGCCCGGAGTGCCCTTTTCTTCAGCAGATGTGTCGGAATCGACCTGCCCGGCAAGATTGCTCGGCGCAAAAATGCTCTGGTACTGGCGACCCTCTTTGTTCGCCTCGACGGCGCTTTGAGCGCCCTTTTCTTCGCCGGATGCAGTGTCGGAATCGACCTGCCCGGCAAGATTGCTCGGCGCAAAAATGCTCTGGTACTGGCGGCCCTCGGTATTGGCTTTAAGCGCGTCATCGCCGGTTCCTTCTGCCTGCTCGGCAGCCCGCCTGGCACGGGCCTCGACGATGCGCTGCTGGCTCAGTTGCTCTGCTCGTTTCCGTTTCTCCTCGACCACGCGGATCTTACACTCGTTCACGCTATAGCCCCGAGCGACCCAGCTGGTACCGAGCAGGGCAACAAAAGCAACCACGACCACAGCGGTCACCGGTACCATCATCGGGCGTTGACGGCGCGTGGGCGTACCAGGTGCCTGAGCTTCGCGGATCGCTTGAAGCTTTTTCTCCCGGCGCTTGAACAACTCGTGAAGCACCGCGAATAGCAGGGTCAGACCGATGATGATGACCGCCAACGAACTGATCGATGGGTTGATGCCATAGCGCACCTTGCTGGCGAGAACCGTGGTCAGCGTACTCTCCGACACGATCGTAAAAACGGTCGTGTTGTAGTTCTCGAATGAGGCAAGAAAAGCCAGAACCGCGGCAGAGCCAATGGCAGGTTTCAGAAACGGCAGCAGGATCTTGCGGAAGGCCTGCATATGGGTTGCGCCCAGATCCAGAGCAGCTTCTTCCAGCAGCGGGTCAAAACGCTGCAGCCGGGCAATGAAGATCAGCATGGTGTAAGCCGAGATGAACGTGGCCTGGCCGATGATCGTGAGGAAAAACCCGTCGTAGAAAAAGTCATCACCCAGCATCACGCGGTCGATACGCTCCCAGAATATCAGCGTTGATATACCCAGTACCACGCCCGGCACCAGGATTGGTGAAATCGTAATGATGTAGACCAGCGACCGCGCCCGCCGCTGCAACTGGGTCAGGAGCAGCGCTCCGGCAAGGCCAATGGGAACCGCCACCATGACCACTCCAGCACCGATCAGCAGGCTGTTGCGCAGGCCAGTCATGATCTTGTCATCTTTCACCAGCACGCCAAACCACTCGCCGGACAGACAGTCCCAGGGAGAGACGGCCGGAAACGTGGAACTGTTGAAAGCAGTGATCGACATGATCACAAGCGGTCCAAACAGGTAGCCGAAGAACAGTACGATATAGAACCCGACCGAAAACCGCAGGATGGTTTGTGCCCTCATCGGCCTATCTCACCGATACGCACCTTGAATACCCGCATCAGTAACAACACGAACGCGATACAGGAGATGAGCAGCACGATGGCGTAAGCCGAACCCCTCGGCCAGTTGCTCCCGGTGTTGAACCACTGGTAGATGATCTGGGTAAACCACAGACTGCTGGGACCGCCAATGATCTGTGGTAGAGCCAAGGCACCGGCAGTCAGCATGAATACCATGGTGCAACCAGATGTAATGCCTGGCTTGGCAAATGGGATGACCACTCGCCAGTGGATCCGGGGCCAACCCGCACCGAGGTCACGCGCCGCCTCGATCTGGTTACGGTCCAGGCTTTCCACGGCGTTGTAGATCGGAAAAATCATCAACAGGACGTAGGCGTAACCCAATCCTGCATAAAGCGCAACATTTTCACGGACAAAGTCGATCGGCTGGTCGAGCAGACCCACTGCCAGCAACAATGCATTGATAGTACCCTCCTCACCGAACAGGATGCGGAAGGCAAAGGCCCGCAGGATCTCGTTGACCCAGAACGGTACGATCAGCGCCAGGACCAGGAATCTGGCTTTACCGCCTTTTGCGACCTGGGCCAGATAATAGGCGATGGGGTAACACAGCGCGAGGTCAAAGGTTGTGACGAACACCGCGGCCAGAATCGTGCGAAAGAACACGGTGACATCGACGATGTTGAACGGGTCGGGATTGTTGGGGCTGCCGTAAACCAGGAACTTGTAGTGCGTAAGCGTGTAGACATCTTCCGGTCCACCCATCTTGGCAGGGGCCATGTGGTGCCAGTTGAAGCGGAACGAGAAGTCCAGCATCAACAGCTGAGGCAACACGATCATGACTACGATCCAAAAGAACACAGCGCCCAGCATGAACAACGAAAGGCCAACACCGTTTCGCCTGAAAAATATCTGGAACCAGTCGGACACAGGTCCGTTCCTTATGCGCTCAATCAGCAGCGAGCGCGCCGCTCGGCAGAGCGATTGCCCCGGCGACATCAAACCCGATGGTGACCTCGCTGTCCGTCTGGTGGGCTCGTGAGGTAGCGTCGTTGACGACCGACATGCGGATCGGGCTGCCATCCTTAGTTTTCAGGACCAGGTGCCAGAAGTGACCTTCGAATTCCTGGTTCGTCAGGTGAACCTTCAGCAGATTGTCAGATCCGCCGACATCGCTGAAAACCAGAGACTCAGGCCGGACAAAAACGAGAGCATCGTCACCCACTGACAGTGCTTTAGACCCGGACGTCCGGCAGCGAAAAACTCCTGCCGAGGTGTCTACTGAAACGACGCCGTGCTGTGTATCGATTACCCGGCCGCTGAAAGCATTGTTCTCACCGACAAAAGAGGCGACAAACGCCGTTTCCGGGTGATCGTAAACAGTGGTGCCATCTGCCACTTGCTCAATCATGCCCTGGCGCATAACCGCCACCCGATCAGACATGGTCAGGGCCTCGCCCTGGTCGTGCGTGATATAGATGAACGTGATCCCGGCGCGCTGCTGGATCGCCCTCAGTTCCGTACGCATCCGCTGGCGCAGTTTAAGATCCAGCGCGGAGAGCGGTTCATCGAGCAGCAGAACCTCCGGCTCAGCACACAGTGCCCGAGCAACGGCCACTCTTTGCTTCTGGCCACCGGAAAGCTCATCGACCATCTTTTCGGCCTCGCCGGGCAAGGCGACCAGTTCGAGCAACTCTTCAGCACGCCTGCGCCGCTCACTCTTGCCGACGCCCTTGACCTCCAGGGCGAAAGAAATGTTCTCCCAGACTGTCATTAGGGGGAACAGCGCCAGGTTCTGAAAAATCAATGCAGTCGGGCGTTGGTTTGGACCGGTACCGACCATGTCTTTGCCGTCGATCAGCACCCTGCCCGTACTGGGGGTCTGAAAACCGGAAATGGTGCGCAGCAAGGTGGTCTTGCCGCACCCGGATGGACCCAGGAAACTGAAAAACTCTCCACCCTTAACCGTCACACTGGCATCACGCACGGCGACAAAATCGCCGAAACGGACACCAATGTCCTCCAGTTGTACATCCGCACTCATAACCTCACCCTTGGCAGAGTAGTCACGAATTCTGGGCGACTGACATCCCGGAGAATTTCCGATCTGTCACACGTTATCGCCTTGGAGGCGCAGGCAACCCCTGAGAAATCGAAGCCCCCCGGATGTACCGGGGGGCTGTAGACTGCCTTATCAGGCGTTTACGAACTTGTTGCGGTACTCGGTTCGAACATCAGCATACCACTGCGGCTCTTTAGGCCACGGCCAGAGGTTAGCCAGGGAATCTCCCGGATAAACCGTACCGAACATCTTGCCGTAGGCCCCGCTGGCATAGCGATCAGCGCCGAGGACGGCCGAATTGTAACCATGTCCACCCCAGTTGCCATCACCGCCGCCATCGATTGATTTGCCGGCCGGCTCCGGGGCGAAGCAGTAGTCGATAAATGCGTACACCGCGTCGATATCTTCCGCTGCTGTCGACAGGGACATACCGTCGACCCAGGCCAGGGAGCCTTCGGCTGGTGCCCGATACTGGACCGGATCACCGTTCTGCATCAGGGTGATCGGTGGGCCATCCCAAGTCTGGCCGACTACAACGCCTTGGTTCATCAGGCCATTCTTCTGGGTGTCGGCGTCATTCCAGAACAGCTTGACCTGGCTTTTGTGCTTGATGCAAAAGTCGGTGACAACCGCCCAGGTCTTGCGCATGGTCGCTTCGTCGCCATAAGCAGCACGCATCGCGCCCGGCGCAAGTGTGCCATTGGCTTCCAGATAAAGGCCTGCTCCGAGCATTCCGGAATGCGGTCGCATCATAGTCTTGCCTTCCATGTCGGGCTGCCAGATGTCGCCGTAACTCGGAACCTCGCCGGCACGTGGTGGTGTCCATTTATCGGTTCGCCAGGCCACACCTTCAGTACCCCAGATGTGCGGAAGCCAGTGCGAACCCTTGCCGCCAAAATTCCACTCCTGGTCACCTACCACCAGCATAGCAGGGTTCACATTGCCAAGATTCTTGATCCGACCGTAGTCAAAGGGCTCTAACAGGCCGAGCGGCTCCCACTGCAGTGAACGCATGTTGGTTGGGCTGCAAATATCGAAGCCCTTGCCCTTGGTCGCTTTCATTTTGTTGAGGATTTCCTCGTTGGAGCCGATCCCGGTGTAGTTGATAGCGATACCTGTTTTGTCAGAAAAAGATTTCAGGAATCCAGGGGGCAGGTAGTCCGACCACATCAGGACATTAACCTGGCCTGCCGAGGCCAAAACTTCAGAACGGATTATCCACGGACCCACCGCAGCTGCTGTCGTGGCGGCCACCGTGCTCTTGACGAAGCGCCGGCGGTCCTGATTCAACCCACAGGCCTGTGTGCGTTTGCTCATACAATTTCCTCCTGTCAGATATAAGATGATTGGTGCCAAGCAGGTGACACCACACTTGCCGAGAACTTTTGTACTTTTAAAGATACGGTTCGCCCATTTTTACTCTATTCATCGAATTCCGCAAGCTAATAATCGTCAGTATTCCCCGAGTGTTTGTCGGAGAATCTCACACATCCGGTCAACATGACGATGCTCTGAAATCAGCGGTGGCGCAAGCAATCCAGAATCTCCGGTCATCTTTACGTGCAAACCATTCCGATACAGTCGCTTCTGGAAATCGAGGCCGCGCACACCCGGGCCACCTTCCGGTGCGATGTCTATGCCCGCAAAAAGGCCGTAACCTCGGATATCCGTAATTATTGACAGATCACTCAAAGCAAACACCTGATCCAGGAAATACGGCGCAAGCTCGGCCGCCCGTTCAACGAGTTTCTCGTCTTCAAAAATGTTTATGGTCGCAAGCCCGGCCGCGCAGGCCGCCGGGTGTGCTGAATAAGTATAGCCATGGAAGAATTCGACAGCATTGTCAGGTGCCGCATCGATGATAGTCGCATGGACCTTGTCGCTGACTGCGACCGCGCCCATGGGTTGGGCCGCATTTGTCAAAGCCTTGGCCATGGTCATCACATCGGGGGTCACACCGAACGCCTGCGCTGCAAACGACGCTCCCAGTCGACCGAAGCCACAGATAACTTCATCAAAAATCAGCAGGATACCGTGAACATCACAGATCTGGCGCAACCGCTCAAGATAACCGGCAGGCGGTACCAGACAACCGGTCGAGCCGGCGACCGGCTCGACGATACAGGCGGCGATGGTGTCGGGCCCGTAATTCATGGCGATGCGCTCGAGATCGTCGGCCAGTTCGATGCCGGTTTCTGGTTGACCCTTGACGAAACGATTCTCCGGCAGCCAGGTGTGTCGCATGTGCACCACACCTGGAATCCCGGGTCCAAACACCTGGCGGTTTTTTATCATACCGCTCAGCGACACACCGGCCATGTTGACACCGTGGTAGGCTCGTTCACGTGAGGCGAACCGCTGGCGCTGCCCTTCACCGCGTGCATAGTGGTACGCATAGGCGATTTTCATAGCAGTATCAATCGCCTCGGAACCAGAATTTGTGAAGAAGATGTGGTCCAGGCGGTCAGGTGTTATCTGTGAAACACGCCGGGCAAGCTCAAACGCTAAAGGCTGACTCAGTTGAAACGGCGGTACATAGGCCGACTCTTTCAGCTGAGCGTAGACCGCCTCAGCGATCTCAGGACGGCTGTGGCCAGCGGCACAGCAGAACAACCCAGAGGATCCATCGAGTATGCGCTCGCCTTCGTGGCTGTACATGTAGACTCCTTCACCTCTTACAACCAGCCTGGGATCGGCCTTAAAATCGCGATTCGAAGTAAATGGCATCCAGTAGTTTTCAAGAAACTCAAGATCGTATTTCATGCTGATATCCCTAGTTTCGGACTGCTATAGTTCACCATCAAAATTGTCATAACTCAACAGTACCAACCAAACGAGGACCATCATGCTGATCGGTGTGCCTAAAGAGATAAAAAACCATGAATACCGGGTCGGGCTCGCACCGGCCAGTGTCCGGGAGGTGGTCGCACATGGCCACCAGGTGATCGTTCAGACCCTTGCCGGTGAGGGCATTGGTGCGACCGATGAAGATTACCGCACAGCCGGTGCGTCGATCACAGATGATCCTGCCGAGGCCTTCAGCACAGAGATGATCGTAAAGGTCAAGGAACCACAGGCGGCAGAACGGGCGATGTTAGGTGAAGATCAGGTGTTGTTTACCTACCTCCACCTGGCTCCGGATCCAGCGCAGACGTCAGATCTTATCGAAAGTGGCGCTACGTGCATCGCTTATGAAACCGTCACCTCACCGACCGGCGGACTGCCCTTGCTTGCACCCATGTCCAAGGTTGCCGGCCGCATGGCCATTCAGGCCGGCGCCTACTGTCTGGAACACCCGCATGGAGGGCTCGGGATGCTTCTCGGCGGTGTTCCGGGTGTTGACCCTGCGAAAGTGGTCATACTTGGAGCAGGTGTGGTGGGCACCCACGCCACTCATATTGCAGTCGGAATGGGAGCCGATGTCTGGGTCATAGACCGCAACCCGCAAGTGATAGAAGCCCACTGGCAGCAGTTCGGTCGCTCCACCAACTCGGTTTACTCGACCCGCGATGCCATCGAGCGCCACGTGCTCGAAGCGGACCTGGTGATTGGTGGAGTATTGATCCCTGGAGCGGCCGCACCCAAGCTCGTGACAGCTGGCATGGTCAACGACATGAAGCCAGGCGCTGTCATTGTCGATGTCGCTATCGACCAGGGTGGTTGTTGTGAAACCTCGAGGGCAACAACCCATGCTGAACCAACATACGTGGTCGATGATGTAGTGCACTACTGTGTCGCCAATATGCCAGGTGGTGTTCCCCGGACCTCGACCTACGCGCTGAACAATGTCACGCTTCCGCACGTCCTGACCCTAGCCGACAAGGGCTACCGAGAGGCAATGCTGGATGATGAACACTTAAGAAATGGGCTCAATGTCCACGCGGGCAAGATCACCTGCAAGGAAGTCGCAGAAGACCTCGGTTATGATTTCACTGACCCCCTGGATGTGCTCAATGCCTGAGGAGAGAACCGGCCAGCAAATGGCACGCTCGGCTCTGCATCCTCTTGGTCGTCGAGATTCCCAGACAAGAGCAATGGCGTCAGGAAGTCATCTATAGCGTTGGCTACCATTCTTACCCATGACACTGTTCTATCTTGTCCATTCAGAAAGATTAGTTCGACCATCCATCTTTGATAAATTTTGAGAAATCGGAGAGAAACATGAAGATGACTACCGAAGAAGCGTTTGTGAAAGTTCTGCAAATGCATGGCATTGAGCATGCCTTCGGCATCATCGGTTCAGCGATGATGCCGGTCTCGGATCTGTTCCCAGCTGCCGGGATCAAGTTCTGGGACTGTGCGCACGAATGCAACGCAGGTATGAGTGCTGATGGATATACGCGAGCGACTGGAAAAATGAGCATGGCCATTGCCCAGAACGGCCCAGGTATCACAAATTTCGTGACACCCATTGCCACGGCTTACTGGAACCACTCACCGCTGCTGCTTGTGACACCCCAGGCCGCTAACAAAACCATAGAACAAGGCGGCTTTCAGGAGGTTAAACAGATGGCTGCATTCGAGAATATGGTCTGTTACCAGGAGGAAGTGCGCGACCCTGCTCGCATTACCGAAGTTCTGAACCGTGTCATTGAGAAAGCGCGTCGGGAGTCTGCACCTGCTCAGATCAATGTGCCGCGGGACTACTGGACCCACGTAATCGATATCGAGTTGCCACAAATCATCCGCATGGAGCGCTCACCTGGAGGTGAGAACGCCATCGTAGAAGCAGCGAAACTTCTCTCTGATGCCAACTTTCCCGTAATCCTGAATGGTGCCGGCGTGGTCCTCAGCGGAGCGATCGAGTCGTCCCGGGTTCTGGCAGAAAAACTCGACTCACCAGTATGCTGTAATTATCAACATAACGACGCCTTTGTTGGTTCGCACCCGCTTTTTGCCGGCCCGCTGGGCTATAACGGATCAAAAGCTGCCATGGAACTAATATCCAGAGCCGATGTCGTGCTGGCACTGGGCACACGCCTCAACCCTTTCTCAACGCTGCCGTGCTACGGCATTGATTACTGGCCAACTAAGGCCCGTATCATTCAGGTCGACATCAATGCAGATCGCATCGGACTGACCAAGAAAGTGGACGTTGCTATCCAGGGCGACGCCCGCCGGGTTGCTGAGCAGATCATGCAGCAACTATCCGACGACGCGGGCAATCAAGGTCGCGAAGCACGCCGAGAACTGATCCACCAGGCGAAATCAAACTGGCAGAACGAACTGGCATCCATGGATCATGAAGACGATGACCCGGGCACCACCTGGAATCAGCACTCAAGGGACCGCGAACCCAACTGTATGTCTCCGCGAAAGGCCTGGCGAGCCATCATGGCGGCGCTTCCCAAAGAAGCTATTATCTCGTCTGATATTGGTAACAACTGCGCAATTGGAAATGCCTATCCGAGTTTCGAGCAAGGTCGAAAATATCTTGCGCCCGGACTTTTCGGCCCATGCGGATATGGGTTTCCCTCGATACTCGGGGCGAAAATCGGCTGTCCGGATGTGCCGGTCGTCGGATTTGCTGGAGACGGTGCTTTTGGCATTTCAATGAATGAAATGACTGCTTGTGGGCGGAATGAATGGCCAGCGATCACAATGGTGATTTTTCGCAATTACCAGTGGGGTGCCGAAAAACGCAATACCATACTCTGGTTTGATGACAACTTTGTTGGCACCGAATTGAACGTCGGGGTGGACTACGCAAAGGTTGCAGAGGCTTGTGGCGTGAAAGGGGTTAAGGTTCGAGACATGAAAGAGTTGACTGAGAGTCTCAGGACCGCTATCCACGAACAGATGAATGAAAATATTACAACTTTTATTGAAGTTGTCCTGAACCAGGAACTGGGAGAACCGTTCCGCCGTGACGCCATGAAGACTCCGGTTCAAGTCGCCGGAATCGATCCAGCCGACATGCAACCACAGCAGGTTGACTAGCTATGACTGCGCGGAGCCGATCTGCTGCTCACCCGATCGGCTGTTGGGGACCTCGCGGCTCGTTATAACAGGTTCAGGCCACTCGCCGGTATAGGACGATGGTCGCACAAAGAAAGGCCATTGTGGGTGAAATCGCACCAATCAGCGGTGGCACACCGTAGACCAGCACGATGTAACCCAGCGCCTTGTTAAACACGAAGAAACCCAGACCAATCATGATACCGAAGAAAAGGTGTCTCCCCAGACTGCCCGAACGCAGGCTGCCGAACACGAAGGGAATCGCCAAAATCACCATCACAGCCGTGGACAAGGGCAGAACCAGCTTGCCCCAGTAGGCCAGCTCGTAGGTACGGGTATCCTGGCTGTTCTTCAACAGATGCTCGATGTATTTCTTCAGTTGCCAGACCGGGAGCTGGCCGGGTTGCACCAGAAACACTGACATCATTTCAGGTGTCACACTCGTATCCCAGTTGACCTCATCACCCTGAGTTGCCGTCGCAAAGCCCTGTCCATCGATGATGGTCTTGCGTACACGCCTCAGCCGCCAGCGGGCGTCCGTGTAACGCCCACTGGCTGCGTAAACCAATGAGCGGAGCCTGTCACGGTCCTGGCGATCAAACTCAAAGATCTTGACTCGCAGAAGAGTCAGGTCGGGAAGAACCTCTCCAACATTGACATAAGTACTCTGGTCCCGCATCCACAGTCCGGAACTGTGTTTCTGCTCTATGTTTCTCTCGAGTGCTTCCGCCCGTCCGCGCTGCGCCATAGTTTCGGTCCATGGACTCACCAGCTCACCGACCAGAACCGCACTGAGCACAAACAACACACCCAATTTGAGGACCGAACCCGTAATCTGACCCAGGGAGACACCGCTCGCCCGCATCACGACCAGCTCCGAGTGGCGAGCCAGGACAGATAGCCCCAGTATGGTACCGACCAGAGCGGCCATCGGAAAGATCTGGTAGACGATCCCCGGCGTACTGAGAACTACGAATCTCAGGACAGCGAGCAACCCGTAGGTACCGGTACCGAGGTCTGACAACTGATCAATAAAGGTCAAAAAAAGAAAGATTCCAACCAGAACACCCATAACGATCAGCGAGTGCTGCAGGATCGTACGCCCGACATAAAAATCGATCAGCTTCACCTGTTCAAGTCTCGACCGGACGGGAAGTGATAGCCAGGAGTGGCCGGTCATTGGCACGACACCAGAACAGATAAATCGCAAGCAGCGCAAAAACCCCATGTATGGACCACAGCCCCAGAACTGGAGAAAGGGTCAACTCGCTTTTACGCATTGCTGCCACTGCCAGTCCGGTAAAATTGGTGTAGCAAAAATAGATGGCCAGTGCGGAAAACAAAGCCGGTAAGCGTTTCCCCCTCAGGCCCATCTGGCCCAGGCTCAGGGCAAACAGGATCAGCACCGGCAATACGACGACCTTTGATATTCGCCAGTGGAACTCGGATCGTGCAAGGCCACCGTAGCTTCCATACTTTGCCCACAGATCCCGGTTTACCCAGCCCCTCAGCGGGATCGGCGGCTCCGGAATAAGCCCCAGCTGAAGCCGCAGAATATACGAATCAAACTCAACCACCCTGTACACTGGTTCACCAGGTGTACCCTCATATCGGACACCGTCCTCGAGAACCAGAAAACGATCGCCGTTTTCTGCAAACTCCTGTCTGGCTCTCGCCGCGATAATGACCCCATCCTGACCTGCATCGGAACCGTATGCAAAAACATGCTCGTACAACGATGCTTCACGATCTACCCGCTGGACAAAATAGACCCCCTGCCCGTTGCGGGTTTCTGTAAAAACGCCGGCAACAATACCGCTGACCTCATTATTGTTCCTGAAATCATGCTCTATGGCCCCACCGACTCGGACCGAAAGCGGAGAAAAGTAGAATGAAAACCCACCCACCAGAAGAACACCGATCAGCAGAAGAAATGAAGCCGGCTTGAGCAGATAACCCGGCCCAAAACCAGCTGTCAGCATAATGAGTGTTTCATTGTCCCGGTTCCAGCGTTCCAGGACCATCAGGACCGCCAGAAACAGCATGAGGGGGAGAATGACATCCATATAGGTCATTACCTTGAGCAACAGCAAAAGGAAGATACTGTCGATCGGTATCATACCCTCGGCTGCCTGGCGCAGAAATCCCAATGCCCGAACGACCAAAAAGATCGTTAATATGACCAGTGTGACGGCACTGCTGGTCAGCAGCACTTCCCGGATAAAGGCTCGTGGAAGAATCATGGGTCGAATGCAAACTCCTGCTTTGACAGGATCGGGAACAAAACACCACAATAGTGCCTCATTCTATGAAAATGGTGCAGCGTACCGCCACCCCGAGCCACAACCTGCAGAAATCACATGAGAATCAATCTGACCAGTGCCGATCCCAGCACCCTGAAAACCGACTGTCTCGTCATTGGAATCCTTGCCGACGGAAAATTAACCCCAAGTGCGCAAAAAGCGGATCGAGCCAATCGGGGCCTGATCCGTCGCCTGGTAAAAGACGGTGATATCCAGGGAAACAGTGGTGATACCCTTGTGGTACCGGGCCTCTCCAGCTCGACAGCAAAGAGATTATTGCTGGTTGGACTGGGCAGAACCAGCAAGACCGGCGTCGGTGAATTCAAAAGGGCAACGGACGCAGCAGCCCGTGTCCTTTCCCGGCAGCCCGCTCGACATGCCGTCATCACACTTGCCGAAGCGGTGGTCGCAGATCACGATGTCCATGCCCGGGTGCGAATACTTGCCAGTTCGATCACAGACGCGACCTACCGATTCGACCAACTCAAGAGCAAGAAAAACCCGAACAAGAACACCCTCGACCGGGTGATCTTTTCCGTAACCGGCCGGGCCTCGACCAGTCGTGCCAGGCGCGCAATCAAGGAAAGCCAGGCGCTGGCCAGTGGATTGAATCTTGCGAAGGACCTCAGCAATCTGCCAGGAAACATCTGTACACCGACCTACCTGGCGGCTCAGGCCAGAAAACTTCGCCGCAGCCACGGGTTGAAGGTGTCTATCCTTGACGAGAAAAAGATGGAGCAACTCGGTATGGGATCATTGCTGTCCGTGTCCAGGGGCAGTCGTCAACCCGCCAAATTGATCGTCATGGAGTATCAGGGTGGCCAGCATGGCCAGGCCCCTGTTGTGCTGGTCGGAAAGGGACTGACCTTCGACGCCGGTGGTATTTCGCTGAAACCTGCCGGTGGAATGCAAGAAATGAAATATGACATGTGCGGCGGTGCCAGTGTGTTCGGCGCGCTGGTCGCAACAGCTGAATTAGGTCTCGAACTGAACGTAATTGGCATTGTACCGAGCAGCGAAAACCTGCCGGACGGCGCCGCCAACAAACCCGGAGACATCGTCACGAGCATGTCAGGCAAGACGATCGAGATCTTAAACACGGATGCCGAAGGGCGGCTGATTCTGTGCGATGCCCTGACTTATGCCGAACGATACAAGCCAGCTGCCGTAATCGATATCGCTACATTGACTGGGGCTTGCGTGGTCGCACTGGGTCACCCTGCCAGTGGTGTCTTCAGTAACAGTGATGAACTTGCCGGCGAACTGTTAAAAGCGGGTGAGCAGACCCGCGACCGGGCCTGGCAGATGCCATTGTGGGACGAATACCAGGTTCAACTCCGGAGCGGCTTTGCCGATATTGCAAACATCGGTGGACGAGGTGCTGGTGCAGTCACGGCTGCATGTTTTCTGTCCCGCTTTGCCGAAAACATGGATTGGGCTCACATGGACATTGCTGGAAGTGCTTGGAAATCAGGAACCAAAAGTGGTGCGACGGGTAGGCCGGTTGCACTTCTGACCCAGTTCCTGATCAATCGAACAGGATGATCCAGCCGTCGTGAGGCCACCAGCGCGGATCGACTTCTACGTGCTGGAACCCGATTCCGGCAGTGGTCGGCTCAAACTGGCCTGTCGGGTCGTGGAGAAAGCATACGCCACTGGCCACAGGGTCTATCTCTGGGCACGAAACGACGACGAGGCCCGCACTCTCGATGACCTGCTGTGGACATTCTCACAAAGCAGCTTCGTACCTCATACCTGCGGAGACGGAGTCGATGAAACAAGCGCGCCTGTGCAGATCAGTCATTCGACCCCACGTCCGGAACAGGCGGAGATTGTCGTCTCGGTAGCCGACCAACCCGTATCGGATTATTCCAGTTTTATTCGGGTGGCCGAGATCGTAGGCTGTGAAGAAGCAGAAAAGAAATCTGGCAGGGCACGCTACCGCTTCTATCGCGACCACGGTATCGAACCGCAAACCCACCGGATTTCGTTGTAGGCAGATCTGATTGAACAGAATTTTTCTCATGGCTGACCAAGAAAAAACTGAACTCATCGCCGAACTCAAGAAACTCGGCAAACTGCTCGATCCTGATCTTGAGGCGGATGAAGACCCCTCTCGAAGCGCCACCGCGACCACATCTTTGGAATCGATACCTGCTGAATTGTCGCCTGAACCGCCAGCAGGGCCGTCTTCTCTGCAGACCGTTGACATGTTTGACTCCGAGACAGCGACGCCATCCAAGCAACCTCTCCCTGCTCTATCGCCGCTCAACACAGAGACCGTACCAGATGGACCTCGATCGACTGTAATGGACGACCAGCTCGACCCGGTGCTGGAGGAGCAGCGAGAAGAACCTTCTACGCCAGAGGGCAAGACACCGCAGCTAACTGGCCATGATCCCGAACTGAACCCTGACACGATCGACGAACTTTCCGGTGAGCTGGTCAACATCATCGAGAAGACACTTTCCCACCGCTCCGGTGAATCCCTGGATGAATCCCTGCGCGACAATCTGCACGCTGAGGTGGGCAACCACCTGAAGAACTGGCTGATCAAGGACTGACTCGCTAGCATCCACAACTACCGACCTGCAGTGTTGGCATATACTTCGGCCACTTTGAGTCCCAGCCGATTTTTCACACCGGCATAGCTACTCGAGCCAATTCATGTCTCAAACCGAACTGAGTAAGAGCTTCGATCCTCACACCATCGAGCAGATTCTTTACCAACAGTGGGAAGAGGCCGGAGTTTTTTCCCCGGCGGGTAGTGGCGATCCCTACTGCATCGTGATCCCGCCACCGAATGTTACCGGGAGCCTGCACATGGGGCATGCCTTCCAGGACACCATCATGGATGCCCTGATCCGTTATCAACGGATGAGTGGCAAACGTACTTTGTGGCAGGCAGGTACAGATCATGCCGGCATTGCGACCCAGATGGTCGTCGAACGACAGCTGGAAGCCGAAGGGAAAACCCGCCACGATCTGGGTCGCGAACCGTTCATAGAACGGGTCTGGCAATGGAAAAATGAGTCTGGTGGCACTATCAGCCGCCAACTGCGTCGGATGGCCGCCTCAGTTGACTGGACGCGGGAACGCTTCACCATGGACGAGGCACTTTCGAATGCTGTCCGCGAGGTCTTCGTCAAGCTCTACGAAGAGGGGTTGATCTATCGCGGGAAACGCCTGGTCAACTGGGACCCGGTCCTGCACACGGCCCTTTCCGACCTGGAAGTGGTTTCCGAGGAAGAATCCGGGCAGTTGTGGCACATTCGTTACCCGCTACCTGGAACCAAGAGCCACGTCATTGTCGCAACGACGCGCCCCGAAACCATGCTTGGAGATGCGGCGGTGGCGGTACACCCGGAAGATGACCGCTACCGTCAACTGATTGGGCAGCAAGCTCAACTGCCGCTCACAGAGCGGCTGATTCCGGTCATTGCAGATGACTACGTAGACCCCGAATTTGGAACCGGCTGCCTGAAGATCACACCGGCGCACGACTTCAACGACTATGAGGTTGGCCTGCGCCACGAGCTGGATATGATCAACATCCTGACAGCCGATGCAGCAGTTAATCTGCCCGGATCACCCTACCACGGTATGGATCGCTATAAGGCTCGCAAGAAAATCGTCGCTGACCTGGAATCCGCCGAATTGATTGAAAAGATCGAAGACCACCGGTTAATGGTTCCGCGGGGGGATCGGTCGAACTCAGTCGTCGAGCCCTACCTGACAGATCAGTGGTATGTACGGACCAAACCACTCGCCGAGCCCGCCATAAAGGCCGTCGAGGAAGGGCGCATTCGATTTATTCCGAAGAACTGGGATCACACCTACTATGACTGGATGCACAACATTCAGGACTGGTGTATTTCGCGCCAGATCTGGTGGGGCCACCGAATTCCCGCCTGGTACGACAGCGACGGTAATATTTTTGTGGCACGGGATGAATCGGCAGCACTCACGCAGGCGCGGGCCATGCACGGCGCAGAAGTACCGCTGTCCCAGGATGAGGATGTGTTGGATACCTGGTTCTCCTCAGCACTATGGCCGTTTTCTACTCTGGGTTGGCCCGAGAAGACCCCTGAACTGAAAACTTTCTACCCAACCAGCGTACTGGTGACCGGGTTTGACATCATATTTTTCTGGGTCGCCCGAATGATCATGTTTGGATTGAAGTTTACCGGGGAGGTTCCCTTTCAGGATGTGTACGTCCACGGCCTGGTCCGGGATGCAGACGGTCAGAAAATGTCTAAATCGAAGGGCAATGTGCTCGACCCGCTTGACCTCATCGACGGTATAGGGCTCGAAGCGCTGGTCGAGAAACGTATATCTGGACTGATGCAACCACAGATGGCGAAACGCATCGCCGAGGATACGAGACGCCAGTTTCCCGAAGGCATTCCATCCTACGGCACGGACGCCTTGCGCTTTACGTTTGCCAGTCTCGCAACACAGGGCCGGGACATCCGCTTTGACCTGGGCCGGATCGAGGGATTTCGCAACTTCTGTAACAAGCTCTGGAACGCGACCCGATTTGTGCTGATGAACACCGAACCCCTCCTGGGAGACCCGGTAGATCCCGGAGACCCGGGGCCGGCCGAGCGCTGGATCGTTTCACGACTTCAGCAGATCGCTGGCGACGTCAGCACCTCCATCGCGCAATACCGCCTGGACCAGATTGCGCTCGGCCTGCACTCGTTTGTATGGGACGAATACTGCAGCTGGTACCTGGAGATCGCCAAGATCCAGCTAGCCGACAACAACCTGTCGGATAAGCGCAAACTCAGCGTAATGTGGACGCTCGCCAGCACGCTGAATGCCTGCCTCAGGTTACTTCACCCGATCATGCCATTCATTACAGAGACTCTCTGGCAGCGGGTGGCAGCTCGAAGTGGGCCCACCGGGGTAACCATCATGACTCAACCATACCCCACCCAAAACCCTGCTCTGATTGATGACGATGCGCTGAGCGATCTCGAGTGGGTACAGGCACTGGTCTCAAGCCTGCGCAACATTCGCGGCGAGATGAACATCGACCCCCGCCGGCAACTGCCCGTTCTTTTACAAGGAGGCGACTCGACTGACCGGGACCGTACAAAGGCCTTTAAGACACTGCTCGTTGAGCTAGGGCGGCTGGAAAGCATTCAGTTCACAAGTGACGATAAGATCCCGGAAAGCGCAACCGCACTGGTCGGCTCCCTGACCGTGCTAGTGCCGCTGGGTGCTGTCATAGACCGTAACGCAGAACTGGCGCGACTGACCCGCGAGATCGATAAACTTAAAAAGGATCTTCAGCGCACCGAGGGCAAACTCGCCAACCGCAGTTTTGTCGACAAGGCCCCTGCAGATATCGTGGCCCGGGAGCAGGAACGTGCACATTCCATGGCCCACTCCATCGCTCAGCTCGAAGCACAACAAAGACGGGTCGAAGGAATCTAGGATCTTCCTCTCAGGAGATTCAGGGTCGTCGATACAAGGGCTACTGCCGCTGTTTCGGTTCGGAGAAGCGCGGAACCAAGAGCGACCAGTGTGGCACCTGTTTCATGGATCTGGCCAATCTCGGCTGAACTGAAACCACCTTCGGGCCCCACCAGCAGAAAAATTTCATCCAGGGAGAGCGCTGAAATCTGACTCATTCGCCCACCGGTCAGATCAGCCACGATCATCATCTGACGCGCACCATGCTTCCCGGTGGTGACCGTCTTCAAACTCGCCGGTGAATGGATCTTGGGTATCCAGGGCCGTCGACTCTGCTTGCAGGCCTCGATCATGATTCTCTGCCACCGGGCCGTAGCGCGTTCACTCGGTACTGAGGCGCCTCGCTCACAAAGCAGTGGCGTATAGTCGGACATTCCCAATTGGGTCGCCATATCCAGTAACGTAGATTGCCTGTCCCCTTTAGGGACCGCGCTCATCAGGTGAATCCGGGGCAGATCCTCGTCCACGCTCTGGTAGCCTGCAAGTGCCACCCGCACCTTCAGCTGTCGGCTATCAATCTCGAGCACCTGCCCAGCCGCCGTTGTACCGACCCCGTCAAATACGGTGATATCGTCACCGACTCTCAGTCGCCTGGATCCGGCCAGATGTCTGGACTCTTCAGGTGCAAGGTCAAAAAGAGCCGGCCGCTCCTTCAGTCCTGGACCATAGAACCACGGCGGGGCAGTCACTGAGGCACCGAAAGGTAAACGTCATAGCGAATGGCCCTGCCGGCCACAACGAAATCCGGAGCGCCAGCCAGCGGCTCTGCATAACGCGGCCGTTTCACGACCATACGACGACCGGCACAGGTCCGTGCCAGGCGCGCCAGGGCCTTGGCATCGGAGTCACAGCCGACCAGTCCCCGTAACAGTTCCAGCTCTTTGCGGGATGCAGCATGTTGAGTTTCGCGACCCGGAAACATTGGGTCAAGATAGACGACATCTACCTGTGGGAACTCTTTCAACAACAACTGGCTGTCACCGCAGTGGACCGTGATCGAACCCTGACCTGAACCGAGACCAAGAGAACCAACTGCATCACGCAACAGCTCAGCCAGGACAGGAGAGCGTTCCACTGCTGTTACCTTCCGTCCCAGCCTGGCGAGATGTGCCGCATCCCGGCCCAGGCCGGCGGTGGCATCGAAAATGGTCTTACTATTCCGCCCCGTCGCCCGGGCCAGCAAATCCCGTCCCCTACCCGGTGCCCTTGGCTTTAGCAGACGGATACTGACCGGTCGCGTGCGGGCCTGGTGAAGATCGCGAATGGCCAGCTGATTTTCAGCGACCTCCAGGACAAACCGGTAGCCCTCGACAATACCAGTTGTGAGCGGCAGGTCGAGCCGCGCTGCAATTTCTCCGGCCCGATTATTCGCCTCGGCCTGGACAGGCCTGACAATAGTTTGGTTCATAACGACGTTGCTCTAGTGGCTCTTTGACAACAGGCCATCGGTTCGGCTACAAGTGACAGGAATTTGAAACCAGCTAGAGCAAATATGGACCATGGGATTCCTTGATGGCAAACACGTACTCATTACCGGACTCGCCAGCGATCGGTCTATTGCCTGGGGAATCGCCCAGGCAATGCGTCGACAAGGCGCAGAACTGGCTTTCACCTACCAGAATGAAAAACTTAAAACCAGAGTAGAAAAATTCGCAGCAGCGCTCGAGTCCGATCTCACCCTGCCCTGTGATGTTGGCAGCGATACCGAAATCGATGACCTGTTTGAGAATCTTGGACGGCACTGGGTAGGGCTGGACGTCCTGGTACACTCCATTGCTTATGCGCCACGCGAAGAGCTCGACGGGCTGTACCTGGATGCTGTAACGCGAGAAGGATTCAATACCGCTCACGAGATCAGCTCGTACAGTTTTGCAGCTCTTGCCAGAAGCGCACTGCCGATGATGCAGGGTCGCGATGCAGCCCTGCTCACCCTCACCTACATCGGTTCCCAGCGGTCGATGCCAGCCTACAACGTGATGGGTCTGGCCAAGGCCAGTCTGGAAGCCAACGTTCGCTATCTGGCGCAATCGCTGGGTCCACAGGGCATCCGGGTCAATGGCATTTCAGCCGGCCCGATCAGAACACTAGCGGCCTCAGGTATCAAGGGTTTTAAGAAAATGATGAGCTTCTACGATAATACAACGCCTTTGGGTCGCGGGGTCAGTATCGATGAAGTCGGCAACGCGGCAGCATTCCTATGTTCAGACCTGGCCTCTGGAATCACCGGGGAAATCACCTATGTAGACGGCGGTTTCAACAGCGTAGGGATCAGCCCGCACTTTGCCGAGCTTCGCTGATTTCGGACTCGCGGCTCGGCTTTAGGCCGGCACTCAGCCGTGGGCTGTTACAGTTGCTCTTCGTTGATCTGAACGTTGGCCCTTTGGCGTAAACCTCGACGCCATCCCAGAATCAGCTCGTTACCACGCCGGGCAAGCAGCAATCTCTCAACTGCGAGACGCTGTTCGTCACTCATCATGGCCGGGTCACCATAGACCACCCGCTCCAACCGAAAGATAGCGAACCGGGCGGGACTGATCCGCTCACCGCCATAGGAGACCGCACCGCTATCCGGCGCTGCTAGTTCATAGACCTGGGCTGCGATCGCTTGTTCTAGAGGCTCGACCAGACCTTCTTCGTTCTCAGGCAGCTTGACACTGCCCAACTGCTTGTCCCGCAGCAGCTGATCCCAGTCGGCACCGGACCCAAGCTGGTCCAGCAGGGCTTGACCTTCAATGTCCATTGCCGCTGACGCTTTCTGGTCACGCAGCAACTTTTCGATTTCCGGCTTGGCCTCGGCCAGAGACAGCTGACGGCGCTCCCGGTAATCCAGCTTGCGGAGAGCAACCAGTGTGTCAGCATCGAGTTCGATCAGCTCGCTATTCAGCCCGTCAACCAGAACCTCGTCATTGAACGCGGCATCTCGTACGGCTTTTGCAGAGGCAATACCTTTACCATTGTTAAGGGCAAACCATCCACTGCGTTTCAAGCCCAGGCCCACCTGTTCCGCCGCTGGGTCCAGCGAATCGGGCTGCTCAAATACCACGTTGCCGAAGACCTCTGCCAACTCGTTGAACTGCTCCTCGGCCCGGAGTCGCCGGACCTCCTTTCCAATTTCTTCACGCACCTGATCGAAAGGCTGGACGCGGGACTCCGTTACCTTATCCAGTTGAATGACGTGAAACCCGTACTCGGTTCTGACTGGATCACTGATATCTCCTTCGCGTAGTGAAAAGACCGCATCTTCAAACGGTTTCACCATAGTTCCGGGCCTGACGATGCCGAGTGTTCCGCCAAGCCCCGCTGACCCCGGGTCTTCTGAATACCTTTTTGCAAGCTCCGAGAATGACTCGCCAGCGCGAGCACGAGTGGCGATTTCAGTGGCATTGACCCTGGCCTGATCAACAACATTCTCGTCTGCACCCTGTTCGATCTTGATCAGGATGTGACTGGCACTGCGACTACCCGGTTGAACGAACCGCTCTGGGTTTTCATCGTAGACGCCCCGAAGTTCAGACTCATCCGACTCTAAGTCTTCACCGAGTTCTTCGACCGACAGCTTGAGATACTCAATCCGAACCTCGGCCGGCTTGAAATAGGCATCCCGATTAGACTGGTATTCTTCCGCTATAGACGCTTCGGAAATCTCGACCTGATCCAGGAACTGGTCAAGTTCAAGCGTGGTATAGGTTGCCTTGCGCCGCTGTCCAAGAAGCTTCCAGGCACTATCAACAGAGTTTGGGGCCACGAATGCACTTTGGGCAAAGCCATTCATCAATTGATCTACGGCACCCTGCCGGCGCTGTTGCTGCTCATAGCCCAGCACTGACATCCCCGCATTCTGGATCAGAATTTCATATCGCTCACGATCAAACACCCCATCTGATTGAAATACAGGCGTGTTCTGTATGATTGCCGCCAGTTGAGCGTCGCTGATCCGGTAACCCATGGAAAGAAGATATTCCGTCTGAAGTGTATTGTTCAACAGATCCTCGATTACCCGGCGCTTGAAAGCGGTACTGGCAAACAGTTCGGTATCGACGTTACGCCCCATCATCTGGACCATCCGGCGACGACTTTCGGTCAACGCCTGCTGGTACATCTCCTGGTCTATTTCGATGTCATCCGCAGTTGCGACAATGATCTTTGATACACCTTCGAAATAAGAGCCAACTCCCCACACCGCAAAGACAAGGATAATGACACCGGCGATGGTCCAGCCTATGACGCCGGATGCTCTTTCTCGAATTGTAATCAGCATTGTTGTCGTTTCTCACCCTTGTTTGGGCTGCCCAAACCGAAAGGCTTCCTGTTCCCAGCCAGCAGTTCCACTGCCCTATTGTATTGGGTAGGCGCGTTCAAGATAACACCTCATCGGTTTACAGTGTGTGGAAACCGGCGGCAGGTCCTCTGGGCGCTCACACGGATACCGTGGGCGCCTGGTTCTTGTCTCAAGATTGGCGGAGCGGACGGGACTTGAACCCGCGACCCCCGGCGTGACAGGCCGGTATTCTAACCAACTGAACTACCGCTCCGGCGTTCTAGCAAAATGTCCGTAAGACAGCATACCGCAGGCCTTGGTGGGTGCTGCGGGGTTCGAACCTGCGACCTTCGCCTTGTAAGGGCGACGCTCTCCCAACTGAGCTAAGCACCCGAAAAGGCCTACGAGTTTACGGCATCCTTTACTTGTTTGCCAGCTTTGAACTCCGGAACACAGCTAGCAGCAATCTGTATGGGCTCAGCAGTGAGCGGATTGCACCGCCGCTCTGGGGGGTCGATCACTGGTGAAAAATGTGCCAAACCCGACAACGGAAACGGAGCCTCCCCGCCGCAAACCAGAGCCGATGGTGTCAAGAATAGATCCAACTGTGGACAGGAACCCGCCTGTTATGTGCCCGATTCCGCCGTTCAAAGGTTCAGTGCGCGACCGGCTGTCGGTCACGCTCGGCGGGATCTTCTTCGGAACCCGTCTCTGCTGCGGGTGTCTCGGGCTCGTCTCCAAGCGGTTCAGGTAATCGTTCCAAGGCACAGGCAAAGACCTCGTCGATCCATCGCACCGGCTGGATGTCGAGCCCACTCTTGACGTTGTTTGGAATTTCAGCCAGGTCCTTTTCGTTCTCGTGGGGGATCAGTACGCGCTTGACCCCACCGCGATGAGCTGCCAGCAGCTTTTCCTTCAGCCCACCGACCGGAAGCACTTCACCACGCAGCGTGATTTCACCTGTCATGGCAATGTCAGACCTAACAGGGATATCGGTGATAGCCGACAGCACCGCGGTGCACATTCCAATGCCCGCACTGGGGCCGTCCTTTGGGGTGGCTCCCTCGGGCACATGAATATGCACATCCTGCTGCTGGTAGAAATCGAGCTTGATGCCGTACTGCCTGGAACGGGTTCGCACAACCGTCATAGCTGCCTGAATCGATTCCTGCATCACATCTCCGAGTTTGCCGGTGTAACTCTGCTTGCCCTTGCCCGGCATGACCGCGGCTTCGATACTGAGAAGTTCCCCGCCCACCTCGGTCCAGGCCAACCCGGTGACCTGCCCAACCCGGTTACCTTCCTCGGCCTTGCCATACCGATACTGCCGCACCCCGAGGTACTTCTGCAGAGAGCGGTTGCTCACCGAGATAGCCTGCCGGCTGTCATCCAGCAACAGTTCCTTTGCGACCTTCCGGCAGATCTTTGCAATCTCCCGTTCCAGTGACCTGACACCCGCCTCCTGGGTGTAATAGCGGACGATATCTACCAGCGCGCTCCTGCTGAACGAAATCTCATCCGGCTTAAGACCATTGTTCTTTTTCTGCTTCTCCACCAGGTAACGGGTCGCAATGTTTATCTTTTCGTCTTCCGTATAGCCCGAGATCCGAATGACCTCCATTCGGTCCCGTAGTGGGCTGGGGATATTGAGCGTATTAGCTGTAGCGACGAACATGACCTCGGACAGGTCATAGTCGACTTCAAGGTAATGGTCACCGAACTTGTGGTTCTGCTCGGGATCAAGGACCTCCAGCAACGCCGAAGATGGATCACCGCGGAAATCCATCGACATCTTGTCGACTTCATCCAGCATAAAAAGTGGATTACGCATGCCGGCCTTGGCCATGTTCTGGAGGATCTTGCCGGGTAGAGAGCCGATATACGTACGACGATGCCCACGGATCTCCGCTTCGTCCCGCATACCTCCCAGGGACATGCGCACAAACTTACGGTTAGTCGCGCGGGCTATAGACTCTCCCAGTGAGGTTTTACCAACACCCGGAGGGCCTACCAGGCACAGAATCGGGCCCTTAACCTTTTTGATCCTCTGCTGCACCGCGAGGTATTCCAGGATTCGTTCCTTGACCTTGACCAGACCATAATGGTCGTCTTCCAGAATCTGCTCTGCCTTTACCAGGTCTTTGAGTACCCGGCTTCGTTTTTTCCATGGGACCTGAACCAGCCATTCGATATAGTTGCGCACCACCGTCGCTTCTGCAGACATAGGCGACATCATTCGAAGCTTCTTCAGTTCGGACTGGGCCTTCTCCAGAGCCTCCTTGGACATTCCTGATTGCTCGATCTTTTGCTGCAACTCATCCATCTCGCTGGGAACGTCCTCCATCTCCCCGAGCTCGTTCTGAATTGCTTTCATCTGTTCATTCAAATAGTACTCACGCTGACTCTTCTCCATCTGTTTCTTGACGCGTCCACGAATTCGCTTTTCGACCTGTAGAAGATCGATTTCTGATTCCATGATCCCGAGGATATGCTCAAGGCGCTCGCGGGAACTTCCGAACTCGAGAATTTTCTGTTTCTCTTCGTTGCGTAACGTCAGGTGTGCGGCGATGGTGTCGGCCAGGCGTCCGGTATCTTCTATCCCGCTCAGCGAGGTCAGCACTTCCGGGGGGATTTTCTGGTTAAGTTTGACGTACTGCTCGAACTCTGAAACTACCGTACGAATCAGAACCTCCGCCTCTCTTTCATCGATGGTCTCATCATTGATGGCAACCGCGTCGACCTCAAAGGTCTCTTCCGTCTGGACATATCGGACAATAGCAGCCCTGGAGGTCCCCTCAACCAGAACCTTGACGGTACCGTCAGGAAGCTTGAGTAACTGAAGAATGTTGGCCACTGTGCCAACTTCGTAGATATGCTCGGGAGACGGATCATCATCTGCCGCATCATGCTGTGCTGCCAGAAAGATCTGCTTGCCGGATTCCATGGCGTCATCCAGAGCTTTGATCGACTTTTCCCGCCCCACGAACAACGGAATGACCATGTGCGGAAAGACGACGACGTCGCGCAGAGGCAGCATCGCGTACCGGACCTGGGGCAACTGGGTGTCTGTTGTCATCTCATCAGTCATATCAAATTCCGTAATCTCGCGGCCGGTTCGTGGGAGGCACTCTGCATCTGGCGATTGTAAAAGCGCCCGCTGTAGATCATGTGAGGGCGCTGTGCCCTTCTTTCAAGGACAAAATGTATTCCGGGACAAGATCAGGACTGACGAGAAACGTTACGTTGCTCGTCCTGGTACACGTAGAGCGGCTGTGATCCCTCTTTGATCACGCTCGCATCAACCGTGACTTTCCCGACATTTTTCATGGAAGGCAGTTCAAACATGGTCTCCAACAGAGCTTTTTCCACGATAGAACGAAGCCCTCTTGCGCCGGTTTTTCTGTCCATTGCTTTTTTTGCGACCGCTTTGAGAGCGTCGTCTCGTATCTCGAGCTCTACGCCTTCCAATTCAAACAACTTACTGTATTGCTTGACCAGTGCGTTTTTGGGTTCGGTAAGAATCGTGATCAACGCCAGCTCGTCGAGTTCTTCCAGAGTAGCCACTACCGGCATGCGACCAACGAATTCCGGGATCAATCCGTACTTGATCAGATCTTCAGGTTCCAAGTCACGGAGGAGTTCGCCAACGCTGTTTTCATTTGACTTGCTCTTGATGTCGGCACCGAAACCGATGCCGGATTTTTCCGAACGCTCCTGGATGACCTTTTCTAACCCTGAGAAGGCGCCCCCACAGATGAAAAGCACGTTGCGGGTGTCAACCTGCAGAAACTCCTGCTGAGGGTGCTTTCTGCCTCCCTGCGGTGGTACGGAGGCGATCGTACCTTCGATCAGCTTGAGCAGTGCCTGCTGAACGCCTTCACCAGAAACATCCCGGGTAATAGACGGGTTGTCGGACTTGCGGGAGATCTTGTCGATCTCATCAATATATACGATGCCGACCTGTGCTTTCTCCACATCGTAATCACATTTCTGGAGGAGCTTCTGGATGATGTTCTCAACGTCTTCACCTACATAGCCGGCTTCTGTAAGAGTGGTTGCGTCGGCAATAGTAAACGGAACGTTGAGTTCCCGGGCAAGCGTTTCGGCCAGAAGGGTCTTACCTGAGCCGGTTGGTCCGATCATCAAGATGTTACTTTTCGAGATGTCTACCTCGCCCACAGCTTCAGCATGCTCGATTCTTTTGTAATGATTGTAGACAGCGACAGATAGCACCTTCTTCGCTTCTGCTTGCCCGATGACGTATTCATCAAGTCGGTTGCAGATTTCCTGTGGTGTCGGGTAGGTTGATTCCAGGGAATCTTCGGTTTCACTGTCTTCGATTTCTTCGCGGATGATCTCGTTACACAACTCTACGCACTCATCGCAGACAAACACAGACGGGCCCGCAATCAGCTTCCTGACTTCGTGTTGGCTCTTTCCACAGAAAGAGCAATAGAGAAGTTTATCGCCTTTATTATCGCCGTCTTTATCGGCCATACCACCTCCGCTGGATCAGTGGTTAATCCTGTCCGGTTCTGTCAGAACCCAATCGCCGGGTGGGCGTAAACAGAGCCTTAGCCCAAAAGATGCAGTCTTTGTCACCGGATTGCAAGAAATCCGGCAGTTGACAAAATCCCGTCACGCAGTTAGTCCTCCCGAGAACTGATTACACGATCGATAATACCGTATTCGACAGCCTCTTCACCGCTCATAAAATTATCACGTTCCGTATCGGCTTGCACGCTGTCAAGTTGCTGACCGGTATGGTCGGCGAGAATCTGGTTCAGGCGCTCGCGCATGCGCAGGATCTCCCGGGCATGGATATCGATATCCGTAGCCTGGCCCTGAAAACCACCCCATGGCTGATGAATCATGATACGGGAATGTGGAAGTGCGAAACGCTTTTCCGGCGCGCCACCAGCAAGAACAACTGCACCCATACTGGCAGCCTGGCCGGTGCAGACAGTGCTGACATCGGGCCGAATGAACTGCATGGTATCGTAAATTGCCAGGCCCGCATTGACCTCTCCCCCCGGAGAATTGACGTACAGATGAACATCTTTGTCAGGGTTCTCTGACTCCAGAAACAGCAACTGTGCAACGATCAGGTTGGCCATATGATCGGCAATGGGGCCGACAATGAAGATTACCCGCTCCTTGAGCAATCTGGAATAGATATCATAAGCTCTCTCGCCGCGCCCGGTGGTCTCGATCACCATAGGTACCAACCCCAGGTTCTGCGGCTCTGTATCCCGATACAACTTCTCGTGTCTTGTCACGTCTTCACCTCTATTTGCATGCTCGTTTCGACTGGCTTCACTATTACGCGGTGGCCGTCCCCGCAGGGTCCATGAAAGCCTCAAAACTCACGGCAGTCTCTGTCACCTGCGCTTCTTCAATCAACGCCTCGACAACCTGATCTTCGACCACTGCTGCCTCGATCTGTGCCAGGCGACTGCGATCCTCCCGGTACCAGTTGATGAACTGCTGAGGGTCATCATAACCAGAGGCCATCTCGTCCAGTCGCTTGCGTACCGCAGCTTCATCGGGTTTGATCTCACGCTGCTTCACAATCTCATGCATGACCAGTCCGACCTTTACCCTGCGTGATGCGGAATCCTGGAACAGTTCTCGATCAACTGGACCATCAGATGGGAGCCCTTGCTGTTGCAATTGGCTGCGGGAGGCCATAACTGCACGATCGATTTCCTCCTCGACCATGCTACCAGGCAAATCAAACTCGTTGTCCTCGATCAATGCCTCGATCACTGCCATTCGGATATCATTCCTGATCCGTTGATCCCGCTCCCGTTCGAGGTTTTCCAGGATCTGTTTTCGAAATGCCGGCTCCGTACCCTCTTCAACACCGAAACTTTTGATAAAGTCTTCATCCAGTTCCGGTAATCCAGGTTTTCCGACCTCGCGAACCTCCACGTTGAACTGTGCAGCCTTTCCCGCTATCTCGGATTTAGGATAATCCTCAGGAAAGGTCAGATTTACCGTAACACTGTCTCCGACCGATGTGCCGGTCAGCTGTTCCTCGAATTCTTTCAGCAGGGTACCACCACCGATCACGACGGGATAATTTTCCGCCTCTGAACCTTCAAATGGCTGATCGTCGATGGTGCCCCTAAAGTCGATCAACAGCCTGTCATCCTCTGCAGCCGGCGTTTCACCGGGCTCCCAAGTCGTTCGGCGCTTGCGCAGTGTTTCGATCGTACGATCCACGTCTGCACTCTCGACCTTGCAGGTCTTCTTTTCGATCTCGCGACCCTTGATATCGAGCCGTGGAATCTCGGGAAACACCTCCAGTGTTGCCACGTATTCAAGATCCTTGCCCCTGATCATCGTTGTCGGTTCTATGGCTGGTGGACCGGCAGCTTCGACCGACTCCTGGACGACCGCATCGCGATAACTGGAACCGATCAACTCCTCGGCCGCCTCCTGCAGCACCTGCTCGGAGAACCGGGCTTCCACAACCTTCAGCGGTACTTTGCCGGGGCGAAAACCCGGAAGTTTTACCGTTTTGGCCAGTCGGGCCAGCCTGGACTGGATGTTCTGGTCCAGTTCAGTAGCCGGCACCTTGATCGTCAGGCGCCGTTCTATAGCACCGGTTGATTCTACAGAGACGTCCATATCGCGGGTTCCTGTTCTGACAGATTAAAGAGATTATTGATCAATTCGGGTACTGGTGCGAAAGGGGAGATTCGAACTCCCACGGGTTGCCCCACTGGCACCTAAAGCCAGCGCGTCTGCCAGTTCCGCCACTTTCGCTTGTGCCTTACCTGGGACAAAGTGGGACGATCGGTAATCAGTATACGACGGCAGTCTCCACTTCAGTCGATTCTTAAGATGACGGCAATATCTGGTGGGCCGTGCAGGGATCGAACCTGCGACCCGCTGATTAAGAGTCAGCTGCTCTACCAACTGAGCTAACGGCCCACAGTGCCATATTTCACAGGTACTCTACCTTTTGCTTTGTACCAATAAATTGGGGTGACCGATGGGACTCGAACCCACGACGACCGGAACCACAATCCGGGGCTCTACCAACTGAGCTACGATCACCACACTCGCCGGGATGGCCCCGCGATTATCCAACAAATCATAAGCTTAAAGCCAGCCGCCTAAGGCAAACCCGGGTTCCGGTTGGGTAAACCTGGCGCGCCCGACAGGACTCGAACCTGTAACCTACGGCTTAGAAGGCCGTTGCTCTATCCGGTTGAGCTACGGGCGCCCGGCTCTCCTGAGGTTTCCACATAATGGTCGGGGCAGAGGGATTTGAACCCCCGACTCCCTGCTCCCAAAGCAGGTGCGCTACCAGACTGCGCCATGCCCCGAGTCATCCGACAGCGCGAAAGCGGATTCTACCGGAAATCCACAGCGAACCGGGTGGGCCCGGACACATTGCGGGCTGAGCAAACCGTTCAGCTGGACCTTGATTTTCTGGCCATCAACCTTATCTTTATTAAATTAATGCCAGGAATCCCCTCGATCCAGGGTTACAAGGAACCAGATCAATGACAACTGATCAAGCAGTCGAAACGCACAGTTTTCAGACAGAGGTGACGCAACTGCTTCACCTGATGATCCACTCGCTGTACTCAAACAAAGAGATCTTTCTGCGTGAGTTGATCTCCAACGGTTCCGACGCCTGCGACCGCTTGCGGTTTTCAGCCCTGACCGAAGAGAGTCTGATGGAGGGCGGAGATGAACTGTCGTTGCACGTCAGCGTAGACAAAAAAGCCAAAACAGTCACCGTGCGGGACAATGGAATCGGTATGACTCGCGAAGAAGTTGTCGAGAATATCGGAACAATCGCCCGTTCCGGTACCCGACAGTTCCTGGATTCATTGAGTGGTGATCAGTCTGCAGATGCCCGCCTGATCGGGCAGTTTGGCGTCGGTTTCTATTCGGTGTTCCTGGTGGCCGACAAAGTTGAACTCGTCAGTCGGCGTGCCGGTGAAGCGCCGGACCAGGGTGTATGCTGGACCTCAGATGGTAGCGGAGAATACACAATCGAAAATATGGAACGGGCCGACCGCGGGACTGAAATTACTCTGCATCTGCGCAAGAACGACGAGGAATTTGCCGATGCCTTTCGACTGCGCTCAATCATAGGCAAATACTCCGATCACATCTCACTGCCGATTCGCATGCCGGACGAGGACGAGAAGAAGAAAGGTGAATTGGAAACGGTCAACAAGGGTTCCGCGTTGTGGGCACGGGCAAAGTCCGAGATCAGTGAAGAAGAATACAACCAGTTCTATTCGACGATCAGTTACGACACCGAAACCCCACTCGTGACCCTGCATAACCGGGTCGAGGGCAACCTCGAGTACATTTCCTTGCTGTTCATTCCATCCAAGGCACCGTTCGACCTGTGGGACCGCGAACAACGTCACGGGATCAATCTCTATGTCCGTCGAATTTTCATTCTCGATGATGCCAAATACCTGGTGCCCAGCTATCTACGGTTCGTTCGTGGTGTCGTTGACGCAGCCGACCTCCCTCTGAACGTGTCGCGCGAGTATCTGCAGGACAATAAAGACATTGAACGGATTCGTAACGCGTCGGTCAAGAAGATCCTCGCCGAACTCAAACGTCTGGCTGACAAGGAACCTGACAGATATGCCGGGTTCTGGAAAGAATACGGCAAAGTTCTGAAAGAAGGCCTAGTCGAAGATCACGACAACCAGAAAACACTGGCCGACCTGTTGCGTTTTTCTTCTACCCACGGTGACAACAACACACAGAACGTCTCTCTGGCTGATTACGTCAAGCGAATGCCGATGAAGCAGAAGGGCATTTATTTCATCACCGCGGATTCACACGGTGCTGCCAGCAGCTCACCGCATCTGGAGATCTTCCGCAAGAACGACATCGAGGTGCTTCTGCTCAGCGATCCGGTAGATGAGTGGCTGGTGACTTCTCTGAACGAATACGATGATAAAGCCCTCAAGTCAGTGGCAAAGGGTGCCCTGGACCTGGACGATTTCACCGACAACGAGAAAAAGAAGGAATCCCAAGAAAGAGAAAAAGATCTGGCTGGACTCGTGGAAAAAATCGAGAACCTCCTGGGTGAGAAGGTCAAGTCGGTGCGGGTCAGCCATCGTCTGACAGACTCACCAGCCTGCCTGGTAGCCGACGAACACGATCTTGGCGGCAACCTGGAGCGGATACTGCAATCGATGGGCCAGGAAGCCCCTGAGGCAAAACCGATCATGGAGATCAATCCCGACCACCCACTGATCAGGCAATTGACCCCGGAACACGATAAGCTGGAAGAATGGTCGATGGTATTATTTGACCAGGCGGCCCTGAGTGAAGGTGCAAAACTATCGCAGCCGGCCGCTTACGTTCAGAGAGTCAACGATCTGCTGACTCGGGCGAGCCTACTGGCAAGCTGAACCCAGGCCTCACTGGGTCACTGCCAGTTCCCTGATCACGGCAGTAGCGTAGCTGCCACGGCCCAGGGTAAATGACAAACGCGGCGAATCTGCCGCCGGCCAGTCGAGTGATATATTGTCCACTGTCGCTCGCAGTGCCCTGCGGGCAGGTGCTACCGTGGAGGTCTCCAGCGCATCCAGCAACTCAGGTTCATTGCCAAGCCAGCCCCGTTCCCGAGACCATGCCCTGCCCATAAGTGCTGCACCTTGACCCCACAGAGGACCACTGGTGTGCAGATCAAACGCCTTGACTCGGGCTGCAAGCGACAAGTCACCATCTTCGGCAACAAAATGTGATCGGCTGCCGCTGAGCACCAGAACCTCGCCAGCCAACACCTCGACCCAGGTGTGATCGCGAAGGCGGTGGCCGAGCACCGCGTTGAACAACCAGCTGCGGGCCGCCGAGAGCATCATCTTATCCGCTGTGCTGCGAAATGAGCCTCGGGCTCTGCCAAGCTCCAGCCGGGCCCGCTCAACGTTTGAATAATTCACTCCGAAACGCTGCTCGCCGAAATAGTTCGGGAAACCCGTGCGGCGCAGTTCAGAAACTTTGCAGGCAAGTTTGCCGGGAGAGCCCCTGAAATCGGACAGCTGGATGGTAAACCGGTTGCCGAGGTGACTGCCGCGACGCAACTTTCGTCGGTGTCGTTCATGATCCAGCACTTCCCAGCCGTCAACCGAAGTCAAGGGTGGAGAATTCTCGAACGCTTTTGCCGGCACACTGAACCACTGACTGGTCACGGCTCGCCGGTCTTTCAGTCCAGCATAGCCGACGTCCAGCAGCCGTACCCCGAGGTGGTCAGCGATCTCGCGCGCAACATCCATCGTGTTGCGATTTCGCTTGCGGATTTTCAGCAGGTAGTGCTCGCCATCCCCATCCGGTTGCAAGCCGAGGAGTTCCTCGACCTCGAAATCCTCAGGGCGCGACTTCAGCCTGGCAAAACAATCGGGCCTACTACCCAGATATGGCAACTCTGACCACATAGCCCCTCTGGACGGGCACCCGAAAGCCAGGGTCCTGCGGGCTCAGCCCCTTTTGCCGGGATCAACACTGGCATCCCTCGCATCACCAACCCAATCCAGATTCCCGTCTGGATCCGGCGTGGAGTTACCGTCCTGGTCCACACAGTTGCGACCAAAGACCAGCGACTCGGTGACACGGCCTCGGGAACCGATTCGGCTGTATTCGAACAGTATGCTGCGCGAGATGCGCGCACCGCTTTCAAGGTGGCAACCCTGACCGATCCAGGTAGGCCCGATGATCTCGCAACCCGGCTCGATGCTGGTGCCGGAGCCGATGTAGATCGGTCCCTCAGCCCGAATCCCATCCCAATCGACGCTGACATTAAGGCCGGTCCAGATCTTCGGCAGCTGTTCTTCTCCGGGCATGCGAGCACCCTTGAGTTGCCCACGCATCAACTGCTGGTTGGCTTCCCAGTAGTCGCTCAACTCACCGATGTCGATCCAGTTCAAAGGCGCCTCGATGGCGTACAGTCCCTCCGAAACGAGTAAAGGAAACAGATCCCCGCCAATGTCGTATTGCACATCAGGCGGTATAAAGTCTATGACCTCCGGCTCAAAGATATAAATCCCGGTATTAACGAGATTGGATCGAGCCTCGTCAACAGTCGGTTTTTCCTGGAAAGATTCAACCCGACCCAAATTGTCACAGACCACAACGCCATATCTGGAGACCTTCTGCATCGGCACCTTCTTAACCACCATGCTGGCGATCGCACCGGATTTCCAGTGTTTGCGGAGCGCATCGGTCAGGTCCAGGTCGATCAAAGCATCGCCACAGACCACTAGGAACGTGTTGTCGAAAAACCCCCCGAAGTCCTGGATTCTTCGGATGCCGCCAGCTGAGCCGATCGGCTGGGCAACAGTTTCTCCATTGTGCAGATGGCCTTCAAAGGAGTAACCAATCTCGACCCCCCAGCGGCGACCATCGCCAAAATAACTTTCTATCGAATGGGCAAGGTGACTGACGTTCACCATGATCTGGTCGAACCGGTGACGACCCAGCTGTTCGACCAGGTATTCCATGACCGGTTTACCCAGGACCGGGATCATAGGCTTGGGCATCTTGTGGGTCAGTGGACGCACCCGGGTACCCTTTCCGGCCGCCAGTATCATCGCCTTCATTGTCTAGGAGCACACCCCCGCGGGAACCAGAACAGATTCTACTGTCGCCAGGCGTCTCATCCAAGACCGAATGCGGCTGGCTGTGGTCCTGCCGCATCAGGCATTGCACCTGTTTGATTAGACGATCAGGCCACCTGCGACTCGGTTGCAACCTGGGTTGTGAAGCTGAAGTTCTCCCCTTCCAGGTCGATGGCGATGTTGTCTCCCGCCTTGAACTGCCCCGACAGAATGCCCTGGGCCAGGGGATTCTCCAGTTCCCTCTGGACAGCCCGCTTGAGTGGCCGTGCACCATAGACCGGATCAAACCCCAACTCGGCAAGACGTTCGAGCGCCGTATTACTGACCTCAAGCTCGAGTTCCCGGTCGGCCAGGCGGGCGCAGAGCTGGTGGATCTGGATTCTGGCAATGTCCTTCAACTGGCGACGATTGAGTGGATGGAACACCACCATGTCATCGACCCGATTGATGAACTCCGGCCTGAAGTGCATCGCCACCACATCCATAACTGAATCCTTCATCTTCTGGTAGTTCGCCTCACCTGCCAGTTCCTGAATCAGGTCAGACCCCAGATTCGACGTCATGATGATAACCGTGTTGCGGAAATCTACCGTCCGTCCATGGCCATCGGTAAGTCGGCCATCATCCAGCACCTGCAGCAATATATTGAAGACATCGGCATGGGCCTTTTCAACTTCATCCATGAGAATCACTGAGTAGGGCCTGCGCCTGACTGCCTCGGTCAGGTAGCCTCCTTCTTCGTAACCGACGTAACCCGGGGGGGCGCCGATCAGTCTGGCCACAGAGTGCTTCTCCATGAATTCCGACATATCGATCCGAACCAGGGCCTGGCTGGTGTCGAAAAGAAATCCGGCCAGAGCTTTGGAGAGCTCGGTCTTGCCGACACCGGTCGGGCCAAGGAACAAGAAAGAGCCATATGGTCGATTCGGATCCGACAATCCGGCCCGAGATCGCCGTATTGCATTTGCGACGGCACCGATAGCCTCTTCCTGCCCGATCACCCGCTGATGGATCTCCTCTTCCATTCTGAGCAGCTTGTCACGCTCACCCTCGAGCATTTTCGACACTGGGATACCCGTCCAATGGGCAACTACTTCAGCAATTTCCTCATCAGTAACCTTGTTGCGCAGCAACCGGGTGTCTTCCTCGGCGTTATCAGCGACCTGTAATTGTTTTTCCAGTTCTGGAATGCGGCCGTACTGCAACTCCGACATCCGGGCCAGATCACTCGCCCGCCTCGCTGTTTCGAGTTCCTGTCGAGCCCGGTCGAGCGCCTCCTTGACATGCTGGGCTCCATATACGGCAGCCTTCTCCGAGTTCCAGATTTCTTCGAGATCAGCGTATTCCCGCTCCAGCCCCACGATTGCCTGTTCCAGGCTACCGAGGCGCTTGCGCGTCGCTTCGTCAGTGTCTTTTCTCAGTGCCTCCCGTTCGATCTTCAATTGAATCAGGCGTCGATCGAGCCGGTCCATCGACTCGGGCTTTGAGTCGATCTCCATTCGAATACGGCTGGCAGCTTCATCGACCAGGTCGATCGCCTTGTCCGGTAGTTTCCGGTCAGTGATATAACGGTGCGACAGTGTGGCTGCGGCCACGATAGCCGGGTCCGTGATATCGACACCGTGATGCACTTCGTACTTTTCCTTCAGACCACGCAGTATCGCAATCGTGTCTTCCACTCCGGGCTCTCCAACCACGATCCGCTGGAATCGACGTTCCAATGCGGCGTCTCTTTCCAGATGACTGCGGTATTCATCCAGAGTCGTTGCACCGATGCAATGCAACTCGCCCCGGGCCAGCGCCGGTTTGAGCATATTTCCAGCATCCATGGCCCCTTCTGCCTTGCCGGCGCCAACCATGGTGTGCAGTTCGTCGATAAACAGAATGATCTGCCCTTCCTGCTTGCTGAGATCGTTAAGGACCGCCTTGAGCCGTTCTTCGAACTCACCCCGGAACTTGGCCCCCGCGATCAATGAACCCATGTCCAATGACAACAGGCGTCTACCGCGTAGACCTTCCGGAACCTCGCCGTTGATGATGCGCTGCGCCAGACCTTCGACGATCGCTGTTTTTCCGACACCCGGATCTCCAATCAACACGGGGTTATTTTTTGTTCGCCGCTGAAGTACCTGTACAGTCCGCCTGATCTCATCATCACGACCGATCACCGGATCGAGTTTGCCCTGCTCGGCGCGCGCAGTCAGGTCAATGGCGTATTTCTCCAGTGCCTGTCTGTGTTCT